>NZ_JBFBDO010000001.1:0-536441 GCF_040683335.1 Kitasatospora sp. NPDC093806
CGCGATCGTCTCGATCTACGCCCTCTTCGGGGTCGGCGAGTCGCTGCTCGCCCCCACCCTGGGCCCGATCGTCGCCGCCCTCCCCCGGCCCGGGCACCACCCCGCCGGGCACGAAGGTCGGCGTCCGCTCGGCCGCCGCGCCGCCGGAGCCGTCCTCCGCCTCCAGGTCGAGCAGCTGCACCGCGCTGCGCCCGACCGCCGCCGCCAGCGCCGGCGGCAGCCAGCCGCCGCGCCCCAGTCGGCCGACCGCCGAGCCGTCCGGGTCCAGCAGCTCGCGCAGCCGGCCCGGGGTCGGCCGGGCCGCCGGGTCCTTGGCCAGGCAGTCGAGCACGATCGAGCGCAGCGGCCCCGCGGCCAGCCCGGACAGGTCGGGCTCCTCGTGCACCACCCGGTAGAGCAGGACGGCGGCGCTCACCCCCTCGCCGAACGGGTGCACCCCGGTGGCCGCGTAGGCGAGCACCGCGCCGAACGAGAAGACGTCGCTGGGCGGCCCGGCCGGCCGCCCGTTCGCCTGTTCGGGGGACATGAAGCCGGGCGAGCCCACCACGAACCCGGACTGGGTGAGCCCGCTGCTGGCGTCCAGGGCCCGGGCGATGCCGAAGTCGATCAGCCGGGGGCCGTCCAGCGTGAGCAGCACGTTGGACGGCTTGACGTCGCGGTGGACCAGCCCGAGCCCGTGCACGTGCTCCAGCGCCTCGGCCAGCCCGGCGCCGAGCGTGCGCACGGCCGGCTCGGGCAGCGGCCCGTACTCGCGGACGGCGCCGCCGAGCGCGGGTCCGGCGACGTAGCCGGTGGCCACCCAGGGGTGCTCGCCCTCGGTGTCGGCGTCCAGGACGGGGGCCGTCCAGGCCCCGCCGACCCGGCGGGCGGCGGCCACCTCCTGCCGGAACCGGGCCCGGAACTCGGTGTCCTCGGCGAGCTCGCCGCGGACCACCTTGACCGCCACGGTGCGCCCGCCCGCCGTCCGGCCGAGGTAGACCCGGCCCATGCCGCCCGAGCCGAGCCGCCGCAGCAGCCGGTACCCGCCCACCTGGCGCGGGTCCTCCGCTCCCAGTGCCTGCATCCCCCGCACGCTCCCGTCACCCGGCCGGCCCCGCCGCCGGGGCCGTCGTCTCGCGTGCAGACGTTATCGGGCGGCGGGGCCGCGGCACGGCACAACCGGGGGATACCGCCACAACCCGGGGCTCAGGCCACCGGTTCCGGGGCCGGCTCCAGCAGCCGGACCGCCACGTCGGGCTCGAACCCGCTGTCGTGGGCGACCCGCCGGGCGAACTCGGCGACCCCGGCCAGCTGCCGCTCGCCGAGCGAGAAGTCCAGCGCCTCGCTGAAGTAGCGCTCCAGCACGCCCGCGTCGAACGCCTCCCAGCGGGCCGCGTGGGTGGCCACCTCGCGGGCCTCGACCAGCGAGAGGTCCCGGGACTCCAGGAAGGCGCGGTGCACCGCCGCGGTCAGCTCGGGGCGGCGTTCGGCGAAGTCGCGGCGGGCGGCCCAGACCGCGAAGACGAACGGCAGCCCGGTCCACTCCTTCCACATCTCGCCGAGGTCGTGCACGGTGAGGCCCTGGGCGGCGGCCTGGCCGAGGCAGGCGCGCAGCGCCGGGTCCCCGATCAGGACGGCCGCGTCGGCGTCGGCGAGCATCGCGTCCAGGTCGGGCGGGCTGGCGAAGTACACCGGCCGCACCCCTTCGCGCTCCTCCAGCAGCAGCCGGGCGAGCCGGACCGAGGTCCGGCTGGTGGAGCCGAGGGCGACCCGCCGGCCGTCCAGCTCGGCCAGCGGCACCTTGCTGACGATCACGCAGGACATCACCGGGCCGTCGCTGCCCACCGCGATGTCCGGCAGCACGAGCAGTTCGTCCGCGTGGCGCAGGTACTCCACACAGGTGATCGGGCCGATGTCGAGCGAGCCGTCGACCAGCTGGTCGCTCAGCTTCTCCGGGGTGTCCTTGGTGAGGTCGAGATCGAGCAGATTGCCGGTCCTGGCCAGGCCCCAGTAGAGGGGTACGCAGTTCAGGAACTGAATGTGCCCGACCCGCGGCCGTACCGGGGTGTTCTCCCGGGGCTCCCGCGTTTCGGCGTCCGGTGCTGCCACTGCGCCGCTCCCTTGCTGTTCGTGCGCTTCCCCGCAGGGTATGCCCGGTGTTCCGGAAGCCCCGCACCGGCCTTCCGACACGCACCGTGTCGATGTCCCCAACGGCCTTACGACACGCGCGGTCCAGCCCGCAAGTCACCCCTGGTCGTCACAGCAGCCGCATGCTAGCGTTGCCCTCAGTTGCAGTTTGATTCCCCTTGCAGTACTTGAAGCCTGCGGAGCATGTAACCGCAGGCTTTTTGTAGTTTTTCAGCAATATCGAAAAACTCCGGACCCGTCCGGAGGCAGGGCGATCAGCGCAGCGGACCGGTTGCCACACGGTGTGGCACCCGACACGTCCCTCGCAAGGAGAACGGCATGGCCACGGGAACCGTCAAGTGGTTCAACGCTGAGAAGGGCTTCGGCTTCATCGCTCAGGAGGGCGGCGGCCCCGACGTCTTCGTCCACTACTCCGCCATCAACGCGAGCGGCTTCCGCTCGCTGGAGGAGAACCAGGCGGTCAGCTTCGACGTCACCCAGGGTCCGAAGGGCCCGCAGGCGGAGAACGTCACTCTTGTCTGACATCCTCTGATGATCTGATCGCTCGGGACCCCCACGGGTCCGCCGACGGCCGCCCGGCCGTCACCATGAGCACAGAAGCAGTACCCAAGGGGGCCCCCGTTCTCGGTGGGCCCCCTGCCTTTTCCCCTGCCTTTTCCCCGGCGCTCCACCGGCCGGGCGCGCGCACGCCAACGGGCCCGCTCCCCGGGTGGGGGCGGGCCCGTCGGCGTCGTGGAGCGGCAGGCCGCTCGGCGTCAGGCCGTGGCGGTGGCCGTCGTGCCGGAGGCCTGGACCGGGACGGTGGCCGCCGGACCGTCGAGCAGGTCGCCGGTCGGGTTGTTGTAGGCGGCCAGGTCGAGGGTCTTCTCGCGGGCCGCGACCAGGATCGGCACCAGCGCCTGACCGGCGACGTTGGTCGCGGTGCGCATCATGTCGAGGATCGGGTCGATGGCCAGCAGCAGGCCGACGCCCTCCAGCGGCAGGCCCAGGGTGGAGAGGGTCAGCGTCAGCATGACGATCGCACCGGTGAGACCGGCGGTGGCCGCCGAGCCGATCACCGAGACGAAGGCGATCAGCACGTAGTCCTTGATGCCGAGGTCGATGCCGTACACCTGGGCGACGAAGATCGCGGCCAGCGACGGGTAGATCGCGGCGCAGCCGTCCATCTTGGTGGTCGCCCCGAACGGGACGGCGAAGCTCGCGTACTCGCTCGGGACGCCGAGCCGCTCGGTGACCCGGCGGGTGACCGGCAGGGTGCCGACCGAGGAGCGGGAGACGAAGGCCAGCTGGATGGCCGGCCAGGCGCCCTTGAAGAAGTTGAGCGGGTTGAGCCCGGCGGCGAACCGCAGCAGCAGCGAGTAGACGCCGAACATCACCAGGGCGCAGCCGACGTAGATGTCGACGGTCAGCGTCGCGAACGGCTCCAGCAGGTCCCAGCCGTACTTGGCGACCGACTTGCCGATCAGGCCGAGGGTGCCGAGCGGCGACAGGCGGATGACCCACCACAGCGCGGTCTGGACCAGCTCCAGCACCGACTCGCTGAGCTTGAGGACCGGCTCGGCCTTGGCGCCGAGCTTGATGATCGCGGCACCGGCCACGATCGCCAGGAAGACGATCTGCAGGACCTCGACCTCGGTGAACGCGGTCACGATGTTGGTCGGGAAGATCCCGGTCAGGAAGTCGATCCAGCTGCCGGTGGACTTCGGCGGCTTGAGGCCCTCGGTCTTGAGGCTGGTGCCCTCGCCGGGGTTGGTCAGCAGGCCGAGGCCGAGGCCGATGGCGACCGCGATCAGCGAGGTGACGGCGAACCAGAGCAGCGTGCGGACGGCCAGCCGGGCCGCGTTGGTGACGTTGCGCAGGTTGGCGACGCTCACCAGGATCGCGGTGAAGACCAGCGGCGGGACGGCGAGCTTCAGCAGCTGGACGAAGGTCTTGCCGATCGTCTCCAGGGTGGTGGCCAGCCAGGAGATGTCGGCCTCGCGGGCCAGGTAGCCGAGACCCGCGCCGAGCACGAGGCCGGCGACGATCTGGGCCCAGAACGGGGTCCTGCGGATTCTCGCGAAGACGGACGGCGACGAGGTCGCCTCGGGCGCTGTGGACATGACGGTGCGGCTCCGGGGGAGGCGTTGCTGACGGTGAGGCGGGGCGGGAACGGCGGCACGGCGCGGTGGCCGGACGGGGAGGTACCGGCCCCGGTCAGGGGCGTGCCGCCGGAATACAGCTCATGGCGCGACAGGCGCGCGGGCTGTCCACAGCACCGGGCAGACGGCACCCGCGGGCGGCGCCGGGCTGCGAGCCCAGGCCGTGCGTCCGGAGTGCGTCTGAGGTGGTCATGGCCGACACGTTAGCAGCAAAGGTTTGAGATGTTCAAAGTAGTTGTTTGAGTTCCGGACACCTCATCCTTTTGACCGGTCAACGGTTATACGTATAACTTGGACGGTGACCCCGCCCGCCAGCCGCCCAGACCGGAGAACCCCGCCCATGGGCTACCTCGCCCTGCTCCGCGCCCCGCACGTCGGCCGCCTGCTCTTCGGCACCCTGCTCGGCCGCCTCCCGGCCGGCATGACCGCCCTGGTCATCGCCCTCGCCCTGCGCGAGGCCGACGCGCCGTACAGCCGGATCGGGCTGGCCACCGCCGCCTACGCGATCGCGGCGGCGATCGGCGGACCGGTGCTCGGCCGGATCGTGGACCGCACCGGACAGCCGCGCGTCCTGCTCGCCGCCGCCGTGGTGGCCGGCGCCGGGTACGCCCTGCTCGCGCTGGCCCCGGGCTCGGCGCTGGCCGCCCCGCTCGGCGCCGCGATCGCCGGACTGGCGATGCCGCCGCTCGAACCCTGCCTGCGCTCACTCTGGCCGGACGTCGTCGAGGAGGAGCAGCTCGACACCGCCTACGCCTTCGACTCCGCCTCGCAGCAGATCCTCTACGTCGCCGGACCGCTCGCGGTGGCCGGCATCGCGGGCACCGTCGGCCCGGTCGTGGCGCTCTGGGTGGCGGCCGGACTGGGCCTGGCCGGGGCGCTCGTGGTCGCCACCACCGCTCCCGCCCGGGCCTGGCAGGCCCCGCCGCGCGAGCACTCGGCCGGTCTGCTCGGCCCGCTCCGCTCCCCCGGCCTGGTCCTGCTGCTGATCGGCCTGGCCGGCGCCGGCTGGGCGGTCGGCGCGCAGAACGTGCTGTTCATCGCGTACGCGGAGGCCCACGAGACGAACGGCCTGCCCGGCGGCGCGGGCACCCTGCTGGCGCTGGCCGCGCTCGGCGGCCTGCTCGGCGCGCTCGGCTACGGCGCGGTGAAGTGGCGCAGTTCCACCGCGAGCCGCACCTGGGTGATGGCGCTCGGCATGGCCGTCAGCTACCTGCCGCTGGTGCTGGTCCCGGGACCGGCCGCGATGGCCGCCCTGGCCTTCCTCTCCGGGATCGCGCTGGCCCCGCTGCTGGCGGCGGCCTTCGTGCTGGTCGCCGAGCTGGCCCCGGTCGGCACCGTGACCGAGGCCTTCGCCTGGCTGGTCACGCTGTTCGCGACCGGCAACTCGCTCGGCTACGCGGTCTCCGGCCACCTCGCGGAGGGGTCGCTGCGCTCGGTGGCGCTCTGCGCGGCGGGCGGGATCGGGCTGGGCGCGGTGCTGCTGTTCGGCGCCCGCCGCTGGTTCCGCCCGGCGGCCGCGCCGGTGGCCGCCGCCCGGCTCGCCGAACCGGTGCCGGTCGGCTGAACTCGGCTGAACCCCGCTCCCGCGCGGAGCTCCCCCCATGGACGTGGCAGCGCCCGCCGGGCCGGTGGTCTGGCCGACGGGCGCTGTCACTTTTTCAGTTGTGCCTACCGCTCACTGCTCAGCTGTGGCGGCCGCGACCTCCCCAGGCGACCAGGGCGAGCAGCAGGCCCGCGCCGAGGGTGAGGGCCCCGACGACACCCAGCAGGGTGCCGAGTCCGCCACCGGTGTCGGGCAGTTCACCGCCGTGGCCGTGGTGCGAGTGGGTCGGCTCGGGGTGCTGCGAGTGCGTCGGCTCGGGCGAGTGGGTCGGCTCCGGCGAGTGGGTGGGCGTCGGCGAGTGCGTCGGCTCCGGCGAATGGGTCGGGCTCGGCGTCGGGGTCACCGTCGGCGAGGGGGTCGGCGTCACCGTCGGCGACGGCGACGGCGACGGCGACGGGGACGGGGACGGGGACGGCGAGGGCGAGGGCGACGGGGAGGGCTCCGGCGGGAGCACCAGCCCGAGGTCCAGGTCCAGGTCCCGCGCCCCGCCCGCCAGCGTGACGGTCTGCGTCACCCCGGTCGCCGGGTCCGCGTCCGAGTCCAGCGCCCGGTCCGTACCCGCGGCCCGCTTGGTCACCGTGGCGTCCTTGGGCAGCGTGGTGAGGTCGAACCGCACCGCGTACACCCCGTCCGGCAGCCGCTCGAACAGGTAGTGCCCGCTCGCGTCGGTCACCGTGGCGACCGCGTTGCCGGCCTTGTCCCGGACCACCCGGCCCTCGCCGTCCAGCAGTTCGACCCGGACGCCGGGCACCCCGGGCTCGCCGGGCTGCTGGATGCCGTCCGCGTTCAGGTCGCTCCAGACGAAGTCGCCCAGCGCGTTGGCCGGCGGGACGGCCTGGTCGATGCCGACGCCGACCTTGGCCGGCTCGGCGGGCAGGAACGGGCGGCCGTTGGCGTCGGTCGCGGTGTAGGCGAAGCTGTTCCAGGCGAACTCGTCCGGGCCGGCGTCGAACGAGGCGACCATCGGCCAGGTGAGCATGAAGCTCTCCCCGGGCGCGAGCGTGCCCGGCCGGTGCACCCGGAACCAGGTGGTGACGCCCGGGCCGGGGAACGCGGTGCTCCACTGCGCGGCGGCGTCGCACGGGCCGGGCACGGCGAAGTCGGCCGGCAGACAGGGGTTGGGCGAGGTGGTGTACTCGATCACCACGGTCGGGTCGCTGGAGGTCAGCGGCTCGACCAGGGACGGCGCCCAGGCGGAGCCGCGCGGGACGTCCGGGCGCAGCACGTAGCCGTCACCGGGGGTGGGCAGCTTGTCGTACGCGAGGAACTCGGTGACCGGGTCGGCCGAGTCGTTGCGGACGGTCAGCCGGTAGGAGATGCCGCCGCCGGGCCGGGTGGTGCCGGTGCTGGCGTAGTCGGGGTCGAGGTCGCCCTTGACCTCCTTGTACGACCGCAGCACGGCCGGCACCTGCACCTCGACCTGCGAGGAGGCCCGGCACATGGTCTCGGTGGTGTCGCCGTCCTTGTCGATGTCCTGGGCGTCCACCGCGCCGCTGTCGCTGCCGAAGTAGAAGCAGGCGACCGGGTCGCCGGCGCCCTCGGCGGTGACGTACACGTCGTTGGTGAGGGTGCCGGGCTTGGCGCTGCCGGCCACCTGGACGTCGATCAGGGTCCGGTAGGCCCGGTGGTCGTTCAGGTACATCATGTCGGGGCTGCCGGCCGGCCAGGTCAGCTTGAGCAGTTGGCGGCCGTCCGGCCCGGGGAGCATCGCGACCGACTCCGGGGCCACCGACTCGGCGTAGGCCGGGTCGCGCCGGGCGCTGCCGTCGACGTACACCATGCCGGGCGGCAGCAGGTCGTAGAGGACCAGCGGCCGGTCGAGGGTGCGGCCGGTCCGGTTGTACGGGGCGATCTGGAAGGTGGCGATCCCGCCGGGCGAGAGCACCGCGCCGGACACCGTGGTCTTGGTCGCGCCCAGGTTGGTGGCGGCGGTGACGGTGTTGTCGGCGCAGGCGTTGGCGGTCGCCGTGGCGCCGCCCGCGTCGGTGCCGACCGCGTCGAGGCAGTTGTGCAGCGGGACGGGCGCCGGCCGGCCGTCGTGGCCGGGGGTGATGACCTGGGCGAGCACCTGGACCGAGTTGCCGGGGCTCCAGCCGCTGGGGATCGGGCCGGTCCAGCTGAACCGCAGGCCGTCGAGGTAGCGGCCGGCCGGGATGCCGAGCACGTCGTTGGCCGGGTCGCCGGCGCCCGCGGCGAAGGTGATCCGCCGGCTGCTGGAACCGTTCAGCGGGCTGCCCGGGGTGAAGGCCTGCCAGGTCGGGTCGCCGTCCAGCCGGTATTCCAGCGCCAGGTTGATGCTGGTGGGGTTCCACGCCTCCAGCTGGATGGACTGCGGGATCAGCCAGTTGTACAGGTTGGCGGTGGTGCCCGTGCCCGGGTCGGTCAGCACCAGGCTGGTGACCGGGTCGGCGTTGTTGCTCACCCGCAGGCTGAACGAGGAGAGGTCGCCGGAGACCGTCCGGTCCTGCCACACCTTGGAGGCGCCGATCTGGACGCCGGTGACCGGCGGCTGGAAGGTCGGGGTCTCGGCGGTGGCGGTGGACAGGTCGCGCTGCGCGTCGGGGCCCAGCGGATCGCCCTGGAGGGTCACCGTGTTGGTGGAGGTGGTGCCGCTCGGGAAGGTCGGGTCGGGGTAGTTGACCACCAGGACACCGGGGACCCGGCAGCCGGCCTGGCCGTTGCCGGCCCGGAAGGCACCGATGTCGAAGACCCAGGTGGTGGAGCCGGCCGGGTCGTTGACCCAGCCCGGCGAGCGGCTGGTGTCGACCACCGCGCCGGCCGGCAGGGTGTCGACCAGCCGGCTGCTGTCCAGGTCGACGTTGGGCACATTGGCGGTGGAGCAGGCGCTGAACTGGTAGGTGACCGAGCGGCCGTCCTGGCTGCTGGTCTGCACGCCCTTGGTGGTGGTGTAGCTGGGCTGGACCACCGCGGTGGTGGTGGCGGTGCCGGTCTGCGGCATCTCGCCGTCGGCCGTGAGGGTGGCCGAGTTGGTGCTCTGGGTGCCGTTCGGGGTGGTGAAGTTGGGGTAGCGCAGCACCACGTTGATGGTGGCGGTGGTGCCCGGGGGGAGTGTCAGCAGCTTGGCGGTGAGGGTGCCGCCCTGGCTTCCGGCGGCCGGGACGGTGGAGTTGGGGACGTCGACCGTGGAGGCGTCCGGGGTCCAGCCGACGAACTCCATCCCGGCCGGGAGGACGTCGCTGATCTGGCCGTTGGCGCACTCGGTGACCGAGCAGGTGTAGCGCAGCGTGTAGGTGACGTTCTCGCCGGGCACCGGGTTGGGCTTGTCCACCGTCTTGGTGAAGGAGACGGCGGCCTGGGCGGGCGGGGCGGTCAGGGTACCGGTCAGCAGGGTGCCGCCGATCAGGCCGAGCGCGGCGGCGAGGCGCGGCAGGCGCGACGGCCCGGGGAGCCGTGGGAGTTTGGGTCTGGACGTCCGCATAGGCGGAATCTCATCGTCCGTTAATCCACTCAACGTGTCGCCGCGAGGCGGTATGACGATCTTTCACCCGTCCGGATCAGCCCGAACGGACGAACCCTGACGCGGACGGACGACCGGCGGTCGGCCCGACGGTCAGCTCCCGACCGGCCCCGGCGCGGTGGAGGAGCGCAACACCAGCGAGGTGGCGAGCGGCGCCACCGGGGCGACCGGCTCGCCCCGGAGCAGCCCGGCGAGCGCCGCCACCCCGGCCCGGCCGAGCTCCTCGCCCGGCAGGTCGACGGTGGTCAGCGGCGGGGCGAGCAGCGCGGCCACCGGGACATTGTCGATGCCGACCACCGAGAGGTCGCCGGGCACCCGCAGCCCGCGCTCGGCGGCGGCCTGGTAGACGCCGGAGGCGACCACGTCGTCGTCGCAGATCACCGCGTGCGGTCGGGCCGGGTCGGCGAGCAGCCGGTGGGCGACCTCGCGGGCGGCGGACTGGCCCTCGTTCAGGCTGACGCCCAGTTCGAGGACGTCCAGGCCGAGCGCGCGGACGGCCTCCTCGAAGGCGGCCTGCCGGACCCGGAAGGTGTAGGCGGCGTGGGTGGAGCGGAGCCGGCCGATCCGCCGGTGGCCGAGCCCGGCCAGGTGCTCGACGGCGGCCCGCATGCCCCCGGCCACGTCCAGCTCGACGGTCGGCCGGGCCCGGTCGGTGCCCGGGTCGGCGTCCAGGAAGACGGCGGGGGTGTCGGCGGGCAGGTCGCCGAGCTGGCTGTCGTCCGGGGAGCAGATCAGCAGGCCGTCGAAGCGGCTGGTGGTGGCGGCCTCGGCGAGCGTGGCGCTCCCCCAGCCGGAGCTGACCACGACGGCCAGGCCGTGTTTGCCGGCCTCCTCGTGGACGCCCTCCAGGACCCGGCCGAAGAACGGGCCGAGGATGTTCGGCACGGCCAGCAGGATCATGCCGCTGCGGCCCAGCCGCAGCTGCCGGCCGGCCGCCTGCGGGCGGTAGCCGAGGCCGCGGGCGGCCTCCCGGACCCGCTCGCGGGTGGCCTCGGAGACCCGGCGGCCGGCCTCGGAACCGGAGAACACCAGCGAGACGGTCGCCTGCGAGACCCCGGCGAGCCGGGCGACGTCCCGGCCGGTGGGGCGGCGGACCGGGGCCGGCCAGGTCCCGGCGGCCGGCCGCTCGGGCTGCTCCGGCCGCTCGGGCTGCTTCTCCGGCACGGCGGGGCGGGTCAGTTCTGCGGGGCGGAGGCGGCGGAGCCGGGGGCGGCGGCCCGGGCGGCCGCGGCGCGGGCGGCGTCGTCCGCGGCGTCCTCCTCGGCGTTCTGCGCGGCGATCTTCGAGGCCGTCCGGGTGCGGATGCCGTCCACCTTGCCGGAGATCGCGGCCGACATCTCGTCGCGCTGGCGGCTGAGCAGGACGTAGCTGAGCGGCGCCGAGACGATCGCGGCCAGCAGGAAGAGGAAGATCACGCCCGCCTCGCCGCTGACCGGGATCACCCCGAAGTGTCCGAGCAGCAGCGCGATCAGCAGGCAGGCGAGGAAGATGGAGACCCGCATGGAGGTGTAGCGGAGCGTGGCGTTCGGCTTCTTGCTCACATTGCTCACCGGGGACACATCCTTCTCTGCGCTGGGGGGACCGGGCCGGTCTCCCAGTGAAGCATGCCTGACGGGACCGGCAGGGGTGGACCCCTCCGACCCCGCCCGCCGGTCCGGCCCGATCAGCGCAGGTCGAGCCACATCGTGACGTCGTCGCGGTCGTCGCCGGGCCCGACCCGGATGGTGCCGGGCACCCGGCCGACCTCGACGTAGCCGCTGCGGCCGTAGAACGACTCCAGCCCGAGCCCGCCGCGCAGGTAGAGCCGCAGACCGGCCAGCCCCCACTCCCGGGCGACCCGCTCGGTCTCGGCCAGCAGCGCCGAACCGTAGCCGCGCCCCTGGAAGTCCGGGTGGACCATCACCCGGGTGAGCAGCCGCCAGTGGTCCATCGGCTCGAACCGCATCGACTCGAAGACCAGCAGCGCGGCGAGCCGCCCGCTCTCCGCCTCCCGGGCCACCAGCAGCCGGTCCGGCCCGGCCGGCGCGATCCCGGCGAACTGCTTCTCCGCGGCGACCCACACCTCTTCCTCGGTCACCGGCCGGACGAAGCCGACCGCCCCGCCCGCGTTGCTGGCGGCCGTCCACAGGGCGGTGATCTCGGCGCGCAGCCCGGGGTCGAGTTCGGGGTCGAGGGTGAAGATCAGCGTCATGGTCCCGCAGCCTAGCCGCCCCTTACGACAACGCCGGAACGGTCCGCTCGGGCCCGGCCGTCGCCGTCCGCAGCGCCAGGCAGAGCAGCACCGCGACCGCGCACAGCCCGCCGGCCGCGTACCAGCTGAGGTCGTAGTTCCCGAGCGCGTCCCGGGCGAAGCCGGCCAGGCCCGCGACCACCGCGGCGCCGATCTGGTGGCCGGCCAGCGCCCAGCCGTAGACGATCGGCGCGTCCTCGCCGAAGTGCCGGCGGCAGAGCGCGACGGTCGGCGGCACGGTGGCCACCCAGTCCAGCCCGTAGAAGACGATGAAGGCCAGGATCGGCGGCTCCAGCGAGCCCGCGAACAGCTGCGGCAGCAGGAACAGCGAGAGCCCGCGCAGCGCGTAGTAGACGATCAGCAGCCGCTCGGCCGGGAAGCGGTCGGTGAACCAGCCGCTGGCGATGGTGCCGACCACGTCGAACACGCCGACCAGCGCCAGCAGGCTCGCCGCCGTGGTGACCGGCATGCCGTGGTCGTGGGCGGCCGGGATGAAGTGGGTGCCGACCAGCCCGGCGGTGGTCGCGCCGCAGATCGCGAAGGAGCCGGCCAGCAGCCAGAACGCCCGGCTCCGGGCGGCCTCCCGGAGCACCCGCAGCGAACGGGCCAGCGCCCGCCCGCCGACCGCCGGGGCCGGCTCCCCCTCGGTCGCCCCGTACGGGAGCAGGCCGAGGTCGGCGGGCCGCTCGCGCATCAGCAGCAGCACCGGGACGGCGACCGCGCTGGCCGCCAGCGAGACCACCACGACGGCCGAGCGCCAGCCGTGCTCCTCCACCAGCCAGGCGCCGAGCGGCAGGAAGACCAGGTTGCCCGCCGCGCCGGCCGCCGTCAGCGCCCCGGTGACCAGCCCCTGCCGGGCCCGGAACCAGCGGCCGGTGATCGTGGTCGCGAACGCGCCCGCCATCGAGCCGCTGCCCAGGCCGACCAACACGCCCCAGCAGAGCATCAGTTGCCACGGCTCGCGCATCAGCATGGTGAGTCCCGAGCCGACCGAGATGGTCAGCAGCGCGCAGACCACGACCAGCCGGACGCCGAACCGGTCCATCAGGGCGGCGGCGAACGGCGCGGTGAGGCCGTAGAGGGTCAGGTTGACCGAGGTGGCGGCGGATATCGTGCCCATCGACCAGCCGAACTCGGTGTGCAGCGCGTCCATCATCAGGCTGGGCGTGGAGCGGAATCCGGCCGAACCGAGCAGCACCAGCAGCGAGACGGCGGCCACCACCCAGGCGTAGTGCAGCCGGGGACCGCGGGCGGGGAGAGGACCGGAGGTCGGGGCGGGGGCCACGTCCGCGGGGGCATTCGAGCATTCGTTCACCCGGCGAGTCTCCCGAAGGGGCCGGTGGGTCACGAGTGGCGGGACTGCCAGCTTTCATCGGTTTCGGGCCACCGGACCGGGGTGGCCGAAAAGGACCGCCCGCGGTGGGTGGATCGGACGGCGACCGGCCGCACGCACCCCGAGCGCGGCACGGTCGGCCGCCATCCGACCGCGGTGCACGGGCCCTGAACCCGTGCCACGCCCTCCGCACTCGCCAAGGAGCCAGCGCACGACCGGCCGGGACCCACGGCCCCCCTGCTGACGTGATCCCCCTGGACAGCAGCACCGCAGCGGCGTTCGGGTGTTCCCTCGGCGTCCCCTCGCAACGGAGCGCTGCACCCAAGCGTGATCAGTCGGATACGTCACGTCAATGGGTAGTCCGAAATTCGGAATGGTTGCGTCAGCTTTCGGCCCGGTGATCGCCGGGCCTGCGCGAGCGAGCCGAAGGGCCGCGCCGGTGCCGAAAGCGACCAGCGACCAGCGACCAGCGACCAGCGACCAGCGACCGACGCAGGAGGGAGTGCCGGAGTGAGGAGTGTCGGCGCCGGATCAGAGCGGCCCGGAGGCGAGCCGAGCGCCATCAGGAGTCACTGCGCGAGGGCGGCCCAGTCGACGGCGGCGAGCGGGTCGGCCGGGCGGGCGTCGGGGCTGATCTCGCACCAGACCCGCTTGCCCGAGCCGTCCGGGTACCAGCCCCAGCGGTCGCAGAGCAGCTCGACCAGCTCCAGGCCGCGCCCGTTGGTCGCGTCGCAGTCCGGTCCGGCGTGCCGGGGCGCGGGGGCCGCCTGGCTGGCGTCCGCGACCTCGACCCGCAGCGGGCCGACGGTCGCGGCCTCGCGCACCCGGGCGCACCCCGGTCCGTCCGGGGACGCCCCCGCCGTCCCGCCCGCCGCCCCACCCGCCGTCCCGCCCGGCGGCTCGCCCAGCGGGAAGCAGAGCCGCAGCACCGCCGGACAGCCGGTGTGCACCACGGCGTTGGTCACCAGCTCGGAGACCACCAGCACCACCGTCTCGGCGATCGGCGCGTCCGGGTCCACGCCGTGGTTGAGCAGCCGCGAGCGGACCCACCGACGGGCCCGGCCGACCTCGGCGGGATCCGCCTGCACCGCCAGCTGTACCTGAAGAACCTGCACCGCTCCACCACCTGCACTCGCAGTTCGGCCATCGTCTCGACCGGGCCCTGGTCGCCCGGCCCGCCCGGGCACCCACCGGGCCGCCGTCCGTCGGGCCATCGCCCGTCACCGGGTCGCCGCACGTCACAACCGGTGCGGCGGGCCCGCGCCACCTCGTCCGTCGCGCACCGGCCGCGACACGAGTACGCCTCAGGATGATTCGGCGGACCGACTGCAGCAAGCGCTTCGGGCATATTCCAGCGATCGGGGGACGGGGCAGGGCATACTGTCCCGCTCACTCTGGCGAGCTTCGGACCGGCGATCGCCCGGCCCGGGCCGACCGGCCGAGGACGCAGAGGCGAACCTACCGCCGTCCGCCCCCGGCGCCGCGCCCGCCACTCGCGAACCACCCGTGCGACATATGTCCACCCCCCTTCGAACAGCCCAACCGCGGGATCGACGGCAGATCCCACGATCCGACGATCCGAAGCCCGGCTCGGGCTCCGGACCGCGGCCCTCCGTTCTTCACCGAATCCCGCCACCGCCCGAACGGCGCGGGATACCGTGGACGGGTCAGCGGTCGGTCCGGCAGGAGGGGTGGTGACCGATGGCCACCACCGGCGGCGAACCGCGCCGGGACGAGCAGCTGCAACGGCGGCTGGCCCGCGGCGAGGAGACCGCCCTGGGCGAGCTGTACGACCAACTCGCGCCGATGGTCCACGGGTTGGCGGGCCGGATACTGGCCGACCAGAGCGCCGCGGCGCAGCTCACCCGGGAGATATTCGCCCACGTCTGGGAGCACCCCGAGGCCTTCGACCCGGCCCGCGGCTCGCTCCGCTCCTGGCTCGGCGCGCTGACCCACCGGCGCGCGGTCGACCGGCTGCGGGCCCGCCGCGCCGCCGAGGCGGGCTTCGCCGGCAGCGCCGAGGAGGAGATCCGCACGGTGGCCACCGCCGCCCGGGTCCAGTACGTGGTCGCCGCGCTGCCGCAACCGCTGCGTGAGACCATCGCGGAGTCCTACTACGACGGCCGCACCTACCAGGAGACGGCCCGTCGGCTCGGAATCAGCGAACAGACCGCCAAGCAGCGGATGCGGCTCGGCCTGGAGCTGCTCGCCACCGAGCTGGCGGAGGAGCGTGCCCGGCAGCGACGCACGCCCCCGCCCGGCGCACCCGGCGAACCGGGGGCGGACGGCCCGGCGGGGGCGGACGACCCGCGGGACTGCGACAGGGGACGCGACGGCTGGCAGCGGAAGGAGGGCGGCGGAGCGTGACGATCACCGACGATCAGCACGAGGCCCTGCGCTCGCTGCTCGGCGCCTGGGCCCTCGGCGCCGTCCCGCCCCGCGAGGCCGCCGAACTCGAACTCCACCTGGACGCCTGCCCGGAGTGCGCCGAGGAGGCCGGCCGGCTGCGCGAGGCCGCGGGCTGGCTCTCCGTCGAGGAACCGCTGGACCAGCCCGGCCCGCTCCGCCAGCAGGTGCTCGACTGGTGCCTGACCCGGCGGCCGGCCGAACTGCCCGTCCCTGCCTGGGGCGCCCCGTACACCGCCGAGACCGCCAAGCTCGACGCCCTGCTCCGCGACCTCGGCCCGGAGGAGTGGCAGGAGGTGGCCGAACTCCCCTGGCACGGCGGCACCGAGTACCTGCGCCCGGCCGAGGTGCTCTGCCACCTCGCCGCCGTGGACGGCTACCTGGCCGTCGCCCTCGGGCTGCCCGACCCGGTGCCGGGCACCGCCGCGCCGGTGCCGGACCGCCGGGTCCCGCCGCAGGAGGCCGTCCCGCCGCTCCCCCGGGTGCCCGCGCAGACCGGTCCACACTGGGCGCTGGCCGCCGAGCGGATCACCGAACGGACCGCCCGGCTCACCGCCGAGCAGGCCGGCCTGCCGCCGCAGCGGGTCCGCGCCCGGTGGCGCCGGCACTGCCACGCGCTGGTCCGCTCCGCCGCGCTCGCCCCGCAGGGCAACACCCCGGTCGACTTCGGCTTCGCGACCGTCCCGCTCCGGGACGCCTTCGTCGACCGGGCCTTCGAGTGCTACGTGCACGGCGAGGACGTCGCCCGGGCGGTCGCCTACCCGTACGACCCGCCGGCCCCGCAGCACCTGCGGCAGATGATCGACCTGGCCGTCCGGATGCTCCCGCCCGCCCTGGCCGGCCGGCGCGCGGCGCACCCCGAGCCCGCCGGGGTCGGGGCCGCCGACGGGCGGCCGGACGGATCCGCCGGCCGGACCGGACGACGGGTCCGGCTGGTGATCGACGGCCCGGCGGCCGGCGAGTGGCTGATACCGCTGGACGGTCCGGAGGCCGGCCCGCCCGGCGGCGAGCCGGTGGCCTCGATGGTGCTGGACGGGCTGGAGTTCTGCCAGCTGGCCGCCGCGCACCGCGACCCGGACCGGCTGCCGGTCGGCGAGCACGGCGACCGGGCCGCGATCCGCGAGGTGCTGCGCGCGACCCCGCTGCTCTCCCGGCCCTAGCGTCCGGGACCGTCAGGCCCTCAGGCGGTCAGGCGGTCAGGCGGTCACTAGCGTCCGGGACCGTCAGGCCCTCAGGCGGTCAGGCGGTCAGGCGGTCAGGCGAAGACCACGGTCTTCCCGCCGTTCAGCAGCACCCGGTGCTCGCTGTGCCACTTCACCGCCCGGGCCAGCGCCTGGCACTCGACGTCCCGGCCGAGCGCGACCAGCTGGTCCGGGGTGACGTCGTGGGTCACCCGGGCCACCTCCTGCTCGATGATCGGGCCCTCGTCCAGGTCGGCGGTGACGTAGTGCGCGGTGGCGCCGATCAGCTTCACGCCCCGGGCGTGCGCCTGGTGGTAGGGCTTGGCGCCCTTGAAGCTCGGCAGGAAGGAGTGGTGGATGTTGATCACCTTGCCGGAGAGCGCGGTGCACAGGCCGTCCGACAGCACCTGCATGTAGCGGGCCAGCACGACCAGCTCGACGTCCTCCTTGGCCACCAGGTCGAGCAGCTGCTGCTCGGCCTCGGCCTTGGTCTCCCGGGTGACCGGGATGTGGTGGAACGGGATCCCGTAGCCCTCGGTGAGGTCGCGGAAGTCGGTGTGGTTGGAGACCACCGCGGCGATCTTCACCGGCAGCGCGCCGATCCGGGTGCGGAACAGCAGGTCGTTCAGGCAGTGCCCGAACTTGCTGACCATGAGGACGATCCGCAGCTTCTCCGCGTTGGAGTGGATCTGCCAGTCCATCCCGAAGGAGTCGCCGATCGCGGCGAAGCTGGCCCGCAGCTTGTCCACGCCCACCGGCTCGGGGGCGGTGAAGTGCACCCGCATGAAGAACAGTCCGCTGGCCCCGTCACCGAACTGCTGGCTGTCGATGATGTTGCACCCGGTCATGAAGAGGTAGCTGGAGACCGCGTGCACGATGCCCTGCTTGTCCGGGCAGGACAGCGTGAGGACGTACTGGGCGCTGACCGGCTGCTGTTCCACGGTGGGGGTATCCCGTCCTGAGCTCGTGCTGGAATGAGTGGCCCAGCGTGTCACACTCCGGGATTCCCCCCACCCCGCTGCCCGTACTCCGGGACGGCGCCGCTCAGACCTGGGTCAGGATCCGCAGCACGTCCAGCGAGCGCGGCGGCGCGTCCGGGTCCTCGCCGTCGTTGACCGCGAGCTTCACGTGCGCCTCGCGGGCCGCCCGGACCGCCTCCGGCCAGCCGTGGTGCTCCAGGTACGCGGAGGCCGGGGCGTCCGCGCCGACCTCGTGCAGGATCCGCACCACCCGCAGCACCGCGACGTCCACCACGGTGGCCTCCGCGGAGTCCCGGAAGATCGTGCCGACGTACTTCTCGGCCGACCAGCGGTCCAGCCAGGTGTCCTCGACCAGCCGGTAGACGGCGTCGGTCACGTCGCCGTACCCCTCGCGGCCGGTCAGCCAGGTCTGCTGCTGGAAGCCGGGGTCGGACAGCATGTGCAGCGCCGAGCGGAGGCGGGCCCGCCAGCGCCACCAGGGCAGGTCGTTGAGCGGCATGCCGCCCATCGTGCTGGAGCGGTGGCCCGGACGAGAAGGGTTTCGGGCAGACCGATACGAAGATTCTGTGCTGGCGGACATGGTCGACGATCGTACGTTCCCCCACCGTTGGCGCTCCACTCCCGATCTACACGCGTTCCCCCCTGGAGTTCCGTCGCCGTTGGCCGACTGTTGGCTTTTCCGCCCTCTCGCCTTGTGACGCCGGGGATTGGCTGGATCCGGTGCGCAGCACAGCGCCCAGGGAGGGAAAGACCGATGACCAGCCGAACGGGCTCGTCCCAGGCCATGCACCCGAACGCGGGACGGCGCCGCCGGCGCCCGATCGCCGCCGCGGCGACCGCCGCGGCACTGCTCCCAACCCTCTTCTCGGCCTCCGCGTGCGGCGGACCGGCCGACGCCGCCACCGGCAGCGGCGACCTCACCGTGATGACCTGGGCCCCGTCCGGCACCGGTTCGACCGACCGCCCGGGCATGACCGCGCTGGCCGAGGCGATCGGCCGGGACATCAACGTCAAGGGCGGCCTGAACGGCCGCCGGCTCCAGGTGATCACCTGCAACGAGCACAACACCTCCGAGGGCGCCAAGGCCTGCGCGCAGCAGGCGGTGGACGCCAAGGCGGTCGCGGTCCTCGGCTCCTACAGCCAGTTCGGCGACGACTTCATGCCCGTCCTGGAGCGCGCCGGCATCCCGCTGATCGGCGGCTACGGCCTGTCCCAGCCGGAGTTCAGCAGCCCGCTCTCCTACCCGGTGGGCGGCGGCATGCCCGCCCTGATCGGCGGCAGCGGCCGGCAGCTGGTGGAGGCCGGCTGCAAGGCCGTCTCGCTGATCCGCCCGGACACCCCGGCCGGCGACAACCTGCTCGGCTACCTGGGCAACGCGCTCAAGCCGGCCGGGATCAAGCTGCTGGACGTCAAGGCGCCGGAGAAGTCCAGCGACTACACGCCGGTCGTCCGCAAGGCGGTCGGCACCGACCAGCCGGGCAACTGCGTGACCAGCGCGCTGGGCGCCGAGCCGACCGGCAACCTGCTCGACTCCTTCCGCCGGATCGGCGCCAAGAACACCAAGGTCGCCTCGGTGATCGGCAGCGTGCAGCAGTCGGTGGTCGACTCCACCGGCGGCGACAACGGCCCGCTGGCCGGCGCCATGGTCACCAGCTGGTACCCGCCGGAATCGGCCAAGACCTGGGACGGGCTGCGCGCGGTGATCCGCGCCGACACCGCGGGCGGCAAGACCATCGACGCCGCCGACCCCGGGGTGCAGACCACCTGGGTCGCCTACGAGGTGTTCCGGCAGATCTCCGAGCGGCTGAACGCGGCCGGTCGCCCGGTCTCCGGCAAGACCGTCACGGCGCTGCTGGACAGCGGCGACCAGATCGACGTCGGGCTCACCCCGCCGCTGAACTGGGGCACCACCAACATGCTGCCGAGCACCGAGTCGCCCCGGCTGGTGAACACCTGGGTCAGCTACCAGGTGGTCAAGGGCGGGCAGCTGACCCTGCAGCGCCCCGGCTTCGTGGACGTCCGCTGGGTGCTCACCGGGAGCAAGCCGCCGGCCTGATCCGCCGCACCGCACGGCCAGGACACGGCGAAGGGCCCGACCGCACCGGTCGGGCCCTTCGCCGTGGAGCTCCGCGGGCCCGGCGGACTCAGAGGTCGCCGTCGGTGCGGGTGGGCAGGCCGGTCTGGCCGGCGACGGTGTTCCAGAGCCCGGAGGCCTGCTTCTTGGCGTTGGTCGCGGTGCCGCTGGCGTTGACGGCGTTCTTGTAGTGCGCGTTGTCGGTCTTCTTCGGCTCGCAGCCGGCCTGCGCGTCACCGGCCCAGGCCGCGTACTCGTCGTCCGCGGTCGCCGAGGCCGCCCAGGCCGCGTTCAGCTGCTCGACCAGCTGCGGGCCGCCGGGCAGCTTGTCGGTCTTCAGCTGGCCCAGCTTGGTCTGCAGGTCGCGCCGCTGGCCGGCGGCGGCGGTCAGCGCCTGCTGCGACTCGGGCAGCTTCTCGCACTTCTGCACCGAACCGACCGCGCCGATCACCGCCTGCCGGCTGTCGTTGGCGGTGCCCAGCAGGTCGGAGAGCGCCTGGGCCTGGGCCTTGACCGCGGGGTCGACCGTGGCCGTCGACGGGCCGGCGCTCGGCGCGGCGGCTCCGGACGTGCCGGTGCCGGTGACCGCGGGGGCGGCCTGCTTGTCGGTGCCGGCCTTGTCCTCGTCCCCGCCCATCAGCACGGCGACCAGGACGGCCGCCGCCACGCCGCCCGCCAGCACCCCGCCGACGATCAGCTTGGCGGACGAACGGCCGCCGCGACGGCCGTCCCGCCCGGCCGGGGCCTCCGGCGCCGGGTACGCCGGCGCCCCCTGGTGCTCCGGGACGGCCGGCGGGTAGCCCTCGTAGCCCTCATAGCCCTGGTAGCCGGGCGCGGCCTGGGCGTATCCCGGCTGCGCGGCCGGGTAGCCGCCCGCCGCCTGCGGGTCCGCGCCGGGGTACGGCGGCAGGTACTGGGTCGCCTGGGCCGCCTCGGCCGGCGCCCCCGGGTAGCCGGGCTGCGGTGCGCCGCCCCAGGCCGGCGGCTGGGCCCCCGGGTGGACCGGCATCGCCTGGGTGGGCAGCGCGCTGTCACCGAAGTACTCCGGCTGCCCGGACGGCGGGCCCTGGGGCGGACCCGGCTGGCCTTGCGGCTGCCCCTGCGGCTGCCCCTGCGGCTGGGCCGGTGGCTGGCCGGGCTCCGGGCGGAACAGGTCGTCCAGGTTGAAGTCACCCGAGTTGGGGTACGAGCGGCGCTGGCTCAACGCGATTCCTCACCTGTGCACGACCGCGCGCTGACGGCGGACCACATCTCGTCGGTTCTTGGGAGCATCACAGTTCCTTGGACGTCGCGCCCACGCTACCGGTTCACCGAACCGGCCGACCACGTGGGCGGCCCGTCCCTCACCGACCCCGCACGCTCCCCACCGACGCCTTCCTCAGGCGGCCTCGGCCTCCGCCCGGGCCTGGAACTCGCGGACCACCCGCTGCTCCCGGAACGGCTCCAGCCGGCGCCGGAACTCGTCCAGGTACTCCACGCCCCGGTTCGACCGCAGCCCGCTCAGCAGCCGGACCGCCTGCGCACCGGTCTCGCAGGCCCGCTCGACGTCCCGCTGCTGGAGCTGCGCCGTGGCCAGCAGCACGAGGTCCACCGCGCGGCGCCGCACCCGGGTCGGCGGGTGCAGGTCGAGCGCCCGGCGGGCGTAGTGCTCGGCCGGCCCGGCCTGCTCCAGATCGCGGTGGCAGTGCGCCAGCTCGTCCGCGAGGTAGGCGTCGTCGAAGTGCGCGATCCAGTCCGGGTCGTCCTCCGGGCGGCGCTTCTCCATCATCTCCAGCGCCTTGGCGGCCACCGCCTCGCAGGCCTTGGCGTCGCCGAGCAGGGCGTGCCCGCGCGCCTCGGCCGCGTAGAACATGGCCATCGCCGTCGGGGTGGCGACCGTCCGGGCCCCCTCCTGGGCGGCGCGGGCGAGCTGGGCGATCTCGCGCGGGTTGCCGAGGGTCGCCGCCAGGTGGCTCATCGAGGCCGCCAGCACGTACCCGCCGTAGCCCCGGTCGTCGGCGGCCTGGGCCAGCCGCAGGGCCTGGATGTAGTAGCGCTGGGCCAGCCCGGGCTGCCCGGTGTCCACCGCCATGTAGCCCGCGAGCTCGGTCAACCGGGCGACGGCCGCGAAGAGTTGCCGGCCGGTCTCCTCCCGGTAGGAGCCGCCGAGCAGGCCGGAGACCACGCTGTTGAGGTAGTGCACCACCACCGGGCGGACGTGGCCGCTGCCGAAGCGGTGGTCCAGGTCGACCAGCATCGCGGTGGTCGCCTTGATCGCCGCGACGTCCGTCGGGCCGACCCGGGTGCCGCCGGTGCGCGCCACCACCGGGTCCGGCGGGGTGATCAGCCAGTCCCGGCTGGGCTCGACCAGCGCGGAGGCCGCCACCGTCGCCCCGGTCAGGAAGTCGCGGCGGCCGACGTCGCTGCGCCACAGCTCGCAGACCTGCTCCAGCGCGGCGCCGAGGGTCGGCGCGAACTGCAGCCCGATACCGGAGCTGAGGTTCTTGCCGTCGGCCATGCCGATCTCCTCGACCGACACCCCGCGCCCCAGTTTGCGCCCGAGCGCCTCGGCGATCACCGCCGGCGCCTGTCCGCGCGGCTGCTGGCCACGGAGCCAGCGCGCGACGGAGGTCTTGTCGTAGCGCAGGTCCAGACCGTGCTCGGCGCCGCAGAGGTTGACTCTCCGTGCCAGACCGGCATTGGAGCAGCTGGCCTCCTGGATCAGCTGCTGCAACCGCTCGTTGGGCTGTCGTGCGACAAGTGGTCTCGCGGCCATTGGGCTTCGCCTCCCCACACCCTCCGGTCCCGGCCGGCGGGCGACGCTTTCTGCTGATCTCTGTTGCCGACTGTCCGACCGTCAAAGGAATCTGACACCAGGTTAGCGATCAGCAACGCCAGCGGGATACCCACGGTGACGATCCCCACCCCCCACGCGCCCGGGCAAATGCTCCCGTGCGCCCCCATTGCGCCCACCTCGCCTCCCCCCGGCGCGCTTCCGCACGGATCGCCTCACCGGTTCGGGTGAATTGCCACCACACGGCGGAACGGCCCGGACCCGACCGTAACCCGCCTCACGCACGGTAGTTGAGCAGCCCGTGGAAGACATCCCCGACTCCCCCGACCAGGGCGGCAACGCCGGACTGCCCCCGCTGCTCATCGAAGCCGTCGGCTACGCCGAGAACCGTCACTGGGAGGTCGCCCCGGGCGCCTGGCTGATCGACGGCGACGGGCCGGCCCGGTGCTCCTGCGGCGAGCCGCGCTGCCCGCTGCCCGGCGCCCACCCGATCGACACGGACTGGGCGCGCAAGGCGAGCGCCGGCCCCGGCGCGGTGCGGCGCTGGTGGACGGAGCGCCCGGAGGCGTCGATCCTGCTGCCCACCGGCCGGTCCTTCGACGTGCTGGACGTCCCGGAGATGGCCGGCTGCCTGGCGCTCGCCCGGATGGAGCGGATGGGCCTCCAGCTCGGCCCGGTCGCGGTCGTCCCGGCCGCCCCCGGCCGGGCCGGCCGGCGGCTGCACTTCCTGGTCCTGCCGGGGGTGGCGGCCAAGCTGCCGGAGATGCTCGGCAAGATCGGCTGGCAGCCCGGCCGGCTGGACCTGGTGGCCCGCGGCGAGGGCGACTGGACGGTGGCCCCGCCGTCCCGGGTCGGCCCGAGCGGCTTCGCGCAGTGGGCCCGCTCGCCCTCCGAGCTCAACCGCTGGCTGCCGGAGGCCACCGAGCTGATCAGCCCGCTGGCCTACGCCTGCGGGCGGGAGGCCCCGGCGGCCGCGGCGCGGTCCGCCCAGCCGACGGCCGCGGCGGTGCGCTGACCGCCGGCGGCACTCCCACGGACAGCCGCCCTCCGCCGATCGGGTGAGGGCGCGCGACGCGCGAGACCCCGCGCGCGAGTGACGGGCCTTGCCTCCCACCGGAGGCGGGGCCCGTCATACGCATGTCCGGATAAGGCTTCGGTGTACCCGCTGGTCAACGGCGAAAGCCCCTCGTACGAGTGACAACGCTCAAGGATTGCCATGATCGGCCGAGGGGAGGAATTCCGGTGTGAGGGGCCGCCGGACGGGGCGCTCGGACGGGGAAGCCGGGCGAGGCGGGGCGGGAGGGACCGGAGGGGACGGGAGGGAAGGCGGGGGCCGCGGCACCGGCCGGGTTCGGGGAGGCCGGTGGCGCGGGCAGGCGGGAGGGAGCGGGGAGGGCGAGCAGGGCCCGGTGCACGGGGAGCACCGGGCCCTGCTCGTTCGCCCCGTTCAGCCGGTGGACGCCGCTCAGGCCTGCGCGACGAACACGTGCGCGGCGATGTCCTTGCCCAGCTCGGCGGCGTTGTCACCGGAGCCCACCAGCACCCCGCCGACCCCGGCGGTCACCCGCACCGTGGAGCCCGGCCGGACCCCGGCCCGGCGCAGCGTGCGCATCAGGTCGCCGTCGGTCTGGATCGGCTCGCCGATCCGGCGGACCACGACGTTGGCCCCGTCGTCGCCCGGGCGCACCGTGTCCAGCGGGACGAGCTCGGCGTCGAAGCCCTCGCCCTCCGCCTTGGCGTCGCCCAGCTCGTCCAGGCCGGGGATCGGGTTCCCGTACGGGGACTGGGTGGGGTGGCCGAGCATGGCGAGCACCTTGCGCTCGACCGTCTCGCTCATCACGTGCTCCCAGCGGCAGGCCTCCTCGTGCACCTGCTCCCACTCCAGGCCGATCACGTCGACCAGCAGGCACTCGGCGATCCGGTGCTTGCGCATGACCCGCACGGCCAGCCGGCGCCCTTCCTCGGTCAGCTCCAGGTGGCGGTCGCCCGCGACCCGCAGCAGCCCGTCGCGCTCCATCCGGCCGACCGTCTGGCTGACCGTGGGACCGCTCTGCTCCAGGCGCTCGGCGATCCGGGCGCGCATCGGGGTGATGCCCTCCTCCTCCAGCTCCAGGATGGTGCGAAGGTACATCTCTGTGGTGTCGATCAGCCCAGACATCGCCGCTGGCTCCGTTCCTCGGTGTCCTCACCGCCAATTCTGACGTACCGCACCGACAACCGGGCCCGCGCCGAGGCTCCGGGAGCGGCTTTTCCTTCCTGTTGACAGCGGCACCGGTGAGGAAGGACGGTGCTCGCCGTAGCTTTCTCCGTCAGCGGCCCGGACCCCCACGGCCGCCCCACCCGGCCGGGCCCCACCCCGGCAGAGAGCGAAGGCAGCAGATGAGCGAGCTGGTCGGCCGGTACTTCGACGCCGCGATCGCCCACCTCCAGCGGGTCCGGACCGAGGAGGCGGAGAACATCGAGGCGGCCGCCGCGCTGCTCGCCGAGGCGATCACCGAGGGCCGCCGGATCTTCACCTTCGGGGCCGGCCACTCCTCGCTGCCCGCCCAGGACGTGGTCTACCGGGCCGGCGGGCTGGTGCCGATCAACCTGCTGGAGGTCCCCGGGATGGCCGGGGTCACCGTGATGCCGGCCCCGCTGTCCAGCGCGCTGGAGCGGGTCTCCGGCCTGGCCACCGCCACCCTCGACCACACCCCCGCCACCAGCGGCGACCTGCTCTTCCTGATCTCGCTCTCCGGCCGCCAGGTGATGCCGGTCGAACTCGCCCAGCACGCCCGGGAGCGGGGCCTGCGGGTGATCGGGCTGACCTCGCTCGCCTACCCCGGCGAAGTCGCGTCCGGGCACCCGTCCGGCACGTACCTGAAGGACCACTGCGACGTCGTCCTGGACAGCAAGATCGCGGTCGGCGACGGCGAGCTGACCCACCCCGGCGCCGAGACCACCTTCGGCCCCGTCTCCACCATCGTCACCAGCGCGCTGATGCAGGCCGTGATCGCCGCCGCGGTGGGCCGGCTGGCCGACGCGGCCCTCGACGGCACCGGCGCCACCCCGCCGCTCTTCCGCTCCGGCAACGTCCCCGGCGGCACCGAGTGGAACGCCAAGCAGATGGCCGACAACGCGGACCGGATCTTCTACACCCACTGATTACGCCGACCGTCCCGGCCCGCCGGGGCCGGCCGTACGAGCCCGCCTACGCCACCGTCCAGCCGCACGCGGACGGGCGGCCCCGGTGGAGGCGTACCGGCCCCGGCGCCGGGGCAGAAGGTCTGCGACCGGAGCGACGGGTGGGGGACCGCGGATGGCGTCGGGTGCGGAAGCGATGGGCCGGGCGCGGGAGCGCGAGCTGCTGCCCGAACTGTTCTGGGCGGCCGACTCCGCCTCCCAGCAGGGCCAGCGGCGGGCCGTCCGGCTCTCCGCGTGGGAGCTGATGCTGCTGGTCGCCGCCGCGACGGCCGGCTCCGCCGACGGCGATCCCTGGGCCTGGCTCGCCGCGGTCGCCTACCTCGGCGCGATCGGCCTGTCCGCGGTGATCAGCCGGCAGAACCCGCAGGGCCTCTGGTACGAGGGCCGGGCCGCCGCCGAGTCGGTGAAGACCCTCGCCTGGAAGTTCGCCGTCCGCGCCGACGCCGTCCAGCCGCCGCCCCGCCCGCTGCCGGACGCCGAGGGCCTCTACGGCCTCCAGCTCGGCCAGGTGCTGCACGCCTTCCGGGGCAGCCGCGCGGTCGGCCCCGGTCTGGCCGGCCGACCCGCCGAGAGCCAGATCACCGAGGCGATGCGCGGCCTGCGCGGCCGGCCGCTCGCCGTCCGCCGGGACGTCTACCTGCGCGAACGGATCGAGGTCCAGCACGACTGGTACCGCTCCAAGGCGCGCTACTGCGCCCGGGCCGGCTTCTGGACCGGCGTGGCCGGCGTGGTGCTGCCGCTGCTCGGGCTGGTGCTGGCGGTGCTGCGGGCGCTCGGCGGGTTCTCCTTCGACGCGCTCGGCGTCGTCTCCGCCGTGGCCGCCTCGGTCACCGCCTGGGCCCAGCTGCGCCAGTACCGCCCGCTCGCCGCCGCGTACGGGCTGGCCGCCGACGAACTGGCCCAGATCCGCGCCCAGCTCGCCCACCTCGACGTCGGCTCCCCCGACGCCGAGGAGCTCTGGGCCCGCCTCGCCCGCGACGCCGAGGACGCCGTCTCCCGCGAACACACCACCTGGCAGGCCCGCCGCGAGGCCCACGGCTCCGCCGACCGGGCCCACTGAGCCCGGTCCCGGCCGGCGGAGCCGTCGGTGTCACTTGCGCAGGAGCTGCACCTCGTCGTCACGGACCCAGTCGAGGTGGCCGCCCCCGCCGCCGGAGACGGGGGTCTCGTAGAAGGTGTGGCCGTCCCACTTCGAGGCGCTGCCGGTGAGCTTGATGCACTGGCCCTCGCGCCAGCGTCCGCCCTCGTCGGTGAAGCCGGTGACCTCGTTCCAGGTCCTGATCCAATCGGTGAGCTGCCGGTTGGGCTCGCCGTAGACGCGGATCTTGGCCCGCCAGGCGCGGGACAGGTTCTTGGTGGCCTTGGCGTCGCAGTTGACGTTCTCGGCGACGTCGCGGAGCTGGGCCAGGTCGACCAGGTAGCCCTCCTTGTAGCCGTTGGCCTCCTTGCGGACCACCCCGTAGCCGAACTGCTTGTACACGGCCCCCTTGTCGCTCTCCTTGGCGAGCTCCCAGTAGCCGTCCCAGCCCGTGTACCAGCCCGGCGGGTAGCGGTTCTCGTCCAGCTCGATGAAGCAGGTGTCCTTCTTGACGGAGTTCTCCGTCCCCGCGGCCCGGCGGAAGGTCCCGTCGGAGAACTTCGAGTAGGCGACGGCCTCCACCTTCGTATAGGCGACGCACGCGGCAGCCGCCCGCGGCTGCGGTTCGGCGGCGGCCGCCGCAGGGCTGCCGACCGGTGCGAGCAGAACGGTCACGGCCGCGGCGGCGGCGACGCCGGCGATCTGGCGATACCTCACGGATACTCCCCTGATAGTCAATTCCTACTGCTACAGAACAAACGGAACCGGAGGCGACGGGTTTCGCTCGCCACCCGGAACCGTCGACTCCGAAGCTGCCCCTCCCCCCTTCGGGCGAACCGTTCGCATCCGGCCATCCGGGACACCTAAACCTGCCAGGGTCCCCCTCGGCACCGGTCCGTGCCCGCCTGACCCGCGAGTTCCATGACGCCGGGGTCCCTCTTAGCGCCCTCGCGACCGTACGGCCGCGAGGGCGCGAACACACGCGTCAGCGGGCGACCGGGGTGAGCGGGTCCTTGCCGGCGAGGACGGCGAGGACGTTGTCGACGGCGAGGCTGCCCATGGCCTGACGGGTGCGGACGGTGGCGCTGCCCAGGTGGGGGGCGAGCACGGCGCGGTCCTGGGCGAGCAGGGCGGCGGGGACGGCGGGTTCCCGTTCGAAGTTGTCCACGGCGGCGGCAAACAGCGCGCCGGACTCCAGGGCGGCGGCCAGCGCCTCCTCGTCGACGACCCCGGCGGTCATCGAGACCACCACCGCGCCGGGCGGCAGGAGAGCGAGCCGGCGGGCGTCCAGCAGGTGGCGGGTGGCCTCGCTGAGCGGGCAGGTGACGACCAGGACGGTGGAGGTGGCGAGCAGTTCGTCCAGCTCCAGCCACTCGGCGCCGTCGGCCTGCTCGGGCGGCAGCGGGTTGCGGTTGTGGTAGCGGACCGGCATGTCGAAGCCCTTGGCCCGGCGGGCCACCGCCTGCCCGATCCGGCCCATGCCGAGCACGCCCAGCGGGGTGCCGGTGAGTTCGAGGCCGAGCATGAAGGTCGGCGCCCAGGCCCAGGGCTCGCCGGAGCGCACCAGTCGCTCGCCCTCGCCGAGCCGGCGGGTGGCGGCGAGGAGCAGGGCCCAGGCCATGTCGGCGGTGGCGGCGGTGAGCACCCCGGGGGTGTTGGTGACGGTGATGCCGCGCTCGGCGCAGGCCGCCACATCGACGTTGTGGTACCCCACGGCGTGGTTGGCGACGACCCGGAGGCCGGGACCGGCCGCGTCCAGCAGTTCGGTGTCCACCCGCTCGTCGAGGGTGGTGACCAGGGCCCGCCGGCCACGGACGGCGGCGAGGAGATCGGTACGCGACAGCGGCAGTTCGGAGTCGTGCACGGTGGCCGCGTGGTGGCCGGTGAGCCGTTCGACGACGCCGGGCGCGAGACGGCGGGTGACCAGGACGGGGGGCAGCTCATTCACGCCCGGAGTGTACGTGGCGAGCCCTCGCCCGGCTGGGAGCGAGGGCTCGGTGCCATTAATGGCACCTACGTTCGTCCGGCCGGCGGGCGCTCGTCGGCCGTGCTGCCCGCCCGGTCGACGCGATCCCGCAGCGCTCGCGTCAGGACTTCGCCGATCGCCCCGACCAGCGCCGAGGCGAGGACGAGGAGGGCGATGACCGTGCTCACGCGGCCGGGTCCAGGTCCAGCTCGAACCAGACGTGCTTGCCTCTCTTCTGCGGCTCCGAGCCCCATCGGTGGGTGAGCCCCGCGACCAGCTGGAGGCCCCGCCCGGACTCCGTGAGTTCGGTGGGATCGGCGGGTCGTCGCTGTTCAGGGAGGGCGTGGCTCTCGTCGCCGACCGAGACCCGGAGGGTGCGGCAGAGGATGACGATCACGACGGCCGGCGCGGCGGTCCGCCCGTGCCGCCAGGCGTTGACGATCAGTTCGACGAGCGCGAGTTCGGCGTCGAAGATGCGCTGGTCGTCCCACCCGGCGCGCGCCATCGCGTCGCGCAACGACTGCCGGGAGAGAGCGAGGGAGGGGGAGTTGAGGTTGGGGTTACACACGGGGAGACTCCCTGCGGTGTAGGTAGGGGCACACCGGGCAGCCGGTACCAACTGCCGTGAAGACAGTCATTACTGACAAACCGTCCGGCGGGTTCATAGCAACTGTAGGCGAGAATCCCTCAACCATGCAACACCCTCTGTGTGCACGCCTACACTGTCGGTAGGCTTCGGCTTCGAGGTCGCTCGTCCGCGCAGAAAGGCACGTCCGTGGGGTTCAGGACCGACATCAGCGAACGTCAGCGCCGATTCGGCGATGAGCTCAGAAGATTGCGCAATGCCGCAGGCCTGTCCGCCGCCGAGATCGGCGACGTGCTCGGCATGAAGGGCCCCGCCGTCAGCCACACCGAGGCCGGCAGGCTCGGCCTCAACCTTGAGCGGCTCAACCTCTGGCTCGACGCCTGTGGCGTCAGTGACCCCAACTTCCGGGCCAGCATGGTCACCATGTGCCAGAGCAATGGCAAAGGCTGGTGGACCGAGTATCGGTCCCATGTTGTGCCAGGAGCTCTCGATCTGGCC
Source organism: Kitasatospora sp. NPDC093806 (assembly GCF_040683335.1). Taxonomy (NCBI): domain Bacteria; kingdom Bacillati; phylum Actinomycetota; class Actinomycetes; order Kitasatosporales; family Streptomycetaceae; genus Kitasatospora; species Kitasatospora sp. NPDC093806. The sequence continues at coordinate 29,638 of NZ_JBFBDO010000001.1, forward strand.
GAGTTCGAGGCCGCTGGCACCGCGTTCAGCAACTACCAGACGCACCTGATCCCCGGCCTCCTCCAGACCAGGGCGTACAGCGAGGTGATCCACGAATTCGCCGACAAGAAGGTTGAGTTCAGGGTCCGACGGCAGCAGGTGATAATTGCGGAGAACGCCCCGCCCTTCCACGCAGTGATCCACGAGGCGGCCCTGCACATGATGTACGGCGGACCGGCTGTCATGCGCGACCAGCTGAACCACCTGATCGACATGGCACGCCTACCTCGCGTGACGATCCAGATCCTCCCGTTCGACTGCACGGTCTATGCATCGACGGACACCCCGTTCATGCTGGTACACGGACCGCACTCCCGCTTGGATACCGTTGTGCTGGAAAATCCACACGGCTCGACCTACCTGGGAGACCCTGAGGGGGTGGCCGCGTTCCGACGAAAGTTCGACCGAATCAAGGGCATGGCTCTCCCACCCCTGGACCCTGGCGCGCCCGGGCCGTCGCCCTCCTTGCGCGACTCGTGGGGCATGATCCAGCACGTCCGTTACAAACTCCTGGGGAGGTAACCGTGAAGCAGCTGAACTGGCAGAAGTCGAGCTACAGCGGGGAAAACATAGACTGCGTCGAGCTCGCCTCCGACGGAGAACTCGTCCGCATCCGGGAGTCCGACGCCCCCGCCGCCGTCATCACCACCACCAAGGCCAAGCTCGCCGCCTGGATCCAGGGCGCCAAGGCCGGCGAATTCGACCACCTCACCCTCTAACCACCCCGGTCCAGGCTGCTCCCGCGCCCACGCGGGAGCAGCCCAGCACGTCCGCCACAAGTTCAACTTGAGGAGAGACGTCATGTCCCAAAGCCTCAACTGGCAGAAGTCAACCTTCAGTGGGGAGGACACCGACTGCGTCGAGATCGCATCCGACGGAGAACTCGTCCACATCCGCGAGTCCGACGCCCCCGCCGCCGTCATCACCACCACCAAGGCCAAGCTCGCCGCCTGGATCCAAGCCGCCAAGGCCGGCCGATTCAACCACCTCACCCACTGACCGCCCAACTGCCGGGCTGCTCCCGCGCGGCGCGGGAGCAGCCCGGAACACCTTGGCCTCGCCTGCTTCCAGCGCTGGAGAACTGACCGTGGAGAGACTCGGCTGGCAGAAATCGACCTACAGCGGAGACGCAGCCGAATGCGTCGAGATCGCGTCCGCCGGCGAACTCGTCCACATCCGCGAGAGCGACGACCCCGCCGCCGTCATCACCACCACCAGGGCCGAGCTCACCGCCTGGTTCCAAGCCGCCAAGGCCGGAGAGTTCGATCACCCCACCCGCTGACCAGACCCGGTCGATTCCGTTCAGGCCCCGGCAGCTTCGCGCCGGGGCCTGGGCCCTGCCCGGGGCCCGAGTAGGGTGCGAGCGTGGAGCTGTCCTGGGACCTGCTGCGCCCCGTGATGTCCGTGCCGTACCTGCCCACCCTCGGGCCCCTGCACCCCGACGCCGTCAGCGCCGGCCTGCTTGACGCCATCGCCCGGGTCGCTGCCACCGGCGAATTCCTCCCCCATGACAAGGACCGCCGCTGGTCCGACCGGAAGGACGAGCGCCTCCTCGTCGGTGACGTCCGCCAAGACCGGCTTCGGACCCTGCTCCCCACTCTCACCGGCCGCGGCGTTCTTCACGTCCACCTCTACGGTGGCTCCGAGCACCGCGCAGAGGCACGGGAGACGGCCGCCAAACTCGCCGCCCTCCACGATGCCGCCGCCGCCCGCCTTGTGTGGTTCCAGGCCCAGCCCGACCCGGTGGCCGCGTCCACCCGCGTCCAGCTCCGCACCTTCGACCACCCCGCCCCGGCCGTCGACGGGATCGAGCACCTGGACGCGCTACCCGGCCCCGTTCGCGCCACGTTCGGGGCCTTCGCCGAGAAGCTGGCCGACGAGGGCTTCGCCTTCCTGTACTCCCGGATCGACAGCGTCGGCCTCGTGCTGACCGCCGTCCGCGACGACCGGGTGGTGGGCGCCATCGGGCCGATGGAAACCCTGCCCGACCCGGTCGGCAAGGCCCGGCTGCTGCCGCAGTACTTCGGCGTGCTGCCCGAGTACCGGGGCTTGGGCCTCGGCAGGCAGCTGTGGCGCGCCGCCATGCACTGGGGCGGCACCCACGGCGCCGACTACCAGTTGCTCCAGACCACCGCCGGCGGTGCCTCCGACCGACTGTGCCAGGCCGAGGGCTTGGCCGACCTCGGTTTCGTCTGCACGACGACGGCCTGACTCCATCTCAGCCAAGCGCCTTCATCGCGCAGGGTGGTGACGGGAGGCGAGCAACCACACGTCGACGGACTGCCTTGCCCCAAGCGCGAATCGGTGGCCCAGGGGGGTGAGTGCGTCGCTGTCGGCGAGCAGATCGACGGCTTGGTCGGTCAGGGTGCGCCAGTGGGTGAAGCGAGGGCGGGCCGACTCCAGGCCCGCTTCAACCTGTGTGCCCCAGAAGGCGGTTACCGCCAGGTGGGCGTACACGGCCTGGAACAGGGAGCCGATCGGGCGCGGCGACAGGCCGAAGGCCTCGAAAAGTCGCGTATCGCTCCGGTCGTAGAGCTCCACCCAGTCCAGGACCGCGCCCAGCTTCACGTGCTGGAACTCGTGCACCAGCAACTCCGCCAGCTTCGGCACCTCTCGCGGGCGGGCGATCGCGACCGCGCCGAAGGCCTGCCGGGCCGCCGAGCTGACGTCCGTCCCATCCGCCCCCGGCCGCAGCGGGGTGACGGTGGTCAACCCGGCCCAAAGGCCGGCCGCGTACTCGGGGAGGTCGCGGTCGAGCAGGTCGGCGGCCGCCCGCAAATCCCGGGCCCAGCCCGCGTACTCGTCATCGTCCAACCGGTCCGCCACCGGCCACTGGTGGACGGCGCGCTGTGGGTCCGTGTCCTCCAGGGCGAGCGCACGGCCGCCGGACAGGCGGACCCGGCGGACTGGCTGCCAGCAAGGGTTGTCCGAGGCGAGCGCGCCGACAGTGACCCGGGCCTCCCGGACGCCGCCGCCGACCGCCAGCCGTCCGAGCGTCGGCAGGTGCAGGAACCCCTCCCGGACCGGCACGGCCACCGTCTCCCCGCGCCCGGCCCGGATGGCCGCGGCGGCGGCCAGCCCGGCCAGTGGGCCGAGGCCGGCGCCCGGGTCGCCGCTCAGCCGTCGGGCGGCCCAGGCGCGGACGTACGGGTGGGCCACCACCGCGTCCACGATGGCCGGTTCGGTGGCGTCGAGCTCGGTGAGCAGCTCCCAGGCGGCCGAGCCGGCCGCACCGGAGGAGTCGTGGACGGCGGCCAGCATCGCCCGGGTGATGGAGAGTTGGGAGTCGGCGAGCGCCTGAATGGTGGATGGTCCACCGAATCCCAGGGCGAGTTCGTCGAGTTGGGCATCGGTGAGGCCGAGCGCGGCGATCGGCGGAGCGGGAGATGGGACGACGGCGACACGGCCGCTGCGGGCGGCCAGGCCCTCGACCAACGCGAGCAGGTCCGCGCAGTACACCGAGGGGTGGTCGAAGGACCCGTCCCGGTAGCGGTGGGCGTACAGGCCGCCGCCGCAGGAGCGGACCACCGGGCAAGCCTGGCAGGTGGCGTTCAACCCGTCCAGGCCCGCTCGCCGGGCGGCCATCCCCGGGTGCCGGGCGACCTCGTCGAGGCTGTGCCGGAAGACGTCCATCCCGGTGGCGGGCGCGCCGTCGTAGGCCGTCTTCAGGCTGTCGGCCTGCTCGTACGCCCCGTCCGTCTCCAGCACCACCAGGTCGACCGGCTCCAGGCCGAGCGCCTCGGTCAGGCTGGACAGCCCCGACAGCGTGCGGTGCACCGAGTCGAAGGTGCGGACGGCGAACGGCCGACCGTCCGCCTCCCAGAGCGTGTGCACGGCCAGCAGCCAGTCCGCGTACGGCCTCGCGCCGAGCCCGGCGGGGCGCGCCGGTGGCTGCTCCCAGGTGGCGTGCGGCAACAGGAAGTCCACGGCAGGGGGCGCCAGTTCGGCGAGCGCCCGATACACGGCGGCGGGGTCGTTCTCGACGTCGACGGTGCAGAGCAGCCCCGCGTACAGGTGCCGGAACCGCGGCTCGCGCAGCAGCCCGACGGCGCGCAGCACCTGCGGGTGGCTGGTGCGCCCGTCGGCGAACCGGCGGTGGCGGTCGTTGGCGGCCCGGTCGCCGTCCAGCGAGACGCCGACTCGGATGCCGAGCTCGTCGAAGAGCGCGCACCAGGCCGGGTCCAGCCGCACCCCGTTGGTGTGAACGCGCAGGTCGAGCTCGCACACGGCGGGCAGCGCGGCCCGCAGCAGCCCAGCCGCCCGCCGGAACACCTCCGGGCCGGCCAGCAATGGCTCGCCGCCGTGCAGCACGACCCCGACGCCGGTCAGCCCGTGCGCGGCGGCGTGCTCGCCGATCCGCTCGGCGGCCCGGACCAGCACGGCGTCCGCGACGACCCGCGGCCGGGACCGCCAGCCGGTGTCGGCGTGCTCGTAGACGTAGCAGTGGTCGCAGGCCAGGTCGCACCGACTGTGGACCTTCAGGACGACCTGGGTGAACGGCCGCGCCGGGGGCACCCGTTCAGACCGAGGAGTTGAACGGCGACACGGCCCGCGCTCCGACGCCGGGCAGCGCCTGCTCCAGCAGCCGGGTCAGCTCCCCCGCGCCGAGCTCCGCCAGCTCGTCCAGCGCCGGTCGCCGGGCGGTTTCCGCCGCCACCTCCGGGTCCACCATGATGCCGCTGCCACCAGTGGCTTCCATGCTCGACTCCCCTTCTCCGAAAGGCTGGAGTGGATTCCGGGCGGAGGCCCGGAACCCACCGCACAGCATGTCCGCCGGGGGCGGGCATCACACCGGTGGCAGCTCGATCTCGACCGTCAGCCGGCGCTTTGTCCGGATCGCTTGGGTGAGCGGGTGCCCGGCGCCCAGGTACGGCACCGCCAGCGCCCGGGCCAGGGTCCGTTCGTACAGCTGCGCCGCCCGACCGGGCTCGCCGAGGACGGCGAGCGTCAGGGCGGTGTTGGCAGCGGCCGCCAGGGCGTCCGGGTGGTCCGGGCCGAGCCGCTCGACCAGCAGGGCCGCGGCGGCCTCGGAGAGGGCCAGCGCGGCTCCGTGCTCTCCCGCGCCGGCCAGGTCGACGGCCCGGTTGAGCCGGGCGGCCGCGACGTACGGGTGGCGGTCGCCGAGGACGGCGCGCAGGCCGTCCAGCGCCTCGCCGGAGAGCGCCCGGGCTTCCTCGGCGTGGCCGGCCCTGCGGAGCGCCACGGCGAGGTTGCCGACCGCCAGGAGTTCGGTGGGGTGACCGGCGCCGAGGTGGTCGCGGTGGTAGCGGTACGACTCCTCTGCTAGTTCGACGGACCGTTCGACCTCCCCGAGCGCGCCGAGCGCGGCGGCCAGGCTGTCGGCGGCGGCCGCGGTGCCGGGGTGGTCCGCGCCATAGCGGTCGAGCAGCCGCCGGTGGACGTCCTCGGCCTCGGCCAGTGCCTCCGGAGCCCGGCCCAGCCGACGCAGCACGGCGCCCCGGTAGCGCCGGCTGCGCAGGGTGTTGTCGTGGTCCTCGCCGAGCACCTCCCGGCTGCGCCGGACGGCCTTGTCCAGTCGGCTCAGCGCCTCGACGGGCCGTCCGACCTCGTACAGCGCGTGCCCGTAGGCCATGGCTCCGAGGATCGTGTACGGGTTCCGCTTGCCCAGCACCTCCAGCTTCCGCGCATAGGCAACCTGCTGCCCGGCCACCGCCCCGGCGAAGTCGCCGACCAACAGGACGGAGGCGGCCAGGTTGTTCTCGATCATCAGGGTGCGCTGGTCGTCTGGCCCGAGCACCCGGCGGGCGACGGCCAGGGTCTCCTCGTCCAGCTCGCGGGCCTCCTGGTAGCGGCCAAGGTGCCGCAGGTCCCCGCCGAGGCTGGTGGCGGCCTGGACGGTGTCCCGGTGCTCACGCCCAAGGAGGGCGGTCAGCCGTTCCAGGGCGTCCCGGTCGGTCTCGTACGCCTTCCCGGCCAGTCCCTGCGCCCGCTGGATGTTGGCGAGCTGGACGCGCAGCAGCTGAACCTTGACGTCGCGTTCGGTGTCCAGCGGCCCGGCCGCCCGCCACCGGTCGAGCACGTGCTCGGCCAGCTCCCGCCCGGCTTCGTGCAGGCTGCGCTGCCACAGGTAGCGGACCGAGTTGACGATCCACTGACGGACCGCCGGATCGGTGGATTCGGGCGCGCCGGACGGCCGCAGGTGGGGCAGGAGTTCGGCGTACCGGGGCCAGTTGGCCGGGGCCTCGGGCTCACCGGGGTCGGCGAGCGCGAGCGCCCGGTGGGCGGCGGCGCGGAGCCGGTCGCGGTCGGCCTCGGTGACCTGTTCGCGCAGCAGCGCCTGGACGATCCGGTGCACGACGAGGGTCCCGGCCGCCTGGTCGTAGCGGGCGAGGTTGAACTGGTTGACGGTCCGCAGGATCTCGCCGACCGCGAGCCGCTGGTCGGAGGTGCCCGGGGGGAGCCCGATCGCCTCGATCACCGGCGGGCTGTACAGCAGCGAGATCGGGATGGCCTCCGGGCCGAGGAAGCCGCAGACCTCCAGCAGGCGGGCGGCCGGGGCGTTGATCCGGCGCAGGTCGGAGCCGACGATCCGCCAGGTGGCGGCCGTGACGCTGGCGCCGCCGCCGCCCTCCTCCGCCGCCGGGCCGACGCCGGCCCGCACGGTGCGGTCGAGGATCTCGGTGAGGGTCTCGTCGAGCAGGTCGGCGTAGGTGCCGGCCGGCATCGGCGTCTCCTGCAGCCAGGCGGCGGCCTGGCCGACGGCGAGCGGCAGGTCGCCGAGGAGTTCGGCGATCCGTTCGGCGTCGGCGCGGGCGACCCCGGTGTTGAAGTGCCGGACCAGTTCGACGCTCTCCGCGCGGTCGAACACCTCGACCTCGGTGCGGCCGGGCCGGCGCGCCCAGCGCCGGTCGCGCGAGGTGACCAGGACGTGGCCGTCGGGCCCGGCGGCCGGGATCCAGGGGTCGAGCAGCTCCGGGTCCTCGGCGTTGTCGAAGAGCAGCAGCCAGCGGCGGTAGGGCCGGCCGCTGGCGAGCGCGTCGAGGACGGCGCGGGCGGTCCGGGTGACGTCGCCTTCGCTCTCCAGGCCGAGCTTGGGGGCGAGTTCGGCGAGTTTCTGCGGGATCACCGCGGGCTGCTGGGAGGGCACCCACCAGAGCACGTCGTAGCCAGCGGCGAAGCGGTGCGCGTACTCGATCGCGGCCTGCGACTTGCCGACCCCGCCGATGCCGTAGAGCACCTGGACGGGCGCGGTCTCGCCACCGGCGCCGGTCCCGAGGGTGAAACCGTCGCGGACCGCCTCCAGCAGCCGCATCCGGCCGGTGAAGGTGGGCAGCTGCGGCGGCACGTCCTGGACGGACGGGCGGGCGACCGGGAAGCGGGCCGGCGGGGCGGGGGTGGCGTCTCCGGTCTCCATCCAGCGCCCGGCGCCGGGCGGCGGGCCGATCAGTTCGAACAGCTGGGCCTCCGCCTGCTCGGCGGACCCGGTGGCAAGGTCGAGCGCCCGGTGCCCGGCGAACTGCGGCGACTCCGCCTCGGCCCGCTCCCCCGCCCGCTCGCCGGGGTGGTCGCCGCCCGGCCCGTCGGCCGGCCGGTCGCGGAGCCGGACGGCGAGCAGGCCGCCGGAGTCGCCCGCCGGGTCCTGGGTGGTGAACCGGCGCCAGATCTCCCGCCCGCGCGGCAGGACGGCGTACTCGGGGCTGAGCAGGGCGAGCAGCCGGCCGTCGCCGTCCAGCGGCCCGGCGGCCTCCGGCACCGCGGCGGCCTGCGGCGGACCGGGTTCGAGCGGGACGGCGGCGCTGTGCAGGGTGACCAGGTAGCCGAAGCCCTGAAGGGTGGCGGCGATCCACTCGGCCCAGATCCGGTTCTTGGGCGCGTAGCTGATGTGGACCTGGCGGGAGCGGGTGCGGCCGGTGCGCAGGTAGGCCGCGTACAGCCGGCGGCGGGCCAGGTCGGGGACGGGCCGCAGGGCGCGGACCCGGCCGCCGGTGAGCCAGTCGGCCAGCCGTTCGAACGCGGCGAGCAGGCTGCGGCCCTGCTGCGGCCGGTCGACGACGGTGGCCGGGACCTCCTCGTAGGCGTAGAACGGCTTGTACGGCACCTCGACGTCGCGCCAGTAGTCCGCCCGCCGCTCGGGGCTGAGCCAGCGGTCCAGGTAGGGGTCGAAGGCGTCGTGGGCGAGGTCGCGGCCGGCCGCCAGCCCGGCCCGTTCGGCGTCCTCGACCCGCATCGGGACGGGCAGCACCCGGATGTCCCGCTCGTCGGCGTCGACGATGGCACGGGCCGCGTCGACGCCGCCGCGGATGCTCTGGGCGCCGAGGGTGAAGCAGTCCACCACGGTGTCGGGCATCAGCACGGTGCAGATGCCGGAGGTGTCGCTGACCCCGGTCCGGCTGTCGATCAGCACGTAGTCGTACGCGGTGGTCCACTGCTCGCGCAGCGCGTACAGGAACTCCGCGCCCCGGATGTCGGCGCGGGTGTAGAAGCTGCGCCAGTTGAAGCTGGTGACGGCGGCCGAGTAGGCGGCGTTCTGCCGGCCGGCCGGCATCAGGTCGAGCCGGCCGCCGTCCGGCAGGTCGAGGGCCAGGCCGCACAGGTAGCGCTCCAGCCGGCCGGGTTCGGCGAGCCACTCCCGGGGGTCCGGGCCGGGGTCGCGGCCCGGACCGGGCAGCGCCTCGTCGACGTAGGCCCGGAGCATGTCGATCAGCCCGTCGGTGGCGTGCAGTTCGGGGTCGACGAGCAGCGGGTGGTAGTAGCGGTGCAGGCCGGGGGCCTCCAGGTCCCAGTCCACCACCAGGACGCGCAGACCCTGGCTGGCCAGGATCCAGCCCAGGTTGGCCAGCGCCATGGTGCGGCCGGTGCCGCCCTTGAAGGAGTAGAAGGTGACGACCGTGCCGGTGGCGGGGGTCGCCAGGGCGGCGGACCCGTGGTCCGCGAGGGCGGCGTGCTCGGCGCTCATCGGTCCGTCTCTCCTTCGCTGGGCGCGTGGGCGGGCAGGGGCACGGTCTCCGCGCGGGGCACGGTCTCGGCGCGCGGCACGGGCGGTCCGGGCCGCGCGGCGGCACCGGCGGCACCGGCGGACCCGGCGGCACCGGCGGGCCCGGCAGCACCGGCCGTCCCGGCCGTCCCGTTCGGGCCGGGCTCCCCGTGCGGGGCCGGCGACCGGGCCGGGACGGCCAGCCCGAAGATCGGCCGGGGCTCCAGGTCGAGGCCGAACTCAGCCCGGGTCGCGGCCGGGTCCTCGTCGGTCTGGTCGAGCAGCCGGTTCTGGGCGACGGTCACGGCCGAGAGGAGCTCCCGCTCGAAGCGTTCCCGGCCGACGTGGATGCGAAAGAGCGGCTCGGGCCCGGACCGGTGCAGCCAGGTGCGCGCGAACACCGCGCGCACCCCCTCCCAGAGCCGGGCGCGCGCCGGACCGGCGGGCGGATCGTCGGTGCTGTCGGGCAGCAGGACGGCGGTGACCGGGTGGTTCTGCTGGTCGAAGTCGCGCAGCGGCCGCCGGAACTGCTCCGTCCCGGCCGCCCACGGGTCCACCAGGAGGACGCTGACCTCGTTGTTCTCGCGGGCCGTGTCGAGCGCGCGGCCGAGGTCGGGGCCGACCGTCTCCAGGCTGGTGCTGTGCCCGGCCCGGGTGATCACCTGCTGGGCCTGGACGGCGAGCGAGGGCAGCCGGGGCGGGTGGAAGGGCGCCCAGTCCCGGGGGTGCGGCCCGTACCAGCCGCCGTGGTACCGCCCGTCCGCCGCCCCGTCCCCGCCGCCGTCCGCCGGCACCGGCCGCTGCCCCGGAAGCGGACCGGCGACCGGGCCGCCCGCCGACCCGTCCGCCATCCCGTCCCCGGCCCGGCGGGCGGCGACGAAGAGCCGGACCAGGCTGCTGCGGGTCGCGGGCGGCGCGGCCTCCGGGACCGGGAAGCAGCCCTCGACGCGGGCCAGGTCGAGGTCCCGCAGTTCGACGACCCGCCAGCCGGCGGCCTCCCGCACCCGCTCGGCGACCACCTGCACGACCTTGCGGTAGGCCGCCCCGTGCGGGTCGGTGCGCAGCAGGTGGCGCAGCCCGCCGGTGGCGTACTCCTCGCCGAAGTCGTGCTGGACGTACTGGATCCGCAGCACCTCGGCGGGCAGGTCGGCGGGCGGCGGCTCCCACAGGACCGGGATCAGGGCCGCGACGGTCTCGCCGGTCTGCTCGCGGTGGCGGCGCATCCGGTGGTCGAAGGCGGTCCACTCCTTGCCGCAGTACGCGCTCGCGAAGTAGGCGGGCGAGTAGAGCGCGACCATGGTGCGGCTGGCGCCGACCATCCGGGAGAGCTGCTGCTCCCAGTCGTCGCCGACCCGCAGCCGTTCGGTGTCCCGGTAGGCCAGTTCGGCCGGTCCGGCCTCGGGTTCGATCCGCGCCAGCTCGTCCCGCAGGTCGGCGAAGAACTGGTCGACGAACGCGCCCCCGGCCAGGTGGTCCCGTCGCGCGTAACTGAAGAAGAAGTACGGCCGCACCCAAGAACCCCCTACGAGGCCAGCGAACGCCCCCCACCATACTGGCGGGCTGACGGGCGGTCAGCCGGTGTCCGGAGGAAGTTGTCCGGGTGTCGTCACGGGCCGGATCCGCCGACGCAACGGGCCCGGCCCAGTGGCGCAACGGGCCCGGCCCAGTGACGCAACGGACCCGGCCCCGGCGGCACAACGGGCCTGATCCGCCGGCGCAACGGGCCGGATCCGGCGGCGCTACGGGCAGCGCGCGGGTGCCCTCACGGGCAGAGCCGCTCCACCTGCCAGCCCGTCGGGGCGGCCTGGTCCGCGACATACCGCAGCCGGTCGTGCAGCCGGTTCTCCCGCCCCTGCCAGAACTCCACACTGGTCGGCACCACCCGGTAACCGCCCCAGAACGGCGGCACCGGCACCCCCTCGCCCTCCGGGTAGCGCCGCTCCAGCTCCGCGTACCGCTGCTCCAGCACCTCCCGCGAGGCGACCGGGCTGGACTGCTCGCTGGCCCAGGCGCCGAGCTGGGAGCCGTGCGGGCGGGTGCGGAAGTAGGCGGCGGTCTCGTCCCGGCCGACCTTCTCCACCGGGCCCTGGACGATCACCTGGCGGGCCAGCGCGATCCACGGGAAGAGCAGCGCGGCGTGCGGGTTGGCGGCCAGCTCGGTGCCCTTGCGGGAGCCGTAGTTGGTGAAGAAGACGAAGCCGCGGGCGTCGATCCCCTTGAGCAGCACGGTCCGGGCGCTGGGCCGCCCCTCGGCGTCGGCGGTGGAGAGCACCATCGCGTTGGGCTCCACCACCCCGGCCTCGTCCGCTTCGTGGAACCACCGGTTGAACTGGGCGATCGGCTCGGCGACGAGCTGCTCCTCGACCAGGCCCTCGTGCGCGTAGTGCTTGCGCATCATGGTGAGGTCCGGTCCGGGGCGGGCCTCGTCGGCCAGGATCCGGGTGGCGGGGGTCAGGGGCGTCGACTGGGCGCGGTCCGGGGTCTGCACGTCAACATCATCCCGTACGACAAGCAACCGGCACCGCTACCTCCGGACAAACCCCGGTGGGAGATAAGGTGTCCCGCCACCAACCGGCCGTCCTTCGTGCGGCGATTTGTCCGGAGGCGCGCGTTTGGTCCGGGAGATTTCGCGGTTCCGACGGGGTTCCGGGCAAAAAGTCAAGCGGGCCCGCGGGAAACATCACCACCGTGGTGTATGGCGCAATGCACCCCGTGCCTGTCACGCTGGCACCGAGTGCCAACCACCATTCGGTCACTGGCGTGCCTCCCCACCACGGCGGCCCGCCGATCGCAGAACTGAAGGAGCCGTGCATGTCCGACTTCGTACCCGGGCTCGAAGGTGTCGTCGCTTTCGAGAGCGAGATCGCCGAACCCGACCGTGAAGGCGGCGCCCTGCGGTACCGAGGGGTCGACATCGACGACCTCGTCGGCAACGTCTCCTTCGGCCACGTCTGGGGCCTGCTGGTCGACGGCAAGTTCAACCCCGGCCTGCCGGCCGCCGAGCCGTTCCCGATCCCGGTCCACTCCGGTGACATCCGGGTCGACGTGCAGTCCGCGCTCGCGATGCTCGCCCCGGTCTGGGGCCTCAAGCCGCTGCTGGACATCGACGCCGAGCAGGCCCGCGACGACCTCGCCCGGGCCGCCGTCATGGCGCTCTCCTACGTCGCCCAGTCCGCCCGCGGCCAGGGCCTGCCGATGGTCCCGCAGAGCGAGATCGACAAGGCCGAGACGGTCGTCGAGCGGTTCATGATCCGCTGGCGGGGCGAGCCCGACCCGAAGCACGTCAAGGCCATCGACGCCTACTGGACCTCCGCCGCCGAGCACGGCATGAACGCCTCCACCTTCACCGCCCGGGTCATCGCCTCCACCGGCGCCGACGTCGCGGCCGCCCTCTCCGGCGCGGTCGGCGCGATGTCCGGCCCGCTGCACGGCGGCGCGCCGTCCCGGGTGCTCGGCATGATCGAGGAGATCGAGCGCACCGGCGACGCCACCGCCTGGGTCAAGAACGCGCTGGACAAGGGCGAGCGCCTGATGGGCTTCGGCCACCGCGTCTACCGCGCCGAGGACCCGCGCGCCCGGGTGCTGCGCCGCACCGCCAAGGAGCTCGGCGCGCCGCGCTTCGAGGTCGCCGAGGCGCTGGAGAAGGCCGCGCTGGAGGAGCTGCACAACCGCCGCCCCGACCGCGTGCTGGCCACCAACGTCGAGTTCTGGGCCGCCATCATGCTGGACTTCGCCGAGGTCCCGGCGCACATGTTCACCTCGATGTTCACCTGCGCCCGGACGGCCGGCTGGTCGGCGCACATCCTGGAGCAGAAGCGCACCGGCCGGCTCGTGCGCCCCGCCGCGCGCTACATCGGCCCCGGCCCGCGCAGCCCGCGCGACATCGAGGGCTACGACGCCATCGCGCACTGACGCCCATCGCGCGCTGACGCCGTCCCGCGCCGCTACGGCCTCCCGCGCCGAGGCCGTCCCGCGCTGACGCACAGCTGCTCGAACAGCGGGTCCGGATACCGAACCGGACCCGCTGTTTCCGCAGCTCGCGGGTGGGACGGGGGCATCTCAGCGGGCGGACTCCCGTCGATTCCGGGCCGCCCCGGCCGGTAGGCTGCGGCCCGTGGCTCAGATCCAGATCCCCGCTGACATCAAGCCCGCAGACGGCCGTTTCGGCTGCGGCCCGTCCAAGGTGCGCCCCGAGGCCCTGAGTGCCCTCGCCGCCACCGAGACCTCCCTGCTCGGCACCTCCCACCGCCAGGCCCCGGTGAAGAACCTGGTCAAGCGCGTGCGCGAGGGCGTGAGCAGCCTCTTCTCCCTCCCCGAGGGGTACGAGGTGGTGCTCGGCAACGGCGGCTCCACCGCCTTCTGGGACATCGCGGCCTTCGGCCTGGTGCGGGAGAAGTCCCAGCACCTCGACTTCGGTGAGTTCTCCTCCAAGTTCGCCTCCTCGGTCAAGGCCGCGCCCTGGCTCGCCGAGCCGAGCGTGATCAAGACCGCCCCCGGCACCCACCCGCTGCCGGTCGCCGAGGCCGGCGTGGACGTCTACGGCCTCACCCACAACGAGACCTCGACCGGCGTCGCGATGCCGATCAAGCGCCCGGTCGGCGCCGACCAGGGCTCGCTGGTCCTGGTGGACGCCACCTCGGGCGCCGGCGGCCTGCCGGTGGACATCACCGAGACCGACGTCTACTACTTCGCCCCGCAGAAGAACTTCGCCGCCGAGGGCGGCCTCTGGCTGGCGACCTTCTCCCCGGCCGCGCTGGAGCGCGCCGCCGAGATCGCCGGCTCCGGCCGGTACATCCCGCCGTTCTTCGACCTGCCGACGGCCATCGACAACTCGTCGAAGGACCAGACCTACAACACCCCGTCGATCGCCACCCTGTTCCTGCTGGCCGACCAGCTGGAGTGGCTGAACGGCAACGGCGGGCTCGACTGGGCCGTCGCCCGTACGGCTGATTCCTCGTCCCGGCTGTACGGCTGGGCCGAGAAGTCCTCGTTCGCCAACCCGTTCGTGGCGAACCCGGCCGAGCGCTCCCAGGTGGTCGGCACGATCGACTTCGACGACGCGGTGGACGCCGCCGCGGTCGCCAAGGCGCTGCGCGCCAACGGCATCGTCGACACCGAGCCGTACCGCAAGCTGGGCCGCAACCAGCTGCGCGTCGCGATGTTCCCGGCCGTCGACCCGGCCGACGTCGAGGCGCTCACCGCCTGCATCGACTACGTGGTCGAGCAGCTCTGACCGGCTGACCGACGCGTGAGGGCCACCGCCTGCGGGCGGTGGCCCTCCGCACGTTCACGGCTACTTGCCGACCAGCGAGCTGACCAGCACGACGACGAGCAGCAGCACCAGGGCGCCGGTCACGATACGCATTCGAGTCTTGGGATCCACGGTCAACGAGCGTACCCCCGCCCGGCCCGCGGCTAGACGCCGAGGTTGGACCCGCCGGTGGCGTCCAGGTTCTGCCCGGTGACCCAGCGCGCGTCGTCCGAGGCCAGGAAGGCGACCACGTCGGCGACGTCGCCGGCCTCGCCCACCCGGTTGAAGACCGAGTGCGCGGCGGCCACGGCATGCGCCCGCGGGTCCTCCAGCCAGGGATTGATCTCGGTGGCGACGATGCCCGGCGACACCGCGTTGACGGTGATCCCGCGCGGACCCAGCTCCTGGGCGAGGGTGAGGGTCAGGGTGTTCAGCGCGCCCTTGGTCATCGCGTAGGAGACCGCCGGTGGGAACGCCACCCGGGTGACACCCGAGGAGACGTTGACGATCCGGCCGCCGTCGCGGAGCCGGCCGAGCCCGTGCTTGATCAGGAAGAACGGCGCCTTCGCGTTGACGGCGAAGACCCGGTCGAAGTCGGCCTCGGCCACCTCGCCGATCCGCCCGTCCAGGCCGATCCCGGCGTTGTTCACCAGGATGTCCAGCCCGCTGCCCCCGTCGTACCCGGCCAGTCCGGCGTCGAAGGCCGTCCACAGCGCCTCGGCGTCCCCCGGGAGGCCCAGCTCGGCACCGATCGCGAAGGCCCGGCCACCGGCCCCCTCGATCGTCTTGACCGCCTCCTCGGCCGCCGCCGCGTCCCGGCCGTAGTGGACGGCGACCAGTGCGCCCTCCCGCCCCAGCCGCTCGGCGATGCCCCGCCCGATGCCCCGGCTGCCGCCCGTGACCAGTGCCGTCTTCCCCGCGAGCCTGCTCATGACGATGCCCTCCCATTTCTGTAGCGGTCGCTAACGAAATGAACCGTAGCACGCCTTCTGTAGTGCTCGATATAGAATCTCGGCATGGCGACGACGAGCGTGACGACCGGCGGTACCGCCACCGCGAAGCGCGGCAGACCCCGCTCCTTCGACCGCGAGGCCGCCCTGGAGCAGGCCCTCCGGCTGTTCTGGGAACGCGGGTACGAGGCCACCTCGGTCGCCGACCTCACCGCCGCCATGGGCATCCGCCCGCCGAGCCTGTACGCGGCCTTCGGCGACAAGCGCGCCCTCTTCGACGAGGTGATCGCCCGCTACCGGGAGACCTACGGCGCGTACTCCACCCGGGCGATGGACGAGGAGCCCACCGCCCGGGCCGGCATCGCCCGGATGCTGCACGAGTCCGCCGCCGAGGCGACCGACCCCGAGCACCCGTGGGGCTGCCTGATGATCAGCTCGACGGTCAACTGCACCTCGCCCGAGGTGGCCGAGGCCGTCCGGGAGCTGCGCAACGCCAACGTCCGCGCCCTGGAGTCGCGGATCCGCGCCGACGTCGCGGCCGGCCACGAGCCCCCCGGGACGGACCCGGCGGCCCTGGCCAACTTCACCGCCGTCGTGCTCCAGGGCATGTCGCAGCGCGCCCGCGACGGCGCCACCCGCGCCGAACTGGAGCAGGTCGCGGCCGACGCGATGCGGATCTGGCCCGCCTGACCACGCGCCCCGGCGGGCCGGCGGGCTACTCGCCCCAGCGGGCCAGCGGCCAGGAGCGGACCGTCTCGTAGTGCGCGCCGCCGCCGTCGTGCTCGCTCTTCATCAGGTGCAGCTCGGCGGCCTCCCACTCCGGCCCCCGGTACTCGTCCAGCGCCCGCGCCAGCCCGTCCAGCTCCGCCGCGGCCACCCGCTGCACCGCCCGCCGGTGGCCGCGGGTCGAACCGGCGCGGGCCAGCGTCAGGTGCGGGTGGAAGGCGAACGCGTCCACCTCCCCGGTCGCCCCGGCGGTGGCCTCGTTCACCGCCTCGGCGAGCCGGCGCAGCGCCCAGGTCTCGCCCTCCACCCCGGCCCAGAGCACCCGGTCGCCGAAGCGTCCGGCACCGGCCAGCCGCAGCCGGTGCACCGGGTGTACCTCGGCCACCGCGGCCAGTCCGGCCGCCAGCTCCGGCACCCCCTCGGCCGGCTGCTCGCCGAGGAAGGCCAGGGTCAGGTGCCAGCCCTCGACCGCCGTCCAGCGCAGCCGGTCCGCGCCGGGCAGCCCGCGCACCGGGGCCACCGCGTCGACCAGCCCCTGCAACGCCTCCACCGGAGGCAGTACCGCCACGAAGAGCCTCATGGGGCCCATCTTCCCCCGGACGGCGGTTTGGGCTAGAACGATCTCCATGAAGATCCGCACCGGGGGTCCCGCGGACATCCCCGATCTCCTCGCCCTGCTCGACGGCGCCGTGGCCTGGCTGGCCGCCCGGGGCCGCACCGGCCAATGGGGCGACCAGCCCTTCAGCACCGTCCCGGCCAGGATCGAGCACGTCACCGCGTACGGCGCCGAACCGTTCCTGCTCCGGCTCGCGGTGGACGAGGAGGGCCGGACCGTCGGCGCCTGCGTCGTCGCCGAGGAGCCCGGCTCGTACGTCCCCGCGGTGGCGGAGCGCGAGCTGTTCGTCCGCAACCTGGTCACCGACCGCTCCCGGAAAGGCTCGGGGATCGGCGCCGCGCTGATCGCCGACGTCCTGGCGGAGGCCCGCCGCCGGGGCATCTCGCTGGTCCGGGTGGACTGCTACGGGGGCGCCGACCGCCGGCTGGTCGCCCAGTACCGGGCGCTCGGCTTCACCGAGACCGAGTCCTTCGAGGTCGCGCAGCCGAACGGCGTCTGGCCCGGCCAGGTGCTGGAGATCCGGCTCTGACGGTTCGCCGGTTCGCCGGTTCCGGGCCGCCGCCATCGGCGGCCCGGAACCGGCCTCACGTCAGCAGGCCGTGGCCAGCCCGGACTTCACGCCGGCACCGGGGCGCGGCACCAGGGCCACCACCCGGCCGCCGCGGCCCGGGTGCAGGTCCAGCCGCAGCCGCAGCTCGGCACTGCGGGCCAGCACCAGGCCGACCGTGCCGGCCGCCAGCGCCGAGACCAGTCCGCAGGCCAGCAGCCCGAGCCGGGGCCCGTACGAGGCGGTGACCCAGCCCACGATCGGCGCGCCGATCGGCGTCCCGCCGGTGAACACCAGCACCAGCAGGCCCATCACCCGGCCGCGCATCGCGGGCTCGGTGCCCAGCTGCAACGCCGAGTTGACCGAGGTGTTGAAGCTGAGCCCGAACACCCCGATGAAGGTGAGCAGGATCGCGAAGGTCCAGTAGTCGGGCGCGACCGAGGCCACCACCTCCAGCAGCCCGAACGCCAGCGCGGCGGCCACCAGTCGGCGCAGCCGGGGCACCCCGCGGCGGGCCGCGAGCAGCGCGCCGGCCAGTGAACCGACCGCCATCGCGGTGTTCAGCAGGCCGTACTGCCCGGCGCCGACGTGGAAGGTGTCGGTGGCGAAACCGGCCAGCAGGGTCGGGAAGTTGAAGCCGAAGGTGCCGATGAACCCGGCCAGCACCATCGGCCAGAGCAGCTCGGGCCGCTCCTTCACGTACCGCAGGCCCTCCCGCAGCTGCCCCTTCTCACGGGCGATCGGCTCGGTCGACCGCAGTTCGCTCGTCCGCATGGCGAGCAGCCCGCCGATCACGGCGGCGAAGGAGAGCGCGTTCACCGCGAACGCCCAGCCGCTGCCGACCGCGGCGATCAGCAGGCCCGCGACGGCGGGGCCGACCAGCCGGGCGGTCTGGAAGTTGGCGGCGTTCAGGCTGACCGCGTTGGCGAGGTCCTTCGGGCCGACCATCTCGGAGACGAAGGCCTGCCGGGTCGGGTTGTCGACCACGGTGACCAGGCCGAGCAGCAGCGCGAAGGCGTACACGTAGTACGGGGTCACCACGCCGCCGATGGTCAGCACGGCGAGTCCGGCGGCGAGCAGGCCCATCGCGCCCTGGGTGTAGACCAGCAGCCGGCGCTTGGGCATCCGGTCGGCGAGCACCCCGCCGAACAGGCCGAGCAGCAGCATCGGCAGGAACTGCATGGCGGTGGTGATGCCGACCGCGAGCGGGCTGCCGGTGAGGCTGAGCACCAGCCAGTCCTGGGCGATCCGCTGCATCCAGGTGCCGGTGTTGGACACCACCTGGCCGGCGAAGTAGTAGCGGTAGTTGCGAACGCGCAGTGCGGAGAACATCCCCCCGGGCCGGGTGAACTTCGCTCCGGTCGGGCCGGTGCGGTCGGTCAGGGTGCGGTCGGTCGGGCCGGTCGCCCCGGCGGGGGATGTGGCCGCGTGGCTGCGGCCGGGAGCGGCGGGGTCGTCCGCCGCGGTGCGTTCGTCGGGGTCGTCGTCGCCGCTGCCGGGCAGCCCCGTGGGGGCGGGTGCCTGGGCGTCGGCGGCCGCGGTGCTGCTCGCGGCGGGGTCGGTCGTCGGGTCGTCGGTCCGGGTACGGATGGCGGCGGCGCTGGCTGCGGCCGGCGGTGTCACGGTGGTCTCCCCTCGCGGCGCGGCGGCCCGTGGGACGGCCGTCGCGCTCCTGGTTTCGGTGGTCGGTCCTGCGGTGATGCGGTTCTCCTTCGTCCTCCGGCGGCTACCGGATCAGGTCTGCCTAGAGGTGTGCGAGCTTGTAGAGCACGGGCGCGGCCTCGCGGAGCAGCGCCCACTCCTCCTCGTCGAGCCCTTGGGCGAGCTCGGCGAGCCAGGCGTTCCGGCGCCGGCGGGACTCCGCCAGGATCGCCTCGGCCTCCTCGGTACTGCTGACGACCACCTGCCGGCGGTCCTCCGGGTGCGGCTCGCGCCGCACCAGGCCCTTCTCCTCCAGCATCGCGACGATCCTGGTCATCGAGGGCGGCTGTACGTGCTCCTTCCGGGCGAGCTCACCCGGCGTGGCCTTCCCGCACCGCGCGAGGGTGCCCAGCACCCCGATCTCGGTAGGGCTGAGCGACTCCTCGACCCGCTGGTGGCGGAGCCGTCGGGAGAGGCGCATGGCGGACGACCGCAGCTGACTGATCGCTGCGAGGTCCTGCTCGGACATCTCGGGCATGTTCTTTAGCCTACGTCATTACTCTCGCTAAAGAAAATTGGATTACATCGTGGCCCAGGTGTCCAGGAACGCCTCCCAGAACCGGGCGCCGCGCTCGAACGGCAGCGGGTCCCAGCGGGCCATCCCCTCCCGGACGAACTCCTCGGCGTCGGCCCAGTCGTACGGCGTCGGGCGCTCCTCGTCCAGCGGCCGCTCCACCTCGACCTTGTAGACGAGGTAGCTGAACGAGGAGACGTCCCCGTGGATCAGCTCGTACTCGACCTCGGAGTCCGGGTCGCAGACCCAGATCGTCCCGTCGTCCAGGTTGACGAAGACGAACCCGCCGAACAGCTCGCCCAGCTGGCGCAGCCGGCCGTGCGCGGTCTCCACCAGCGACTCGGTCAGCGGCTCCCGGGCGAACGCCCGGTCCGGGTTCTCCGGCCGCCGCCGCGCGTGCTCCGGCAGCAGGCGGAACAGCCCGCGGGCGAACGGCACCCCGACCTCGGTGGCGAACCGCGCGGCCTCCGGGTCGCCCGGCCAGAGCTCCGCGGCGGCCTCCGCCCGCAGCCGCAGCATCGACCAGTTCGGCACGCCCGGGTCCTCGCCCGTGCGCTCGACGGCCCGCCAGTCGATGTTCACCAGCATGCGGTTCTCCCCCGGACGGGCTGATGGGCTGTCGGCTCGACCGTTGCCGAGACCCCGTGCACAGTCCCATCGACAGGCCCGGAACCCTACCCGGCCTTACACCGGCGCCGTGCCCCGGACAGCGCTGGCCGTGCCCTCCGTGACTCCCGGTGCGATGCTGGTTCTGGGGCCCGGTCCACGCGGACCCCCGGCGCCGCACCACCCCTCAGCAGAAGGGCCGACCAGAAATGTCCGACGTCGCCGACGCACAGGCCGCGCAGGCCGAGCAGAACGGCACCGGCTTCGCCCGCCTCGCCATGGTCACCATCGACTGCGCCGACCCGGTCGCGCTGGCCGCCTTCTACGGCGAGCTGCTCGGGTGGGAGACCCGGCACGTGGACGAGCGGTTCGCCATCCTGGACAACCCGGAGGGCGGCAGCCCGCTCGGCTTCGGCCGGGTCACCGGGTACCGGCCGGAGCCGTGGACCGAGCCGGACGGCGGCAAGCACTTCCACCTGGACTTCTACGTGGACGACCTGGAGGAGGCCACCGCCCGCGCGCTCGCGCTCGGCGCGACCGAGCCCACCTACCAGCACGGCCGCACCCTCCGGGTGCTGATCGACCCGGCCGGCCACCCGTTCGGCCTAGCCCCCCTGGAGGCCTGAGCCGCTCCCCCGCCGCCCCGCCGCTACCGGGGGAAGGCCCGGCGGGCCCGCCAGGTGGTGTGCTCGCGCGAGACCGCGTCCTCCGCCTCGGCCGCCATCCGCGCCCAGCGCTGCTCGGCGTCCGGCGCCCGCAGGTCGAGGTCGGACAGCTGGTTGCCGACGTTCTCCAGCTCGCGCGCCGCCAGCTGGTACGCGGCGGCCAGCGGCCGGAGCTGCTTCAGCTGCGTCCAGGCGATCACCGCCGCGGCCGCCGCCGAGCTGGCCCCGAAGACGTGCAGCGGCAGCGCCCCGGTCGCCTGCGCGATCGCCGCCGCCGCGCCGAGGATGATCAGCGCCGCGACCGCCAGTCCCCAGGACACCGCCTGCGACTCGCAGGACTCGGCCCGCGAGCGGTACCACGTCCGCTGCCCCTCCACCCGGGTGCGCAGGTAAAGCGTCCGCCGGGCGGTCAGCGACTCCGCCCGCACCCGGCGCATCTCCTCGGTGATCTCGGTGACCGTCCCCGGCGGCACGATCCGCGGGTCCTCGAACGCCCGCAGCACGTCCTCCACCTGCAGCAGGTAGCCGCGGTCGACGTCACCCGACCGCGCGTCCCCCTCGAACGGCCGGGCCCGCACGGAGTACTTCCAGGCCAGCGTCTTCACCGACTCGGCCGCCGCCCGCGCCTCGTACCAGCGCGCCTGCGGGTTGCTGCGGCGCAGCCGGGACCAGAAGTAGCCGGCGACCAGGAACGCCACCACCGAGAACAGCGGCGTGAGGTCGGCGTCCCCGCGGTGCTCCGGCCCGGGCAGCGAGCCGACCACCGCCGCGACCACCAGCATCGAGATCAGCCCCCGGTACCAGCGCAGCGTCTGCCGCTGGCCCTCCAGCGACGCCTGGTCGGCCGTCCGGAACAGCTCCGGCAGCAGCTGCTCCTCGACCCCCGTCGGCGGATCCTGTCGCACCATCAGCGGTTTCCCCCTCGCCCGTCTCCCGTCCCCGGAGTATGCCCTTCGCCAACTCCCCTACACGATCCGATTCTTGACACACCCCCTCGACGATCCTTGCCCGCCCGACCTCGTAACCCATATAACTGGTTACATGCCCATGCACTGGAAGCTCGTCATCGACTGCGCCGACCCGCACCGGCAGGCCGCCTTCTGGGCCGCCGCCCTCGACTACACCGTCGAGGACCACAGCACCCTGATCGACGGCCTCCTCGCGGCCGGCCGGATCACCCCCGACCTGCTCACCGAGGTCGACGGCCGGCCCGCCTGGCACGCCCTCGCCGCCGTCCGCCACCCGGAGGACCCGCACGACCCCGCCACCGGCACCGGGCTCGGCCGCCGTCTCCTCTTCCAGCGGGTCCCCGAGCCGAAGCAGGGCAAGAACCGCCTCCATCTCGACCTCCACCCCGGCCCCGACGCCCGCCCCGCCACCGTCGACCGCCTCCTGACCCTCGGCGCCACCGTCCTGCGCGAGGTGAGCGAACCCGGCGGCTCCTGGACCGTCATGCGGGACCCGGAGGGCAACGAGTTCTGCGTCCACTGACAACCGGAGACGGCCCCCCTCGCGACACCGTGCGAGGGGGGCCTCGTCATGCGGCCGGCACTGATCGGGACCGGCCGCCCTCCGCCCCTCGGGGGCACCGCGCCGAAGGTCCGTGAGGCCGCCGTGGACGGATCCGGTCAGGGCCGCTTCCGTCCCGGCTCAGCCCCTTTCACTGCTGCTGAGCTGCGACGAAGCTTGTCGTTGTCAGCGGGAGAGACACCGGGCCGACAAGCCGGACGACGCGCCAGAAGGGGCGTCGCAGGCGGGTTCAGGCCTTCAGGTCGAGTGACTCTCACCGTCCCGGTGTCCAGTTCGGCCACCTCACCCCCTTCGCGCCCTGCCACAGGTACGTCCTGTCCCGATCACGGAGAGTCCCATGCCTTCCACCGCCAAGCCGTCCCGTATCTCCCGCTCGGTCGCCCTCACCGCCGCCACGGCCGGCCTCGCACTGAGCGGCCTCGTCGCAACGCCGGCCAGTGCCGACACCGGTTCGTCGGTCGCCGCCGCCGCCACCGCCGAGATCGGCAACGGCCCGTGCGCGCACGGTGGTTACACCAGCGGTGACCGGACGTCGAACTCCTGCGGCCGGGGCGGCCACGCGGCCCACGCCTGGTGCGCCGACTTCGCGGGCTGGGCCTGGGCCCGCGCCGGGGCCGCCAACCTGAGCTACCTCAGCGGTGCGGCGCGCGACTTCTACGACTACGGCAAGACCTTCGGCACCCTGCACAACACCCCGCGGGTGGGCGACGCCGTCGTGTTCAACTACCGGCCCGGTGCCGACTGGGCGGACCACGTCGCGCTGGTCACCGCCGTCGGCAACGGCACCGTGACCATGGTCGGCGGGAACGAGGGCCACCGCACCTACGCGGACGGCATAGTCCAGACCGAGAGCACCAGCAACTACGCGGTGGGCAGCGCGCCTTGGGGCCAGACCATCAGCGGGTACATCTCCCCGGTCGCGGTGAACACCCCCGTTCCGGCCCCCGCCCCCGCTCCCAGCGGCACCACCACTCCTGCCACCCCGACGAGCAACAACTCGCACATCCAGATCATCGGCGCCGACAACGCGATGTACAACATCGACGCCGACTACAAGGCCGGCAAGTGGAGCAGCTGGACCAAGATGGACAACTCCACCCTGACCTCGATCACCAGCGCCACCACCGGCAACACCACCCACGTCTACGCCGTCGCGGACGGCCGCGTCTACACCCGTGACGGCGACCGCATCGCCGGCACGTGGGGCGACTGGATCGAGGTGCCGGGCGGCGCCGTGGGCGTCAAGGCGATCAGCGCCACCGCCGGCGGCAACAGCGCGCACATCCAGATCATCGGCGCCGACGGAGCGATGTACACCATCGACGCCGACTACGGCGCCGGTAAGTGGAGCACCTGGACCAAGATGGACAGCTCCAACCTGACCGCGCTCGCGAGCACCACCACCGGCAACACCGACCACGTCTACGCGGTCGCCGCGGACGGCCACGTCTACTCCCGTGACGCGGACCGGGCCGCCGGCACGTGGAGCGACTGGATCGAGGTGCCCGGCGGCGCCGTCGGCGTCAAGGGCATCACCGCGAGTGTGACGGACAACAACTCGCACATCCAGATCATCGGCGCCGACGGGGCGATGTACAACATCGACGCCGACTACAAGGCCGGCTCCTGGAGCAGCTGGACCAAGATGGACAGCACCAACCTGATCGCCCTCACCAGCGCCACCACCGGCAACACCACCCACGTCTACGCGGTCGCCGCGGACGGCCGCGTCTACACCCGCGACGCCGACCGGACCGCCGGCACGTGGGGCAGCTGGATCGAGGTGCCCGGCGGCGCCGTCGGCGTCAAGGGCATCACCGCGAGCGTGACGGCCTGACGATTCCGGGCGCCGACTGCGGCCCGTGACTGAACGACGAGGGCGCGAACCGACCACCGGTTCGCGCCCTCGTTCCGTGCCCGGGCCGCGGCCGAGCGGCCCGGCACCGACCGGCGTGCAGGAGCTCGGGGGCGGGGCCTACGACAGCCAGCCGGCGTTGACCGCGTGCACCCCGGCCTGGAAACGGCTGCGGGCGTCGAGACGCTCCATCAGATCGTTGGCGACCCGACGGGCGGTGCGCGGTGAAACGCCCAGCCGCTTCGCGATGGCGTCGTCGGTGTGCCCGGCCGCGAGCAGGCCGAGCGTGGTGCGCTCCTGGGCGGTGAGCCCGTTCCCGTCCGGCCGGGCCGCGACCCCCAGCGGCTGGGCGCCCTCCCAGACGCTCTCGAACAGTGCGCACAGCGCGGTCAGCATCCCCTGCCCGGTCAGGACCACCGCTCCGGCCGCCGTGTCGTCGCTGCGCACCGGGATGACGGCGACGGACCGGTCGGCGACGATCATCCGGGTGGGCAGCGACGGGACGGTCCGGACCTGTCCCCCTCGGGAGGCCAGCCAGTTCACGTACTCGACGGTGTGCGGGCTGTTGCGGACGCTGTCCAGGTAGACGGTGCGCATCCGCACCCCGCGCTCCAGCAGGACGAGGTTGAGCGGCTTGGCCGCCTCGATGTTCTGGGGCTTCTGCCCGCCCTCCGGGGCGAAGGTCATCACCTCCTCCCGCGCCTCCCGGGAGAAGCGGGCCAGCCGGTCACGGATCTGGTCCAGGCCCACGAGCTGCTCGATGTCCGGCGTGCTCACCCCCGGCCGCAGATCGGCGAAATCGGCGATGAGCTGGGCGGCCGCCGCACGGGAGGCCTCGATCCGCGCCTGCGCGGCGGCCAGACCGGCCTGCTGGCGGGCCATCAGGAGCTCCATCCCGACGTCCGGGGAGACCGCGCGCAGCTCGCCGGGCCGTTCGGCCGACGGGCGCAACAGGGCCAGCTCGCTCAGGTTGTCCAGGGCGTCCCGGATGTCCTCCTCGCCGAGCGAGAGGCGCGCGGCCAGGCCGGCCACACCGTCACCCGGATAGGCGAGCATCGCCCGGTAGACCGATTCCGAAGCGCTGTCCAGGCCCAATGCGGTCAGCATCCCCGCTCCCCCGTGGTGAAACCCGTGTTCGATACGGAATTGATCCTTCCACATACGACAGGCCGCTGACCAGGGACTTTGCCTGACGTTGACCCTCTGGACCGCGCCCCAAGCGGGGCTCCCGGGTTCCACGGTCGACCGGCGTCCGCTTCCGGCCGAGCTGACCGAAACGGTCCAGGGCCGCTTCCGTCCACCTCTCCGCCCTTCCCCCCGGCCCGAGCCACGACGAAGCTAGTGGTCGTCGGAAGGGGACAGCCCCGGACGACGGACCGGAGGAAACGTCACCGCGGGACGCGCCCCCCGAGAACCCACTGCTTCGCATTCGAGAGGACCACCACCATGCTCCGCACCGTCATCGCCAAGGCCGCCGCGGTCACCACCCTCGCCCTCGTCGCCCTCGCCGGTCTCGCCGCCACCACCACCCAGACCGCCGCGCACACCCAGGCCCGGCCGGCCGTCGTCGTCGCGCCGATGGCGGACCTGATCTGGGGCTGATACCCGACTCCGCCCTCACCCCCGCGGGGTCCGGAAACCGGTGAGCCTGGCGACATCGGGTCCGACGCCCCGCCAGGAGCCGTCGAACTCCAGCACCGCGACGGCCGAGGTCGGGAAGCCCCTGGCGTCCATCCGGTCCAGCAGGTCTTCCTCCCCCTCGCCCGCCAGCGTCTCGGCCAGCTCGTGCACGCCGGGATTGTGGCCGACCACCACCACGGTGCCGACCTCCGCCGACACCTCCCGGAGCACGGCCAGCAGCTCCTCGACGTCCGCGAGGTACACCCGCTCGTCGAACACCGTCCGCGGTGCCCCGCCCAGCTCGGCACCGGCCAGCTCCCAGGTCTCCCGGGTCCGCGCGGCCGTCGACACGATCGCCAGCTCCGGCACCACCCCCTGCTCCGCCAACCACCGCCCCGCCGCCGGCGCGTCCCGCCGCCCCCGCTCCGCCAACCGCCGTCCGTGGTCCCTGACGGCATCGTGCGCCACCGCCTTGGCATGCCGCACCACAACGATCCTCCGCACCACCCCAGCACCCATCCCACTCTCCTCACCCTCGCCGGCCTGTCCCCCGACGCTACCGGCCCCCGGAACAGCGCCACGTCACAACTCCACCATTAGACCCACCAGCAACTTCAATGCCCTGCTGTAAAAATCTCCGCCAGCCGCGTCGGAATTCCCACACTGCGACCGAATCGTTCGTGCTAGCGTCAACCGATCCGACAGTCGATTGACAGCCACGGAGACCGGCGGAGGGGTCAACTCATGGCCGAGGGATTCAAGGTCGACCTGGCGGCTCTGGAGAAAGCGGCCTCCGGAATCACCGGCACCCTGACGAAGCTTCGATTCAGAAAGGTCAGCGATCTCGACCCCCGGAAAGAAGAAATCGGACACGGACACCTGGCCGACGTCCTGGAAAACTTCTGCACCCGCTGGGAGATCGGTGTCGAGAATCTGGCCAAGGATGCCGCCCAGGTCTCCCAGCGACTGAACGCGAGCGTGAAGGCCTACCGCGAGATCGACGGACAGCTCGTCGGCCAACTGGGCGGCACGTTGGCTTCCTCCGACGCCAGGGACCCGGCGGCGGAGCAGTGACGACGGACCTCGGACAGGCCACCGACCCGAAGGAACTCATACCGGGCAATATCGAATCGATTGCCTCGACCGTCGCATGGCTCAAAAGCTATGGCGACACCCTGCACTCCACCGGCGAGGGCCTCCGACGCATCGACACCGTCGACGGCTGGTCGGGGAAAGCGGGCGATGCGTTCCGCCAGGCCTTCCACGGCGAACCCCAGAAGTGGCTGGAGGCCGGCGACTCCTTCCACGACGCCTCCACGGCCTTGGCCGCTTACCAATCAGTGCTGGCATGGGCTCAAGGCCAAGCCGCGGACGCGATCCGGCAGTGGCGCGAAGGCCAGACCGCCACGGGCAGAGCCAGGTCCGAACACCAGGACGCAGAGCGGAACGCCGGGCACGAATTGCCGTTCTCCGATCCCGGCGAGGCCACGCGCGCTGCCGCGCGACAGACGCTGAGCACCGCCAGGAACCAGGTGAAAAACGCCGGCGACACCGCCGCGAACAAGATCGCAAAGGCTCGCGACAAGGCCCCCGAGGAGCCGGGCTGGCTGGACAAGGTCGGAGACTTCTTCTCCGACGCCGGAGACTTCCTCCTGGACGTCGGGAAGACCGCCGTGGAAGACCTGGCCTCCGTGGGCAATGCGATGATCCACGATCCCGGCGCGGTGCTGGAGATCGCCGGCGGCCTCGGCCTCGCGACCCTCGGCGCCGGAGGCGAAGTCCTGGGCGTCGGCCTGGACCTCACCGGCGCGGGTGCGGTGGTCGGTGTCCCCGTCAACATCCTCTCCGCAGGACTCATCGCCACCGGCGCGGGCATGGCAGGCCTCGGCGCGAGCCAGATCGCGCAGGATGCGATGGGGCCGGACCGGGTCCACATGGAGGGCAATGGTGGAGGCGGCCAGGGCGCCGGTGAAATCCGCACCCAGCCGTCGAGGACCCCCGACCCCAATGCCACACCGAATGGACCCACGACGAAGGTCAACCCGGACGAATCACCCGAGAACCGACTCGCACTTCAGCGCGAGAACGAATCGGCTCAGATCCTGGCAAAACAGGGGTACCACGTCGAACAGAATCCGTCGGTTCCCGGGCGAAAGAATCCTGATTACCGAATCGAAGGTGAGATCTTCGACTGCGTCTCACCATCGAGTAGAAGCGCCCGCAACATCGGCTCACGGATCGAGGAGAAGATCAACGAAGGCCAGACCGGACGAATCGTGGTTAACCTCGCGGACTCACCCGTGGGCGTCCCGGCTCTCAAGTCCCAGCTCCACGACTGGCCGATCGAAGGGCTGGAGGAAGCCGTGGTGATCGACAAGCAGGGCAACATTGTGCACATCTATCCCTAGTACACGCCGAACGGATCTCCAGGCATGTCAATCTCACACAGCTTCAATCTGGCCACGCCGCTGTCCGTCGCCGAGGTGGCCCATACGCTGAACGACATCGCACAGGGCCTCCGGCTGTTCGATGCGACCACAGAGCCGGAGCGGTTGCTCACCGAAGGCGTCGACACCAGGTTCGGCACCTGGGTCCGGGTGTTCGCCACCAATCCCAAGCCGTGGAATCCGCTGATCACCGACCTGAAGGTCACGCCGACCGTCTCGGTGGCGTTCAGGCCGGACAAGGCCGATGACCTTTCCGGGCAGGAGGACGACATCGTCCGGCTGGTGTCGGGCCTGCTGACCCGTCTGCCGGGAGACGCGGTGCTGCAGTACCACTACGAGGTCATCTGGCTGCTGCGACGTGGTGGCGAACTCAGCCTCAACGAACGGGACGACCTCTGGACGCCGCCGCGGCTGGCCGCCGTCCCTCAGCCGTACCGTCGCGAGACGCACGAGTTCTCGGAGGAGGACTGAGTACCGCCGCCTCCGACCATGACCGCGGCCCCGCGCTCCGGGGAGGAGTGCGGGGCCGCGGCGATGCCGGGGGCGGTCAGAGGAGGCCGAGGGCCGGCATCAGGTAGTAGAAGGCGAAGACGGTGGAGACCGCGTACATCGCGACCGGGACCTCGCGGCCGCGGCCGGCGGCGAGGCGCAGGACGCAGAAGGCGATGAAGCCGAAGCCGATGCCGTTGGTGATGGAGTAGGTGAACGGCATCATCACGATGGTCAGGAAGGCCGGGATCGCGATGGTGTAGTCCGCCCAGTCGATCTCCTTGATCGAGTTGGCCAGGATCAGGAAGCCGACGGTGACCAGGGCGGGGGTGGCGGCCTGGGCGGGGACCATGGTGGCGAGCGGGGTGAGGAAGAGCGCCACCACGAAGAGGGCGCCGGTGACGATCGAGGCGAAGCCGGTGCGGGCGCCCTCGCCGACGCCGGCGGTGGACTCGACGAAGCAGGTGTTGGCGGAGGAGGAGGTCGCGCCGCCGGCCGCGGTGGCGATGCCGTCGATCATCAGGACCTTGTTGATGCCGGGCAGGTCGCCCTTCTCGTCCAGCAGGTGGGCCTCGTCGGCGACGCCGAGAATGGTGCCCATCGCGTCGAAGAAGCAGGACATCAGGACGGTGAAGACGAAGAGGGCGCCGGTGAGGACGCCGACCTTCTCGAAGCCGCCGAACAGGCTGACCTCGCCGACCAGCCCGAAGTCGGGGGCGGCCACCGGGTTGCCGGGCCAGGCCGGGACGGTGAGGCCCCAGTTGAGGGCCGGGATGTCGGCGAACTTGTCGATGACGACGGCGACGGCGGTCATCACGGCGATCGAGACCAGGATCGCGCCGGGCACCTTGCGGACCATCAGGACCAGGGTGAGCAGCAGGCCGAGCACGAAGACCAGGACCGGCCAGCCGGTCAGGTGGCCGCCGGTGCCGAGCTGGAGCGGCACGGTGGTGTGGGCGGCGTCGGGGATCCGGCTGGCGAAGCCGGAGTCGACCAGGCCGACGAGGCTGATGAAGAGGCCGATGCCGATCGCGATGGCCTTGCGCAGGCCGAGCGGGACGGCGTTCATGACCCGCTCGCGCAGGCCGGTGGCGACCAGGATCATGATCGCGAAGCCGGCCAGGACGACCATGCCCATGGCGTCCGGCCAGGTCATCTTGGGCGCGAGCTGGAGGGCGACGATGGTGTTGACGCCGAGGCCGGCGGCCAGGCCGATCGGGACGTTGCCGATGACGCCCATCAGCAGCGTGGTCAGGCCCGCGGTGAGCGCGGTGGCGGTGACCAGCTGGGCGCTGTCCAGGTGGGTGCCGTTCAGGTCCGTGGCGCTGGCCAGGATGATCGGGTTCAGCACCAGGATGTACGCCATGGTGAAGAAGGTGGCGATGCCGCCGCGGATCTCGCGCGGCAGGGTGGAGCCGCGCTCGCTGATCCGGAAGTAGCGGTCCAGCGCGCCGGACGGGGGCTTCGGCGCGTCGGCGGAGGGCTGGGCGGGCTCGGGCGACTCGGTGGTCGGCTGGGCCACAGGCATGCTGCGTCCTCTGGTGGGGGCTGAGGAGAGGGGGACCCACCCGGAGCGACGGTGGCCGGGCGGCCCGGCGGGGCTGGCACTGGGACGGGCACGAAGCACGGTGTCCTGGACATGCCGCGGCCGACCGGGGACACAAGTATGGGTTCCGCAATCGCTCGCACGCTATCTTCGCGCGTAGACCAGATCAGATGCGGACAAGTGGCGCACCAGATCGGTCAGGCGCCCGCCGCACCGTACCCTAGGGCCCATGCCCAAGACGCCACTGCACCCCTCGCCCCCGCCGCTGGAGGCCAACGATGTCGCGATCGTCGGCGGCGGCACGGTGCTGTGGTTCGTCGCCTTCCTGGTGCTCCTCCCCTTCTGGGACACCCTCTCCGACAACGACCACGCCAACTGGCCGTGGATCTGCCTGGCCGGTGGCGGCCTCGGGCTGATCGGCCTCTGGTACTGCCGCGCCCGCCGGGACGCGATCGCCCGCGCCCGGGCCCGCGAGGCCGAGGTTCAGGACCCGGCCACCCGGTCGGACTGAATAGTCCTTTAGTAGCACGCATCGGACATAAGGCGCCCGTAGAGTCGGTGCCATGACGCAGCCTGCGCAGCCCCCGGACGAGACGCCCGGCGACCGGCCCGACGGCGCCCATCCGCTCGGGCTGCTGCCCGGCCGGCGCGGCGGGCTGACCGCCGCCGAGGTGGCCGAACGGGTCGCCCGCGGCGAGGTCAACGACGTCCCGGTCCGCTCCAGCCGCTCGGCGAAGGAGATCGTCCGGGCCAACGTCTTCACCCGCTTCAACGCGATCATCGGCGTGATGTTCGGGATCATCCTGGTCGTCGGCCCGATCCAGGACGGCCTGTTCGGCCTGGTCATCGTCGCCAACACGGCGATCGGCATCATCCAGGAGCTGCGCGCCAAGAAGACCCTGGACAGCCTCGCGCTGATCGGCGAGGCGAAGCCGCAGGTGCGCCGGGACGGCACCGTGCAGCAGATCGCCGTCGGCGCGATCGTGCTGGACGACACCGTGCTGCTCGGCATCGGCGACAAGGTGATCGTCGACGGCGAGGTCACCGAGGCGGACGGCCTGGAGATCGACGAGTCGCTGCTCACCGGCGAGCCGGACCCGGTCCTCAAGCAGCCCGGCGACCTGGTGATGTCCGGCAGCTTCGTGGTGGCCGGCGCGGGCGCGTTCACCGCCACCAAGGTCGGCCGGGAGGCGTACGCGGCGCAGCTGGCCGAGGAGGCGAGCCGGTTCACCCTGGTGAAGTCGGAGCTGCGCAGCGGCATCGACAGCATCCTGCGGTTCATCACCTGGCTGCTGGTCCCCACCGCGATCGGCCTGATCATCAGCCAGCTGGCGGTGGAGGGCCGGGACTGGCGCGAGGCGGTCCGCCGGATGGTCGCCGGGATCGTGCCGATGGTGCCCGAGGGGCTGGTGCTGCTGACCTCGGTGGCCTTCGCGATCGGCGTGATCCGGCTGGGCCGCAAGCAGTGCCTGGTGCAGGAGCTGCCCGCGATCGAGGGGCTGGCCCGGGTGGACACCGTCTGCCTGGACAAGACCGGCACGCTCACCGAGGGCGGCATGGACGTCGTCGACCTGCGGGTCCTGGCGAACGGCGAGGGCCCTCAGGGCACGGAGCCGGAGGGCGCGGGCCCGGACGGCGCGCTCAAGGAGACGGTCAAGCAGGCCCTGGCCGTGATGGCCGGCGCCGACGCC
This sequence comes from Kitasatospora sp. NPDC093806, assembly GCF_040683335.1. Classification (NCBI taxonomy): domain Bacteria; kingdom Bacillati; phylum Actinomycetota; class Actinomycetes; order Kitasatosporales; family Streptomycetaceae; genus Kitasatospora; species Kitasatospora sp. NPDC093806. Next base: position 61,366 of record NZ_JBFBDO010000001.1, read on the forward strand.
CGCCCCAACCCGTCCATGCAGGCCGTCATCGACGCCTACGGCAACGGCGGCAGCAAGGACGGCACCGGCAACGAACGGCACGGCGGCTGGCGGGTGATCGAGGCGATGCCGTTCTCCTCCGCCCGCAAGTGGAGCGGCGTCCAGCTGCTGGAACCGCAGGGCGGCGAGGCCAGCTGGCTGCTCGGCGCGCCCGACGTGCTGCTGCCGGCCGGCCACCCCGCCCTGGTCGAGGTGGACGAGCTGGGCGCGCAGGGCCTGCGGGTGCTGCTGCTCGGCCGCACCCCCGTCCCGCTGGACGCCCCGGACCCGGCCGCCGGACTCCACCCGCTCGCCCTGGTGGTGCTCCAGCAGCGGCTGCGCGAGGACGCCGCCGACACCCTGCGCTACTTCGAGAGCCAGCAGGTCGAGGCCAAGGTGATCTCCGGCGACTCCGCCGTCTCGGTCGGCGCGGTCGCCGCCCACCTCGGGCTGCCCGGCGCCGAGCACCCGGTGGACGCCCGCACCCTGCCCGCCGAGCCGACCGAACTCGCCGACACCGCCGAACGGACCACCGTCTTCGGCCGGGTCACCCCGCAGCAGAAGCGCGAGCTGGTCGGCGCCCTGCAGTCGCGCGGGCACACCGTCGCGATGACCGGCGACGGCGTCAACGACGTGCTGGCGCTCAAGGACGCGGACATCGGCGTGGCGATGGGCAGCGGCAGCGACGCGACCAAGGCGGTCGCCCAGATCGTGCTGCTGAACAACTCCTTCGCGGTGCTGCCCTCGGTGGTCGCCGAGGGCCGCCGGGTGATCGGCAACATCGAGCGGGTGGCCGGGCTCTTCCTGGTGAAGACGGTCTACTCGGTGCTGCTGGCGCTGCTGGTGATCATCACCCACTCGCCGTACCCGTTCCTGCCCCGGCACTCCACGGTGCTGTCCACCCTGACCATCGGCGTGCCGGCCTTCTTCCTCGCCCTCGCGCCCAACAACGAGCGCGCCCGCACCGGCTTCGTCCGCCGGGTGCTGCGGCTGGCGATCCCCGGCGGCGTGATCGCCGGCACCGCGACCTTCACCGCGTACGCGCTGGCCCGCGCCGACCACGCGACCGACCTCAAGTCGGACACCAGCGTGGCCACCCTGACCCTGTTCCTGGTCGCCATCTGGGTGCTGGCGATCGTCGCCCGCCCGTACAACTGGTGGCGGCTGCTGCTGATCGGCACGATGGGCGGGGCGTTCACGCTGGTGCTGACCGTGCCCGCGCTCTCCGACTTCTTCCAGCTCTCGCTGTCCGGCACCCGCGACCCGTGGATCGGGGTCGGCATCGCGGTGACCGCCGGACTCGTGCTGGAAGTGGTCTGGCGGATCATGCGCCGCAGACTGGATGCTTGACCCACGAAGCGGAACGAAGCGGAACGAGCGCCAGGGGGCGGCGGATGGCACGCAGGGGCGGGGAGCTGGAGGCGTTCACCGCCTTCCTGGGGAGCCTGCTGTTCGTCGGCGTCCTGGGCCTGGCCGCGGGGGCGATCGCCGCGCTGACCGGCGTCGAGACCGGGCCGGGGCAGGAGAAGGCGGCGGTGGCCGTCCTGTTCGCGGTCTGGGTGCTGCTGACGCTCCGGATCTACCTGTGGCTGACCAAACGCGGCCGGACCCGCTCCGGCACCCGCTCCTGACGCGGCGGGTACCGGAGCAGCGGGCGGCTCAGCCCTCGAAGTCCCGGGCCGCGGACAGCTCGTAGGCCCGGTCCGGCTCGCTGAGCGCGGCCAGTACCTCGAACCGGCGGTGCCACTGCCCCACCGACCAGGCCAGCCCGGCGGCCAGCCCCTCCGGGGTGGCGGCGTGCAGCAGCCCGGGCACCGGCGGCACCTCGAACTCGTCGTCCTCGTCCGCCTCCTCGGCCGACTCCGGGTCGTACGGCGCCTCCGGCGCCTGCGCGCCGGTGTCCCAGCGCCAGTCCACCGCGGCCTCCTCGCCGTCCGGGCCGACCACCAGCAGTTCCTCGTGCTCCTCGTACGCGACCGGGCAGCCGGGCAGCAGCTCCCGCACCACGGCCGGGACCCGGTGCAGGGTGCCCTCGGAGAGCACCCGCCCGCCGGCCACCTCGCTGGCCAGCGAGACGTGCAGCCGCTCGGCGAGGTCTGCGGCGAGCGCCGGGGCGACCGGCAGCAGCGGGTGGTCGTGCAGGAGCTGGACCAGGTCGGGGGCGTCGGCGACGACCGCCTCGGTGGCGTCCACGACCACCGTGCGGTCCGGCCGGCGGCCGATGGTCCGGTCCAGCGGCGGCACCGCCCGCACCACGTCCAGCGGTTCGATCCGGGACGCCTCGACCCGGGCCAGCGCGCTGTGGATGCCGTGCAGCTGGCGGTGGCCGACCTCGGCGTCCAGGTCGGCGAGCCGGTCCAGCACCTCGTCCGGCCCGTGCGGCTCGGCGAGCAGCGCGGCCAGCGTGGTGCGCACGCCCAGCGCGTGCAGGAACTGCTCGTCCAGCGTGGTGCGCGCCTCGTCGTAGAGGCCGCGCAGCAGCGGGTCGGCCCCGGCCGCGCGCAGCCCGGCGGGCTCGCGGCCGTCCAGCACCGGGTGGTCGCGCAACCACCAGGCGGTGTACGGCGGCAGGTCGGCGTACGAGCCGTCCGGCAGCAGCGCGCGGACCGGGGTGACCACCGCGTCCCGGTACGGCGGGCGGGCCAGCGCGGCCAGCGCCTGCGGCCAGGCGTCGTCGTCGACCAGGTCGAGGTCGCGGACGGCGAGCAGCTCGGCGGCGACCGGCGGGACGCCCAGCGCGTCCGCGTCGTCGGCGTGCAGCGTCTCCAGCACCTCCTCCGCCCAGTCGGCGAGGCCGTCCGGCGCCTCGTCGATCAGCCCGGTGGGGTGGCCGCCGGCCGCCCGGTCGGCGGGCGCGGTCGGGTCGAGCCGCTCCAGGTCGTCCGGGTCGAGCACCACGTCCTCGGCGCGGACCAGCACGAACTCGGCCGGCACGCCGACCGCGGCGAGCACCTCCGGGCCCCAGCGCTCCAGCAGCTCCTCGTCCACCCAGCCGGCCTCGTCCTCGCGCGCCAGCGCGGCCAGCGGGCTGTCCGGGAGCAGGAGTTCACCGGCGCGGGCGGGCTCGCCCTCGTCGTCGAGCAGGGCCAGCCGGGCCAGCCAGGGGTGCTCGCCGGGCGCCGGGGCGGCCGCCTTGACCAGGGACAGCACGGCCTCGGCGAGGTCGGCGGCGGTGTCCGGGTCGTCCTCGGCCAGCTCGTGCGAGCGGGCGACCGCGGCCCGCACCTCGGGTGTGTCCAGCACCCCGGCCGGGGTGGCGGCGCCGGCGCCCAGCTTGGCCAGCAGCGGGTGCGCGGCCTCCGGGTGGGCCAGCCGCAGGTCGAGCACGGCGAGCGCGTCGGCCAGCGCCTCCGGGTAGCCGGGGAAGGCCGCCCAGTCGGCGTCGTCCGAGGGCAGCAGGACGCGGCGCGGGCCGGTGACGGTCCGCCCGTCGGCGAGCGGCACCGGCAGCGCGCCGAGCGCCTCCGGGTCGGCGCCGCCGAGCGCCGCGTACAGGTTGCGCCACCAGGCGGGCTCCCGGTCCAGGCCGCCGAGCTGGTCGACCACCTCGGCGAGCGGCACCCGGCGCACGTTCAGCACCCGCAGCTCGGTGCGGCGCTCCAGGCCGGCCGGCAGCAGGCCGGGGAAGATCGGCGCCAGCGCCTCGACCACCGAGCCGTCCGCGCCCTCCAGCAGCGTGGCGTCCCGCGGCCGCAGCGCGGGCGTGCCCTCCTCGACCGGCGCCGGGTGCGGCAGGAACGGCGTGCCGGGCAGCCGGGAGAGCACCGCGCCGCGCAGCGCGTTGTCCAGCGCGCCCTGGCCGAGCGGGCCGGGCACCAGGCCGAGCGACCCCAGGTCGCCGCCCCGGGCGCGCAGCAGGTCGGCGTAGGCGTCGGCGGCGCGCTCGGTCAGGAAGTCGGCGAGCGCGCCGGGCGCGACGTGTCGGCGGGTGGAGTCCAGCGGGTAGGAGGCGATCAGCAGCGCGGGCAGGCCGAGCGGCTCGTCGCTGGGCGTCGGGGCGTGCAGCACCGGCGCGATCCCGGGCTGCTGCGGGGCGCCGTCCTCGGCCACCGGCACCGCCCAGGTCACCGTCCAGTACGGGCGGGCGCGCTCCTCGGTGGGCCGGTCGGCGAGCAGCTCCGGGGCCAGCGCCCCGGCGGCGCCGGCGGTCTGCCAGACGGTGCGCCGCGGCCGCGCTCCCCCGTCGTCGGTGATGGTGACCTGGGAAATGTTGTCCGGCCGCGGCTCGGCGGCGGTCCGGGTGAGCGTCCGGGTGCCCTCCGCGGTCTCCACCACGACCTCGGTCAGGCCGGGCAGGGTGAGCAGCAGGGCGTCGTCGATGCCGGCCAGCAGCCGGCGGGTGAGGTCCTCGGCGGCCGCGTCGCGCAGCGGCAGCACCACCACCGTGTCGTAGCCCTCGGGCGCCGGGCCCTCGGCGGCGAACGGCAGCCGCAGCAGCGGCACGTGGCCGTCCCGGCGGCGCAGCTCGTCGGCGAGCGCGGGCTGCGCCTCGGCCAGCGCGCGGGCCTCGCCGAGCGACCAGCGCACCCCGCCGGCGCCGCCGAGCACGGCCGGTTCGTCGGTCACCGCGAGCACGGCGGCGAAGCCGACGCCGAACCGGCCGACGGTGCTCTGCCCGGCACCCTCCACGACGCCTTCCCGCTTGGAGGAGGCGCGCAGGGTGGAGAGCGACTCGACGGCGGCGGCGTCCAGCGGCGCGCCGGTGTTGGCGGCGGCCAGCACGCCGTCCGCCAGGGTCAGCCGCAGCCGGCCGGGGCCGCGCCCGGCCCGGACCGCGGCGTCGGCGGCGTTCTGCGCCAGCTCGACGACCAGCCGGTCCCGGTAACCGCCGAGGGCGAGTTCCTCCTCGGCGTTGGCGTCCTCCCGGAACCGGGCCGGGGAGGCGGCCCAGGCGTCCAGCACCCGCCGACGCAGTCCGGCGCTGCCGAAGGGGTCGGTGAGGTGCTCGTCCGTGCCGCTGCCGATGATCCGAGGTTCCACTGGACCTGCCGCCTTCCGCCGCCCTGTTGTGCACTACGAGGGGCATTCTTCCCTGCCGGAACGGCCGACCCGGACACGCCCCCGGCCACCGGGGGGCGGAACGGCGTCGGCCCGCCCCACCGGAGTGGGACGGGCCGAGGTCGCAGACATCGCGGCCGGCGCGGCTGTCGCGGCTCAGGAGTGGCCGAGCTCCTCGGTGGGGGCGTCCGGCTCGACCGAGCCGGAGAGCCGGTCCGGGTGCAGCGCCAGCGGCTCGACCACCAGCTCGTCCAGGATCAGCTCGGCGGGGGCCGGCGGGGCCGGGATGACGGCCGCCTCGGAGTGCCCGCCACAGCCGTACGCGAAGGAGACGATCTGGCCGTCGGCCGGACCGAACTCGTTGCCGCACACGCCGAAGGCCTGGCCGAGCGAGCCGCCGATCGGGACCAGGAAGCCGCAGCTGACGCAGGAGGCCGGGGCGGACTGCGCCATCGGGGTCTGCGAGCCGTGGGCCTTCTCCCAGCGGTCGGCGGCCAGGTGCAGGCCGAGCCGGGAGAGCACCCGGCTGCGTCCCAGGCCCAGCTCGTCGGCGACCGCGCCGATCCGGGCGCGGGCCGGGGCCTGCTGGACGTCGGAGTCGGCGTCGGAGACCAGCACGTCCTCCTGGGCGGCCTGGGCCACCGCGGAGTTCGGCGCGGGCTCGTCCTCGCCGGTCCAGCCCGGTTCGAGCCGCAGGTCGTCGGCGTCGGTGGGGAGCAGGTCGCCGGGGCCCATGTCGCCCGGGCGCAGCCGCTCGCTCCACGGCACCCACTGCGGGGCCAGGATCGCGTCCGAGCCGGGCAGCAGCACGACCTCGTCCAGCGTCACGTTCTTGGCGCGCGGGGCGCGCGCCACGGTGACGGCCCAGTGCCAGCCCCGGTATGCCGCGTCGAGGCACTCGAAGGTGTGGGTGACGACGCGGTCGGCCTCCGCCTGGGCGCCCAGGTGCGCGCCGACGGTTTCCGCGCCGACGGCCTCCTCGGCGGCCTGGCGGGCGAGTTCGACGGCCTCGGCACAGAGCCGATCAGGGGTACGGCTTCGCATCGCAGCACTCACGGCGTCGATTCTCTCCCAGTTCTTCTGTCACCCACGGCGTGTTGCCCGTTCCGTCGCGGCTCGGTTGCCCTCGTCCATTCTGCGCGACCGCGGCCCGCCCCGGATACCGGCCGCGCCGCTCGTCAGGTCCGGCCGGCGCCGGTCGGGCCCTCGGGCGGCTCCTGGGCAGGCTACCCGCCGGTCGGCCACCGGGCACAGTCCGGGGCGGGTCCGGGAGCGTCCGCGAGCCCCGCGGAGGGTGTCCGAGGACGGTTCCGGCCGCGCCGCGCGAAGCGGAATCCCGCGTCACCGCCGCGATTCTGGGGCAGGATGGGCATGTGGCGGACGAACACCCGTCGCAGCACGCACTGCGTGCCTCGCAGGCCGGCAGTCCCGACGAGGCGAACGCCGTGCCGCGACAGCAGCCTCCGGTCCACGCTGCGGGCGAACCGCAGCCGGTGGACCCCTCTCCATTGCCCGCCGCCCCGGCCGACGAGCCCACCGGACCCGCCGCCACCGGGCCCGCCTCCACCGGACCCGAGGCCACTCCCGAGGTCACCGAGCCCGAGCCCGGTCCCACCGCGGACGAGTCCCCGGAACCGGGCGAGCCCGAGCCGGCGGACGGGGAACCCCGCCGCCACTTCCTGGTCCGCACCGCCTCCGCCGCCGGCTCCCGCACCGGCAAGGTGGTGCACGGCACCGGCCGCCGGATCCGCCGGGCCACCGCCGCCGAGGGCGCCGGCGAGTCCGGCCTGGCCAAGCTGATCGAGCTGCACGCGCTGAACGCCTTCGGCGACATGCTGATCACCATCGCGCTCGCCTCCACCATCTTCTTCTCCGTCCCGACCGGCGAGGCCCGCGGCCGGGTGGCCCTCTACCTGCTGGTCACCATGGCCCCGTTCGCCCTGCTGGCCCCGGTGATCGGCCCGCTGCTGGACCGGCTGCCGCACGGCCGCCGGGCCGCCATGGCGATGTCGATGCTGGCCCGCGCGGTGCTCGCCTGGACGATGGCCGGCGTGGTGGTCGGCGGCGGACTGGCGCTCTACCCGGAGGCGCTCGGCGTCCTGGTCGCCTCGAAGGCGTACGGGGTCGTGCGCAGCGTGGTGGTGCCCCGGCTGCTGCCCAGCCGGCTGTCCCTGGTGAAGGCGAACTCCCGGGTCACCCTGGCCGGGCTGCTGGCCACCATGGTCGCGGCCGGGGTCGGCGGGCTGCTGCACCTGATCGGCCCGGGCTGGCCGCTGCGCGGCGCCTTCCTGGTCTTCGTGGCGGGCACCCTGATGGCCTTCCACCTGCCGCACGCGGTGGACTCGGCGAAGGGCGAGCAGCGGGCCGTGCTGCACGCCGAGGAGCACCCGCCGGGGCACCACGGCCTGCTGCACGGCAAGGCCGCGCCGCCGCCCGCCCCGGAACCGGCGGCCGCCGCCCAGAAGCCCCGGGCCTCGCTGCGCACCGTCGGCCCCTCGGTGATCCTGGCGCTGCGCGCGATGGCGGCGATGCGCTGGCTGGTCGGCTTCCTGGTGATGTTCCTGGCGTTCCTGCTCCGTGACGACCCGATCGGCGGCCTGCGGCCGACCCTGGCGCTCGGGCTGGTGGCGCTGGCCGCCGGGACGGGCAACGCGCTCGGGTCGCTGCTCGGCTCGCTGCTGCGCACCCGCGGCCCGGAGGTGACGGTCACCGTGATGCTGCTGGTGGCCGGCTGCGCCACGGCCGCCGCCGCGCTCTGGTACGGGGCGGCGACGGTGGTCCTGGTCGCCGGGACGGCCGGGATGGCGGCCTCGCTGGGCAAGCTGTCGCTGGACGCGCTGATCCAGCGGGACGTCCCGGAGTCGGTGCGGACCTCCGCCTTCGCCCGCTCCGAGACGGCGCTCCAGCTGTCCTGGGTGGCCGGCGGCGCGGTCGGCATCCTGCTGCCGCTGAACGGCGGGCTGGGCCTCTCGGTGGCGGCCGCCGTGCTCGGCGCGATGCTGCTCTGGACGGTCCGTTCGCTCCTGCGGGTGGGCGTGCGGCACCACCCGGCCGCGCCCCGGGTGGCGTAGCGGCCCATTGGAACGCGGTCGGGGACATACCGGGCCACAACACGCGGTTGCCGACCCCCGCGTAGCGTGATCGGGAAAGCCCGGTAGCCTCTGACGCATGAGCCTCAGCACCCGCGCAGTCGCCGGCCTCGGCGCCGTCGTCGTCATCGCCGCCGGCACGGTCGGCGGGTCCATCGCGTACGCGTCGAACCAGCACGAGATCAGCGACCACCGCGCCACCCTGGTGGTCGGCAACTCCTCGCTGGTCGCGGACCCGTTCTGCTTCAACGCGGGCCAGCCGCTGACCGAGCAGCAGCAGGAGGAGTGCCAGGACAAGGCCGGCAAGGCCCTGGAGGACGGCAGCCTCCCGAAGTCCGACGTGACGGTCAGCGACCGGATCGGCGTCGGCGTGAGCCCCGAGGTGGCCGAGCACGGCTGGTGGGCCAACACCAACGGTGGCCAGCAGGGCCAGGGCGGCCGGTTCATCCTGGCCTCGGCGGCCAAGGACGCCACCTACTCGGGCTCCGTCCCGGCGAGCAAGGCGCTGAACGCCTCCGGCAAGACCCTGATCACCGTGGTCGAGACCGACCCGAAGGCCCCCGACGCGATCTACGGCGTGTGGTACTTCCAGCTGAACACCCAGGCCGACTGACGGTCGACCGGTGACGGTACGAGTTTCCGACGAGCAGTCGGGCCCCGCGCGGGCCCGGCTGCTCGTCGTCGTCGCGGTGCCGGCCGAGGCCGCCGCCGTACTGCGCGGCCTGACCGCCGGTCCGGCCGCCGACCCGGTCCGGGTGGCGCTGCCCGGCGGCGGGCTCGACCGGGTCGCGCACCCGTCCGGCGTGACGGTGGACGTGCTGGCCGGCGGGGTCGGCCCGGGCGCCGCGGCCGCGGCCGCCGCCACCGCGCTCACCGCGGACCGCTACCGACTGGTGGTCTCCGCCGGGATCGCCGGCGGCTTCGCCCCGCGGGCGCCGATCGGCTCGACCGTGCTCGCCACCGGGATCGTGGCCGCCGACCTGGGCGCCGAGACGCCCGAGGGCTTCGCCGACGTCACCGAGCTGGGCTTCGGGACGGTCCGGCACACCCCGGCGCCGGCCGCCGTGGCGCTCGCCGCCGAGGCCCTGACGGCCACCGCCGACGGCGGCGTCGTCACCGGCACCGTGCTGACCGTCTCGACGGTGACCGGCAGCGCCGAGCGCGCCGCCGCCCTGACCGCCCGCCACCCGCACGCGGTGGCCGAGGCGATGGAGGGGTTCGGGGTCGCCGAGGCGGCCGCCCGGCACCGGGTGCCGGCGTTCGAGCTGCGCACCGTCTCCAACCCGGTGGGCCCGCGCGACCGGGCCGCCTGGCGGATCGGCGAGGCGCTGGCCGCGCTGGAGCGCGCCTTCGCCGCCCTGCCCTACCCCGAACTGCTGAAGTCCCACCCCGGTGTCGACGACGACGCCGACCAGCGCGCAGACGACCGCGCCGACGAGCCGAAGGAGGCCGGCCGTGGCTGAACGGCTGAGCATCGCGTACTCGCCCTGCCCCAACGACACCTTCGTCTTCCACGCCTGGTCGCACGGCCTGGTCCCGGGCGCGGACGCCCCCGAGGTCACCTTCGCGGACATCGACGTCACCAACGGCCTGGCCGAGCGCGGCGAACTGGACGTCCTCAAGGTCAGCTACGCGGCGCTGCCCTGGGTGCTGGACGAGTACACCCTGCTGCCCTGCGGCGGCGCGCTCGGCCGCGGCTGCGGCCCGCTGGTGCTGACCCGCCCCGAGGGCGGCGAGGACCTGACCGGCAAGACGGTCGCCGTCCCCTCCGAGCGGTCCACCGCCTACCTGCTGTTCCGGCTCTGGGCGGCCACCGCCGTGCCGGGCGGCCTGGGCGAGGTCGTCGTCCTGCCGTTCCACGAGATCATGCCCGCCGTCCGGGACGGCCGGGTGGACGCCGGTCTGGTCATCCACGAGGCCCGGTTCACGTACCAGGAGTACGGGCTGCGCTGCCTCGCCGACATGGGCGAGGCCTGGGAGCGGGAGACCGGCCTGCCGATCCCGCTCGGCGCGATCATCGCCAAGCGCTCGCTGGGCGCCGAGCGGCTGCGCGAGCTCACCGCGGCGATCCGGGCGTCCGTCCGGCAGGCCTGGGACGAGCCCGCGGCCAGCCGGGAGTACGTGCTGGCGCACGCCCAGGAGATGGACCCGGCCGTCGCGGACCAGCACATCGGCCTCTACGTGAACGAGTTCACCGCGGACCTCGGCGAGGAGGGCCACGCGGCCGTGCGGGCCCTGCTCACCCGGGCCGCCGCGGAGGGGCTGGTGCCCCCGCTCGGCCCGGGCGCGCTGGACTTCTGAGCTCCCCCGGGGGCCGCCGGGCCCCCGGGAGCCGTCAGACGTCGAACTGGTCGGCCACCGCCCTCAGCAGGACGGCCAGCTTCTGCCCGGCCGGCTTGGCCGGGTAGCGGCCGTGCTGGAGCCCCGGCAGCACCGCGTCCATCATCGTGATGAGGTCCTGGACCAGCGCCGCCATGTCGTCGGGGGTCTTGCGCTGGGCGGCGGCGACCGACGGCAGCGCCTCCAGCAGCTGGACCTGCATCGCCTGGTCGCCCCGGTGCCCGGCGACCACGCCGAACTCGACCCGCTGGCCCGGCTTCAGCGACGTGATCCCGGTGGGCAGCGCCTTGGTGTGGACGAAGACGTCGCCGCCGTCGTCGCGCGACAGGAAGCCGAAGCCCTTCGTCTCGTTGAACCACTTGACCTGGCCGGTGGGCATCTCGAAAGTCCTCGATGTGGGTGTGAGGGATCCCGGCCCTGGCCGGGGATCACTGGGTGGTGGGAGTGCCGGCCGACCTTGGGGGGACGCACCCGGCGAGGTGCGTACGGTCAGCAGACTGTAAGGAGCAGACTAACGGTCAGTCACTGTCTCATCCGTGTTCCGCGAAAGATCCGTGCGGAGCTCTGGCGGCCACGGGCGACCCGGGACGGGCATGGCCGGGGCGCGACTCGGCGCATTCCACTGGCTCACACCCCCGGTCGGAGAGAGCGGGGCGCACTGATCGCACCCCTCGGCACAGCCTGCATACCCCCGCCCAGCAGGGATCAAAACTCCCAGCGCCCGGAAAACTGCGCAACGTGACCGGGCCGCTCGCCTGCGAAGCGGTTCCGGGCGCCCCGCGGGCGACGGCGGACGGGACGGCTCTGCGAGACTGGGACGGCAGTCGACCCCGCCCGCCCCGCCGTTGAGGAGCAAGCCCCGTGAGCAGCCAGAGCGCCGACCGCGGCGACGTCTACGTCAAGACCGGAACGATCGTCTTCGGGCTCGGCGCGCTCGCCACCCTGGTCACCTTCGTCCCGCTGTTCCTGCACCTGACGCCGCTGCCGACGGCCGCGTACTGGCTCAGCATGCTGATGCCGCTGGGCTTCCTGGTCGCCCTGACCGGGCTGCTGCTCTCCGCGCGGGCCCAGCGCCGCCGGGCCCGCGCCGAGGCCTAGCCCTCCGCGCCGGCCGCCCCGAGGTGGCCGGCCAGCCAGGCCGGGAAGCCGGTGAGGTCGGGCAGCACCACGTCCGCGCCCGCCGCCAGCAGGTCCTCGGCGCCGTACGGGCCGGTGGTCACGCCCACCGCGACGGCGCCCGCGTACCGGGCGCCCCGGATGTCGCCGAGGTGGTCGCCGACGTAGACGGTGGCGCCGTGCTCGCGCAGCGCCTCGCCCTTGGTCTCCGCCCAGAGGTCGCCGACCACCGCGTCCGCGCGCATCCCCGCGTGCTCCAGGTGGAGCAGGGCGTTGGGCTCGTACTTGCCGGTGATCACGGCCACCCGGCCGCCGTGCGCGCGGACCGCGTCCAGCGCGGCGTGCGCGCCGGGCAGCGCGACGGTCGGCGCGAAGGCGTACTCGCGGTACAGCGTGCGGTAGCGGTCGGCGACCGCGTCCAGGCCCTGCTCCGGGAACCAGTTGCGCAGCTCGTCGAGGAGCGGCGGGCCGAGCCGGGTGACCACCAGGTCGGCGTCGACGTGCACGCCGGTCTCGGCGGACAGCGCCAGGTAGGTGGCCCGGATTCCGGGCCGGGTGTCCAGCAGCGTCATGTCGAGGTCGAAGCCGACGGTGAGCGGGGCGTCCGAGGTCACAGGCATGGCGTCAGGCTATCCAACCGTCCGACCGGCCTGGCGGGGCGATTTGCCCCGGCTTCCGCGGGGAACTTAGGTTTGCCTGAGCTATCTGCGGGAGAGGCCATGACCGACACCACCGCGCCCGGCAGACGAGGCCTGCTGCGCCGCCGAATACTGGGGCTCACCGCCGCGCTGACCGTACTGGCCGCCGCGGTGCTGCTGAGCCTGGCGGTCGGCAGCCGGAGCATCCCGTTCGGCGAGACGCTCGACGCCCTGCTGCACGGCGGGGACACCACCAACGCCGTCGTCGTCCGCGAGCTGCGGGTACCGCGCACGGTGGTCGGCCTCGCGGTCGGCGCCGCGCTCGGCCTGGCCGGAACCGTCATGCAGGGCGTCACCCGCAACCCGATCGCCGACCCCGGCATCCTCGGTGTCAGCCAGGGCGCGGCGGCCGGCGTGGTGGTGGCGATCTCCGTGTTCGGGATCTCCACCCTCACCGGGTACGTCTGGTTCGGCTTCGCGGGCGCGGTGCTCGCCACCGTCGTGGTCTACGCGCTCGCCGGCCGCGGCCGGGGCGGCAGCACCCCGGTCAAGCTGGCGCTGGCCGGCTCGGCGATGTCCGCCTTCATCGCCTCGCTCAACACGCTCGTGCTCACCACCGACGCGGCCACCATGGACCAGTTCCGGTTCTGGCACGTCGGCTCGCTCTCCGGCCGCACCGCCGACGTCGCCTGGCAGCTGCTGCCGTTCCTGGCCGTCGGCACGGTGCTGGTGTTCGCGGTCGCCCGCGGCCTGGACGCGCTGGCGCTCGGTGAGGACACCGCCAAGGGGCTCGGCGCGAAGACCGGGGCGGTCCGGGCGGTGGGCGCGCTCGGCGCCACCGTGCTGACCGGCTCGGCGGTCGCCGCGGCCGGCCCGATCGCCTTCGTCGGCCTGGCCGTGCCGCACGCCGCCCGCGCGGTGGCCGGCGCCGACCACCGCTGGGTGCTCGCCTTCTCCGCCGTGCTCGGCCCGGCGCTGCTGCTGCTCGCCGACGCGCTCGGCCGCGTCCTCTTCCCGCCGTCCGAAGTGCCGGCCGGGGTGATGACCGCGCTGGTCGGGGTGCCGGTGCTGGTCGCGCTGGTCCGGCGGCGGAAGGTGGTGGCGGCGTGACCGCGACCGTGCCGCTGCGCGGCTACACCGTGCTGCGCGCCGGGCGCGCCTCGTTCCTGCTGCACCGGCGCTCGGCGCTGGCCGCGCTCGGCCTGCTGCTGGTGCTGGCCGCCACCGCGGTCGCCTCGCTCTGCCTGGGCGAGTCCACCGTCGCGCCGGGCGAGGTGCTGAAGGTGGTGCTCGGGCAGCCGAGTCCGCACCAGCTGGTGGTCGGCGAGTTCCGGCTGCCCCGGGTGGTGGTCGGCCTGCTGGTCGGCACCGCGCTGGGGCTCGCCGGGGCGCTGATCCAGACCGTCGCCCGCAACCCGCTGGCCAGCCCCGACGTGGTCGGCGTCTCCTGGGGCGCCACCGCCACCGTGGTCGGCCTGCTGGCGTACGGCGTGGTCGGCTCCACCGGCGAGGTGCCGTACGCGGCGGTGGCCGGCGGACTTGCGGCCGGCCTGCTGGTCTACCTGCTGGCCTGGCGGCGCGGCCTGCACGCGCAGCGCTTCGTCCTGATCGGCATCGGGATCTCGGTCGCGCTCTCCTCGCTCACCTCGGTGTTCCTGACCAAGGGCGACGGCTTCCAGGCGCAGGCCGCCAAGGTGTGGATGACCGGCAGCCTGAACGGCTCCGGCTACCAGCAGGCCGGCTGGCTGGCCTGGGTGCTGCTGGCCGCCGCGCCGGTGGCGCTCTGGGCGGCGCGGGCGCAGCGGTCGATCTCCTTCGACGACGCCACCGCCGTCGGCCTCGGCCTGCGGCTGGACCGGATCCGGCTCGGCATGGCGCTGCTCGGCGTGGTGCTCGCCTCCTGCGCGGCGGGCGCGGCCGGGCCGGTGGACTTCGTCGCGCTGATGGCCCCGCAGATCGCCGTCCGGCTGGCCCGGTCCGCGCAGATCCCGCTGCTCTGCTCGGCGCTCACCGGCGCGCTGGTCGTCGTGCTGGCCGACCTGGTGGCACGCCGGCTGCTGGCGCCCGTCGAACTGCCGGTCGGCGTGGTGACCGGGCTGGTCGGCGCGCCGTACCTGATGTGGCTGTTGCTCCGATCCCGCCGTGGAGGTTCCTGATGCCCGCCGCCCAGCCGGAGCCGACCGCTCAGCCGGGGACTCCCGCCCAGCCGGGGCTGCCCGGTCAGCCGGAGCCGGCCCATCGGCTCGAAGCCCGGGACCTGACCCTCGCCTACGAGGCCCGCACCGTCGCCGAGGGGCTGGACCTGCGGATCCCGGACGGCCGGGTCACCGTCATCGTCGGCCCGAACGCCTGCGGCAAGTCCACCCTGCTGCGCGCGCTCGGCCGGCTGCTCAAGCCCGCCCGCGGCGCGGTGCTGCTGGACGGCGAGGAGCTGGCGCGCGTCCCCACCAAGCTGATCGCCCGGCGGCTCGGGCTGCTGCCGCAGTCGCCGACCGCCCCCGAGGGCATCGCGGTGGCCGACCTGGTGGCGCGCGGCCGCCAGCCGCACCAGAGCTGGTGGCGGCAGTGGTCGGCGGAGGACGAGGCGGCGGTCGCCGAGGCGCTGGAGCGCACCTCCACCGCCGAGCTGGCCGAGCGCGGCGTCGACGAGCTGTCCGGCGGGCAGCGGCAGCGGGTCTGGATCGCCATGGCGCTCGCCCAGGGCACCGACATCCTGCTGCTCGACGAGCCGACCACCTTCCTGGACATCGCGCACCAGGTGGAGGTGCTGGACCTGGTGCGCCGGCTCAACGTCGAGCGCGGGCGGACCGTCGTCGCGGTGCTGCACGACCTCAACCAGGCGGCCCGGTACGCCGACCACCTGGTCGCCATGCGGGACGGGCGGATCGTCGCGCAGGGACCGCCGGCCGAGGTGGTCACGGCGGAACTGGTGCGCGAGGTGTTCGGGCTGGACTCGGTGGTGGTGCCGGACCCGGTGACCGGGACGCCGCTGGTGGTGCCGGGCGCGCCATGGGCGGTCAAGGCGGACATTTAACGCCTTTTCCCGCTTCGATTCGGACATAATCGACGCGCTGCCGTCCCCCTCGTCCGCCGCCGGAGGTTGCCGATGCCCCCGATCTCCCGCCGCACCCTGCTGACCGCGCTCGGCGGGTTCGGGGGTACCGCCTTCACCACCGGCGCGCTCACCGGCTGCACCACCCGGCGCGCCGCGCCCCCGCCCGTCGACCTCGCGGCCGTCGCCGCCGAGGCGCCCTCCCCCACCCCGCTGCCCGACGTCACCGTCTCCACCGCGATGGGGCCGGTCACCGTGCCCGGCGCGCCGATGCGGGTCGTCACCCTCGGCACCGCCGAACTGGACTCCGCGCTCACCTTCGGCATCACCCCGGTCGGCGCGGCCCGGGCGGCCGCCGATCCGGCCCTCCCCGACTACTGGCCCGCCTCCCGGCTCGCCCCGATCTCCTCCGTCGGACCGGTCGGCGACCCGGACCTCGCGGCGATCCGCGCCCTCCGGCCGGACCTCGTCCTCTCCGACCAGGCCCGCGACGGCGCCCGGTACGACGCGCTGCGGGCGATCGCCCCGACCGTCCTCACCCAGGGCACCGGCGCCAACTGGAAGGCCGACGCGCAGACGCACGCCCAGGCGCTCAGCCGGCAGGACGCGGCGGCGGCGTTCGCGGCCTCGTACCAGCGGCACGTCAACCAGGTGGTGACCGCGCTCGCCAACGCCCGCGCGGGCGGGCGGAAGGTCAGCCTGGTGCGGTTCGTCGAGGGCGGCGGGATCCGGCTGTACGGGAAGCAGAACTTCCCGGGCTCACTGCTCACCGAGGTCGGCCTCGGGCGGCCGGACGCGCAGAACGTCGACCAGTTCGACCTGGAGGTCCCGGCCGACCAACTCGCGAAGGCCGACGGCGACCTGCTGCTGTACGGCACCTACGGGGACCCGGTCCGGTCCGGCAGGACCGCCGCGCTGGCGAGTCCGGCCTGGCAGGGCCTGGAGGCGGTCAAGGGGCACCGGGCGTTCCCGGTGGACGACCAGCTGTGGTTCCAGGGCATCGGCTACACCGGGGCCAACTACGTGCTCACCGAGCTGCAGCGCTTCCTCGGCGCCTGAGCGTCAGTCCCAGATGATGTCGTCCGCGGCGGCGGACGCGGCGGCGGGGGCGACGGCGGGGGCGACGGGCGCGGCCTTGGGGGTGGCCGGGGCGGTCACCGGGGCGGTGGGGGTGGCGCCCGGACCGTCCCAGATGATGTCGGCGGAGGCGACGGCGGGGACGAGACCGGTCAGGGCGAGGGCGAGGGCGGTGACCGCGGCGGCCTTGACGGTGACGGTGCGGAACATGACGGGCTCCTCTTCGGGGTGGTGACCTGCTGGCGGCTTTCGGGCTTCCGGTGTTCGCGCCCCGCGGTGGCGCTCCCTCCGACATCCCCTACTCTGCTCGCCGCTCAGGCCCCCGGGAAGGCTTCCCCGGTGGACGGAAACGTCCCTGGACCGTTCCGGCCAGCCGGACCGGGCGCGGCCAGCAACCGCTCGTAGAACGGGCCGACCAACGGCGCCTCCGCCCGCTCCACCCGCCACCCGGCCAGCTCCGGCACCCCGGCCAGCACCCGGTCGCAGAACACCGCGACCCGCCGCTCCGCCTCGACCAGCGACCCCGCGAGCAGGAACACCCCCAGCACGGGGTGCGGCACGGCCTCCCGGTGGACGACGACGTGCTCGATCCCCTCCCCGGGACAGCGGGCGGCCAGCAGCAGACCACGGACCCCGGGCGGAAGCGCCCGCCCGTCCGCCGGGCGACGCAGAGCGGCGTGAACGAGATACATGGGATCGAGCGTGCCGAACGGGGCAATTCACCGACAGGGTCCAGACCTGGACGATCCCGTCCACGACCGGAACCGGCCACTCGTCGGGGAATCAGTCCTCCGCGTCGGCCGAGGCGTTGAGGGAGGTGATGAGGGAGGAGAGGCGGGAGTTCCAGTTCTGGTAGGTCTGGCCGTCGATGGCGTGCTTCTTGGCGAGGTCGCGGACGGTCTTCTGGGCGCCCCTCAACTCGCGGGCGGCTTCGTCGGGTTGGCCCTCGTTGAGGCGGGCGGTGGCCTCGTCGAGGGTGCGCAGGAGGTCGATCTGGCGGTTGCGGTCCTTCTCCACCTGGGTCTGGGCGATGCTCTGGCGCAGGGCGTTGATCTGGACCAGCGGGGTCTGGTTGTGCGGCGCGGGCGGGGTGGTGGGGGCCGCGGTGGTGGGGGTGGCGGACGCGGTCGGGGTGGGGGTCGCGGCCGGCGGCTGGGTGGGGGTGGCGGCGGCCGTGGTGGCGGGGGCGCCGGCGGCGGGCTTGGCGGCCGGGGCGGCCGGGTCGTCGAAGGCGGTGAGGGCGAGCATCGCGGCGCCGGCGATGCCGACCAGGCCGAGCGCGCCGAGGACAAGCGGCTTGCGGCGGTTCTCCTGGACGGGCTCCGGCATCGGCAGCGGGGCCGCCGGGACGGCCGCCATCACCGAGGTGGCCGCCGGGACGTCGCGCGGGGTGGGCGGCAGCAGGGTGGTGTGCTGCTGGTCGGGGACCGGGAAGGCGGGCGGCAGCGGGGCCGCGGCGAGGAGTTCGGCGGTCGGGTCGGAGACCATCAACCCCGGGACGCAGGCGAGCAGTTCGGCGCGCGCCGCGGTCGCGTCCGGCGGGCGGGCGGCCGGGTTCTTGGCGAGCAGCCGCAGCACCGCGGCGTCCAGCGCGGGCGGCAGGCCGGGGCGCCGGGCGGACGGCGGCAGCGGCTGCTCGCCGACGTGCTTGTAGGCGATCGCCACCGGCGTCTCGGCGGTGAACGGCGTCGCGCCGGTGAGCATCTCGGTGAGCACGCAGCCGACCGCGTACAGGTCGGTGCGGCCGTCCAGCGGGCTGGCGGTGGCCTGTTCCGGGGAGAGGTAGGCGGCGGTGCCGAGCACCGAGGCGGTCTGGGTGAGGTTGTGCGAGGAGCCGGCCCGGGCGATGCCGAAGTCGACGACCTTCACCCCGCCGTCGTCGGTGATCATGATGTTGCCGGGCTTGATGTCCCGGTGCACCAGCCCGGCGGCGTGCGCGTGCGCCAGGCCCTCGCAGACCGCCGCCGCGATCCCGACCGCCTGCTCGACCGGCAGCCCCGGCCGCTGGGCCAGCAGCGCGGCCAGCGAACGGCCCTGCACCAGCTCCATCACGATGTACGGCGCGCCCTGGTCCACGCCCGAGTCGAAGACCATGACGATCCTCGGGTGGACCAGCATCGCGGCGTGCTGCGCCTCCCGGCCGAACCGCTCGGCGAACCGCGGGTCGTCGGCGAGGCCCCCGTTGAGGACCTTGACGGCCACCTGACGGCCCAGCACGTGGTCCACCCCGCGCCAGACGGTGGCCATGCCGCCGACGCCGAGTATCTCCACGAGTTCGTAACGCCCGTTCAGCGCCCGTCCGATCACTGGAACCGCTCCCCTCAGAAGCCCTGCCCGGGGTCCCGGACCGTGTCGTGCTCGTGTGCACGATAGCCGCCGACGGCGACCGGTCCGGGGGCCGAGTCGACGAAGACCGGCTGGTCCGGCCGCGCGGGCACCCGCAGGCTGCCGTAGCGCTGCATCCGCTGCCAGCGCAGCCGCGACCCGGCCAGCGCGGTGAACACCGAGTGGATCACCACCAGGTACATCAGCTGCCGGTAGACGAACTGCTGCAGCGGCAGGCTCCAGAGCGGCCCGAGCCGTTCCCGGTCCAGCCGGAACGCGTAGACCCCCATCAGCAACTGGACCAGCAGGAACGCCGCCCAGATCCCGGCGATCCGCACCGGATCCAGGAACACCAGCCCGTACAGCGCGAAGACGTCCACCACCGGGGCGAGCAGCGGCAGCAGCACCTGGAACACCAGCAGGTAGAGCAGCCCGCGCCGCCCCAGCTTGCCCGCCTGCCCGCGCTGGCGCAGCGCGCCGCGGTGCTTCCACATCGCCTGCAGGGTGCCGTAGCACCAGCGGTGGCGCTGGCGCCAGAGCGCGCCCAGCGAGGCGGGCGCCTCGGTCCAGGCCCGCGCCCGTTCCTCGTAGACCACCCGCCAGCCGTCCCGGCAGAGCGCCATGGTGAGGTCGGTGTCCTCGGCGAGGGTCTCCTCGGCGACGCCGCCGACGGCCAGCAGCGCGGAGCGCCGGAAGGCGCCGACCGCGCCGGGCACGGTGGGCATGCACTCGGCGAGGTCGAACAGCCGGCGGTCCAGGTTGAAGCCGACCACGTACTCGATGTGCTGCCAACGGCCGAGCAGCCCGCCCCGGTTGACCACCTTGGCGTTGCCGGAGACGGCGCCCACGGTCGGGTCGGCGAAGGGCTGGACGAGCATCCGGACGGCGTCCGGCTCGAAGACGGTGTCGCCGTCGACCATCACCAGCAGCTCCGCCCGGGCGGCCGCGATGCCGGTGTTCAGCGCGGCCGGTTTGCCCGCGTTGGCCTGCCGGAGCACCCGTACGTACGGGAGCCGCAGCGCCTCGACGAGGTCGGCGGTGCCGTCGGTGGAGCCGTCGTCGACGACGATCACCTCGACCGGGTGGTCGGAGGCGAGCAGTGAGCGGACCGCCGCCTCGATGCCCGCCGCCTCGTTGTACGCGGGCACGATCACGCTGACCGGCTCGGTGACCGGCGGCCCCCACGGGTGCCGGCGGCGCAGCCGCTTGTGCCGGCGGGCGGCGACCAGCACGGCGACCGCCCGCAGCACGCTGACCGCCCCGGCCGCCCAGAGCAGCCAGCCCAGGACGGTGAGCGTCCAGCCCCCGGCCCGCAGCACCTGGATCAGCGCGAGGCCCTGCCAGTGCTCGGCGGCGCCGGCCTTGCGGACCGGGTCGGGCAGGCCGACGGCCTCGCTCACCGTGCTGAACCGGAAGCCGCGCGCCTTGAGCTGGGCGAGCATGCCGTCCAGCGCGGCGACGGTCTGCCAGCGGTTGCCGCCGGCGTCGTGCAGCAGCACGATCTGGCCCTCGTCGCCGCGTCCGGCGGTGGCGGCACCGACGATCTCCTCCACGCCGGGACGGCGCCAGTCCTCGCTGTCCCGGGTGCTGAGCACGGTCAGGTAGCCCTCCCGCCCGGCCTGCCGGACGGCGTCCCAGCCGGGGTCGTCCAGCGCCTCGGCGGTGGACGAGTACGGCGGGCGCAGCAGCGCGGTGGTCACCCCGGCGGCGCCGGCCAGGGTCAGCTGGGTCTCGCGCAGCTCCAGCGAGCGGCGCCAGGCCGGCTGGGCGCCGAGGTCGGTGTGGGTGAAGGTGTGGACGCCGAGCTGGTGGCCCTCCGCGACGATCCGGCGGACCAGCTCGGGGTGGGCGGCGGCCTGGGTGCCGACCACGAAGAAGGTGGCGTGCACCTCGGACCGGCGCAGGGTGTCCAGGACCTCGGCGGTCCAGCGCGGGTCGGGGCCGTCGTCGAAGGTGAGCGCGATGGTGCCGCGGGCGGGGGCGGCGCTGCGCGGGCGGGGGCCGCCGGCGTCGATCACCGGGCCGCCGGTGCGGACCTCCGCGGGGACGGTCGCCCGGCCGGCCGGGCGGGCGGAC
Source organism: Kitasatospora sp. NPDC093806 (assembly GCF_040683335.1). Lineage (NCBI taxonomy): Bacteria > Bacillati > Actinomycetota > Actinomycetes > Kitasatosporales > Streptomycetaceae > Kitasatospora > Kitasatospora sp. NPDC093806. The sequence goes on from NZ_JBFBDO010000001.1 coordinate 82,095, forward strand.
TGGTCGGGGCGGGCGTCGAAGAGGTGCTGGGTGTAGCCCTGGAGCAGCAGGGCGGCGGCGAGGGCCAGCAGGACGGCGGTGAACAGCAGCCAGTGGGCGCGCAGCGGGCCCTGGCGGACGACGCCGCGACGGCCCCTGCGCCGGGGCTGGGCGGTCCCCCGGGTGTCGCGGGGCGGGGCGGCGGGGGCTCGGCCGGCTCTTCGGCGGGGTGCGCTCACGGTGCGGTGCTGCTTTCGGGAGGGCCGGGGCCGTTGACCGGGTGCCGGAGTGACTCGGGAGCCGGGGTCAGGGTGTGGGGGTCGGCTTGGCGGGCTTGCCGCCGTTGGCGTTGCCGGAGTTGCCGGCGTTCCCCGAGTTGCCGGGCGCGTCGGTGGGGCGGCCGTGGCCGGGGGCGGCGGTGGCGCCGTTGCCGCCGCCGTTGGCGTTGCCGCCCGGGGTCGGCGCGCCCGTCGTCACCGGGGCGGGGCCGGCCGGCGGGGCGGGCGGCGGGGCGGGCGGCTCCGGGCCCGGGGCGCTGGGCTTGCCGGTGGCCACGGTGCCCGCCGGGCCCGTCGGACGGGCGGCGTGCGGGCCCGCGGTGGGCTGGACGCTGTCCGGCCCGGGCTCGCCGGTGATCTCCGGCACCGGGGGCGGCGCGGGTTCGGCCGGCTCCGGCGCGGGCGCGGCGGCGCTCGGCGCGGCCGGCAGCGGCAGGAACGGCGCGCTGACCGTGGGACCGCCGAGCACGGTGCTGGTCAACAGCGCCAGGTAGCCGGCGGCCGGGACTGCGAGCAGCAGTCCCAGCCGCCGGACCCGGCGCTGTCGGCGGCCGGATGAGTCCACGAACACCGGGGCGGTGGTGGTCTCGGCGGCCTCCCCCAAGGGGGTGGCGGCCGGGGAACCGGGCAGCGGATCCCCGGCCGCCGGCTCGTGGTCGTGCAAGGTGACGGTCACGGTCGGGTCCAGGTGTGTGCTGGTCGAGCGGGGTGCCGGCCCGCCCTGACTGCGGGCGGGCGGGCCGGCGGGTTCCGGGCCGCCCGACTGCGGGGCGGGCGGCCCGGAGGGTTCCCGGTCCGCCCTGACTGCGGGCGGGCGGACCGGAGGGTCCGGCCTTGCGGTCCGGCGGCGCGTCCGGGGTGAGCGCCTGCCGGTCCGGTCGGGCCGGCCGGGTGGACGGCGGGCACGGGGGGGCCGGCCGGCCACTCGGGGTCTTCGGGGTGGAGCGGGTGAAGCGGGTGGAGCGGGGTGTGCAGGTGGTGCGGGTCCTACGGCTGGTGCGGGTGGTACGGGTGGTGCAGTCCGGATGAGCGACGGGCCCGGGGGGATTTGCTCGCCGCCCATCCGGAGAACTGGGTCACCTCTTGGTCGAGGTGTCGTCGGGTTTGTCGGTGCGGTCGGTCTTCGGGTGCGCGCTGCCGGACGGTGCCGGCGGCGCGGCCGAGAGGCCCGGCCCGGAGCCGGAACCCGAGCCGGTCGAGGCCGGTGCGGTGGCGGCCTTGGGCTCCTTGCCCGTACCGCCGCTCTTCTCACCGGACGCCGAACCGGAGCCGGAGTCACCGGGGCTCTTGTCGCCGGAGCCGGTGGCCGAGCCCGCGCCGTTCCCGTTGGGCCGGGAGCCGCCCTTGTCGCTGCTGTCGTTCTTGCCGCTCTTGTCGCTCTTGTCGCCCGTGTGGCCGTCGTCGCCCGGCCCCTTGGGCTCCCGCGCGCAGTAGTCCTCCACCTTGTCCGGACCGCCGGCCTCCGCCACCAGGGCGGCGAACTGCGGGTCCGTGGCCAGCTGGCGCGGGCGTTCGCCCTTGCCCACCCGCTCGGTGAAGCCCTTGCAGAGCGCGGCCGGGACCGCGCCGTTCGACTGCCCGCGGCCGGGCGCGGACGGTGCGGCGGGCGCGTTCGGCACCGTCGGCCGGTCGGCCCCGGCGGACGGGCCGGAGCCGGTGGTTCCACCCGACGGACCGGACCCGAACGGCGAGACCGTCGAGCCGGCGGCGGCCGTCCCACCGGACCGCGTCCCCGGTGCGGACGCCGGGCCGGAGGCGATCGGGGCGACCGGGCGGTGGTCCGGTTCGCCCGAACCGCCTCCCAGCGGTGACGGCAGGTTGCCCGTCCCGGCCGCGACCGCGACCCCACCGAGCGCCGTGGCCCCCAGCACGACGGCGACGGCCTTCGTACTGAAGGCCTTCGTCAGCGCGGCGGTTGCCATCGATCGTCTCCGGACGGGTGCGGGTGCGAGTACTGCTGGGACGGGCGCGAGACGGGCCTCCCGGAACGCGGCCAGGGCCGCTTCCTCCCCGGCCAGTTCGCCTTGCGTCACCGGAGCCGCCGCGGCGGCGAGCACACGGGCAATCCCCGCATACCCAGGGCTGCCGTCCGAACCGGTGAGCGAGGCGTCCTGCCCGGCCGACGGGCCGCCCACGGCACCGGCGAGCAGCTGCTCGGCGGTGTCACGGTCGATCCGACGGGGTCGGTTGGTGCTCATCTCATGTCCTTCAGCGTCGCGGCCCGGCGTTCTGTCACACCCTGCGGAGAATTTTTTTTCGCGGATCTTCCGGCGCCCTCCCGAGCACCCGTCCGACCGCCGTCCCGCACCGTCCGGGCCGCCGGGACACCCACCCCGACCACCCCCGTCACCCCCGGTGCGAAGGACTGCTCCAGCAGCTTGGCGAGCCGCTTCAGCCCCCGGTGCGCGGCCATCCGGACGCTGCCGGACCGCTTGCCGAGCACCTCGGCCGCGCTCTCCGCGTCCAGCCCCAGCACCACCCGCAGCAGCACCGCCTCGGCCTGGTCCCGCGGCAGCCGGGAGATCAGCGCCAGCGCGTCCGAGGTGCCGACGGCGGCGAGCGCCGCGCCCGCGGTGTCGTCCCCCGAGTCGCGGTCGAACAGGAAGTCGAACGGCAGGTCGGCGACCGGCCGGCGGCGCCGGGCCCGCAGGTGGTCGAGGGCCCGGTTGCGCGCGACGGTGGCGGCCCAGCCCCGGAAGCCGTCCCCGTCCCCGGTGAAGGAGCCCAGGTCGCGGGCGATCTGCAACCAGGCCTCGGAGGCGATGTCCTCGGCGTCCTGGGCGTCCTCGGGCCGGCCCCCGACCAGCACCCGCAGGTAGCGGAGCAGCCCCGGCTGCACGCTGCGGAACAACAGCCGGAAGGCCTCCTCGTCCCCGTCCTGCGCGGCCCGGACCGCCGCGGTCAGATCGACGGGGGTGGCGGCCGCACCCGTGGGCGGACCTGGTGGCGGGCCTGACGTCGGGACCGGTCCGGACCGGCCGACGGGGCTGTCGGTGCCCGCTCCGGGGCGTTCTGCACTCTGCACCCGCCACATGATGCGCCATTCAGGCGAACGCCCCGGCCCGGCGAACCCGGACCGTTACCCACCGACCGGTGTGCGCCGGTCATACCGGACCAAGGCAACCCGCCTTCGGGGCGAAGGTCCCACGGCCTGCTGGCCTTCGCCTGCGGCCCTACAGCCGCCCTCCTGCCTACGTTGTAGGTGGACGATCCGTCCGGCCGCCGGGCCGCCGCACGCCCTCCCCGCCGTACGCCCCGGCCGCCCCGGACCTCCCGCTCCTCCGCCCGACCCCAGGAACCGCCATGTCCCCCGCCCACGAGCTCTACGAGCGCGGGCTGCGCGACCACCTCGCGCCCGCCCTCCGCCTCCTGGGCCTCACCGGCGGACCCCGGACCTTCCATCTCCCCGACGAGACCCACTGGGCCCTGCTCGGCCTGGTCGAACAGCGCACCGACGGCCGGGTGCGCTACACCTTCGACCTGAGCCTGGTCCGCCGCTCCGCCTGGACCGCCGCCGCCTTCCCCCGGCTGCGCCCCGACCCGCGCGCCGTCTACGGCATCGAGTCCTGGCGGGCCCGGATCGGCGAGGTGCTGCCGGTCGGCGAGGACGTCTGGTGGGAGGTACTGCCCGGGCCGCGCTGGCGGGTCGCGCTGGACGACTCGGTGGCCGCCGTCCGCCACTACGGCCTGCCCGAGCTGCGCCGCCGGGCCGAACGCGACCGGGACGCCGTCGACGGCGCGCCCTACCTCACCCCCGCCGAACTGGAGCAGGTCAACACCACCCTGCTGGCCGTCCCGGTGGCCCGGATCCAGCGCGCCGAGCTGACCGACGGGCTGCTCGTGCTCATCGGCGCCTGGACGCGGGCGGACGCCGCCGCTCGGACGGTGCTGCGCGGCGTCGCCCACGGCTTCCTCTCGGCGGGGGACGAACGGTTCGCCGCCGTCCGCTGCCTGGACACCCTCGGCCGGCCGCTCTGGGACTTCGCCGCCCCGGACCGCTGACCGGTCGCCGTCACCCTCCGCACCATGACAACTGTCATGCGGATCGGGCAACGGACGACACTGCTGCGCAAGGGGGCCGGCTCGGAAGACTGGAGGCACGACGAAGGGGCGCCGCAGCCCGCTTCACCAGTCCGTCCGGGGAGGACCCACCATGAGCCAGATCGCAGCCACCGCCGCCGGCACCACCACCGTCGCCAAGGCCCCGAACCCGCTCACCACCGCGCTCCGCCCGCTCGCCCTCGACATCGCCGCCCCGCTGGCCGGCTTCTACCTGCTGCACTCGGCCTTCGGGATGAGCGAGTTCGCCGCGCTCGCCTGGAGCGGCACCATCCCGGCCGCCCGGACCGCCCTCGGCCTGCTCCGGGAGCGCTCGCTCAACCTGTTCGCGGCGCTGATGCTCGGCGTGAACCTGCTCGGCCTGGCCCTCACCACCGTCAGCGGCGACGCCCGGCTGATGCTCGCCAAGGACGCGGTGCTCAGCGGCGGCCTCGCGCTGGCCGTCCTCGGCTCCGCGCTGACCGCCCGCCCGCTGATGTCCGCCGCGCTGCGCCCCTTCCTCACCAAGGGCGACGCGGCCCGGGACGCCGCCTGGGACCGGCTGGCGGCCGGCCGGGCGGACGGCTCGCGCGCCTTCCGCCGCCACGAGCGGACCTTCTCCGCGATCTGGGGCACCGCGCTGCTGACCGAGTGCGCGGCCCGGGTGGTCGGCGCCTTCACCCTGCCGGTGGCGACCATGGCCTGGCTGTCCACCGCGCTGCTGGTCGCCGCGATCGCCGCCGGCTCGGTGCTCGGCCAGCACGCCGCGGAGCCGATGGCGAAGCTCGTCACCGCCGAGACCGCCGCCTGATCCACTCGTATCGTCCGACCATCCCAGGAACCATCCCTCCCCACCGATAGTCCATATAACGAGGGGGTAACGGGCCCCCGTCGAGGAAACGGGGAACCGATGAGCCGGGCAGACGCGCAGACCACCGCCACCGAGGACCGCACCCTGGTCTGGGACGGCTGTCTCAACGTCCGCGACCTCGGCGGACTGCGCACCACCACCGGCGCCCGCACCGCCCACCGCGCCGTCGTCCGCGCCGACAACCTCGACCGCCTCACCGCCGAAGGCTGGGACGCCCTCCTCGACCACGGCATCCGCACCATCGTCGACCTGCGCAACATCGAGGAGTACAAGCCGCTCCTCCCGCTCCCCGACGGCGTCGACCTGATCCGCGTCCCGCTCGACGAACTCGCCGGCCCCGCCTGGTGGGAGACCTACGGCCACCTCGACGGCACCCCGCTCGCCCTGCGCCCCTACCTCGACCACTGCCCGCACGCCGCCGCCCGGCTGATCACCACCATCGCCGAGGCCCGCCCCGGCGGCCTGGTCGTCCACTGCGGCGCCGGCCGCGACCGCACCGGCCTCGCCGCCCTCCTGCTGCTCGCCCTCGCCGACGTCGAACCCGCCGAGATCGTCGCCGACTACCTGCAGAGCGCCCCCAACGTCCGCCCCCTCTACGGCATGCTGGGCCTCCCCGACCAGTACCGCCGCATCGACGCCGTCCTCGCCGAAGCCGGCACCACCGCCGAAGCCGCCGTCACCACCACCCTCACCGACTTCTCCCCCACCCCCTACCTCCTCACCGCCGGCGTCACCACCACCGCCATAGCCGCCGTCCGCTCCCGCCTCCTGGGCGCGTGACCAGGAAAGGCAGGGCAGGCAGACTCCAGGAGTAGGAAGTCGGCCGGGCCGACTTCCTACTCCGCGCGCTTCAGACCGTCCGCTCGATGTGCTCGAAGATGTCGGCGTCCGTCTCCTGCTGCCACTTCGGCAGGGCGTCCCAGTCAGCGACGTAGCTCGGCTTCGGATCCGCGATGTGCTTGTGGATCTGCGCGATCCAGCAGAGCGCGACGAAGCGGCCCTTCTGCTCCCGGCTCAGCTTGCCGGTCCGACCGCCACTCACCGCCACGAAGTCCCGCACCTGCCCGAACACCGCCGCAGCCGCCTGCCGCTCCCACTCCGGCGTCTCCTCCCAGGGCGCGACATACCCCGCCTTCGGCTCGCCGGGGTAGTGCTTCACCACCCCGGCGATCCACGCCTCACGGAAGATACGGCCGTCCTCGTTCTGCATGCTCGGTCCTCTCGTCATCTCAGGATGCGGTCGTGGGCAAGCCGGCGATCCGGCTACTCAGAGCAGAGATGCGCCGGTCGGCCTTGAACGGCTCAAGATGCTCGTGCAGTTCCCGCAGCTTGTGGCTCATATAGCCCGATCCGCTCGTTTGGGCGAGATCCAGAGCTTCCTCCGCATGCGTCAGGAGCAGGTCGGTGTCCTGGCGCTGGACGCCGAGTATGGCCAAATCCGTGAGGACGCTTCCCCTGCGACGCGGGGACAGCTGCTGAGCCAGTGCCTCACCCAGGGCTTCCTCCGCGAGGTCGGGGCGCCCGAGCCGCACGAAGCAGGTGCCACGTTCCTCGGCCAGACGAGAGCCATCGAATCGGAGCCACCCCCCATTGTGAACCTCGCCTCCCACCTCATGCACCTGACCGGCGAGTTCCAAAGCCCGACCGCACGAATCAAGGTCGCCAAGGCCGGCGAACGCCTCCGCTTGGACGGCGGCCACCCAATGACGGGTCGATAGTTGCCCATCACCCCGCCGAGCCACCGCGGTGGCCGCATTGAGCACCGACACCGCTTTGCCGAACCGTCGTTCATGCAGACTGATGAACGCATGCCGAGTCAGGGCGCACGCCCAGAGGTCGTGCGCCCTGACCTCCCTGGCAGCACTGGCGGCAAGGTGGTAGCAGTGGGCGGCGTCGGTATACCGGTTGCTGTCGAAGAAGACCTCACCGATCAGCTGGAACAGATCCGCCGAGAGCATGCAAAGGCGACGGTGTGCGTCCTCGCCTTGAACCCGATCGAACCCTTCGACCAGTGCACCAAGTTGATCGCGAACCAGCGGGTAGGTTGCAGTCTTTGAGCGCGCCATCGAGAAGGCCTGCCACAGGTGCGTGTTGAGCTGCTCATACCGGTCAAGATCAGCCATGGAAAGCGATCCGGTGTGGCTCCCGGCCGCCGCGACTCCTTCGCCCGGCGGCAACGCGGCCAGGGCTCCTGTGATGCTCAGTATCTGTAGGAACTCTCGACGGTTCATATCATCAACGTCACTCGCATCGAAGTAGATCTGGGACATAACGAGACTGGCGGATGGGGTTCTTTCATCGGAAAGAACGACAGTTGGCGACACGTTGTCGTGGTGCAGCGGTGACAGAAGTGCTTCGAGCTCGGCGGTGGTGACTTCGAGAAGCTCGGCAAGCTTGGGTCGAAAATGCGGCTGCGGCTCAGTTTCGCCTCGCTCCCAGCGGGCGACCGTCGAACGATCAACGCCCAGTGCCGCCGCGAAGGACTCCTGACTGTAGCCGACGGCCTTCCGCCGCCGTGCTAGCTGCCGCCTGATGAGCGCCATCCCGCCTGCCCCTTCGCTCTACTGAGACATCAGCCCAGGCCAGGGCCCCTGATGCATTGAGTATGCGTCAGGACTGCACCAGGAACGCTCTGGTTCTTGCTAACTGCCAGCTGTTTTCCTGGAGATGACCTCATTGGTCGACCAGTCGATCACAGCAGGGGGGAGCGCTTGTTTTTCTGCAAGCGATCCCGCCGCGCGGGATCGCTTGCCCGAGTTCAAGCCGGAGGCTCCCTTGTTCGCCAAGCCCCTTGATGTGCCGGACCGGCCGAGATGATCAGCCCGATGAACACGGCATCGTTCCCGGTGCCACAGGAATGGGGCGTCGACGCGGACGTCCAAGCCGTACCGGCGGCCCGTCGACTGGTCTCGGAGATCGTCCGGACCTGGCGGGTCGCGCTGTCCGAGGATGCCCTCCAAGAACTGGAGCTGTGCACCAGCGAGCTGATCGCCAATGCCGTCGAGCACACCGGTGACCGGTGCCGTGTCGCGGTCCGCTGGACCGGCGGACGGGTGCGCATCGAGGTGGCCGACAGCTCTCCCCTCCTACCCGACGCGGATTCGCCGGGCGAGCTTGCGACGCGCGGCAGGGGGTTGCTGCTGGTGGAGTCGCTGTCCCACGACTGGGGCTGGGAAGCGCGGGGCGCGGGCAAGATCGTCTGGTGCGAGTTCAAGGCCGGCCCTACCGATGAGCTCGTCCACGGATGGGGCACCTTCACCGGGCGGGTGGCATGAAGCCGAGCCGAGTCGAACTCCTCGTGTTCTCCGGAGTGTTCATGGGAGCCACAACCATCGCCTACGGAGCCTCCAGCCTGGTGGATCCGGACCAGCCCGCCGTCGGCCGACTGGTCTGGTGGCTGTTCTTCACATCCGCCCTGATGGCCGGCATGGGGCGGGCCGAGTCCTGGGCCACTCGCTGGCGTTGCCGCCAGATCCTCATCGGCCGCCGACGACGTCGTGCAGTGCCGCCGGAGTAGGAAGTCGGACGGGCCGACTTCCTACTCCACGCTCGCGATGGGCTACCAGAGTTTGTCGATTTCGCCGGGGTGGAGGGCGATGCGGGTGTGGAGGAAGTCAGGGCGGTGGTGACGGGCTTGAGGGGTGAGGAAGGTGGCGACGGTGAGTTTGTCGAAGCCCTCCTGGTCGCTGGGGAAGGGGGCTTCGGGGGTGCCGCCGATGAGGGTGGTGCCGGGGAGGAGAGAGAAGCCGGCGCGCTCGTAGAAGGGGAGCAGCTCGCGGTCACAGGTGAAGATCGCGAGGTCGGCGCCGCTGCGTTCGATGGTGGTGCGGGCGGCGGTGACGAGGTGGTGGCCGTGGCCGCGGCCGCGTACGGCGCGGTCCGTGACGACGGCGCTCAGGCCGCTGGCCGCGTACGTCCGGCCGGCGTGATGGAGGGGCTTGGAGAGGATGTCCAGGGCGGCCACCACGCGGTCGCCGTCGAGGAGGAGCAGGGAGAGCGGGTGCAGGGCCGGGTCATGGACGGGGGCGGCGGTGGGGCCGGCCGGGTCGGGCCAGGCCTGGTGCTGCAACGCGGCTACCTGGAGCTTGAGTTCGCCGGGCACCTCGGCCTCGGGCAGGGTGAGTATCCGCATGCCGTTGCTCCCGTCTGTCACACTCCGGGCGTGATCTTCCGTACCGCCACCCGCCAGGACCTGCCCGCCATCGTCGCGCTGCTCATCGACGAGGACGGGGTGACCGACCCCGCGACCGTCGAGATCAGCGAAGCCTACGCCCGCGCCTTCGACGACATCGACGCCGATACCCGGAACGAGGTGATGGTGCTGGACGAGGGAGACGGCACCGTGCTCGGGTGCCTCCAGCTGACCTACATCCCGGGTCTCGGCCGGGGCGGCGCGGAGCGGGCGCTGATCGAGGCCGTCCGGGTGCGGGCGGACCGCCGGGGTGCCGGGCTCGGGCGCGAGTTGATGGTGCGGGCGGTCGAGCGGGCCAGGACGCGCGGCTGCACGCTGGTCCAGTTGACCAGCAACAAGCGCCGTACCGAGGCGCACCGGTTCTACGCCTCGCTGGGGTTCGACCGCAGTCACGACGGGTTCAAGTTGACCTTCTGAGACGGGAGGAGAGTCGGAAAACCGTTCGCGGGCGGTCGGGAGTGCGGACGATACTGCCCGCATGGTGGACTTCTCCGACTTCGACACCCGTAACTACCCCACCGTGGACGTCCGGACCGGCTACGCCGGCTGGGTGGCCACCTACGAGGACACCGTCGAGGACGCGATGGACCTCGCCGTACTCGACCGGCTCGCCGTTCCCGCCTGGGCGGACGTCCGCCGGGCCGCCGACCTGGGCTGCGGCACCGGGCGGACGGGGGCCTGGCTGCGCGGCCGGGCCGGCGAGGGCCTGGTGCTGGACGGGGTGGACCTCACGCCCGAGATGCTCGCGCGAGCCAAGGAGCGGGGTGCCCACGACAGCCTGACCGAGGGCGACGTGGCCGCCACCGGGCTGGCCGCCGGCGCCTACGACCTGGTGGTCTCCTCGCTGATCGACGAGCACCTGGCCGACCTCGGCCCGTACTACCGGGAGGCGTTCCGGTTGGCCCGTCCGGGTGGGCGCTGCGTGCTGGTGGGCCTGCACCCGTACTTCATCATGGCGGCCGGCATGCCGACCCACTTCACCGGCGCGGACGGCTCGGACGTCGCCATCACCACCCACGTCCACCTGGTCTCCGACCACCTCACCGCCGGTCTGGCGGCGGGCTGGACGCTGGTCGAGATGCGCGAGGCGGTGGTGGACGACGGGTGGATCGCACTGAAGCCGAAGTGGGAGAAGTACCGCAGCCACCCGGTCTCGGCGGCGTACGTCTGGGAGAAGAAGGACTGAAAGAGATCAACTCTCCATAGCGTCAACTGATGGTTGACGATCCCGGATCGACAACCTAAGGTTGACGCTATGGAGAATCCGATCGTTCCCAAGACCACGTCCCTGCGTCTCGACGACCTGATCGACGCGATCAAGAAGATCCACAGCGACGCGCTCGACCAGCTCTCCGACGCCGTCATCGCCGCCGACCACCTCGACGAGCTGGCCGATCACCTGATCGGCCACTTCGTCGACCAGGCCCGCCGCTCCGGCGCCTCCTGGACCGACATCGGCCGCAGCATGGGCGTCAGCAAGCAGGCCGCCCAGAAGCGCTTCGTCCCCAAGGACCCGGGCGCCCCCAACGACCTCGACCCGAGCCAGGGCTTCGGCCGGTTCACCGACCGGGCCCGCAACGTGGTGATCGTCTCCCAGGAGGAGGCCCGCCAGGCCGGCAACGCCGAGATCACCGCCGAGCACCTGCTGCTCGGCCTGCTCGCCGAGCCGGAGGGCCTCGCCGTCAAGGCGCTGTCCGCCCAGGGCGTCACCTCGGAGGCGCTCCGGCGGGCGGCGACCGCCGCCCTGCCGGCCGCCGCCGCCGAGGTTCCGGCGCTCATCCCGTACGACGCGCAGGGCAAGAAGGCGCTGGAGCTGACCTTCCGGGAGGCGCTCAAGCTCGGCCACAACTACGTCGGCACCGAGCACATCCTGCTCGCCCTGCTGGAGTTGGAGAACGGCGCCGGGGTGCTCGACGACCTCGGCGTGGAGAAGGCGGAGGTCGAGACCTTCGTCACCGAGCTGCTCGCCGCGTTCATCGCGTCGAGCGCGGAGGACGGCGGCGAGCAGGCCTGACCCGGACCGTTCCGGGGCCCCGGGACAACGCGCCCAGGGACGGGCGGGGCCCCGGAACTCCCGTGCCGCACGGAGGACTTCAGAAGCCCGACACGTGCGTGGTGACGATCCGCACCCGCCCGTCGGCCTTCGCCTCCAGTGCGGCGCGCAGCCGCAACGAGCGCGCCGGGCCCAGCAGTTCGAGCGCCTCGGCGTCGCTCGCCCAGCGGTGGGAGTCCAGTTCGCCGGCCGGGACGGTCACGGGGGTGCCGTCCGGGACGGTGCCGAAGTCGAACAGGAAGTGCCCGGCCGGATGGTCGAGTTCACCGGACGGGTGGGTCCAGGAGATCGCCAGCAGCTCCCCGGCCGACCGGACGATCCCGGTCTCCTCCTCCAGCTCCCGGGCGGCGCACTCGGCCGGCCCCTCCCCCAGGTCGATCGTCCCGCCCGGGAACTGCCAGTGCTCCCGGTACCCGGCCTTGACGATCAGGATCCGCCCGGACTCGTCCCGCAGGACGCACCCCGCCGCCGCGTAGACGCGCGGCAGCGAGGCCAACCACTCTTCACGGGACTTCAACGGTTCGGCCGGCACGGCGGACCTCCTCGATCGCGGGGCAACAGGGCCCCACTCTGCCAGCCGCGCCCGCCGCCGCTTCAGCTCCGGCCCGCGGCGCGCTCCTCCAGGTGCGCGACCAGCCGGTCGAAGGAGGAGTTGTGGCCGGCCTCGGCCTCCGGGCCCAGGTACATCGCCGGGACGTTCTCCTGCTGCATGATCACCTTGGTCCGGCCCTCGCCCAGGTCGACCAGGGTGATCCGGCCGAGGATGCCGACGCCCTCCTCCAGGAACTCCAGCAGCTCGCCCTCGCGGATGGCGGTGAACCGGCCGCGCACCGGGTACTCGTCGCCGGTCTCGTCCATCACCATCGTGCTGTCGAAGCGCCCGCCGACCTGCGGCTCGATGGTCACGGTCGCCAGCGGCACGTGGGTGCCGACCGGGCCCCAGAAGCGGACGAACTGCTCGGGCTCGACGTACGCGCGGAAGACGTCCGCCGGGGCGGCGGGCAGCTCGCGGGTGATGGTCACGGTGCCGAGGTTCTCGGTCATGGTGTCGCTGTCCTCTGTTCGAAGTGTGCGCCGCTCGGTGCCGCGCTTTCGAAGAGTTAGACCGGGGGCTCATCGGAAACTCATCGCTCCTCGGCGAAGTTTTCCAAAAAACTTCGGACCGGCCGATGAGAGCGGTCCGCCCGGCCGGTCTCAGCTGTGTGAACACCGAATCCAAGGACCTCACCTGCGACCTGGCCGCCCTGCGCACCGCCGACCTGGCCGTCGTCGACGCCCTGGCCCGGCTCAAACGCGCCGCCGCCCGGCACGGCGTCCGGCTGGCCCTGCGCAACGCCGGCGGCCCGCTGCGCGAACTGATCGCGTTCAGCGGGCTGGCCGACGTCCTCCCGGTCGACGGGGGCGGCCTCCCGATCGACGGGGGCGTCCTCCCGGTCGAACCGGACGGCGCGGGGCTACCCGACCTCGGGCAGCTCCTGCCCGGCCGCCAGCCGCGGCGGCAGCCCGAACAGCGGGAACAGCACATCGGTGTCGAGGAAGTTGGTGAGCCCCGTGATCCGGCCCTCTGACACCTCCACCACGATCAGCGCCCACGGCTCGTGCCCGCCCTCCGCACCCGGCCGGTACTGCGCGAACGCCGGGCTGCCGTTGGCCGTGACCGGCACCAGCCGGGAGCCCCGGCAGCCGCAGCCCGGGCCGAGCATCCAGTCGCGGATCTCCCCGCGCCCGGCCAGCCACATCTCGTACGGCGGCATGTTGAGCGTGACGTCCTCGTGCAGCAGTGCCGCCAGGCCGTCCATGTCGTACGCCTCGAAGGCGGTGACGTACCGGGCCAGCAGCGCCTGGTGGTCCTCGTCCAGGACGGGCGCCGGCCGGGCGGCCGCGGGGTCGGCGGCGATCGCGGCCCGGGCCCGCTGGAGCGCGCTGTTGACCGAGGCGACGGTGACGCCGAGCAGCTCGGCGACCTCGTTGGCCCGCCAGCCGAACACCTCGCGCAGGATCAGCACGGCCCGCTGCCGGGGCGCCAGCCGCTGGAGCATCGCGACGAAGGCCAGCCGCACCGACTCGCGCTGCGCGGCCACCTCGGCCGGGTCCCCGCTCTCGGGCAGCACCCGGCCGTCCGGCGCCGGGCCGATCCAGTGCACCTCGGGCAGCTGGGCGCCGGAGGCGGTGGCCACGGTGGACGGGCCGGAGAGGTCCATCGGACGGGCCCGGCCGTTGCGGCCGTTCAGCGCGTCCAGACAGACGTTGGTGGCGATCCGGTAGAGCCAGGAGCGCAGCGCCGCCCGGCCCTCGAAGCCCCGGTACCCGCGCCAGGCCCGGACCATGGTGTCCTGCACGGCGTCCTCGGCCTCGAAGACGGAGCCGAGCATGCGGTAGCAGTAGCCGGTGAGTTCCGTCCGGTACCGCTCCAGCTGGAGCTCGACCGGCTCCTCGGTCACCGACTCGGTCACCGACCCGGTCACCGAATCCGTCATCAGCTCGGCCATCGCCCTGCCCCCAATGTCACCGCTCCGTCGATCGGCACGAAGGTACCGCAGGCCACCGACAACGCCACCGATCCCCCCTGGCCACCGTCCTGACACGAGCTCAGGGCGGTGACCAGGGCGGCGACCAGGAGGGCGGGACAGTCGGTGCGCTCAGTGCCCTCAGTGCGCGCTGTGCTTCTCGGCGCCGCGGTGGCGGTGGCCCTTGAGTTCGGCGTGCTGCGCGGGCGCGGAGTGCATGACCGCCGCCCCGGAGTCCCGGCCGCCGTGCCGGAAGGCGGACGTGCTCGCGTACGCGCCGGCGCCGGCCTGTGGACCGCCGCCGCCCAGCCGTGGCGGGACGGGGGTGGGGCTCATCGCCATGCCCCGCCGTTCGAGCAGTTCCTGGGTGCCACGGCGGAGCTTGTGGGTGCTGCCGGGTGTTCGCTTGGTCATCGTCGGCCTCCCTTCGGCGGCCCCGCCGGCCGGACGGACGTCGACCCGATCGTCGGACGATCGCCGGACGTCGGCCGGGGGCCGTACAGGTGTACGGGCATACGGGCCTTATGTCCCGATTGGCCCTGGATTACACCTCAACCCATGACCGCCGGGACGTCAACCCATGAGCTCGTGGACGTAGCACCAGCGCCAGTCCTCACCCGGCTCGTAGGACCGGATCACCGGATGGGAACTGTTGTGGAAGTGCGCGGTGGCGTGCCGCTGCGGCGAGAAGTCGCAGCAGCCGATGTGGCCGCAGTCCAGGCAGACCCGCAGATGCACCCAGTCCCGGCGCCCCTGCGCCAGGCAGTCGGCGCAGCCGTCCGCCGGCGGCAGGGCCGCGATGTCCCGGGGTGCGGCGGCGAGGTCTTCGCAGGCGCTCATGGACGCAGAGTAGTGACGCCCGGCCCGGCCCGCGCCCCGAGACACGCCCCGGCCGGACGGCCCCGCATGGGAGCATGCCATCCGTGGTCAACGTGACGGGGAGAACGAGCAGCGGCACCCGCGGTGCCCCCACCGCCGACGGGGTGCCCGCTCCGGCGACGGCACCGACGACACCGACGGCGGCACCGTCATCGGCACCGTCATCGGCACCGACGGCGACACCCGCGACCACCGAGCAGCACCCGCCGACACCCCCCGGCATAGCCCGCACCGGCCGGGTCCGGCAGCCCGTGGCGCTGATCCGGCTGCTGGCCGGCCTCGCCGCGATCGCCCTCACCCTGCTGCTCGCCGACTACGCCCGCGCCACCACCAACGGCATCGCCGCCGACGTCGCCGACGCCGCCCGCCTGGTGCCGCACCCGCTCGGCGGCCTCGCCACCGGCCTCACCACCGCCGCGCTGCTCCTCGTCCCCGGCTACTCGGCCGCCCGCCGGCTGCTCGACGGCACCCGCGACCGCCGGCACGTCCTCCAGCACCTCGCCGACGGCCTGCTGGCCGCCGTCCTGGCGTACGGCGGCTCGCTCGCCCTCGACCTCTGGATCGACGGCTCGGCACCGTTCTCCCTGGTCTCCGCGCTCACCCAGCCGCTGCCGGGCGACCCGCTCACCCACACCGAGCCGGTGTACGGCTACCTCGCCCCCGTCCTCGCCTTCCTCATCGCCTCCGGCGCCCGCGAACGGCGGGTGCCCCGGATCGCCCTCACCCTCGCCGCCCTGGCCGGGCTGGCCGGCGGGGTCGCCACCCCGACCGCCCTGCTGCTCGGGCTGCTGATCGGCTGGACGGCCGCCCACGGCACCCGCTACGCCGTCGGCGCCCCCAACCCGACGCCGGGGCCCGCGCAGCTGCTGCACACCCTGCGCGGGGCGGGCCTGCGCCCGGTCGCCGCCACCCCGGCCGGCCCGGACCGCTACCTGGTCCGCCAGACCTCCGGCCGCCCCGAACTCGACGTCCAGCTGCTCGACCGGCAGGCGGTCACCGCCGCCCTGGTGCAGCGGGCCTGGCGCCGGCTGCGGCTGCGCACCGCCCCGCACCCGCGCGCCCTGCGCTCGCTGCGCACCGGGCTGGAGCACGAGGCGCTGGTCTCCTACGCGGCCGTCGCCGCCGGGGTCCGCACCTGCCGGATCGCCGCCACCGCCGAGCTCGGCCCGGACACCGCGCTGGTCGCCTACGAGCGGCTGCCCGGCCGCACCCTGGACGAGCTGGCCGACGAGGAGCTCACCGACGCGCTGCTCGCCGACGCCTGGGGCCAGCTGGCGCTGCTCCAGCGGCGGGAGATCTCGCACCGGGCGCTGGTGCCGTCCGCGCTGCTGGTGGACGGCGCCGGGGCGGTGCACCTGCTGGGCTTCGCGGACGGCGACATCGCGGCCAGCGAACTGGTGCTGCGCGCCGACATCGCCCAGCTGCTGACCACGCTGGCCCTGCGGGTCGGCGCCGAGCGGTCGGTCCGCGCGGCGGTGGCGGTGCTCGGCCCGGACGCGGTCGGCGCGGCGCTGCCGCTGCTGCAGCCGATCGCACTGGCCCGGGAGACCCGGCACGCCCTCAAGCGGGCCGCCGCCGCCCGCCGCACCGCCGCCGTCCCCGCCCGGCCCGACAAGGCCGGCGCCCGGCACGACAGCACCCCCGCCCAGCGCGGCAGCACCCCGGCCCAGGGGGACAAGGCCCCCGGGCGGCACGACCAGACCCCCGCACCGGCCGGGCCCGTCCAAGACCTGCTCGACGAGATCCGCGCCGAGGTGCTCCGCAGCCGCCCGCAGGCGCCGGTCCGCCCGGTCAAGCTGGAGCGACTGCGCCCCCGCACCCTGCTCGTCGTCGTCGGCGGCGTGGCGGCCGGCTGGCTGCTGCTGCCCCAGTTCTTCGTCAGCGAGCAGAACCCGATCGCCGCCGTCGCCGACGCCGACCCGTTCTGGCTCGTGCTGGCCCTGCTCGCGGCCGCCGCCAGCCACGTCGTCTCGGCGATGGGCTTCGTCGGCTTCGTCCCGGAGCGGCTGGACTTCCGCAACGCCGTGCTCGTCCAGCTGGCCGGCTCCTTCGTGAAGCTGGTCTCCCCCGGCGGGGTCGGCGGCGTCGCCCTGAACACCCGCTTCCTCCAGCGGGCCGGCATCCCGACCGCGCAGGCGCTGTCCAGCGTCGGCGTCGGCCAGCTGCTCGGCCTGGTGCTGCACCTGCTCCAGCTCGGCGCCTTCGTCTACCTGACCGGCGTGGAGCCCGGCGGCTCGGAACTGGACGCGCTGCCGACCGTGGCCGGCGGCCTCGCGGTGGCGGGCGCCCTGCTGGCCGCGGTCTGGGCGGTGCCGCCGGCCCGGCGCTGGCTGGCCGCGCGGCTGCGGCCGCTGACCACCGAGGTGCTGCCCCGGCTGGTGGAGCTGCTGCGCAACCCGGGCCGGCTGGCGATCGGCTTCACCGGTCAGCTGCTGGTGTCGATCACCCTGATCACCTGCCTGTACTGCTGCGCCCGGGCGGTCGGGCGGGAACCGGCCTTCGCCTCGGTCGGGGTGGTGTTCCTGGTCGGCAACGCGGCCGGCAGCGCGGCGCCGACGCCGGGCGGGGCCGGGGTCGTGGACGGCATGCTGGCGAAGGGGCTGGAGCTGGTCGGCTCGATGGAGGGCGGCGGGGCGCTGGCCGCCGTCGCGCTCTTCCGACTGCTCACGCTCGTCCTGCCGGTGCTGCCGGGCTGGGCGGCGTTCGGCTGGCTCCAGCGCCGCGGGGCGCTGTAGCTGCGGGGACTACTCCCGGTACTCGTCCTCGTCCAGCTGGACGACCCGGCTCTGCTCCGCGACGTCCGCGACGTCGGTGGCCGGGTCCGCGCCGAGCGCGCGGCGCTCGGCCAGCTCGTCGTACTCGTCCTCCTCCGCCGCTCCCTCCGGTTCCACGGCCTCGTCGACCTCGTCCAGGTAGTCCTCGTGGTTCTGCGGCATGGCGTCCGTCCTCGCTGTTCGGAGGCTCCCCCCGGCCCGGTGGGGGTACTGGAAGTATCCGTCGGCGGCCGCCCGGGCGCGACGGCGGCCGCGCCGTACGGGCCGTGCGCGCGGACGGGCCTCCCGGCCACCGGGGTACGATCGGTGCCGTACCAGCAGGGCTTACCCACACCTCCCGGTGGCCCCGAGGCCCTTACGAACGACGGGGAAACCATGTCCGGCTCGCACTACTTCAGCGGTGCACCCGAGGTCGCCAGCGAGCGCCGTCCGATCACGGTCACCCTGCCGGACCTCACCCTGGAACTGACCACCGACGCGGGCGTCTTCTCCCGCACCCGGCTGGACCCGGGCACCCGGATCCTGCTGGAGCACGCCCCGCCGCCCCGGGTGCGCGGCCCGATCCTGGACGTCGGCTGCGGCTACGGCCCGATCGCGCTGACCTGGGCGACCCGGCGCAAGCGGCTCCCGGTCTGGGCGGTGGACGTGAACAACCGCGCCCTGGAGCTGGTCCGGCACAACGCCGAGGCGCTGGGGCTGGGCAACGTGCAGGCCGCGCTGCCCGAGGAGGTCCCCGCCGACCAGCGGTTCGCGGCGATCTACTCCAACCCGCCGATCCGGATCGGCAAGGCGGCGCTGCGCCGGCTGCTGGAGCAGTGGCTCGGCCGGCTCACCCCGGACGGTTCGGCGTTCCTGGTGGTGCAAAAGCACCTGGGCTCGGACTCGCTGCAGAAGTGGCTGAACGAGCAGGGTTACCCGACCACCCGTGTGGCCTCGGTCAACGGGTTCCGGATTCTGGAAGCGCGGCCCCGCCCGACGGCGGGCGAGGGCCCCGAGAGTGGACGAGGGACGACGTCGTGAAGCAGCTCCGCGGGACCGAACTGAAGCGGCTGCACCGCTCGTGGCGGCGTGGCAACGAGTTCCGGCTCGCGATGATCCTGGAGAACCTCCAGTCGCCGTTCAACGTCGGCTCGATCGTCCGGACCGCCGCCGCGATGGGCGCGGAGAAGCTGTACCTCACCGGCGACACCCCCTCGGTGCGCTCCTCGGGCGCGCAGAAGGCCGCGATGGGCACCGACAAGTACCTGAAGGTGGAGCACTTCCCCACCGTCGCGGACGCGGTGGCGGCGGCGAAGGGCGACGGCTTCAAGGTGGTCGGCCTGGAGCTGGCGGACGAGGCGGTGCCGATGTTCGCCGCCGAGCTGACCCCGGCGGTCGCCTTCGTGCTGGGCCACGAGGACCGCGGCGTGACCGCCGACGCGCTCGAACTCTGCGACCAGGTGGTGTTCGTGCCGCAGCTGGGCCGGGTCGGCTCGCTGAACGTCTCCGCCGCCGCGACGGTGGCCTGCTACGAGGCGCGCCGCCAGGGCTACGCGCTCACCGGCACCCCGGACAGCTCCGACGCCGGCGGCCCGGACGAGGACTGACCGGTCTGCCCGGGCGGGCGTTCCCGCCCGCCCGGGACCGGCTCACACCTCGACCAGCACCTTGCCCCGGTTGGCCTCCCGGTCCAGGTAGAGGCTCCGGTAGGCCCGCGGGATCTCGTCGAACCCCTTGTGCACGGTTTGGTGGTAGCGGATCTCCCCGCTGCGGACCAGCCCGCCCAGCTCCCGGTGCATCCGCTCCAGCAGCGGCTCGGTGAACCACTCCTGGGCGAAGATCCCGCGGATCGTGGTGCGCGGGAACATGATGTACGGCAGCAGCCGGGGCCCGGTCAGCTCGCCGTTCACCGTGGTCGCCCACTGCCAGCAGACCGCCACCTTGCTGTCCACGTTGAGCATGGTGAACACCGCGTCGGTGATCGTGCCGCCCAGGTTGTCGAAGTACCGGTCGACCCCGTCCGGCGCGGCCAGCAGCAGCGCTTGCCGGGCCTTCTCGGCGTCGTCGGTCTGGTCGTAGCGCACCACGTCGTCGAAGCCCAGCTCGCGCAGGTACTCGGCCTTGCCCGGCGAGGCGGTGGTGCCGACCACCCGGCCGGCCCCGGCCCGCTTCGCCAGCTGGCCGACCAGGGTGCCGATCGAGCCGGAGGCGCCGCTGATCACCACGGTGTCGCCGGGCCGGACGTCCAGGAACCAGGAGAGCGTGCCCCAGGCGGTCATCCCGGGCGCGCCCATGATGCCGAGCGCGGTGGAGACCGGCAGCCGCTCGTCGTACCAGGCCGGGTCGAGCCGGCGGTAGGCCGGGAAGACCATCGGGAAGATGCCGGTCTTCCACAGCTCCTCGGCGCCGTTGTGGACGACGTGGCTGCGCCAGCCGCCGAAGCCCTGCACCAGGTCGCCGACCCGGAACGCCGCCTCCGGACCGGCCTCCACCACCTCCATGATCGAGTCCGCGCCCATGTGGTGGCCGATCGGCGTCTCCAGCGCCAGGCCGTTCTGGTACGGGTCCACCGAGACGTACCGGGTGCGGAACAGCATCTCGTCCGGGGCCAGGTCGATCCCGACCTCCTCGACCACCTTCTCGTAGACCCGGTTCACATCGGGCACGCCGTCCAGGTGCTCCCGGACGACCCACTTCTCGATCCTCATGCCAGCGCTCCCGTCTCCACGTTCTCCACGTCGCTTCCACTGTCGGTACTCGTCCCGGCCTGCTCCGGCACCCGGCCCACCGGGATCAGCAGGTGCGTCGGCGGCGGCGCGCTGCGGTCGATCTCGGCGGTGAACTCCAGCCCGTCGTCCCGGCAGATGAACTGCACGACGTGCCGCCCGGCGGCGGCCGCCCGGATCAGCCCGCCGATGGTCGCCCAGACTCCGGAGAGGTAGAAGTCCGAGAGCCCGGGCAGCACCGGACCGCTCTTCTTGATCTCCTCCTCCACCGTCTCCGCGCCCTCCACGAAGGGGTTCCAGCCCGGGAAGGTGCCGTCGTAGACGCCGGTGTAGCGGACCTGGGTGAGCGGGGTGGACACGTCGGCCACCGCCACCGCGTCCTTGAAGCCGGGGAACCGCTCGTCCAGGAAGCCGACGATGCCGTTGCGGACCCGCCGCTTGGCCGCCATGTACTCCCGGCCGTGCTTCACCGGCAGGGTGTGCAGCTCCTCGCCGCGCCGCACCCGGGAGGACTGCTCCGGGCCCTCGTGCAGCGCCCGCCACGGGCCGATCTCGGAGAAGTACGTCGCGAACACCACCGTCGACTCGCGCGGCGCCAGCTCCGGGTAGTGCCGGGTGCGGAACTGCACGTTCATGGACGGGCAGCGGATCCCGGTGAGCTCCGCCGACTCCCGCTCCGACAGCAGGTAGGTGGTGCACGGGTCGCCCTCCGGGAAGGGCTTGCGCAGGCCCAGGAAGAGCGACACGTAGCCGGGCGACAGCTGGCCCGGCTCGTCGATCAGCGAGGTGTACAGCCTGCGGTAGGTGTCGTTCAGGTACTTGCCCTTGAGCAGCTTCATCACCGTGGTGTGGCCGTCGGCGGCGGAGACCACCACGTCCGCGCGGAACTCCCGGCCGTCGCTGAGCCGCACGCCCACCGCGCGGTCCCGCTCGACCAGGATCTCCTCGACCTTGGCGTTGTAGGTGATCTCCCCGCCGAGCTTGCGGTACCGCTCCTCGATCGACCGGGCCAGCCCGAGCGAACCGCCCTCGGGCACCCCGGCCGCCTGGTTGGCGTGCGAGGCGAGCTGGAAGTAGAACGGCAGCACCGGGAAGGCCGGGTGCTTCTCGTACAGGATGAAGTTGAACGCCTCGCGCAGCAGCGGGTCCCGGAACCGCTGGGCGTAGTCGGTCATCAGCACCGTGATCGACTTGCGGATGGTGTTGAAGTACGGGAGGAAGGACGCCAGCATCCGCCAGCGCTCCAGCCGGCCCATCAGGCCGACCGGCTTGAGGAACGGGTAGACCGCCAGCGCCTTGCGGAAGGTCCGGATGCCCGCGCAGAACTCCCGGATCGGCGCGGCGTCGGCCGGGGAGAGGCCGAGCAGGTGCGCCTCCAGCCGGTCCGGGTCGGAGTAGAAGCGGACCGCCCGGCCGTCCCGGCCCCGGACGATGTTGAACACGTCGAAGTGCCGCATCTCCTTGCCCTGGAGGGCGCCGAGTTCGAGCCAGATCTGGTACATCTCGTTGCCCGGGCCGTTGCCGAGCAGCCAGCTGATGCACCAGTCGAAGGTGAAGTCGCTGCGGTCCCAGCCGGTGCAGGAGCCGCCGGGGATCTCGTGCATCTCGAAGATCCTGGTCCGGTAGCCGTTCATCCGGGCGTAGCACCCGGTGGAGAGGCCGCCCAGACCGCCGCCGACGATGATCATCGTCTCCCGGCGGGGTCTGGTACCGCCGTCCTTCGTCATCACAGCCCTCGTCGTCATGCCAGCCTTCCTCGTCGGTCCGTGGGTGGTGCCTCGGGTGGCGCCTCGGGTGTTCACGGTGCTCACCAGGCGATCGGGAGCGCCTGGAGGCCGTTCACCATCGCGTCCTGCTTCCAGCGCAGTTCGGGCTCGGGGACGGCCAACCGCAGGCCGGGCAGCCGGGTCAGCACCCGCTCGATCGCCACCTGGAGCTCCAGCCGGGCCAGGTGGGCGCCGATGCAGTAGTGCACGCCGTGGCCGAAGCCGATGTGCGGGTTGACCGGGCGGTCCAGGTCCAGCCGCTCCGGCTCCTCGAACACCTCCGGGTCGCGGTTGGCGGCAGCGGTGGCGATCATCACCGCCTCGCCGGCCCGGATCACCACGCCGCCCAGCTCCACGTCGGCGGTCGCGTACCGGGGCAGACTGAAGCCGGTGAGCAGCGGCACGTACCGCATCAGCTCCTCGACCGCCCGCGGGATCAGCTCGGGCCGCTCCCGCAGCCGCTTCGCCTCCTCCGGGTTCACCAGCAGTTGGTGGAAGAAGTTGCCGATCTGGTTGGTGGTGGAGACGAAGCCGGCGATCAGCAGATCGCAGGCGATCGAGAGCAGCTCCTCCTCGCTGATCAGCCCCTGCTCCCGGCAGGCCCGGACCAGTGTGGTGAGCAGGTCCGGGCCGGGCTCGCGGCCGCGCAGCTCCAGCACGCCGGCCATGTGGTCGATGAACGCCCGGCCCTCCACGGCCAGCACCTCGGCGGGCGTGACGGCGGAGAGGACCGTCTCGGCCCACTCCCAGAGCATCCGGTGGTCCGCGGCCGGGATGCCGAGCACCTCGCAGATGATGGTGGTCGGCATCGGGATGGCGAAGTCCTCGACCAGGTCGGCCGGCTGACCGGCCGCCACGATGGCGTCGAGCAGTTCGTCGGCCAGCTCGCGGGCCCGCTCGCGCAGCCCCTCGACCCGGCGGGCGCTGAACTCCCGGGCCACCAGCGCGCGCAGCCGGGTGTGCTCGGGCGGCTCGGTGGAGAACAGGCCGGCCCCGGTGCGGGCCACCGGGCGCATCCGGGGCTGGTCCTCCCCCATCGCGGCGGCCAGGCTGAACCGCGGGTCGGCGAGCACCGTGCGGACGTCCTCGTACCTGGTCACCAGCCAGGCGTCGTCGCCGTACGGCATCCGGATCCGGATCAGCGGGCGCTCGCGCAACTCGGCGTAGCGGGGGTCGAGTTCGAGCCCGTTCGGCTCGAAGGGGTAGGCCAGCGGCGGCTCCGGCCGGCCGAGCGCGGACGGGTCCGCCTCCCGCGCGGGGACGGGCAGGCCGGGGGCGGGCGCGTTGGGCACGGGCAGGCCGAGGGCGGTCTCAGGACGCATGGGCGGTGGCTCCGGTGAGGATCGACCGGGCGAGCCCGGCGTTGTGGGCGATGAAGTCGCGGTCGAGCATCTCGGCGTGGGTGCCGAAGCCCTGGAAGACCGCCGTGCGGGTGGCCGAGCTGCCGTGCCAGGCGCCGTGCCGGCCGGCGTCGTAGAGCGCCACCTTCTCGTCGTCCGAGATCACGCTGAGCGCGGCGGTGACCACCCCGAGGTTGGGCGTGCGGCTGCAGAACCGCAGGTAGTCCCGGGCCTGTTCGCGGGTCTCCTCGGCGACCGCGGTCGAACCGGTGTGCCGCCGCAGGTGCTCGGCCAGCTCCCGCTCGAAGGCCTGGACGTGCTCGTCGGCGAGGTCGAAGGACTCCGGGATCCGGTGCGAGTCCATGATCACCACATTGGGCACCGCCCGGCCGCGCCGCTCCAGCTCCTTGGCCACCTCGAAGGCGAGGTTGCCGCCGAGCGAGTAGCCGAGCAGCGCGCACGGCCCCTCCGGCTGGAGCGCCTCCACCAGGTCCGCGTACCGGTCGACCTTGTCGTCCCCGGTCACGTAGTTGAAGGCGATCATCCGGTACTCCGGCAGGTGCGCCGCGAACTGCCGGTAGACCAGGCCGTGCCCGCCGGCCGGCGGGAAGCAGAACAGCGTCTGCTGCTGCTCCTGGTTGAACCACAGGTACGGCTGGGCGCCCTCGATCCGGCCGGTGATGATGTGCTCGACGGTCTTCGCCATCCCGTGCAGGGTGGTGACCTTGAACAGCTGGCTGACCGGGATCCGGATGTTGAGCTCGGCCTGCAGCCCGTGGATCAGCTCGATCAGCTTGATCGAGGAGCCGCCGGACTCGAAGAAGTCGTGCTGGAGGCCCGGCTCCTCGATGCCCAGGAGAGCCCGCCAGTGCTCGGCCATCCGGAGCTCGTAGAGGGTGACCGGCGGCTCGACCGCCTGCTCGTCGGCGTCCGTCCGGGGCTCGGGCAGCGCGGCCGTGTCGACCTTGCCGTTGGCGGTCAGCGGCAGCGCGGCCAGCTCGACGAAGTGCGCCGGGATCATGAAGGTCGGCAGGTAGCTGGCCAGGTGGCGGCGGAGTTCGCGCCGGTCCAGCACCCGCCCGGGCGCGGGCACGCAGTACGCGCAGAGCACGTGCTCGCCGCCGCGGTCCGGCCGGACGGTGACCACCGCCCGCTCCAGCTCGGGCCAGGCGGCGAGCTGGGTCTCGATCTCGCCCAGCTCGATCCGGTGGCCGCGGACCTTGATCTGCGAGTCGGCCCGGCCGAGCAGGTGCACCCCGCCGTCGGCGTCCCAGCAGGCGAGGTCCCCGGTGCGGTAGAGCCGGACCGGCTCGGTGCCGTCGGCGCCGCCCAGCGGCAGGGTGGCGAAGCGGCGGGCGGTCTGCTCCTCGTCGCCCGCGTAGCCGAGCGCCACGCCGTCGCCGCCGATCCACAACTCGCCGGTGACGCCCGGCGGGACGGGCCGGCCGTGCGCGTCCAGCAGGTGGAACGAGCTGTTCGGGAACGGCCGCCCGATCGGGACCATCCGGCTCGGCTCCAGCCCGTCCGCCGGGCCCTCGAAGTAGGCGCTGTCGATGGTGGCCTCGGTCAGGCCGTAGGAGTTGACCAGCCTGGTCTGCGGGCCGCACAGGGCCCGCAGCCGCTCGTACTCCTCGACCTTCCAGACGTCCGAGCCGACCACCAGCAGCCGCATGAACGCCAGGTCCCGGCCGGTCCGTTCACAGTGGTCCAGCACGGTGCGGACCACGGCCGGGACGAACTCCGCCGCGTCCACCCGCTCGGCGCGCATCACCTCGTCCAGCCGGGCCGTGTTGAACAGCAGCTCCCGGCCGACCAGCACCAGGGCGCCGCCCGAGCAGAGCGCGCGGACCACGTCGCCGGTGAACACGTCGAAGGACGGGCTCGCCATCTGGAGGTGCACCCGCGCGTCGGTGTCCAGCCGGTACTCGGCGCGCCAGGCCTGGTACGCCGAGGCGAGGTTGCCGTGGCCGACCCGGACGGCCTTGGGACGGCCGGTGGAGCCGGAGGTGTAGATGACGTAGGCCGGGTCGTCCAGCGCCACCGGAACGTCCTCGAACCCGCCGTCGCCGCCGCCGAGTTCGGCGCCGTCGAGTTCGGCGGTGGTGACCAGCCGGGCGGGCAGCCCGCCGAGCCGCTCCCGGTCGTCCCCGACCAGCAGCCCCGCGCCGGCGTGCTCGACCATGTACGCCAGCCGGTCCACCGGGTGCCCCGGGTCCAGCGGCAGGTACGCGGCCCCCGTGCGGAGCACCGCGAGCAGGGCGACGATCAGCTCCGGCGACTTCTCCAGGCAGAGCGCCACCACCGTGCCCGGCCCGGCGCCCAGCGCGCGCAGCCGGGCCGCCGCCCGCCCGGACCGCTCGGCCAGCTCGCCGTAGCTCAGCCGGGCGGTCGGCCCGGACTCGGCCGGCGCCACCACCGCGGGCGCCGCCGGATCGGCCGCCGCCGCCCGCAGCACCAGCTCGTGCACCGGCTCCCGGTAGGGCACCCGGCGGTCGGCGCCGCTCCACTCCCGGAGCACCACCGCCCGCTCCTCGCGGCCCAGCAACTCCAGCCCGGTGGCGGCCCGTTCCGGCCCGGCGGTGGTCAGCGCGGAGAGCAGGTTGACGTAGTGGCCGGCCAGCCGGGCCATCGTCGCGGGCAGGAAGAGGTCGGTGTTGTACTTGAACACGCAGTGGAAGCGGCGCTCGGCCTCGTCCTCGTAGGCGGACAGGGTGAGGTCGAACTGCCCCTCCTCCTCCGGGAGTTCGATGTACTCCAGGTGGTAGCCGTACTTCTCGGTGGCCACCTTGTGGTGGAGCAGGATGAACATCGCCTGGAAGACCGCCGAGCGGCTCGGGTCGTGCTGCAGCCCGAGCTTCTCCACCAGCAGCACGAACGGGTACTCCTGGTGGTCCAGCCCGCCCAGCACGGTGGTCCGCACCCGGTCCAGCAGCTCGGCGACGGTCGGCTCGCCGGCGAGCGAGACGTGCAGCGGCAGCGGGTTCACGAAGTAGCCGTAGACGCCGGCGAACTCCTCGTCGGTGCGGCCGGTCACCGGGCTGCCGACGATGACGTCGTCCTGGCCCGCGTAGGCGTGCAGCAGCAGGTAGTAGGCGCCGAGCAGCACCATGAACACGGTGACGTTGTGCTCGCGGGCCAGCGCGTGCACCCGTGCGCTCAGCTCCTCGTCCAGCACGAAGAACTCGGAGGCCCCGTTGTGGGTCTGCACCGCCGGGCGCGGCTTGTCGGTGGGCAGGCTGAGTACCGGGACCTCGGCCGGCAGGTGCGAACGCCAGTAGTCGAGCATCCTCGGCGCCTCGCGGCCGGCCAGGAAGGCGTTCTGGCGGTTGAGGAAGTCCAGGTAGCGCGCGGTCACCGGGGGCAGCGCGGGCGGACGGCCCTGCCGCAGCCCCTCGTAGACGGCGAGCAGCTCCTCGATGAAGGTGAAGGTGGAGATCGCGTCCGAGACGATGTGGTGCACCGCCTTCATGATCACCCAGCGGGCCGGACCGCGCCGGAACAGCCGGAACCGCACCAGCGGGTCCCGCTCCAGGTCGTACGGCCGGCGGTACTCGCGGACGATCATCGCGTGGATCTCGTCCCACTCCAGGTGCTCGACGTCGAACACCCCGAAGTCCGGCTCCACCGCGGCCGAGATCCGCTGCACCGCCCGGCCGCCGTCCAGCACGAAGTTGGCCCGCAGGCTCGGGTGGCGCTCCACCATCGCCCGGAAGGCCACCGCCATCAGCTCCGGCTCCAGCTCCACCCGCACCTCGACGGCGCCGCCGATGTTGTAGGCGAAGCCGTCCGGGTTGAGCTGCTTGAGGAACCAGAGCGCCTTCTGGTTCTGGGTCAGCGGGTGGGCCGACTCGTCCTCGAACAGCTCCACCTCCGCCGCGCCCTCGCCCGCCGGGTCCTCGGCCAGCAGCTCGGCCAGCGACTCGTGCAGCCGGGCCACCAGCTCGGCCACCGGCGCGTTGCCGAGCAGGGCGACGACGGGCAGGGTGGTGCCGAGTTCGGTGCTCAGCCGGGCCCGCAGCTCCATCGCCAGCAGCGAGTCCAGGCCCAGCCCGCCGAGCCCGGCGGACGGCTCGATCTGCTCGGCCGGCACCCGCAGCACGGTGGCGGCCAGCAGGGTGAACCGCTCGGTCAGCAGCGCCAGCCGCTCCGGCTCGCCGGCCGCCCGCAGGGTGTCCAGCAGGCCGGTCTGCTCGGCCGCCGGCGCGGCCTCCCGGGCGGCGGCGGCCAGGTCCGCAACCAGCGGCGGCGGGGCCGGGTACCAGGAGAGGAACACCGGCCAGTCCACCACCGTGGCCACCAGCAGCTGGGCGCGGTCCTGGCCGAGCACCCGCTCCAGCACCGCCATCCCGGTCTCCGGGGCCAGCGAGCTCATGCCCCGGCTGTGCCGGTAGTGCTCGATCAGGCCGAGCTCCTCGATCATGCCGGTGGCCCAGGGGCCCCAGTCGAGGCTCAGCGCGGGCAGACCGAGAGCCCGGCGGTGGTGGGCGAGGGCGTCCAGGAAGGCGTTCCCGGCGGCGTAGTTGGTCTGGCCGGCGGTGGTCAGCAGCGAGGCGATCGAGGCGAACAGCACGAAGTGGTCGAGCGGCTCGCCGGCCAGCTGCCGGTGCAGCGCGAACCCGCCGAGCACCTTGGGACCGTGCACGGCGTCGAAGGTCGCCCGGTCCAACTCGCCCACCAGGGTGTCCCGGACCTGCCCGGCCAGGTGGAAGACGCCGCGGATCGGCGGCCGGTCCAGCCGCCGGTACTCGGCCAGCCAGGCGCCCAGCGCGGCCTCGTCGGTGACGTCCAGCGGCGCCGGGATCGGCTCGGCGCCCAGCGCCTCCAGCTCGCGCAGGAACGCCGCGCGCTCCCCGGCCGGACTCGCCGGGTCGAGCTCGCGCCACCGCTCACGCGGCGGCAGCGCACTGCGGCCGACCAGGATCAGCCGCCGGGCCCCCCGCCGGACCAGCGTCCGGCAGAGCAGCCGCCCGAGCGCCCCGAACGCCCCGGTCACCAGGTACGCGCCGTCCGCCCGCAGACTCGGCACCAACGGCCGGCTCAACCCCTCCGCCGCCCGCAACCGGCAGGCCAGCCGCCGGCCGCCGCGCAACGCGACCTCATCCTCGTCGGCCACCGCGAACTCCCGCAGCAACGCATCCGCTTCGAGCGAGACGGCCGCCCCGGCCACGCTCGCAGCGGGGGCAGCGGAGGAGGTGGGGGCGAAGGCATCAGCGGGAGTCGCGGCGGCGGCCGAGCCGGAGGCGGGGGCCTCGGTGGGTGCCGGGTGGGCGTCGGAGGCGGGGGGCGGGGGTGGGGTGAGCGTTCCGGTGGGGCCCAGGTCGATCAGCTTGCCCTGGTGGGCCGGGAGTTCCTGGTGGCGGAGGACGCGGGTGATGCCCCAGGCGGGGGCGGCCAGGGGTTCGACGGGGTCGTCCGGGGTGGTGGGTTGGGCGGAGCGGGTGACGACGTGGAGGCGGCAGGCCGGGAGTTCGGCGGAGAGCAGAGCCGCGAGGGTGACCAGGCTGTACGCGCCCGGGGCGGTGTGGGCGGCGACGGTGGCGTGGTCGGCGGCGGCCAGTTCGGGCCGGTCGAGGTTCCAGAGGTGGACGACGGCGGCCGGGTCGGGTGCGCCGGTGGCCCGCCGGTCGGCCAGCAGTCGGGCGAGGTCGGCGGCCGAGCCGGGCGCCACGGTGGCCGGCCGGCCGCCCTCGGCGGGCCGGTAGCCGGTGCCGGGCTCCACCAGTGCGCAGCTGCCGCCGCGGGCGGTGATCCGCGCGGCGAGCGCCTCGGCGACGCCGCCCCGGTCGGCGAACAGCAGCCAGTGGTCGGGGTGTTCGGCGAGCGGGCCGGGCACGTCGGCGACGGCCGGCAGTTCGGTCCAGACCGGTTCGGCGAGCCAGCCGTCGATGGTGCCCAGGCCGACCGCGGTGGCGGCCTGTTCGACGTCGGCGGCCCGGAAGCCGGTGATCCCGCCAAGCGGCGCGCCGTGCTCGTCGTGCACCGCCAGGTCGCCGACGAGTTCGTGGCCGGCGTCCCGGGTGATCGTGGCGTGCACCCAGAGCGTCCGGTCCCCGACCGCGTCCAGCCGGACCTCCTCGATCGTGACCGGCAGCCGGATGCCCGCCCCGTCCGGGCGCCCGGCCAGCAGCTGGGGCGTCAGCAGGGTCTGGA
Source organism: Kitasatospora sp. NPDC093806 (assembly GCF_040683335.1). Classification (NCBI taxonomy): domain Bacteria; kingdom Bacillati; phylum Actinomycetota; class Actinomycetes; order Kitasatosporales; family Streptomycetaceae; genus Kitasatospora; species Kitasatospora sp. NPDC093806. Next base: position 111,627 of record NZ_JBFBDO010000001.1, read on the forward strand.
AGAAGGCGTCCATCACCACCGGGTGCACCTGGTGGTGCTGCCCCTGCCCGGCCACCGCCGCCGTCGGACGGATCCGGGCCAGCGCCTCGCCGGGCCCGATCCAGACCTCCTCGATGCCCTGGAACGCGGGGCCGTAGTGGTAGCCGAGGGCGGCGAGCGCGGTGTAGCAGTCCGGCCCGGCGAGCCGGCGGACCGCCCGGTCGCGCACCGCCGCGACGTCCAGCGGCCGGGCGGGGCGGCGGCGCTGGCCGGGGCGGACGGTGCCGACCGTGTGCACCGTGCGGTCGGGGCCGTCGCCGGTGGCGACGGTGAAGGCGCCGTGCTCGGCGGAGAGGGTGAGCCGGACGGCCCGGCTCTCCTCGTCGGGCAGGAACAGCGCCTTGCGCAGCTCGATGCCGGCCAGCGCGGCGTCCGTGCCGCCGGTCAGCGCGCGGACGGCCTGGACGGCCATCTCCAGGTAGCCGGCGGCCGGGAACAGCACGTCGCCCTGGATCCGGTGGTCCTCCAGGTAGGGCAGCGCCTCCGCGTCCAGCCGGGCCTCCCAGGCCGGTTCGGCGCCGGGGAGGCGACGGCCGAGCAGCGGGTGGTCGACCCGCCCCTGCCGGACCTGCTCGACCGCCCGCGGCTCGACCCAGTGGCGGTCCCGCCGGAACGGGTAGCGCGGCAGCGGGACGGTCCGCCCGGCGGGCTGGAGCACCGTCCAGTCGACCTCGACGCCGAGCGTGAAGAGCTCGGCCAACGAGGCGGTGAAGGTGGCCCGTTCGTCCTCCTGGCGGCGGATCGAGGGCAGCGTGCGCAGCGCGGGCCGGTCGGCGGTGCCGGGGTGGGCCTCGACGGTCTCCTGGATCGAGCGGCCGAGCACCGGGTGCGGGCCGATCTCCAGGAACAGGCCGTAGCCGTCGTCGGTCAGCCGCTCCACCGCCTGCCGGAAGCGGACGGTGTCGCGGACGTTGTCCCACCAGTAGTCCGCGTCCAGTTCGGTGCCGTGCGCGGTGCCCGTGCGGCCGGTGAGGTGGAGCGGGACCCGGGCCGGGCGGGGCTTGAGGTCGGCGAGCGACTCCAGCAGCTCGTCCTTGATCAGCTCCATCCGGGCGCTGTGGTAGGGCACTTCGACGGTCAGCTGCCGGGCGAAGACCTGCTCGGCGGTGAGCGCGGCGGCCAGTTCGGCCAGCACGGTCTCGTCCCCCGCGAGGGTGAGCGAGCTGGGGCTGTTGACGGCGGCGACCGAGACCGCGTCCCCGTACGGGCGGAGCCGGCGCAGCGCCTCGGCCTCGGTGAGCGCGACGGCGAGCATGCCGCCGGTGCCGGCCAGCTTCTGCTGGAGCCGGCTGCGGTGGACCACGACCTTGACGGCGTCGGCCAGGTCGTAGACGCCGGCCTCGTGGAAGGCGGCGACCTCGCCGGTGGAGTGGCCGACGATCGCGTCCGGGTGGACGCCCCGGCTGCGCCAGAGCGCGGCCAGGCCGACCTGGACGGCGAAGTTGGCGGGCTGGGCGAGCCAGGTCTCGGCCATCCGGGAGTGCGCCTCGTCGGCGGCGAGCTCCTCGGTCAGCGACCAGCCGGTGAGCTCGGCGAGGTGCTCGGCGCAGCGGTCGACGGCCTCCCGGTAGACCGGTTCGGTGGCGTAGAGCCGGCGGCCCATGCCCCACCACTGCGGGCCCATGCCGGTGAAGACCCAGGCGAGCCGGCGGTGCCGGGCCTCGCGGCGGTGGCCGGTGACCACCCGATGGTGCGGTTCGCCGCGCAGGTGGGCGGTGAACGCCTCGTCGAGCGAGGCGCGGGCGGCGTGTTCGCGGGCGTCGTAGACGATCGCCAGCCGGGCGTCGTGGCGCTGGCGGCGGTGGGCGAGGGTGTGGCCGAGGTCGGCGGGGCGGGCCGGGGTGCCGCCGCGGACGCCGGCGAGCTCGGCCTGGACACCGGCGGCGAGCTCGGGCAGCGCGGCGGCCTCGCGGGCGGTGAGCGGCAGCACCGTCCAGGCGGGCTGGTCGACGGCGTCCGCCGGGGTCGCGGACGGCTCGACGGACGACTCGGCGAACGGCTCGACGGACGACTCGACGGACGGCTCGGCGACGGCCGCGGGCACCGGCTCGGGCGCGGCCTCCAGCAGCACGTGCGCGTTGGTGCCGCCGAAGCCGAAGGAGTTGACCCCGGCCCGGGCCGGGCCCCGGTGGTCCGGCCAGGGGGTGGGCTCGGTGGGGATCCGGTACGGCAGGGTGGCCGGGTCGATCGCCGGGTTGAGCCGCTCCAGGTTGATGTGCGGCGGGATCAGCCGGTGCTTGAGGGCCAGCGCGGACTTGATCAGCCCGGCCAGGCCGGAGGCCGACTCGGTGTGCCCGATGTTGGTCTTCACCGAGCCGACGTAGCAGGCGTCGCCGGGGCGGCGGCCGACGGCGAGCGCCCGGGCCAGCGCGTTGGCCTCGATCGGGTCGCCGACCGGGGTGGAGGTGCCGTGCGCCTCGACGTACTGGAGGTCGCCGGGGGTGATCCCCGCCTCGGCGCAGACCCGTTCGATGAGGGTGACCTGGGCGTCCGGGTTGGGCACGGTGATGCCGTTGGTGCGGCCGTCCTGGTTGACGCCGCTGCCGATGACGACGGCGTGGATCGGGTCGCCGTCGCGGAGCGCGTCGGAGAGCCGCTTGAGCGCGACCACGGCGACGCCCTCGGCCCGGACGTAGCCGTCGGCGGCGGCGTCGAAGGTGCGCGAGCGGCCCTGCGGGGAGAGGAAGCCGCCCTTGGTCTCGGCGATCGTGTACTGCGGGGCGATGTGCAGCAGGGTGCCGCCGGCCAGCGCGAGGTCCACCTCGCCGCGCTGCAGGCTCTGCGCGGCGAGGTGGACGGCGACCAGTGAGGAGGAGCAGGCGGTGTCGAGGGAGACGCTGGGGCCGCGGAAGTCGAAGCAGTGCGAGATGCGGTTCGACACCATGGTCATCATGGTGCCGGTGGCGGTGTGCGCGGCCAGGCCCTCGAAGGAGAGGTCCGAGAACTGGACGATCTTGTAGTCCAGGGTGAACGCGCCGACGTAGACGCCGACTTCGCGGCCGGCCAGCTCGGCGGGCCGCTGGCCGCCGTCCTCCAGTGCCTCCCAGGCCACCTCCAGCAGCTTCCGCTGCTGCGGGTCCATGTGGTCGGCCTCGCGGCCGCTGATGCCGAAGAAGGCCGGGTCGAACTCGTCGAAGCCGTCGATGTAGCCGCCGCGGCCGCCGACCAGCCGGCCGGGCTTGGCCTTGTCCCGGCTGCCGAGGGTGGCGACGTCGTACCGGCTGCGCGGGGTCTCGGTGATGCAGTCCTTGCCGTCGACCAGGTTCTGCCAGAACGACCGGTGGTCGCCGGCCCCGCCGGGCAGGCGGCAGCCGATGCCGATGATCGCGATCTTCTCGCGCCCGTGGCCGGGTCCGGCGGCGGCCGGAGCGGGCGGGGCGGCGGTATCGGAGGGGCGGGGCGAGGCCGGGGCGGTGACGAAGCGGGAATCCGTCATGGTCGAGTCCTTGGGTCGCTGCGTTCGCACGGGCGGCGGGGTGCGGGAACGCCGCCCGCGCAGGGGGACAGCGGCCGCGCACCGGTTCCCGGGCAGGCCGGAAACCGGGTCGGCCGGAGGGACGAGCCGGTGGGGAGGGGTCTTGAAAGGCGAAGCGGGTGGGCCAGGCGGGTGGGCCGGGCCGGGGCGTCAGGTCGGGCGGGTGGGCGAGTCGTCGGCCAGGGTCGGCCTCCGCCAGGCCTGGAGATGGCTGGCGACCACCTCGGCGGTGGCCGGGAAGTCGGCCGGGTCCACCAGCCCCACCGCGGCCGGCCGGCGGCCGGGCCGCCAGGTGAAGCTGCCGAACGCGTGGTCCCAGACCGAGAGGTCGGAGCCGTAGTGACCGGCCTCCGCGAGGTCGGTGCTGTGGTGCAGCCGGTGCTGCTCCGGCCCGGCGAGGACGTGGTTGAGCACGCCGAGCCGGACGTCGATGTTGGCGTGCACGAAGTAGCCCTGGGCGACGACGAACAGGCCCACCACGAACACCGCCGGCACCGAGAACCCGGCCAGCGCCAGCGCGAGTTGGACGACGCCCTGGGTGAGCAGGACGTCCAGCAGGTGGTTGACGCCGTTGTTGCCCACGTTCACCTTGTCGGGCACGTGGTGCACGCCGTGCAGCCGCCAGAGCCGGGGGCTGGTGTGGCACCAGCGGTGGATCAGGTAGTTGGCGAGCGAGCCGAGCAGCAGCGCGGCCGGGATCTCCACCCAGAGTGGCAGGGCCGGACGGGGTGGCGCCAGCCAGCCGACGACGGCGGCCACCGGCACCTGGGACAGTGCCCCGCCGATCATCGTCAGCACGAAGTAGACGCCGTACCAGCCCCACTCGCGCCCGCTCGGCGACCATTCCGGTTCGTACGGGATCAGCCATTCCAGCAGGGCCATGTAGGCAATGGTCCCGATCAGGAAGAGCTGGCTCACCCGACCCAGGTCCCAGCGCAGGCGCAGGGTCGCGACCGATATGGCCGCCAGCATGAACAGCAGGGACGGGTACGCGACATGACGCAGCACGGTTCGAAGCTGCCCGTCCATGACGTCCCCCTTCGCAGTCCACATCCGAACGATCACCGAAAGTGTTCGTTCCGATACTAAGGGCGCCCGGAAGGCATGGCGAGCTATTTTCGGCAGAATTCGCACGATGCTTAATTTGTCTGATGATAGGTAGACAAACTATCTGCCAGAAGGCATGTGATTCCGGCCAATATGCCGAGAGAAAAGGGTTATTCGATCAGCGGATCATCACTCCGGAGCGCTTGACGCTCCGGAGCACCGGCGCCGTCTCCAGCCCGCCGACCCCCTCCAGGGCACCCAGCCGCTCCGTCAGGTAGTCGTAGAACGCCTCGATGTCCCGGCAGACCAGCCCCGCCACCAGGTTGGTCGGCCCGGTGGTCGCCGCCACGAACCCCACCTCCGGCTGCTCCGCCATCGCCCGCCCCACCGCCGCCAGCCGGCCCGGCGCCACCGTCAGCCAGCAGAACGCCTCGATCTCGAAGCCCAGTTGCCGGGTCTCCACGTCCACGTCGAAGAACAGCAGCCCGTCCGCCACCAGCGCGGCCAGCCGCCGGCGCACCGTCGCCTCCGAGGCCCCGGTCCGGGCCGCCAGCTCCGCGAGCGGCGTCCGCCCGTCCACCGCGAGCGCCGCCAGCAGCGCCCGGTCCAGCTCGTCCGGCGTCACCGACATCACCGGCGCCGCCGTCGGCGCCCCCGCCACCGCCGCCGCCGCCGCGCGCAGCCGGCCGACCTGCTCCGGGCTCAGCGCCGAGGTCCGCCCGCTCCACGCCACCGGCCCGCCGACGTACGTGCGCAGCAGGTAGTGCGCGCTCACCGCGAGCACCCGCGGCGTCCGGGGCAGCTTCCCCAGCAGCAGCTCCGCCCGCTCCGGCCGGACCTGCGAGCGGGCGTTGCAGACGATCTCGCCGCCGGACAGCAGGCTCACCCAGGAGGTGTCCGGCCGCCGGGCCAGCGCCTCGGCGATCGCCGTCGCCGCGTCCGGCACGCAGCGGATCCGGGTCAGCCAGTCCACCTCGCCGAGCCGCCGGGCGTCCGTCCGGCCCACCACCCGCACCACCCCGGCGGCGCGCAGCCGCTGGTAGCGGCGGGCCACCGTCTGGTCGGACACCCCGAGCACCTCGGCGATCCGCCGGAACGGCGCCCGGCCGTCCACCTGCAGGGCGTGCAGCAGCGCCCGGTCCAGCCCGTCCAGCGTCACGGTTTCCATCACCCGGATGGTAGGCGGTGTCGGATTCCGTCGGAACCGCCCGCCCGGGCGGCGCACCGGTCGCCCCAGGGCCGAGAGTGACGGGGCGTCCGGTCGCACGGGCCGGGACGGAAGCGGAGGAGCACGGGGATGGGAACGGGGACGGGGATGCGGAAGTGGGGGCCGCTGGTCGCGGTCAGCCTCGGGGTGTTCATGCTGCTGACCGACGTCAGCATCGTGATCGTGGCGCTGCCGGACATCGGCGCCGGGCTCGGCATGGACTTCGACGGCCTGCAGTGGGTGCTCGACGGCTACGCGCTGGCCCTGGCCGCTTTGCTGCTCGGCCTCGGCGCGGCGGCCGACCGGGTGGGGCGGCGCCGGGTCTACACGGCCGGCCTGGTGGTCTTCGCGCTCGCCTCGCTGGGCTGCGGGCTCGCCCCGGACGGCGGCACCCTGGTGGCCGCCCGGATCGTCCAGGCGGGCGGCGGCGCGGCGATGTTCGCCACCGCGATGGCCCTGCTCAACCTCGCCTACCAGGGCCGCGACAAGGCGGTGGCGTTCGGCGTCTGGGGCGCCGTCAGCGGCGCGGCGGCGGCGGTCGGGCCGGTGGCCGGCGGACTGCTCACCGAGTACCTGGGCTGGCGGTCGATCTTCCTGGTCAACCTGCCGGTGGCGGTCGTCGCGGTGGTCCTCGCCCGGCGCACCCTGCCGGAGTCCCGCGATCCCGGGGCGGGCCGGCTCGACCTGCCCGGCGCCGTCGCGTTCACGCTCGCGGCCGGCGCGGCGGTCCTGGTGCTGATCCGCGGCGGCGCGGACGGCTGGACCTCCCCCGCGGTGCTCGGCGCGGCGGCGGTCGCGGTCGCCGCGCTCACCGCCTTCCTGCTGATCGAGCGACGCGCCGCGCACCCGCTGCTGGACCTCGCGCTGTTCCGCCGACCGGCCTTCACCGGGGTGCTGCTCTGCGGCGCCGTCTACTCCGCCGCCGCGTTCTCCTACCTGCCGTACACCTCGCTCTGGCTCCAGTCGGTGCTCGGCCGGGGGCCGATGGCCGCCGGGCTCACCCTGCTGCCGATGAGCGTCACCGCCTTCCTGGTCTCCGCCGTGGCGGGCCGCCGGCTGGCGGGCCTGCCGACGGCGGTGCCGCTGGCCGGCGGGCTGGCGGTGATCGGCCTCGGCGGGCTGCTGCAGACCGGTCTGGACGCCTCCTCGGGCTGGGCCGCCCTGCTCCCCGGGCTGGCCCTGACCGGGCTCGGCGTCGGCGCGGTCAGCCCGGTCCTCGCCGCCGCCGCGATGGCGGCGGTGCCGCCGGAGCGGGGCGGGATGGCGGGCGGCGCCCTCAACACCTTCCGCCAGCTGGGCCAGGCCCTCGGCATCGCGGTGTTCGGCCTCGTCCTGCACCGGGGCCTGCGCTCCGCGCTGACCGGCCACCCGGACGCCGTCGCCGACCCCGCCGCCACCGCCCATGCGCTGAGCGCCGGCCGCCCCCAGCCGGGCCTGCCCGAGGACCTGCTCCGCACGGCCTTCGCCACCGCCCTCGACCACACCCTGCTGACCGCCGCCACCACCGCCCTGGTCGGCGCCGCCCTGGTGGCCCTCCTCCTCCGCCCCCGCCCGGTCCCGGCGACTGCGGAGCCGGTGCCGACCGCCGCCCGGACCCCGGCTCGACGGTAGGAACCCGGTGCCGCCCGGCGCACTGCGGCCGGGCGGCACCGGGTTCCAAGGCGACCGCGGTCAGGCGGGGCGGGTGGCGCGGTAGAGCTCGGCGAGGCGGAAGGCGAGGTCCAGGGACTGGCCGTGGTTGAGGCGGGGGTCGCAGGCGGTCTCGTAGCGGTGGCGCAGGTCCTCCGCGCGGACCTCGTACCCGCCGCCGATGCACTCGGTGACGTCGTCCCCGGTGAGTTCGACGTGGATGCCCCCGGGGTGGGTGCCGAGCGCGTGGTGGACCTCGGTGAAGCCGACCACCTCGTCGAGGACGGCGTCGAAGCGCCGGGTCTTGTGGCCGCTCGGCGCGGTGAAGGTGTTGCCGTGCATCGGGTCGCAGACCCAGCAGACCCGGGCCCCCTCCGAGGCGACCTTCTCCACCAGGGTCGGCAGCACGTCCCGGACCCGGTCCGCGCCGGCCCGGACCACGAAGGTCAGCCGGCCGGGCTCGCGGGCCGGGTCCAGCTTGTCGAGCAGCGCGAGCACCGTGTCCGGGTCGGCGGTCGGGCCGAGCTTGACCCCGATCGGGTTGCTGATCCGGGAGAAGTAGGCGACGTGCTCGCCGTCCAGCGCCCGGGTGCGCTCGCCGATCCAGAGGAAGTGGGCGCTGGTGGCGTACTCCCGGCCGGACTCGGTGCTGCGGGTCAGCGCCTCCTCGTACTCCAGCAGCAGGCCCTCGTGCCCGACGAAGAAGTCCGCGGTGCTGAGCTCCCGGGTGTCGACGCCGCAGGCCTGCATGAAGTCGAGCGCCTGCTCGATCTCGTCGGCGAGCCGCTCGTAGCGCTCCCCGGCCGGGGAGCCGGTGACGAAGCCCCGGTTCCAGTCGTGCACCTGGCGCAGGTCGGCGAAGCCGCCGCCGGTGAGGGCGCGGACCAGGTTGAGGGTGGTCGCCGAGGACTCGTACATCCGCAGCAGCCGCTCCGGGTCGGGCCGGCGGGCCTCGGCGGTGAACTCGCGCCCGTTCACGGCGTCGCCGCGGTACGAGGGCAGGGTGAGCCCGTCGCGCTGTTCGACCGGGCTGGAGCGGGGCTTGGCGTACTGCCCGGCCATCCGGCCGATCTTCACCACCGGCACGGCAGCGGCGTAGGTGAGGATGACGGCCATCTGCAGCAGGGTTCTGAGTTTGCCGCGGACCGCCTCCGTCCCGGTGGTCTCGAAGGTCTCCGCGCAGTCGCCGCCCTGGAGCAGGAAGGCCTCGCCGCGGGCGACCGCGGCCAGTCGGCGGCGCAGCTGGTCGCACTCGTCGGCGAACACCAGCGGTGGGGCGGCGGCCAGGCGCGCGGTCACCGCGCGCAGCGCCACCTGGTCGGGCCAGTCCGGCTGTTGGTTCATCGGTGCTTCTCCGTCCACGGTCGTAAGCCACGGTCGAGCATCGGCGGATCCACTTGAATTCACCGTCGCCGCACGGGTCAAGCGGAGGCCGAGTGGACCGCACCGGTGCCCCGGGATTGGTCTGGTCGCCCGGACCGGCGAACTGTTGTGCTGTCCACCGGTCACCGCTCAACCGAGACGGAACGGAGCTTTCATGGCCACGCCGGACTGGACGCCGATCACGGTGCGGGTCACCGCGAGCGAACTGCCGCCGCACGACCCGCTGGACCTCTACACCGGCCTGCGCCGCACCCTGGCGGAGCGGGACGTCTTCCTCTTCGAGAGCGTGGACGGCGCCGCCGCCGACCTGCGCTCGGCCACCGTCGGCTTCGGCCGGCTGGGCGAAATCCGGGTGTACGACGGCCATGTGGACGTCGACGGCCTGCCCGCGCTGGGCGCCGCACTGGCCGCCGCGGCGCCCGGGATCGGGCTGTCCGTCGCCGCCGACCCCGAGCCGGGGACCACCCGGCTGCTGTTCACCGCCCCGGGCCAGCTGTGGAGCCTGCTCGCGCGGGCCCAGCAGGCGTTCCGGGTGGACACCGGACTGCCGTCCTCCGACTACGCGTTCGGCTTCCTCACCACCTTCTCCTACGAGTCGACCTGGCTGATGGAGACGCTGCCGCCGCGCACCAAGGAGCCCAACGGCCCGGAGGTCACGCTGACCCTGTTCCGGGACGTGGTCCGGTACGACCTGGTGACCGGCCTGGTCCACCACCTCACCGCGACCGGCCCCGAACTGCCCGCCGCCGCCGAGCCGGTGGACGTCCCGGCGCTGGCCCGGACGGCGGCCGCCGCCACCGCCGCGCCGGCCGGGGTGCCCGCGGCGCCCGTCCCGCTGTCGGTGCGCGACAGTGTGGACCGCAAGACCTTCCTGGAGTGGGCCGAGCGCTGTCTGGAGCACATCCGGGTCGGCGACATCTACCAGATCCAGATCGGCCACCGGATCGACGTGGAGACCGCGTTGACCCCGGTCGAGGTCTACCGGCGGCTGCGCGGCCGCAACCCCTCCCCGTACATGTACCTGATGCCCCGGGCCGACCGGATGCTGATCGGCGCGAGCCCCGAGCTGTTCCTGCGGATCGAGGACGACGAGATCACCATGCGTCCGATCGCCGGCACCACCCGGCGCGGCCCGGACGAGGCGGAGAACGCCCAGCGCATCAAGGAGATGCGGGAGAGCGTCAAGGAGCAGGCCGAGCACATCATGCTGGTCGACCTGTGCCGCAACGACCTCGGCCGGGTCTGCGTCCCGAACACCCGGCCGGTGGAGAAGCTGATGGCGGTGGAGAGCTTCTCGCACGTCTTCCACCTGGTCTCGACGGTCGGCGGCACCCTCACCGAGGGCACCGACGTCTGGGACGCGGTCAAGGCCACCTTCCCGGCCGGCACCATGTCCGGCGCGCCCAAGAAGCGGGCCTGCGAGATCATCGACTCGCTGGAGCGGGAGCCGCGCGGCGCCTACGCGGGCGCGGTGGGCCTGGTGGACGTCCGGGGCTGGGCCGATCTGGCGCTGTGCATCCGGACCATCGAGTACGACGGGCGGGTGTACTCCAGCCAGAGCTCGGCCGGCATGGTCGCGCAGTCCCTCCCGGAGGCGGAGTGGCAGGAGACGCTGGCCAAGCTCGCGGCCGCCTACTGGGCCCTGACCGGTGAGGAGCTGACGGCATGAAGGTGCTGTTGATCGACGCGTACGACAGTTTCGTCCACATCATCGACCAGTACCTGCGGACGCTGGGCGCGGACACCACGGTGGTCCGTTCGCTGACCCGCACGCCCGAGGAGCTGGCCCTGCTCGACCCGGACGCGGTGGTGCTCGGGCCCGGCCCCGGGCACCCGTCCGACTCCGGCCACGTCGAGCTGGTGCACACCTTCGCGGGCCGGGTCCCGCTGCTCGGCGTCTGCCTCGGACACCAGGCGATCGCGCTGGCGTACGGCGGCCGGGTCGAGGTGGCGGACCAGGTGATGCACGGGCGCACCAGCACCGTGCGGCACGACGGGGCCGGGCTGTTCCAGGGCCTGGGCCACACCCTGGAGGTCGCCCGGTACCACTCGCTGATCGTCTCCGAGCCGCTGCCCGATGAGCTGGAGACCACCGCCACCGCGACCGACCACGGCTATCTGATGGGTCTGCGGCACCGCGAACTGCCCATCGAGGGCGTGCAGTTCCACCCGGAGAGCATCATGACCACCGGCGGCCTGCAGATGCTGCGGAACTTCCTGGACGCGGGCTCGCCGACGGCTCGAACCAGTGCCCGACCGATCCCAGGTGGCGTACGGCTTCGGTGAGCGCCGAACGCGGCAGGTGGGCGTGGCCCACCACCAGGGCGGGCGCGTCCCACGGCCGCCGGACGTGGAAGCCCGCCGCGCCGCGCACCAGCACGGAGCGGCGCAGCGCCCCGGCCACCAGCGCCGCCTCGTCGGTGCCCGGGGGCAGCCGCAGGTAGGCGTGCAGTCCGGCCCGGGCGCCGAGCACGGTGGTGCCGGGCAGGTGCTTGCGGACCGCCTCCACCAGGGCCTCCCGGCGGCTGCGGCACAGCGTGGTGATCCGCCGCAGGTGGCGGTCGAAGAGCCCGCTGCGGAGCAGTTCGGCGAAGGCCAGCTGGGTGAGGCTCTCGGTGCCGAGGTCGTGCCGGGCGCGGTGGCGCAGCAGCGGGCCGAGCAGCTGCGGCGGCGCGGCCACCCAGCCGAGCCGCAGGCCGGGGGCGAGCGTCTTGCTCGCGGTGCCCGCGTACACCACCCGTTCGGGGTCGAGCCGTTGCAGGGCGAGCGGGCGGCCGCCGCGCTCGTACCAGAGGCCGCCGTCGTAGTCGTCCTCGATCACCCAGCCGTCGACCTCGCGCGCCCAGGCGGCGAGGGCGGCGCGGCGGGCCGGGGTGAGGCCGACGCCGGTGGGGAACTGGTGGGCCGGGGTGACCACGACCGCCCGGACGCCGGTCCGGGCCAGCGCGTCGACGTCGATGCCGTCCTCGTCGACCGGGACCGGCACCGGGCGCAGCCCGCTCTCCCGGACGAACTGCCGCTGCCCGGGGTGGCCCGGGTCCTCCATCCCGAGCTCGGTGATGCCGAACTGCGGCAGCACGCCGCAGAGCAGTCCGAGCGCCTGGGCGAAGCCGGAGACCACCAGCACCTCACCGGGCGTGGTCCGCACCCCGCGCGCCCGGCCGAGGTAGCGGGCGAGTTCGATCCGCAGCTCGGCCATGCCGGCCAGCGGCGGGTAGGCGTGGCTCTCCGGGCCGGCCCCCTGGAGGGCGCGCTGGTAGCAGCCCAGCCATTCGCGGCGGGGGAAGGCCGGGGTGTTGCCCGCGCCGGGGCGCAGGTCCCAGCGGACGGCCGGGACCCAGCCCTCGTCGAGCAGGGCGGGCACCACGGCGCCGCTCGCCGGCAGGTGGTCGACGACCCGGGTGCCGGAGCCCTGGGCGGCCTCCAGGTAGCCCTCGGCGACGAGTTGGCCGTACGCCTCGACCACCACGCTGCGCGACACGTCCAGATCGCTGGCCAGCCGGCGGCTGGACGGTAGTCGGGTGCCCGGATGGAGCACGCCGGCGGCTATCTCGTTCTTGATGAACTGTTGGATCTGCGAGGTCAGGGAGTCGTCCGAACTCCGTTCGACCTCCAGGGCCATCTGCAGGCTCATCGTCCTCGTCCTCTCGAAGGTCCGCTCGAAGGTCCACCCGAAGTGGACCGTACGTCCGGTGGGGCATTGGTCTGGAAGGGTCTACCCGCCGCTGCGCAGACTGGGCGGGAGAGATACGGCACAGATCGGCAGAGACCCGACCGGGCGAGGGCCCGGCACCGTTCGAGGAGGATCCCCGTGGCGTCCGTGCCCGCGAACCCCACCTGGCCGCAGCTGATCGGCGCCCTGCTGGACGGCAGGGACCTGTCGGCGGAGCAGACCGCCTGGGCGATGGACGAGGTGATGTCCGGTGCCGCCGGGCCGGCCCGGGTGGCCGCGCTGGCGGTCGGCCTGCGGGCCAAGGGCGAGACGGTGGCCGAACTGGAGGGGCTGGTCCGGGCGATGTACCGGCACGCCCTGCCGCTGGACGTGGCCGGGCCGGCCGTGGACATCGTCGGAACCGGCGGCGACGGCTCGGACAGCGTCAACGTCTCCACCATGTCGGCGCTGGTCGCGGCCGGGGCCGGGGCCCGGGTGGTCAAGCACGGCAACCGCTCCGCCTCCTCCGCGTGCGGCTCCGCCGACGTGCTGGAGGAGCTCGGGGTGGGCCTGGACCTGCCGGTGGCGCGGGTCGCCGAGCTGGTCGAGGAGGTCGGCATCACCTTCTGCTTCGCGCCGGTGTTCCACCCGGCGCTGCGGCACGCCGCGCCGACCCGCAAGGAGCTGGGCGTGCGGACGGTGTTCAACCTGCTCGGCCCGCTGGCCAACCCGGCCCGGCCGGCCGCGCAGGCGGTGGGCGTCGCGGACCTGCGGGCGGCCCCGCTGCTCGCCGGGGTACTGGCGCGCCGCGGGGTGAGCGCCCTGGTGTTCCGCGGCGACGACGGGCTGGACGAACTCACGGTCTCCACCACCTCCACCGTCTGGTCGGTCGCCGACGGGGAGGTGCGGACCGAGTCCTTCGATCCGCGCGACCTCGGGATCGCGCCGGCCGCCCCCGAGGCCTTGCGTGGCGGGGACCGGGTCCACAACGCCGCGGTGGCCCGGGCGATGCTGGACGGTGCGCCCGGGCCGGTGCGCGACGCCGTGCTGCTGTCGGCGGCGGCCGGGCTGGCCGCGCTCTCCCCCAGTGTGCGCCCGGTGACCGAGCGGCTGGCCGACGGGTACGCGCGGGCCGCCGAGGCCGTCGACTCCGGGGCCGCCGCCGACGTGCTCAAGCGCTGGACGGCCGCCGCCCAGGCATAGGGCCTGTCTCCACACCCCCACCTGCCGGGCGTGTGAAGACAGGCCCTGAGGGCCGGAGGCGGCGGCACGCGGGGCGCGTCAGGTCATCGAGACCAGGACGCGGCGCGCCCCGGTGTAGGCCTCGCGGCCGTGCAGGACCCGCAGGTTGTCGACGACCAGGAGGCTGCCGTCCTGCCAGGGCACCGAGAGCCGGTGCCGCCGGGCGGCCTCCCGGACCTTCGCCAGGTCCTCGTCCGGGATCGGGCTGCCGTCCCGGTAGGTGACCCAGTGCGGCAGGTCGTCGGTGCTGTCGATGAGCGACAGCAGCGTCCCGGCCTCACCCTCGGGCAGGTTGGACGGGTGCCACTGGTCGGCCTGGTTGAACCAGACCGGCCGGCCGGTGACCGGGTGCTCCAGGATCCCCTGCCGGTGCTGGATCACCCGCAGCCCGCCCTCCGGGGTCCAGGCGAACTCGGCCTCGGACTCCCGCAGGAAGCCCTCCACCTCCACCCGGTCCTCGGTCTCGAAGGTGGCCTGCCAGGACTTGCCGAGGCCGTAACCCCCGTGCAGGTACTGCCGGTAGGTCACCCCGGCGGCGAACCGGGCCCGCAGCTCCGGGTCCAGCGCGGCCAGCAGCGCCGCGCCGTCGCACACCGGGGTGGCCCCGCCGGTCTCCGCCGCCAGCAGGCAGCCGAAGAACAGCCGGCGCGGCCAACTGTGCGCGTAGGAGAGCTCGTTGTGCAGCGAGATCTCGAACCGCGCCGGGTACTCGGTGGAGGTGAAGACCCCGTCCGAGACGGCCACCCGCGGGGTGTTGCCGCCCCGGTAGCTGCGGATCAGCCGGTCGCCGAACCGGTCGACGGCGGCGTGGAACTCCTCCGCGTCGGCGATCCCGAGGCCGTGGATCATCACCGCGCCGTGCTCGGCGAGCAGTTCCTCGGCCCGCAGCCGCAGGCCCTCCGCCCCGTCCGCCGCGCCCGGCCCGCCGGCCGGGGCGGCCCACAGGACGCCCATGGTGGTCCCGCCGGCCACTCTGAGCTCTTCGCGGTACTCCTGGTCGGTCGTCATGTCAGCGGGCTCCTTCGGCGGTCAGTTCGACGGGCAGGCCGCTGTATCCGGCGACGAAGTTGGAGAAGAGCCGGGTCGGCGGGCCGAGCACCTCGACCCGGGAGACCATGCTGCGCAGCGAGTCCAGCACGGCGTTCACGTGCACCTTTCCGAGGAAGGCGCCGATGCAGTAGTGCGGGCCGTGGCCGAAGGCGACGTGCTTGTTCGGGTTGCGGCCGAGGTCGAAGGCGAACGGGTCGTCGAAGACCTCCTCGTCGAAGTTGGCCGAGCTGTTCCACAGCGTGACCACGTCGCCGGCCTTGATCACCTGGTCGCCCACAGGCACGTCCACCAGCGCGCGGCGGCCGAAGTGCATGGCGGGGGTGGTCCACCGCAGCACCTCCTCGACGGCGCTGTCGACGGTGACCGTGCCCTCCTTCAGCGCCCGCCACTGGTCGGGGTTCTCGGCGAGCGCGATCAGCCCGCCGATCGCGGACATCCGGCTGGACTCGTCGCCGCCGAGGATCAGGCTGTAGCAGTTGAGGACGACCTCCTCCTCGCTCAGCGGGCGGCCGTCGACCAGCCCGGTGACCAGCGCGCTGAGCACGTCCTCGCCGGGGTTGCGGCGGCGCTCGGCGGCCAGCTCGGAGAAGTACAGCAGGATCTCGTTGCGGGCCAGCAGCTCCTCCAGCTCGCTGTCCTCGGAGCTGTGCCGGGACAGCGTCTGGGTGTTCCACTCGACCAGCTGCGCGCGGTCGGCGAGCGGGATGTCCATCAGGTCGCCGATGGTGTTGATCGGGATGTGGTCCGCGACGTCGGTGACGAAGTCCAGCCGGCCGCGCTCCAGGACCTCGGTCATCAGCTCCCTGGTCCGCCGGTGCACGCCCTCGACCACCGGGGCGAGCACCCGCGGCGCGAAGGACTTGAGCATCAGGTTGCGGATGTCGCGGTGGCGCGGGCCGTCGGTGACGGCGAGCATCTTCCCGGAGGCCGAGTCCTCGCCCTGCAGCAGGGTGGTGAGCACGTTGCCGGTCTCGGAGGTGAACTGCTTGTTGTCGCGGTAGACGGTGAGCAGGTCCTCGTACCGGGAGAGCACCCAGAAGCCCTTCCCGCCGGGCAGCGGGTGCCAGTGCACCGGGCTCTCCGCCCGGAACCGCCGCCACATCGCGGTCAGGTCGACGTCGAGGAAGGTCTGCGGGTCGGTGAGGTCGAGGTCGGTGAGTTCGACGTCGGCCGGGTCCGGCGGACCCGACACCGGGGCGGTCGGGTCCGACGTCCGCTGCATGGTCATGGCTTACTCCCAGTCTCGGGGCTCAGGCAGTCTCGGGGCTCAGGAGCCCGCGGTGCGGAAGCGGTGAAGGCTCACCGCGGAGCAGAAGGTGAACAGCACGCCCAGCGAGACGACGAGCACCACCGCCGGGTGCTCCGCCGGGAAGCCGCCGGCCGTCGGGGCGGGGTTGCCCCAGGCCTCGCGGCAGGCCGAGATCACCGCGCTGACCGGGTTCCACTCCGCGACCGGGCGGATCACGGCCGGCATGTTCTGCGGGGCGAGGAAGGCGTTGGAGAGGAAGGGCAGCACGACGACGATGAACGGGGTGACCACGCTGATCGTCTCCACCCCGCGCAGCGTCATCGCGAGCAGCACGCCGAGCCAGATCATCACGTAGGCGAAGACCACGATCAGCCCGAACCCGCCGAGCATCGGCAGCACGCCGCCGCTCGGCCGCCAGCCCAGCAGCAGGCCGGCGACCGTGACGATCGCCAGCCCCAGCACCCCGACCAGCAGGTCCGCCAGGGTGTGCCCGAAGAGCACCGCGGAGCGGCTGATCGGCAGTGACCGGAACCGGTCGACCAGCCCGCCTCTGAGGTCCATGGCCACCGAGATCGCGGTCGGCCCGACGCAGGCCAGGCCGACCTGGACGGCGCCGCCGGCAAACACGTACTCGGCGTAGTCGCCGCCGCTCGGCAGGGTCACGGCGTCCCGGAAGAGGTAGCCGAGCATCACCATCGAGACCAGCGGGCTGAGCGCCACGCCGATCACCCGGCCGGGGGCCCGGCCGAGGTGGCGCAGGCGGCGTCCGGCCACCGCGCCGACCTCGACCAGGACCGCCCGCAGGCCTGTGGGCCCGCCGACCACGAGGGTCGTACTCATGCCTTCCCACCCTTGGACTCGTCGTGCAGCCGCGCCAGTTCGGCGGCGACCGCCGGGCCGACCTGGGCCAGCGGCTCCGGGCCGAGGATGTCGTCGTGCGTGCTGTCGATCCGGTGGACGTCCATCGGACCGTCGAAGAACGGCCGCCACAGCTCGGTCGGGTCGCTGCCCTCCGCGCCCCAGCCGGTCGCCCGGGTGGCCACGAACATCGTCATCCGCCCGTCGTAACCACGCGGCCGGTAGCGGGTGTTGAGGCCCTGGTGGTGCCGCATCAGGTCGGCCATCCGGGCCATCCGCCGCTCGCCCATCCGGGCCATCGGGCTGTTGTCCCGGCGCAGCGCCTGGTAGACGTCCTCGATGGTCAGCTCGCGGTCGCCGAACTCCGAGCGGTGGTGTCCGATGCCCTCCAGCAGCCAGCCGAGCAGGGCCTGTTCGTCCCGCTCGTCGGCCAGGCCGGTGCGCGGGTAGGCGTCCAGGTTGGCCACCAGGCCGACCTCGGCGCCGGCCTCCCGCAGCTGGACGGCGACCTCGTAGGCGAGGATGCCGCCGAGCGACCAGCCGAGCAGGTGGTACGGGCCCTCCGGCTGGACGGCGCGGATCGACTCGACGTAGCCGGCCGCGGCCGCCTCGATGCTCTCCGGCAGCGGGGCGTCGCCGACCACACACGGCGCCTGCACGCCGTAGACCGGCTGGGCCGGGTCGAGGTAGCGGGTGAGCGGCAGGTACGAGAGGGCGAAGCCGACGCCGCTGTGCAGGCAGAACAGGGCGGGGCGGTCGCCGCCGCGCTCGATCCGCAGCATCGGGCTGAACGGGTCGGACTCGTCGTCGTGGCCGTCGGCCGCCGCGATCGTCTCGATCGCCTCGGCCATGATGTCGGTGCTGCCGCGCCGTTCCGGCGTCGCCTCCGGTGCCGCGGCCGGCTCCTCCTCGGCCGGCGAACCGGCCAGTGAACCGGCCAGCTCGCGGACCGTCTGGTGGGCGAAGACGTCGGCGATGCTGACCTCCAGCCCGGCCTTGCGGGCCAGGCTGACCACCCGCAGCGTCTTCATGCTGTCCATGCCGTGGTCGAAGAAGTTCAGGCCCGTCTCGAACTCCGGCTTCCCGAGCACCTCGGCGACGATCCCGCAGAGCGCCCGCTCCGCCTCGGTCAGCGGCGCCTCGGCCGTGGCCGGCTCGTCCGCCTCCGGGGCGGCCGGCTGCACCGCCGCCTCGCCCGGGGCCAGCAGCACCCCGGTCGGGTCCCACTTGGCCCGCTCGCCGGTGCGCAGCAGCACCGAGCCGGCCGGGCCGTACGGGTTCGCCACGAACCGCTGGGCGGTGTCGCCGGGGCGTCCGGCGTAGCCGCGCGGCAGGACCGCGCCCGCGACGTACACCTCGCCGACCACTCCGGGCGGCACCGGCCGCAGCCACTCGTCCAGGACGTAGCGCCGGCTGTTCCAGGCCGCCGCCTCGCGCGGCCCGAAGGTCGCCGGTCCAGCCCAGTCGGCGGGCAGCGGCTCGGCCGCGGCGGCGCCGCCCTCGGTCAGCACCGCGAGCAGTCCGGCCTCGGCGCCGCCGTGCTCCGCCCAGGCGGCCCGTTCGGCCGCCGCGCGGTGCTCGACGAGCAGGGCGGCCGGGCGGCCGTCCGCGCCCTCGGCGCGGATCGCGTACGCGGCGTGCTCGGGGCGCAGCGGCGCCGTCCGCTCGCCGTCGGCCAGCGGGCCGTCGGACTGGGCGAGCACCTCGGGGGCGTCCAGCACCACCGTGGGCAGCTGCAGCGGGCGCAGCCGGGGGGCGAGGCCCGCCGTGGTCAGCAGGCCGACCGGGGCGAGCTCGGCGAGCAGCGCCTTGATCCGGGCGGGCGGCTCGTCCGCCTCGACCGGCAGCACCGCCGCGCCCGACTTGAGCACCGCGAGGGCCGCCGTGGCCCGGTCGATCGGCCGCGGCACGGCCAGCGCGACGAACCGCTCCGGTCCGGCGCCGGCCTCGATCAGCCGGCGGGCCAGCCGGTTGGACCGGGCGTCCAGCTCGGCGTAGGTGATCCGCTGGGCGCCGGCCGTGACGGCGGGCGCGTCCGGGGTCCGGGCGGCCCGCTCCGCGAACAGCTCGGGCAGGGTGCGCTCCGGGCCGGCGTGGTCGGTGGCGTTCCAGCCGTCCAGCACCTGCGCGCGCTCCGCGTCGGAGAGCAGCGGCAGGGTGCTGAGCCGGGCCCGCGGGTCGGCGGCCACCGCGTGCAGCAGCCGGACGAACTGCTCGGTCATCCGCTCGACGGTGCCCCGGGTGAACAGGTCGGTGCGGTAGCCGAGCAGGCCGCGCACGATGTTCGTCTCCGGCCAGGGCACGATCTGCAGCACCAGGTCGACCTTGACCCGGTCGGTGGGCATGAACTCCAGGTTCGCCCGCAGGCCGGGCAGGTCCAGCCGGCCCTCCTCGTTGTTCTGCATGCTCAGCACGACCTGGAACAGCGGGTGCCGGGCCAGCGAGCGGCTCGGCCGGACCGCCTCGACGACCTGCTCGAAGGGCACGTCCTGGTGCGAGAACGCGGCCAGGTCGCTCTCCCGGAGCCGGTCCAGCAGCTCCAGGAAGGTCGGGTCGCCGCTCAGGTCGCTGCGCAGCACCAGGGAGTTGATGAACACCCCGACCAGGTCGTCGAGCGCCTCGTCGGTGCGGCCGGCGACGGTGATGCCGAGCGGGACGTCGGTGACGCCGCCGAGCCGGCCGAGCAGGGTGGAGAACGCGGCCTGCAGGACCATGAACTCGGTGGTGCCGGTGTTCCGGGCGATCTCGACCAGCTGCGCGTAGAGCGCCGGGTCCAGGTCGAACATCACCTCGTCGCCCTCGGTGCCGGCGACCTCCGGACGGGGGAAGTCGGTGGGCAGCTCCAGCTGCTCGGGGATCCCGGCGAGGGCGTCCCGCCAGTAGTCGAGCTGCCGGCCGACCAGGCTGTCCGGGTCCTCCGGGGAGCCGAGCAGTTCGCGCTGCCAGACCGCGAAGTCCGCGTACTGGACCGGCAGCGGCCGCCACTGCGGGGCGTGCCCGGCGGACCGGGCCCGGTAGCCGGCGGCCAGGTCGCGCAGCATCGGCGCCATCGACCAGCCGTCGAAGCCGATGTGGTGGAAGACCAGCAGCAGCACGTGCTCGTCCGGGCCGAGGTCGAACAGCCGGACCCGCAGCGGCGGTTCGGCGGTCAGGTCGAAGCCCTGGTCGGCCTCGGCGGCCAGCGCGGCGGCGAGGCCGTCCGCGGTGGTGTGCCGGGCCTTGAGCACCGGCGCCCCGGCGGCGGCGTCCAGCACCCGCAGCGTGGGCACGCCGTCGACCTCGGGCAGCACGGTGCGCAGCACCTCGTGCCGTTCGGCCAGGTCGGCGAGCGCCGCCTGGAGCGCCTCGGCGTTGAGCCGGCCGTTGAGCCGCAGCGCCACCGGCGAGTTGTAGGCCCCGCTGTCGCCCTCGCGGCGGTTGAGGAACCACTGCCGCTGCTGCGAGAAGGACAGCGGCGGCTCGGTGCCCTCGGGTGCGGGGGCGAGCGGGGTGCGGGCGGTGGCCGCGCCGGCCAGGTAGCCGGCCAGCGCCGCGACCGTCTTCTGCTCGAACAGCGCGCGGATCGGCAGTTCCACGCCGAGCGCGCTGCGGGCCCGGCTGACCAGCTTGGTGGCGAGCAGCGAGTGCCCGCCGATGGCGAAGAAGTCGTCGTCCACGGAGACCCGTTCGACGTCCAGGACGTCGGCGAACAGGCCGCAGAGGATCTCCTCGGTGGGCGTGCGCGGGGCCCGGCCCTCGGTCCGGCCGCCCAGTTCGGGGGCGGGCAGCGCCTTGCGGTCGAGCTTGCCCTGGGCGGTCAGCGGCAGCGCCTCCAGCGCGACCACCGCCGAGGGCACCATGTACTCGGGCAGCGACTCGGCCAGCCGCTCGCGCAGCAGTCCGGTGACCGCGGGGTCGGCGACCACCACGTGGGCGACCAGCCGGCGCTCGCCGTCGTCCTCCCGGACCGTCACCACGGCCTGCTCCACGCCCGGCTGGGCGAGCAGGGCCGAGGCGATCTCGCCGAGCTCGATCCGGAAGCCGCGCAGCTGCACCTGGTCGTCGGCGCGGTCGAGGTAGTCGAGCTGGCCGTCGGGCAGCCAGCGGACCAGGTCGCCGGTCCGGTAGAGCCGGCCGCCGGCCGGGCCGAACGGGTCGGCGACGAAGCGCTGCGCGGTGAGGTCGGGCCGGCCCAGGTAGCCGCGGGCCAGGCCGCCGCCGACGTAGAGCTCACCGGCCACGCCGACCGGGACGGGCACCAGGTCGCGGTCGAGCACGTAGACCCGGTGCGCGGTGGTGGGCCGGCCGATCGGCGGGCGGCCGTCGCCCTCCAGCGGGCCGCCGACGGTGGAGGCGACCACCGCCTCGGTCGGGCCGTACCCGTTGAACAGCCGGACCTTGTCGGCCCAGCGCTCGACCACCTCGGCGGGGACGGCCTCGCCGGCCACCGCGAGCCGCAGGTCGGCGGGGAGCGTGCTGCCCTCGGGCAGTCCGCCGACCACCACCGGCGGCAGGCCGGCCAGGTTGATCCGGGCCCGGTTGAGCAGGTCGACCAGCGGCTGGCCGGGGGCCCGGCACTCGTCGTCGGCGATCACCAGGGTGCCGCCGTTGAGCAGCGCCAGCATGAACTCCCAGACCGAGGCGTCGAAGCTGGCCGAGGCGAACTGCAGGACCCGGGTCTCCTCGTCCAGGCCGAACCGCTCGACCAGGCTGGCGACCATCGCCAGCAGGCCGGTGTGGGCGACCACGACGCCCTTGGGGCGGCCGGTGGAGCCGGAGGTGTAGATGACGTAGGCGGCGTGGCCGGCCCGCAGCGGGGCGGTCCGGTCGGCGTCGGTGAGGTCGCCGTCCGCCAGCGCGGCCGTCTCCGGGTCGTCGACCAGCAGGACCTCGCCGGCCGGCCAGCCGTGCTCGGCCGCCCGGGCCGCGGTGGCGGCGTCGGTCAGCAGGACGGCCGGGCGGGCGTCCGCCAGCATGTAGCCGATCCGGTCGTCGGGGTAGCCGGGGTCGACCGGCAGGTAGGCCGCGCCGGCCTTGAGCACGCCGAGGGCGGCGGCCACCAGGTCGGCGGAGCGCGGCAGCAGCACCGCGACGGTGCGCTCGGGGCCGACGCCGAGCCCGGTCAGCCGCCGGGCCAGCCGGTTGGCCCGGCGGTTCAGCTCGGCGTAGCCGGTCTCCTCGGTGCCGAGCAGGACGGCGGTCTTGTCGGGGGCCGCGGCCGCCCGGCGCTCGAACAGCTCGGTGGTGAGCAGCTCGGTCGGCTGCTGCGCGCGGGCCGCGCCGGACCAGTCGCCGAGCAGCTGGCCGCGCTCGGTCTCGTCCAGGGTCTCCAGCCGGCCGAGCGGGGTGGCCGGGTCGGCGACCAGGGCCTCCAGCACCCGGACGAAGCGCCGGACGGTGGCGGCGACCTCCTCGGGGCCGAACACGTCGGGCCGGTACTGGGCCTCCAGCCGGATCCGCTCGCCGGGGAAGACGCTCAGCGCCAGCGGGTACTCGGCGACGACCCGGGCCTCCCAGCCCAGCAGCCGCAGGCCGGGGATCCGCTCGGCGATGCCGTCCAGCACGCCGGCCGGGTAGTTGTGGTAGCTGACCACGGTGTCGAACAGCTCGCCGATGCCGGCGCCCTGCTGCACCTCGGCCAGGCCGAGGTGGTGGTGCTCCTCCAGGCCGAGCTGGCGGTCCTGGAGGTCGGCCAGCATCGCCTCGGCGCTCAGCCCCGGGTCCAGGTTCACCCGGACCGGCAGGGTGTGCAGGAAGGCGCCGACCATCCGGTCGACCTCGGGCAGGTCGGCCGGGCGGCCCGAGTAGACCGCGCCGAAGGTGACGTCGCGGCGGCCGGTGAGCCGGCCGAGGGTGATCGCCCAGGCGCCCTGGACCACGGTGTTCATGGTGAGTCCGCGGGCCTTCGCCCAGCCGCCGAGCGCGTCGGTCAGCCGGGTGTCCAGCTCGCTCTCCCAGGTGCCGGGCAGCGCCGAGACCTGGCCCCGGTCGGCCGGGCCGAGCCGGGTCGGCTCGTCGATGCCGGCCAGCTCCTTCTGCCAGGCCTCGCGGGCGCCCGCCTTGTCCTGCGCGGCCGACCACTCCAGGAAGCCGCGGGCCGGGACCACCGGCGCCAGCGCCGCGACGTCCGCGCCGTTCGCCCACAGCTCGACCAGCTCGCCGGCCAGCACCGCGGACAGCGACCAGCCGTCCACCAGCATGTGGTGCGCGGTCCACACCACCCGGTGCCGCTCGGCGCCGAGCCGGTAGACGGTGAACCGGGTGAGCGGGGCCCGCTCGACCTCGAAGCGGCGCAGCCACTCCTCGTCGGTGAGCCGCCGGACCTCGTCCTCCTGCTCCTCGGCCGGCACGCCGGTGAGGTCGACCTCGGTCCACGGCAGCGGCACCTCGGCGGAGACGATCTGCACCGGGTCGCCCAGGTCGCGGCTGTGGAAGGAGGCCCGCAGGCCGGGGTTGCGGGCGAGCAGCGCGCCGGCCGCGGCGTGCAGCGCCGAGCGGTCGAGCGGCCCGCCGAAGTCCATCACCACCTGGAGCGTGTAGGCGTCCATGCCGTGCCGGTCGAACTCGGCCGCGAACAGCAGGCCGCGCTGCAGCGGGGAGAGCGGCAGGATGTCGGCCAGGTTCTCGAACTCCCGCTCGTACGCCTCGATCTCCGGCTGGGTCAGCGCGACCAGCGGGAACTCGGACGGGGTGCGGCCGCCGGCGCCGGGCCGGGCGGCGTGCGCGGCGAGCGCCTCCAGGGCGCGGAACCAGCCCTCGGCGAGCTGCCGGACGTCCTGCTCGGACAGCAGGCCCTCGGCCCAGGTCCAGTCGGCGACCAGGACGGCGCCGCCGGGCCGCTCCTCGGTGATCGAGACCAGGTCGACGGCGTAGCGCAGCGGGGTGTCGGGCGAGGCGGTGAGACCGGCGCCGCCGCTCTCGACCGACCAGGCGCCGCCGCTGCCGGCCGCGAACCGGCCCAGGTAGTTGAAGCCGATCTCCGGGGTCCCGAGCCGGCCGAGCACCCCGGCGGTCTGCGGGTTGAGGTGGCGCAGCAGGCCGTGGCCGAGGCCGTGGTCGGGGAGCGCGCGCAGCTGCTCCTTGATCCGCTTGAGGGCGGTGCCGGCGGCCGCGCCGCCGGTGAACGCCTCGGCCCAGTCCAGCTCGCCGAGGTCGAGGGCGAGCGGCAGGACGCTGGTGAACCAGCCGACCGTGCGGGACAGGTCGACGCCCGGGAAGACGTCCTCGCGGCCGTGGCCCTCCAGCTCGACCAGGGTGCGCCGGCCGGTGCGGCCGTGTTTGCGGTGCCAGTCGCCGACGGCCAGCGCCAGCGCGGTCAGCAGCACCTCGTTGGCCTCGGCGTGGAAGACCGCGGGCACCCGGGTGAGCACCTCGGCGGTGCGGTCGGCGGACAGCTCGACGCGCAGCCGGCCGGCGGTGCGGTGGACGTCCCGCGCGGGGTCGGTGCGGCGGTCCGCGACCGGGGCCCGCTCGGCGGTCGACTGCTCGGCCCAGAACGGGAGTTCGGCGACCCGGTGGGCGGCCCGGGACTCCTCGGAGAGCAGCTTGGCCCAGCGCCGGAAGGAGGTGCCGACCGGGTCGAGGCGGATCGCGGTGCCCGTGCGGGCGGCGTCGAAGGCGGCCGCCAGGTCGGGCAGCAGGATCCGCCAGGAGACGCCGTCCACGGCGAGGTGATGGATCACCAGCAGCAGCCGGTCGGCCGGGCCCTCGCCGGGCAGCCGGACGGCCTGCACCAGCAGCCCCTCCTCGGGGCGCAGCCGGGCGCGGGCGGCGGCCAGCTGCCCCTCGAAGTCGGCGTCCGCCGCGGCGGGGTGGAGCACCTGCTCGGCGCGGACGGCGCCGACCGGCAGGGTCTCGGCGGACCACAGGCCGGGGACCGGCTCGGTCAGCCGCAGCCGCAGCGCGTCGTGCCGGTCCAGCACCGCCTGGAGCGCGGGCAGCAGCTCCTCGGTGCGCGCGCCGGCCGGCAGGGTGACGGTCGCGTACTGGGCGAACTCCCGGGCGGGGCCGTCCAGTCGGCCGAGCTCCTCGCGCAACTGGTCGATCACCGGGGTGAGTTCGACGGCGCCGACGCCGTCCGCCTCCGCTTCCGGGGCGGCCGGCTCGGCCGCCCGGACCACGGCGGCGATGCCGGCCGGGGTGCGGTGCCGGAAGACGTCCCGGGGGGTGACCGCCAGGCCGGCCTTGCGGGCCCGGCTGACCACCTGGATGACGGTGATGGAGTCGCCGCCGAGCGCGAAGAAGTTGTCGTCCGGGCCGATCCGGGGCAGGCCGAGGGCCTCCGCCAGCACCTGGCAGAGCACCTCCTCCTGCGGGGTGGCCGCGGCCCGGCCGGTCTCGGTCCGCTCGAACGCGGGGGCGGGCAGCGCCTTGCGGTCCACCTTGCCGTGCGCGGTCAGCGGCAGCCGGGGCAGCGCGATCAGCACGGAGGGCACCATCGGGCCGGGCAGCAGCGCGGCCAGCTCGGCGCGCAGCGCGTCGGTGTCCAGCGCGGCGGCGGCCGCGGCCTCGTCGCCGGCGGCCTCCGGGGCCAGGTAGCCGACCAGGCGCTTGTGCCCGGCCCGGTCCGGCACGCCGACCACGATCGCGTCGCCCACGCCGGCCAGCGTGCGCAGCGCCGACTCGACCTCGCCGGGCTCGATCCGCTGGCCGCGGATCTTCAGCTGGTGGTCGCGCCGCTCCAGGAACTCCAGCTTGCCGTCGCCGCGCAGCACCACCCGGTCGCCGGTGCGGTACATCCGGGCGCCGCCGCCCGCGAAGGGGTCGGCGAGGAAGGTGGTGGCGGTGCGGCGCGGGTCGCCGAGGTAGCCGCGGCCGACGCCGGCGCCGCCGATGAACAGCTCGCCGGGCACGCCGCGCGGCACCGGCGTCAGGTCGTCGCCGAGCACGTACAGGGTGGTGTTGCGGACCGGGCGGCCGATCGGCGCGGTGGGCCCGTCGACGGTCTCGCCGGGCCGGACGAACTCGTGGGTGACGTCGTCGGAGCACTCGGTGGGCCCGTACATGTTGGCCACCGGGACGGCCGGGTGGTAGCCGGACCAGCGCGCGCACAGTTCGGCGGGCAGCGCCTCGCCGTTGGAGATCAGCACCCGCAGGGTGGGCAGGGCGGGCGAGCGGCCGGCCGCGTCCCAGGCGTCCAGGGTCGCGCGCAGCAGCGAGGGGACGACCTCCAGCACGGTCAGCTTCTCGGCGGCGATGGTGCCGAACAGGGCGTCCGGGTCGGCCTGGACGTCCCGGTGGACCGGGCGGGTCCGGCCGCCGGCGACCAGGCCGGAGAGGGTCTGCCAGACCGTCACGTCGAAGGTGACCGGGGAGCTGTGGACCACCGCGGCGTCCTGGTCCAGGGCGAGGTCCTCGACCTTGGCCAGCAGGTGGTTGACCATGCCGCCGCGCTCCACCAGGGCGCCCTTGGGGCGGCCGGTGGAGCCGGAGGTGTAGATCACGTAGGCGAGGTCGCGCGGGTCGTCGCCGACCGGCGCCAGGGCCTCGGGGGCCACCCGGGCGCCGTCCAGCTCGTGCACCGTGACCGGGCGGCCGACCTGGACGCCGGCCCGCTCGGCGAGCTCGCGGTGGGCCCGGTCGGCGAGGACGGCGGTGGCGCCGCTGTCGGCGAGCAGGTCGGTCAGCCGGGCCAGCGGGGCGCGCGGGTCGAGCGGCAGGAAGGCCCGGCGGGTGCCGAGCACGCCGAGCTCGGCGACCAGGAAGTCCCGGCCGGGCTCGGTCAGGATGGCGACCACGCCGCTGTCGCCAGCGAGCAGTTCGGACACGGCGCCGGCCCGGCCGGCCAGTTCGGCGTAGGTCAGCACGCCGCCGTCGTCGGTGACGGCGACCGCGTCGGGGCGCTGCCGGGCGTGCTCGCGGACCCGGTCGACCACGCCGAGGTAGGGCTCGGTGCGGACCGGCCCGGTGAGCGCGGCGGTCAGCTCGGCCCGCTCGGTGGGGGCGAGCAGGTCCAGCGCGGCGAGCGGGGTGTCCGCGTCGGCGGAGACGAACCGGTCGAGGAAGGTGAGGAAGCGGGTGAGGTGGTCGCGCAGCTCGTCCCGGTCGTAGCGGGCCTCGTTGCCGCTGAGGTCGAGGGCGATGCCCGCCTCGCCCTTGTCGGCCAGGGTGAACTCGAAGTCGTCGATGAGGCCGGTGGAGAGGTTGTGCATGACGGCCTCGCACGGGCCGATCGACAGCTTCTCGATCTGCGGCATCATGTTGACGAACGGCCCGAACGCCCGGCGGTCGTCGCTGGACAGGCCCATGCCGCGGCGGATCCGGCTGACCCGCAGGCGCTGGTGCTTGAGCCCGCCGGCGAGCTCCTTGTACGCCGCCGCGAGCAGCTCGCCGCGGGTCAGGCCGGGGTGCACGGCAAGGCGCAGCGGCACGTAGTTGACCACCATGCCGGGGATGACCTGCATGGTGCCGCCGACCCGGGCGGTGACCGGCAGCGAGAGCAGCACGTCCTGGGCGCCGGTGATCCGCTGGGTGTAGGCGCCGACGGCCGCCACCACGACGCTCTGCCAGGTCGCCCGGATCTCCCAGGCGATGGCGCGCATCTTCTCGGCGATCTCCACCGGCAGCACGGTCTGCTCGCGCAGGAAGGTCTGCGCGGGCTCGGCGTCCCGGCGGGAGAAGGTGATCGGCTCGGGCGCGTCGGTGAGCCGCTGCTCCCAGTAGGCCCGGTCGCGGGCGTGGTGCTTGTGGTCGACGTACGCGGCCTCGGCGTCGATCAGGGTCTGCAGCGGGGCGAACCGGCCCTCGTCCGGGTCGCCGCCTTCCAGCAGGGTGGCGTAGATCGCGGACAGCCGCTGCCAGTAGATGACGTAGCTGAAGCCGTCGGAGGCGAGGTGGTGGTTGTTCAGGCAGAAGACGATCCGGTCCTCGGCCAGCAGGTAGACGCTGAGCCGGAACAGCGGCTCGCCGGAGGCGATGTCGAACGGGATCGCCATGTCGGCGCGGATGCCGTCGCGGGCGGCCTCGAACGGGTCGGCCGCGGCGCTCACGTCGGTGATCGCCAGCGGCGGTTCGGGCAGCGGCTCGACGATCTGCCGCGGCTCGCCGTCGACCTCGAAGTACCGGGTGCGCAGGCACTCGGACTCCTCGACGAGCCGGCCGAGCGCGGTCAGGAAGAGGTCCCGGTCCAGCGGCCCCTGGATGTCCCAGAAGATCGCCGTGTTGTAGCTGGCGCCGCCACCGGTGATCTTCTCGTCGAACCAGATGTCCTGCTGGCCCGCGGTGAGTGGCAGGCCGGCCGTCCGAACGTCATCCATAGCTATCCCCTCGACAAGGTCACCCGGCGGTACGGACGATGCTTGTCGCGCCCGCTGACACCTCGCTGACCTGCAACTGACGCAGAATGTGCCGGGGCGCCGTCCTGGCGCCCCGGCGGTGTTTGCCCAACTGGCGTGCGGTGCCGGCGGGTCAGCCGCAGCCGCCCGCGTGGCCGTCGTCGATCGACGGGCCGAGCCGCACGGCGCCGTTGTACGGCTCCGGCAGGGAGGTCGCGGCGAGGCCCTTGCCGCGCATGTAGGCGGCGAAGTCGTCGAGCCGGTCCAGACCCCAGAAGCGGGTGAAGCCGTGGACGAAGAACGGCACCCCGAAGACCCCGTCGGTGCCGGCCTGGGCCAGCAGCCGGGTGCCCTCGGCGCGCAGGTCCGGGTCGTCGACCGCGCCGGCGACCAGGTCGCCGTCGACGCCCAGCGAATCGCCGATCTCGCCGACCACCTTCGGGTCGCAGATGTCGCGGCCCTCCAGGAAGCGGGCCTGGTAGCAGGCGGCGATGTAGGCGCGGCCCTGGCCCTTGGCCTCGGCGACCAGGTAGCCCAGGTGCGGGACCTCCCAGACCGAGTCCCGGTCCACCGGCCAGGTCATGTCGATGCCCCGGTCCTTCGCGAGCCGGCCGATGTCCTGGAGGATGTACATGTTCTTGGCCCGGGTCATCTCGCCGACCACGTACTCGCCGCCGAACTCGGCCAGCATCTCGGTGGTCTTGGCGTCCGGCTCGCAGAACGGCACCCATTCGACGCCCTCGGCGATGTCGGGCAGCCGGGTGGTCAGTTCCCGGTGGAGCAGCCAGGAGTACGGGCTGCGCAGGGAGAAGTAGAACCGCGGAATCTTGGTCTTCTTGGCCATGCCAAAGAACCCCTTTTGAGGACGGGAGGAAGAGGGCCGGCGGGCCTCAGACGACGAGTCCGCCGTCGACGCCGAACACCTGGCCGGTGATGTAGGACGCGCGCTCGGACACCAGGAAGGAGACCAGGTCCGCGACCTCCTCGGGCCGGCCGAACCGACCCAGCGGGATGCGCTCGGCCATCTTCCCGGCGTAGCCCTCGGCGAGTCCGGAGATCATGTCGGTCTCGATGAACCCCGGCGCGACGACGTTGGCCCGGATCCCGTACGGGCCGGCCTCCTTCGCCACCGCCTTGGTGAAGCCGATCAGTCCGGCCTTGGAGGCCGAGTAGTTGGCCTGGGTGGCGTTGCCGTACACGCCGGCCACCGAGGACAGCGTGACCAGCGAGCCGGTGCGGCGCTTCATCATCGCGAAGACCGCGGCCTTGCAGACGTGGTAGGTGCCGTCCAGGTTGGTCCGCAGCACCGCGTCCCAGTCCGCCTCGGAGAGCATGACCAGCGGGTTGTCCCGGACGATGCCGGCGCAGGAGACCACCGTGTGCAGCGGCCCCAGCTCCTTCTCGACCGTCTTCACGAAGGTCCGCACCTCGCCGGCGTCGGCCACGTCCACCTTGCGGGCCAGCACCGCGGCGCCGTGGCCGGTCGCCTCCTTGGCGACGGCCTCCGCCGCGTCCTGGTCCGACCGGTAGCAGAACGCGACGTCGTAGCCGTCCCGGGCCAGCCGGTCCACCACGTGGGCGCCGATGCCCCGGGAGCCGCCGGTCACCAGGGCGACCTTGCGGGCCGCCGACCCGTCCGTCGTCCCGGTCACCGCGCCCACCCGCCGATCACGGCACAGCCGACCTGGCCGTCCCGCTCGATGCCGGTGACCAGCGCGACCCCGTCCGGGGTCAGCCCGCCGAGCTCCGCCCGGGCCAGCACCGCGGCCAGCTGGAGCCCGGTCGCCGCGCCGGCGGTGTCGCCGAGCAGCGGCCGGCAGCGGATCCACTCCGGCTCCGCCGAGGCCCCGAGCACGTCGTCGAGCGCCTGCTCCTCGACGGTGTCGAAGCCGTCGCCCGCGCCCAGCGGCGCCACCAGGGTGACGTCCGCGGGGGTCACGCCGGCCCGGGCCAGCGCGTCCCGGACGCAGCCGGCGAGCGCCGCGCGGGCGTCGCCGCGCTCGGCGAACGCGCGGAACCGGGTGCCGAGCAGCCGGGCCAGCGGGGTGCGCCCGGCCTCGACCGCGTCCTCGGCGCGCTCCAGCAGGCAGACCGAGGCGCCCTCGCCGAGCGGGGTCTCGCGGTCCTCGCCCACCCGGCCGTGCCACTCGATCCAGGCCCGCTGCTCCGAGTACTCCTCGGCGGCGCCGCACAGCACCCGGGTGGCGTGGCCGCCGCGGTGCAGCCGGGCGGCGTAGCTGAGCGCGAGCAGGCCGGCCAGCCGGCCGCCGGTGATGGTGGTGTTGGGACCCTTGAGCCCGTGCCAGATGGCGCTCTGCCCGGCGGCCCGGTTCATGATGGCGTTCGGGAAGTTGGCCGGTTCCACGTGGTACGGCCGCTCGCCGGTGAGCGAGCCCTTGGTGAAGTCCATGGTGCTCTGGAGGCTGCCGGAGCCGGTCCCGAGCACCAGCGCGATCTGCTCCGGACGCTCCGTCAGGCCCGGTCCGCAGTCGGCGAGCAGGCGCCCGACCGCGGTGACGGTGATCGCCGTCACCCGGTCCATGTTGCGGGTGCCCTTCTTGCCGACGTACTTCGCGGCGCTGAAGTCCGGGATCAGGCCGGCCCGCGCGAACGGGCCGGGGTGGGCCTCCCGGTCCAGCTCGCCGACGCCGGAGTGGCCGGCCAGCACGCCGTCCCGGTAGGGCTCGCTGCCCACCCCGTACGGGGACACCGCCGACCAGGCGGTGAAGACCAGCCCGGCCCGGTCGGTGGCGGTCTGCGGTGCGGTGGTCACGACGCCTCCCGGTACCGGCCGAGGATCAGCACGGCGTTGTTGCCCGCGAAGGCGAGCCCGTTGTTCTGGACCATGTTCAGCTCGGCGGTCCTGGCCTCGTTGGGCACGCAGTCCACGCCGCACTCCGGGTCGGTCTCCCGGTGGTTGATGGTCGGCGGGATGAAGCCGTGCGAGATGGCGAGCGCGCAGGCGGCCGAGGCCAGCGCGCTGGCCGCGCCCATCGCGTGCCCGATCATCGACTTGATCGAGACCACCGGCGGCGGTGCGTCGAACACCTGCCGGATGGCGCCGGCCTCGGTCACGTCGTTGGCCTTGGTGCCGGTGCCGTGCGCGGAGATGAAGTCGATGTCCTCCGGCTTGACCCCGGCGTTGCGGTGGGCGATCTCCATGCAGCGGGCCAGGCTGTCCCGGTCCGGCGCGACCGGGTGGTGCGCGTCGCAGTTCAGCCCGTACCCGAGCACCTCGGCGTAGATCCGCGCGCCGCGGGCGGTCGCCGACTCCAGGCTCTCCATCAGCAGGATGCCGGCGCCCTCGCCGGTGAGGATGCCCTTGCGGTCCTTGTCGAAGGGCCGGCAGGCGTCCGGGGCGATGGTGCCGAGCCGGTAGAAGCCGGAGAAGGTCTTGCGGCAGACGGCGTCGGCGCCGCCGCACAGCGCGATCTCCGCGTCGCCGTCCCGGATCGCGTCGAACCCGCTGCCGACGGCGTAGTTGCCGGCCGAGCAGGCGGTCGGGATGGTGAGCGCCTCGACGTCGGTGAGGCCGAGTTCGCGGACGATGCCGAGCGACAGCCCACCGGCCTGGGTCCGGCGGACCACGTCCGCCGACCACGACTCGGGGCCGTGCTCCAGCTGCTGCCCGACCAGCACGTCCAGGTCGCGGGACTCCGCGTCAGTCGTGCCGACCGAGACCAGCGCCCGGCGGCGCCGGAGCTCCTCGGGGCTCAGCCCGCTGTCGGCCACCGCCATGTTGGCGGCGGCCACCGAGAACTGGGTGGCGCGCCCCAGTTCGTCCGGGTCCAACCGGTGGATCCACTCCCCCGGGGCGAAGTCGTCGACCTCGCACCCGTTGGAGTGGGCGAATCCCGTCGTGTCGAAGGCCGTGATCGGCTTGACCCCGCTCCGGCCGGCCCGCAGGCCGTCCAGGAAGGCGGGGACGCCGAGGCCGATGCTGGTGACCACGCCGAGGCCGGTGATGACGACGCGGCGCGGCCGTTGCTCGTTCTCGTGCACGTGCACTCCCGTCCCGAGACCCGAGTTACGCCTTGGCGGCCAGGGCGTCTTCCACCACGGCGGCCACGCCGTTCAGGTTGACCATCCGGGACAGCTCGGCCTGGTCGATGTCGATGCCGAAGGCACGCTCCAGCTGGGACAGGATCTCGATGGCGCCCATCGAGTCGGCGTCGTGGTCCTCCTTGAAGAGGCTGGTGTCGGTGACCTCGTCCTCCTCGATCTCGAGGATGTCGCAGACGAGTTCCTTGATCTTGGCGCGACGCTCAACGTCGGTGTTCAGGCTCATGTCGGCCATGCTGGTCGAGCGCCCTGACAAGGCCCTGACCCACCGCTGACCGGGCGCTGACGGGGCTGGTCGGATACCCGCCCAATTCGGCGAAATCCTCCGGGTGTTCGGCGATCCAGGACCAGTACCGGGGGATCGATCGGGCGTACTCGCAGTAGTATTGCCGGACCGTGTCGGCCAGCCGGCCGACCGTGGCCCGGCTGATCGAGCCGTTGCGCCACATCAGCTGCATCTCGGTGCGGCGGGTGCCCGCGAGCGGCACCAGCCGGACGTCGCTGTTGGCCCCGGTCGGCGTGGCCAGCGCGGCCGCCCCGCCCTCGCTCACCCAGCTCATCGCCTCGGCGTGGCTGGCCACCCGGTGGAGCAGCTGCGGGGTGACGCCGAAGCCCTCGAACAGGGCCGACTCGACCCGGTGGAACCAGTGGTCCCGGGTGAAGCGGACCCACTTCAGCGCGGCGAGGTCGGCGACGCCCACGATCGGCCGCTCGGCCAGCGGGTGCCCCTTGGGCAGGGCCACCCAGACGGGTTCGCGGACCACCACCACCCGGGCCAGCGCGGGTTCCGGCTCGCTCTCCGGCGGCCCGATGCCGGCGTCGGGGACCAGCGCCGCCGTCAGCGCTCCGCGCAGCAGGGCCGCGACGGCGATGTCCGGTCCGACCGTCTCGGTCCGCACCTCTTTGCCGGGCACCGCGGCCTGCAGCGCGCCCCGCAGGGTCGGCGGGGTCCACTCGGCGTTGCCGAAGCAGAGGATGTCGGAGACGGTCGCGGAGGCCTCGGCGATCAGCGCGTCGGCGCGCTCGACGAGGTCCAGCATCATGGGGATTAATCGCTCGCCCAGAATGGTTGGGACGACTCCTGAGCGCGAGCGGATGAAGAGCTCCCCGCCCATCGCTTTCTCGATTCTTCGCAACTGGGCCGTGAGCGAAGGTTGTGGAATCTTGAGCTCGGCCGCCGCTTTGGATATACTTCGATTATTGGAAATCGTCGCGACAACCCTGGCATGGCGTAGTTCAACATTCACACTGCCCCCCTGGCCAAGCGGAATCGCTCGTCGAAGAACCGGAAGGCCCCCGCCGACCGCCCGAAACGTAATTCCAGACTTTCTCCCGCATGTCGGCAAGAGCATTCACGATGCTAGCAGGGCATACCTGTATCGTCCACCAAGAGACTTTTACGGATCTTGGTGGACGATTGTTTATGCCGCCGCGGGTCCCCCCGCGGCGGCGTCCGCTCGGCGCGCGCCGGTGTCCGCTCGGCGGACTCCCGGCCGGCCTCCCTCGGGCTAGGCGATCCTCGCCCCCAGCGCCCGGCGGGGCTCCCCGAGCACCTCGTCCTGCTCCAGGATCGCCTGGTACACCCGGTGCATCGCCCGCCCGGGCTCCAGTCCCAGATCGCTCACCAGCCGCCGCCGGGCGCCGTGGAAGACGTCCAGCGCCTCGGTCTGCCGGCCCTCCTGGTAGAGCGCGAGCATCAGCAGCTCGCTCAGCCGCTCCCGCTCCGGGTGCTCGGCGGCCGCCTCCCGCAAGCCCGCTATCGACACCCGGTTGTGACGCAGCGCCAGCTTGGCCTCGGTGAGGTCCTCGTAGGCGGTCAGCCGGCGCTCCTCCAAGTGGGCCGCCTGGATCCGGCAGCGCATCCCCTCGCAGGAGTTCACCGCGTCCTGCAGCGCCGGACCGCGCCACAGGCCGAGCGCCCGCTCCAGCACCGGCAGCGCCTCCGCCGGGTGGTGGCCCAGCAGCTCGGCACCGGTCTCCGCCAGGACGAGGAAGCGGTGCGCGTCCACCGCCTCGGCCGGGACGTCCAGCAGGTAGCCGTGCCCGACGGTGCGGACCAGCTCGTCCGAGCCGGTCACCGACTGGAGCAGCTTGCGCAGCCGGCCGATATTCGCCTGCAACGCGTTCCGGGCATTGGCAATACGCTGCTCCGCCCACAACTCGTCGATGAGCCGGTCGAATGTGACCACCGATCCGGGGGCCGCGGCCAGCAGCGTCAGCACCGCCCCGACCCGCTTCGAGGCGACCGCCCAGCGGCGATTCCCCACGGACAGCGAAAGCGAACCGAGCAGTAGAATTTCCATGGCCAGGACCCCCGTCGTCGTAAGCTCTGGCCCATCGTGTCGAATTTGTCAGGTGCGGGGAAATACCATCTCGCCGAGCGGCGGCGGACCGGATGGTATGGCCGCTGCCCGGGCCGCCACGAAAGGCGGCGCCGGACCGGGCGGGGGCCCCGGTCCGACGCCAGTCTCTGGGGGTGTGGTCAGACACCCGTTCCCACCGTGGCCGGCACCGGCGCGGCCGGGTCGTCGCCCCGGCGCGGGAGCTTCGCGGGCCACCAGGCCAGCCGGCCCAGCAGGGTCAGCGCGGCCGGCAGGATCATCACCCGGATGATGAAGGCGTCCAGCAGGACCGCGACCGCGAGGCTGAAGCCGATCTGCTTCATCTCCGCCAGGTGCAGGAACATGAAGCTCGCGAAGACCGTCACCATGACCGCCGCGGCGCTGGTGACCACCTTGGCCGAGCGGGCGATGCCGTCCAGGACCGCCTGCCGGGTGGGCATCCCGCTCAGCACCGCCTCGCGGATCCGGCTGACCACGAAGACCTGGTAGTCCATCGAGAGGCCGAACAGGATCACGAAGAGGAAGAGCGGGACCCGCGAACCGATCGCGTTGGTGGCGCTCTCGTCGAAGCCGAACAGGGTGGACGCCAGGCCCCACTGGAAGAAGATCACCAGCAGGCCGAGCGAGCCGCCGACCGAGATCAGGTTGAGCACCACGCCGACCAGGCCGATGACCACCGAGCGGAACACCACGGCCGTCATCAGGAAGGTCAGCAGCAGCAGGAAGCCGACCACCAGCGGCAGCTTGTCGTTCTGGTGGGTCAGGTAGTCGGCGTCGCGGGCCGAGTCACCGGTGACCCCGAACTCCGCGCCGGACAGCTTGCCGACCGTGGCGGGCACGTAGTCGTCGCGCAGGTGGTCCAGCGAGGCGCCGGCCTCGTCCGAGCTCTGCCGGAACGGCACGTTCAGGGTGAGCTGGCTGACCCGCTTGTCGGCCGAGGTCTGCAGCTGCGGCTGCACCCCCTTGGCGAACACCGGGTCGGCCTGCGCCTTGCGGCCGAGCTCCTGGAGCGCCGCGCCGACCGCGCCGGCCTGGCCCGGGTCCGCGCTGACCACCACGGTGTGCTGGACCCGCAGGTGCGGGAAGGCGTCGTTCAGCCGGTCGTAGGTCTGCATCGCCGGGATCTGCCGCGAGTGGGTGTCGCGGTTGAGCACCCGCAGCTGCATCCCGAAGGCCGGCAGCGCCAGCGCGCCCATCGCCAGGCAGGAGATCAGCAGGGTGGCGACCGGCTTCTCGCTGGCCGGCCGGAGCACGGCGGTCCAGGCCTTGCCCAGCTCCGCCTTGCGCGGCTTGGCCGCCTTCGGCGCGGTGCCGCGGGAGGCGTCCTTGGCCGCGCGGCGGGCCGCCCGGCGGTTGGCGCGGTGGCCGATCTTCACCAGCAGGGCGGGCAGCGCGGTCATCGAGCTGGCCATGGCGACCAGGACGACCACGATGGCGCCGGTGGCCAGCGAGGAGAAGATGATGTCGGTGGCCAGGTACAGGGTGGCGGTGGAGATGATCACGGCGACGCCGGAGACCATCACCGCCCGGCCCGAGGTGGCCGCCGCGATCTCGACCACGGCCTCCGGGCTGAGCTTGCCGCCGCTGTTCTTCTGCTCCTCGCGCTCACGCTTGAGGTAGAAGAGCGCGTAGTCGACGCCGACCGCCATGCCGATCAGCAGGATGACGTTGTTGCCGACGCCGGCGTCCGGCATGACGTGCGAGATCACCATGGACAGGCCCATCGCCGCCATGATCGAGGAGATCGCCAGCAGCAGCGGGACGCCGACCATCAGCACCGAGCCGAAGACCACCGCCAGGGTGATCAGGGTGACCGGGAAGGTGATCGCCTCGGAGGTGGCGAGGTCGGAGCTGCGCTGTTCGTTGAGGCCCTTGCTGACCGAGCCGCTGCCGGTCTCCTCGACCACCAGGTCGGGGTTGGCCTTCTGCACCTGCTCGGTCTGCTCCAGCAGCGGGGCGACGTTCTTCTTCGCCTCCAGCTCGGGGCCCTTCATGGTCACCTCGACCATGGTCATCCGGCCGTCGGCGGACTTCACCGGCGCGGCCACCTGCTCGACCTCGGCCAGCTTGCCCATCCGGGCGGTGATGTCCGCCGCGACGGCGTCGGCCTTGGCCTTGTCCAGCGTGCCGGACTTGGCGGAGATCATCACCTGCTCGGCCGGCTTGTGCTGGAGGCCGGACGCGGCGGCGATCTTGTCCGCCCGGCCGGACTCGCCGACGTAGTAGTCCTTGGCCACCGCGTTGTTCGTCCCCGCCGCGATGCCCACCGCGAGGCACAGCACGACGAACGCGAACCAACCGGCGATGGCCTTGCCGGGGTGCAACGCACTCCAGCACGCCACCCTCACGGTGATCGGCTGCTTCTTCACTGGCCCATGCTCCTTACCGATCGTCACGTCCACCATGTGTAAGTCGAGAATGACAGGTGTTGGGCCGGAGGGTCAACTGAAAGTCGAAACTCGGCCAGAACGTCGCGGTTCGGCCGCCCACCTCGAACTCCCGTCCGCCGAACGGGAATTCGAGCCTGGACACGGCGCGACCCCCGCCTGGGGGTAGGCGGGGGTCGCGGGTCTGACGTCGCCCACCGTGATGACATGGGCTTTTCGAGTGACGGTCGGGGGCTGGTCAGCCGATCGGATCGAGGTCCAGGACGTGCTCCCCGTAGACCTCGTTCACCCAGTCGGTCCGGAACACGTTGTCGAGGTAGCGCTCGCCCAGGTCCGGTGCGATCGCCACCGCGGTGGTCGGCTCGTCCCCGCGGTGCTCGGCCAGCCAGCCGACCGCCCCGGCGAGCACCGTGCCGGTCGAGCCGCCAAGCAGCAGCCCGCGGGAGGCCAGCCGGTGGGACATCCGGATCGCGTCCGGCTCCGGGACGTGCACGACGTCGTCCACGTAGGACTCGTCCAGCAGCGGCGGCCGGACGCCGGCGCCGAGCCCCGGGATCATCCGCGGTCCCGGCGGGGCCCCGAAGATCACCGAGCCGACCGAGTCCACCGCCACCACGGTCACCCGGCGGCCGGACTCCCGGAAGTAGCGCGCGCAGCCCATCAGCGTGCCGGTCGTCCCGGCGCCGACGAACAGCACGTCGAGGTCGGGGAACTGCTTGGCGATGGACGGCGCGGTGGTCCGGTGGTGGGCGATCCAGTTGTACTCGTTGAGG
The DNA here is from genome assembly GCF_040683335.1 of Kitasatospora sp. NPDC093806. Taxonomy (NCBI): domain Bacteria; kingdom Bacillati; phylum Actinomycetota; class Actinomycetes; order Kitasatosporales; family Streptomycetaceae; genus Kitasatospora; species Kitasatospora sp. NPDC093806. The sequence goes on from NZ_JBFBDO010000001.1 coordinate 149,274, forward strand.
TACTGGTTCAGCCACAGGTACCGGCTGTCGCCCGCGCACAGCTTGCGCACGTAGTCCAGCCGGGCGCCCAGGAAGCCGCCCTCCGGGTCCGGCTCGGTGACGGTGTGGACCCGCGCCCCCATCGCCTCCATCATCCGCCGGGTGGTGAGGTTGCAGCGGGTGTCGGTCACGCACAGGAACCGGTAGCCCTTGCTGGCCGCGATCAGGCTCAGGGCGACACCGAGGTTCCCCGACGAGGACTCGACCAGCACCGAGCCGGGGCCGAGCGCGCCCCGGTCCTCGGCGTCGGCCACCATCGCCGCGGCGGCCTTGAGCTTGATCGAGCCGGCGAAGTTGAACGCCTCGCACTTCAGGAAGAGCGGGGCCCCGAGGGTCGGGCCCAGGTCCACGAACAGGTCGTCGACGTGGAAGTCCTCCGGCGCGGTGATCACGGACATCGGCCCACCCGCCTCAGGAGCCGGCCGCGGCGACGCGCCCGTACCGGTCGACCTCGTGGAAGAAGCCCTCGACGACGTTGAGCCCGCCGCCGCGGCGCACCTCGTCCAGGACGTGCCGGCCGACCGCCAGGTCCAGGACGCCGAGGCCGAACGGCGAGAAGACCACCGTCCGGCCGGCCGGCACCCGCAGCGCGCCGGTCAGCACGTCGTACAGCGTCCCGTCGACGAAGTCCCGGTTGCCGGTGAGCTGTTCGGTCAGGTGCGGGGAGGTGTCGGCCTTCAGGCAGTGCTCGACGTCGTCCAGCACGTTCACCGCGTCGAGCAGCACCTCGGGGGCCAGGTCGCGCAGCGAGACGTTGAGCACCACCGGGTGGTGGTCGAACCAGGCCGGCTCGGTGAGGTGCGGGCTCGGCGCGACGGTGGCCAGCACGATCAGGTCGGAGCCGCGGACCAGGTCCTCGGCCCGCTCGTGCACGGCGACCCGGCCGGCCGTCCCGGAGCGCTCCAGGTAGTCGCGGAAGCCCTCCGCCGACTCGGCGGACAGGTCGTGCACGCCGATCTCGTCGAACTCCCAGCCGGTCGCGGCCAGGTAGGTGTGGATGTGGCGGGCGATCAGGCCGGTGCCGATGAAGCCCACCCGGCGGGGCCGCTCACGCTCCCGGGTCAGCCGGTCGGCGGCCAGCGCCGCCGAGGCGGCGGTCCGCGCCGCGCTGACGATCGAGCTCTCCAGACAGGCCAGCGGGTAGCCGGTCGCGTGGTCGTTGAGGATCAGCACCGCGGACGCCCGGGGGATTCCCGCGGAAACGTTCTCCGGGAAGCTGGAAATCCATTTCAGCCCGTCCACCGGGGATTCACCGCCGAGCGAGGCGGGCAGGGCGATGATGCGCGAGGAGGGTCGGTCGGGGAATCGCAGGAAGTACGACGGGGGATTCACCGTGGCACCCTCGCCGTGCAGCCGATAGGCCGCCTCCACCAATTCGACCGTCCGCTTCTCCTGGCCGGACAGCACCTGGTGGACCTGCGCGCCGGGGATCACGGCGAACGGCGGGACCTGTCCTTGCTGTGTCATGCAGAACTCCATTGCAGTTCGAGTGCCCTGCGGCACCGCCGACGCCGCCATACTGGCCAGCGGCACTGACAGCGCGCTGACGCCCGGCCCGCCGGCCGCCGGCCCCCGGGGCGACCTGCGACTTTCACGGGTGCCTGAAATACGTAGCCAGGATTTGCCGGCAAACCTAGGCTTCGTTTTCGGTGGCGCCACCACAGGGAATTCGCAGGCAAGGCCAGCGACGGGAGTAAGCGATGCTCAACAAGGTAGTGATCGTCGGCGGGGGAACGGCCGGGTGGATGACCGCCTCGTATCTCAAGGCGGCATTCGGCGAGCGGATCGACATCACCCTGGTGGAATCGGGGAACGTCGGCACGGTGGGCGTCGGGGAGGCCACCTTCAGCGATATCCGGCACTTCTTCGAGTTCCTCGGACTCAAGGAGCGGGACTGGATGCCGGCGTGCAACGCCACGTACAAGCTCGCGGTGCGCTTCGAGAACTGGCGCGAGCCCGGGCACTACTTCTACCACCCGTTCGAGCAGATGCGGTCGGTCAACGGCTTCCCGCTCACCGACTGGTGGCTCCAGCAGGGCCCGACCGACCGGTTCGACAAGGACTGCTTCGTGATGGCCTCGGTCATCGACCAGGGCCTCAGCCCCCGGATGCTCGACGGCACCCTGATCGACCAGCCGTTCGACGAGACCGCCGACGAGATGGCCGGTCTCACCATGTCCGAGCACCAGGGCAAGACCCAGTTCCCGTACGCCTACCACTTCGAGGCGGCGCTGCTGGCCAAGTACCTGACCACCTACTCGGTCGAGCGCGGCGTCAAGCACATCGTCGACGACGTGCAGGACGTCCAGCTGGACGAGCGCGGCTTCATCAGCGGCGTGCGCACCAAGGAGCACGGCGACGTCACCGGCGACCTGTTCGTCGACTGCACCGGCTTCCGCGGCCTGCTGCTGAACAAGGCGCTGGAGGAGCCGTTCATCTCCTACCAGGACACCCTGCCGAACGACAGCGCGGTCGCCCTCCAGGTCCCGATGGACATGGAGCGCCGGGGCATCCGCCCCTGCACCACCGCCACCGCCCAGGACGCCGGCTGGATCTGGACCATCCCGCTGATGGGCCGGGTCGGCACCGGCTACGTCTACGCCAAGGACTACCTGTCCCCGGAGGAGGCCGAGGCCACCCTGCGCAAGTTCGTCGGCCCCGCCGCCGACGACGTCCAGGCCAACCACATCAAGATGCGGATCGGCCGCAGCCGCAACTCCTGGTCGCGCAACTGCGTCGCGATCGGCCTGGCCAGCGGCTTCGTCGAGCCGCTGGAGTCGACCGGCATCTTCTTCATCCACCACGCGATCGAGCAGCTGGTGAAGAACTTCCCGGGCGAGGACTGGAACCCGACCCACCGCGACCTCTACAACAGCGCCATCGCCAACGTCATGGACGGCGTCCGGGAGTTCCTGGTGCTGCACTACGTCGGGGCCAAGCGCGCCGACAACCAGTACTGGCGGGACACCAAGACCCGGCAGATCCCCGACTCGCTGGCCGAGCGGATCGAGCAGTGGAAGACCCAGCTGCCCGATTCTGAGACGGTGTTCCCGCGCTACCACGGGCTGCCCCCGTACTCGTACATGTGCATCCTGCTCGGGACCGGTGGGATCGAGCTGAAGCCCTCGCCCGCCCTGGCCCTGTCCGACCCGTCCGCGGCGGAGCGCGAGTTCCGGCTCATCCGGGAGAAGACCGACCGGCTCGCCCAGGTCCTGCCGAAGGCGTACGACTACTTCGCGGCCCAGATGCGCTGACCTGCTCGCGACCGGAAGGGATCGCTCGGCATGGACGTCCTCGGGCTCCTGCTTCGCATTGCACACCTGGCCGCGGCGCTGGCCGTGGTCCTGCTGATCGCCAAGCTGGGCAGGAGCGCGGCCGAGCGGTTGCGCCAGCCCGGGGTGATCGGGGAGATCCTGGCGGGCCTGCTGGCCGGGCCCGCCGCGCTCGCCCTGCTCGGTGACCGCGCCTTCGACGCGGCACTTCCCGCACCGGTGCTCGACGACGTCAAACTGGTGGCCAAGGCCGGCCTGGTGCTCTTCCTGGTCGGCCTGGCCCACAAACTGCGGATCGGGCCGAACCGGCCACCGCGCCGCGCCACCGCGTGGGTCTCGGCGGGATCTCTCCTCCCACCGCTGCTCACCGGGGTGCTGCTGGTCGGCTGGGTGCTGGTCACCGGCGACGACGCGGCCCGGGGCGGCTCGCCGATGCCCGCCTTCCTGCTGATGACCGCGGTGACGATGTCCATCACCGCCGTCCCGGTGCTGGCCCGGATCCTGGCCGACCGGGGCATGAGCGAGTCCTCGGCGGGACGGCTGGCGCTGTCCTCGGCGATCGTCATCGACGCGCTGGGCTGGCTGCTGCTGACGGTGGCGATCGGCCTGGGCGCCGGCGACCCGGCCGGTTCGCTGCGCTCCGCCCTCGCGCTGCTGTTCGGCGGCGGGTGCGCGCTCGCCATCCGGTTCCTGCTGCGGACCCGGGCCGCGCAGGAGTTCTGCGCGAGGCTGCCGGTGGCCGCCGCGACCGCGCTCGGCACGGCCGCCCTGGCGGTGGCCTTCACCGTGGAGGAGCTGGGGATGACCGCGATCCTCGGCGCCGCGGCGGTCGGCCTGGCGATCCCCGGGGACGAGTCCGCGCCCTGGGCCCGGGCGGTCGCCTCGGTGACCAGGGCCGGCCGGATGCTGGTGCCGACCTTCTTCGCGGCCACCGGGATCACCGTGCTCAACCGGGCCTTCGACACCGCGTCCTGGTCGCTGATCCTGGTGACCGTGCTGCTCGGCTGCCTCGGCAAGGGGCTGGGCGGCTACCTGGGCGCCCGCTTCGGCGGCGAGGACCGGCACACCGCGCGCCGGATCGGCGTGCTGATGAACACCCGCGGCCTGACCGAGCTGATCGTGATCCAGGCCGGCTACGCCGCCGGGATCCTGACGGCTCCGATGGTGCTGGCCCTGATCACGATGGCGGTGACGACCACCGTCATGACCGGGCCGCTGCTGAACCTGGTCGACCGCCGGGCCCCCGTCGCCCCGGTCCGGCCGACCCCCGTCCACCTTCCCGTAGACCAGGAAAGCGGTGCACGATGACCGACTCCACCCTGCAGTCCGCCGCCGAGGTGACGGCCGACGAGTTCCGGACCATGATGAGCGGCTTCCCGACGGGCGTGTCGGTCACCACCACCTACCTGGACGGGGTGCCGCGCGGGATGACCTGCTCCTCGATGTGCAGCGTCACGCTCGACCCGCCCACCCTGCTGGTCTGCCTGCGCTTCGGCAGCCCGACCCTGGAGGCGATCGTCAAGTCCGGCGCCTTCGCGGTGAACCTGCTGCACGAGAGCGCCCGGGAGACCGCCCAGCTGTTCGCCTCCGGCAACCCGGACCGCTTCGACCTGATCGACTGGGAGCCGGTGCCGGACTCGGCCGGACCGCACCTGGTGCGGGACGCCCGGACGGTGGCCGACTGCGAGGTGGTGCTGACCCAGCGGGTCGGCGACCACGTCACGGTGTTCGGCGAGGCCCGGCGGATCACCCACCCGCAGCCGCAGCCGCCGCTGCTCTACGGTCTGCGCCAGTTCCGTTCCTGGTCACAGGTCTGACGCGGCGTCACCCCAGGAAAGCGCGTTCGAAGGTCCGGCTCGGCACCACGAGCCGGACCTTCGCGCCGTCCGGGCCCGGGCCGTCCGCATCGCCATTGACAGCTCTCTGCGCCATATGTAAGTTCCAGATTACAGGTAGGGGAGCTTGGGGTGGTTGACGATGACCAGCGAGGAGCTTCTGGCGCTGCTCGCGGCCCTGGGCCACGCGCAGCGCCTCCGGGTGATCGCCGAACTGGCCGGCGGCCGGATGTACGTGAGTGAACTGGCCCGACGGCTGGGCGTGTCCAGGCCGCTGCTCTACATGCACCTGGAGCGGCTGGAGACGGCCGGTCTGGTCGCGGGCCGGCTGGAGCTGAGCCCGGACGGCAAGGCGCTCAAGTACTACGAGCTGGCACCGTTCGACGTGCGCCTGAATGCGGACACGATCCTCGCGGCACTCGGCGGGGAGCAGCCAGACGGGAAAGGGACGAGCACATGACCGGCGCCGCGATCGCCATCACCCTCGTACTGATCATCACGATCGGCATCACCACCGGCACGGTCGCCTTCTTCAAGCTCCAGCGGCACCGCTCGGACGCCGTCGCGATGGCCGAGTTCCGGCGCCTCGCCGAGGAGGCCGTCGCCAACCAGGAGGTCTTACACGGCCGGCTGACCGAACTGCACGACCGGCTGGCCGCCGTCGAGACCCTGCTGCGGAGCGTGGAGTGAGCCGCCGCGGCCGAGCGGGCCGCCCCCGGCCGCCGCGCCGTCCCGAACCGGCCGACCCGCGGCTGCGCGGCGACCGGCTCGGCGCGGCCCACGGCCCGCTGCGGACCCTGTGCTCCGCCGCCCCCTGGCGGGCGAGCGGCTACCTCGCCAGTTACCTGGTGACCGGCCCCGCCCTGTTCGCCGTCGCCCTGACCGCCGTCCTGGTCGGCGTCGTGCTCAGCCTGTTCAGCTTCACCGTGCTGCTGGTGGCCGGCTCCGCCTGGGCCGTCCGCTGCTGCGCGCAGGTGGAACGCGGCCGCGCCGTCCTGGTCGCCGACCCGATCCCCTACCGCTACCGCGACCTCACCGGGCTCGACCTGACCGCCCGGCTCCCGGCCCGGCTCGGCGACGCCGCGCTGGGCCGCGACTGCGCCTGCCTGATCCTGCTCTTCCCGGTCCTGCTGCTGCTCGACGCGGTCGCCCTGCTGGTCTGGCTGGTCCTGCTGGCCGGGGTCTCGCTGCCGCTCTGGTTCCACGCCGTCGACTCCACCCGCGCCGACGGGACGGTGACGGCCGGCGTGCGGTTCGGCCCGGTCGACGGCCCCGCGCTGTGGATCGACGGCTGGCCCGCCGCGCTCGGCGCCGCCCTGCTCTGCCTGCTCCTCGCCGCGCTCTGGAGCCGGCCCCTGGTCGCCGCCGCCCGGCTGCACCTGCGGGTCGCCCGTACCCTGCTCCGCCCGCCCACCGATCCGCTCGCACCGGCCAAGCGCGTACTCGCCGAACCGGGGCCGCTGGCCGCCCTGCGGCACGGCTGACCCCCGGCCCGGCCGACCCGCCCGCCGCGTACCACGACCCGAACCGCCCGGAAGGGGCAGTACAAGATGAACGGGACACCGAACCCGCACCCCGAGGACGTCGTGCGGCTCGACTCCGTCCGCAAGATCTACAAGGGCTCGAAGAACACGGTGGCCGCCCTGGAGGACGTCACCGTCGGCCTGCCCCGGGGCAGTTTCACCGCGGTGATGGGCCCGTCGGGCTCCGGCAAGAGCACCTTCCTGCACTGCGCCGCCGGGCTCGACCGGCCGACCTCCGGCTCGGTCCGGCTGGACGGCGTGGAGCTCACCTCGCTCGGCGAGAAGGAGCTGACCAAGCTGCGCCGGGAGCGGATCGGCTTCGTCTTCCAGGCCTTCAACCTGCTGCCCGCGCTGGACGTGGTCGACAACGTCACGCTGCCGCTGCGGCTGGCCGGCCGCAAGCCGCGCAAGGACGAGGTCGACGAGGTGATCGAGCGGGTCGGCCTGGCCGACCGCAAGCGCAACCGGCCCGGCGAGCTCTCCGGCGGCCAGCAGCAGCGCGTCGCCATCGCCCGCGCCCTGGTCACCCGCCCCGCCGTGGTGTTCGGCGACGAGCCGACCGGCGCCCTCGACACCCACACCGCCCGCGAGGTGCTCCAGCTGCTCCGCGAGGCCGTCCAGTGGGCCGGCCAGACCGTCGTCATGGTCACCCACGACCCGATCGCCGCCGCCCACGCCGACCGGGTGCTGTTCCTCGCCGACGGCCGGATCGTCGGCGTCCTGGAGCGGCCGACCCCGGACGAGGTCGCCGACCGGATGACCCAGCTCGGCGCCTGGGCCCAGAACTCGCCGCGCGGAGCCCACCGATGATCAGGCTCGCGCTCCAGACCCTGCGCCACCACAAGGGCGGCTTCGTCGGGTCGTTCATCGCGCTCTTCCTCGGCGCCGCCCTGGTCATGGGCTGCGGCGCCCTGATGGAGACCGGCATCCACAATGCCGCGCCGCCGGAGCGGCTCGCCGCCGCCCCGGTCGTGGTCACCGGCGACCAGTCCTACGCCGGCACCCGGCGCGACACCTTCCAGGAGCGGATCCGGATCGACGCCGGCCTCGCCGCCCGGATCGGCAGCGTCCCCGGGGTCACCGAGACCGTCCCGGGGCTCTCCTTCGGCGCCGCGCTGCTGGCCGACGGCGGCGGGTCCGCGCCGAAGGCCACCGGCTTCAACTGGTCCGCGGCCCGGCTCGCGCCCTACCGGCTCGCCGAGGGCTCGGCGCCGGAGCAGCCCGGCCGGATCGCGCTCGGCACCGCGCTGGCCGCCTCGGCCGGCGTCAAGCCCGGTGACAAGGTCCGGCTGGTGGTCCGCGGCGAACCCGCCGAGTTCCAGGTCACCGGCCTGGTCGACGGGCCGGCCGCCGACCGCACGCTGTTCGTCTCCGACGCCGAGGCCGGGAAGGTCTCCGGCCACCCCGGCCAGGCCGACTCGATCGGCGTCCTCACCGCCCCCGACACCGCGCCCGGCCCGGTCAAGAAGGCCGTCGCCGCCGCGCTGGCCGGCTCCGGCCAGCCGCTCAAGGTGCTGACCGGCGACGAGCGCGGCCGGGCCGAGAACCCCGAGGTGATCAAGCGCGGCCAGACCCTGATCACGCTGTCCGCGGTGTTCGGCGGCCTGTCCGCCTCGGTCGCGGTCTTCGTGGTGGCCGGCACCCTCGGCCTCTCCATCCAGCAGCGCCGCCGCGAACTCGCCCTGCTGCGCGCCATCGGCACCACCCCCGGCCAGCTGCGCCGGCTGGTCCTCGGCGAGACGCTGTTCCTCGCCGTGATCGCCACCGCGCTGGCCACCGTTCCCGGCCCCTGGGTCGGCCGGCTGCTGCTGGACGCCTTCGCCTCGGCCGGGGTGGTGCCGGAGAGCATCGCCTTCCGGGCCGGCTGGGTCCCGCAGGCCGCCGGCGCGGGCGTCGCCCTGATCACCGCGCTCGGCGCGGCGTTCATCGCCTCCCGCAGCGCCGCCCGCACCCGCCCCACCGAGGCGCTCGCCGAGGCCAGCCTGCAGCGCCGCTGGTTCAACTGGACCCGGCTGGTGTTCGCGGTGCTCTTCCTGGTCGGCGGCGCCGCCCTCGGCCTGGTCACCGCCAACATGGACGGCCCGCAGGCCGGTTCCACCGCGATCCCCGGGGCGATGCTCTGGACCGCCGGCTTCGGCCTGCTCGGCCCCGGCATGGCCAAGCTCGCCGCCACCGTGCTGCGGGCGCCGCTGCGCGCCTTCACCGGACTGGCCGGCCGGCTCGCCACCCTCAACACCCGGGCCCGGGCCAGCCGGACGGCGGCGGCGGTGCTGCCGGTGATGCTCGCCTCCGGGCTGGCCACCGCGATGATCTACCTCCAGACCACCCAGACCGCCGGGGCCCAGGAGGCGTTCACCGACAACCTCAAGGCCGACCTGGTGGTCGCCTCCGCCACCGGCGGGCTGCCGCTCTCCCTGGTGGACGAGGTCGGGCGGGTGCCCGGCGTCGCGGCCGCCTCCGCCCAGCTCTCCAGCGCCGGCTACCTGGCGCCGCCGGAGCCGCCCGCGGGCAAGAAGAAGAACGACGACCGGGACGACCGGCTGGAGCCCACCGAGGTGCTCTTCCAGGGCGTCACCGCGGCCGGCGTGGCCGCCACCACCGGCTACCGGGTCTCCTCCGGCGACCTCGGCGCACTGACCGGCGACACCGTCGCCCTGCCCACCGGGCTCGGCGGCCACAAGGTCGGCGACCAGGTGCCGATGCGGCTCGGCGACGGCACCCGGGTCACCCTGCGGGTGGTCGCCACCGTCGACGCCCGGCGCGGCTACGAGACCGCCCTGCTGCCCGCCGGGCTGCTCGCCGCGCACACCGACGAGGGCACCGTCCAGCAGATCCTGGTGAGCGCCGCGCCGGGCACCGACACCGGCAGGCTGCGGGCCTCGCTGGCCGCGCTCGGCGACAGGCACCCCGGGCTCCGGGTGGCCACCCGGGCCACCGTCGAGGCCGGGCACGCCAAGGAGGCCGACACCCAGACCTGGATGTCCTTCCTGGTGGTCGCCATGGTGATCGGCTACGCCACCATCGCGCTGGTGAACACCCAGGTGCTGGCCACCACCGAACGGCGCCGGGAGTTCATGCTGCAGCGGCTGATCGGGGCCAGCAAGCAGCAGATCATCCGGATGATGACGGTGGAGAGCGTGCTGGTCGCCGGATCCGGGGTGCTGCTCGGGCTGGTGGTCGCGGCGGCCACGCTGATCCCGCTCAGCCTGAGCGTGCTGGGCTCCCCGGTGCCGGAGGGCCCGCTGTGGATCCTGCCCACGGTGATCGGCGCGGCGGTGGCCCTCACCCTCGGCACGACGCTCCTCTGCACCACCCTGACCCTCCGCGGCCGCCCCGCCGAAGCGGCCGGCAGCCCGGAGTAGCCGGACCGGACGGGCACGACGGAGCCCCGGCCACCCCCGCGACGGGGGTGGCCGGGGCTCCGGCATGTGAGGTTCGGGGCGGGGAGGGACCGGCTCAGGTCACCGGAAGCAGCCGCTGGGCGATGTCGGCCAACGCATCGGCGGTGCGGGCCGGGTGGTCGACGGCGAACATGTGGCCGCCCTCCAGCAGCCGGCTGCTGCGCGCGCCGACCAGCGGCTCCAGCCGGCGCAGCAGCGCGGGCGGGCTCACCCGGTCGGCGGTCCCGCCGAGCAGGTGCACCGGGGCCGTCACCGGGCCGGGCCGCCAGCCCGCGGCGGCGACGAAGGTGAGGTCCCGGCGCAGCACCGGCACGATGTAGGAGACCGCGAACTTCTCGGAGATCTCCAGCTCCAGCAGCATCCCCCGGCGCCCCGCCTCGGCGAACAGCCGGCGGTCGTCCAGGCAGAGCAGGTCGTCCGAGCTGCGGCCGGGCTCCGGCGGCGCGGAGAGCACCAGGTGCAGCCCGTCCGGCCAGTCCGCCCCGCGCTGCCGGGCCATCGCGTGCACCACGGCGGCGCCCAGGCTGTGCCCGAACAGCAGGCCGGGCCCGCGCAGTTCGCCGTCCAGCAGGTCCAGGTAGCAGCGGGCCAGCGCGTCGATCCCGCCGCCCGGGCGGATCGGCCGCGGCGGGTGCTCCGGCGGCTGGACGCCGATCACCGTCCAGTCCGGGTCGCACTTGCGGGCCAGCCGGGCGAAGGAGCGGGTGGACCCGCCGGCGAAGGGCACGCAGATCAGCCGGAACCCGCCGGTGCCGGCCCGGAGCACTTCGAGGTCGGGGCCCTCGCGGGCTACCACCGCTCGCTCTCCCGCGCTGGGCCGACCGGCGCGACCGGACCGACCGGCGCGACCGCGCCGTGCGGCGGGTGCGACGGGTGCGGCCACAGGTGCGAGGCCGGGGCCGGGTGCTCCCGGGAGAGCCGGGCGGCCGACCGCCCGGCGCCGGACCGGGCCGGCCGCGCCGTCCGGCCGTCCAGCAGCGCCACGCCCAGCGGGGTCACCGAGTGGAAGACGGTGTTGCGGACCCGCCGGGTGGTGATCAGCCCGGTCTGCCGCAGCACCGCGGTGTGCTGGCTCGCTCCGGCCACCGAGATGCCGAGCCGGTCGGCGAGCTGACTGGTGGTGCAGCTGGCCCGCAGTGCCCGCAGCGCGGCGGCCCGGGTCTGCCCGACCAGCGCGCCGAGCGACTGCCGGCCCGCCTCCCGCTCGCCCCACAGTTCGGCCGCCCGTTCGGCGTCCAGCAGCGCGGAGACCGCCAGCAGCAGCTGGCCGTCCTCCTGGTCGTCGTTGATCAGCTGGCCGGGCTGGTGGCCGAGGAACACCGAGGGGCTGATCACCAGGCCGCGGCCGTCCAGCCGGACGTCCTCGTCGGGTGCGCCGTGGATCTCCAGCACCGGCGCGTTCCAGCGGATCTTGGGGTGCAGGGTGGCGAGCAGCCGCTCGACCCCGCCGGTCATCACGATCCGGCCGCGGGCGTCGCAGTCCGCCTCCAGGCAGCCGAGCAGCTGGTCCCAGTACGGCGCCACCGCGACCCGCCAGACCTCGGGCAGGCTCTCCGTCACCCGGCGCAGCCGCTCGGTCCGGCGGGCCGGGTCGGCCCCGGGCCCGTCCGGCGCGCCCGGGCGCAGCAGCGCCCCCGGGACGGCCTCGGGCAGGGTCGCGAGCTGCGGCAGCCGGGCGGCGGACTGCCGGCGCCAGCGGGCGTAGCCGGGACCGCCGCCGCGGGTGAGCAGGCCGAGGGCGAACACCGTCTCGGCGTAGGGGCCGGCGGTGGGGCTCAGCCGCACCCGTGCGAGGTCGCCGGCGGTGAAGTGGATTCGTAACATCTGCGCTCTCCCCCCGGAGGCCAGGGCCGGTGCGGGAGCGCGGGTGCCCGGTCGATGGGCATGCCGCAGGGACCGCGGGCCGGCTGTCACTGAGTCAGGTTCGGCCGGTCGGCCGCGGATCGGTCGAGGTGGATCGGGCGGTGCGCCGGCCGGTCCGACCGGCCGGTGAGGCGGGCCGGCCGGTCAGACCTTCTGGCCGGTCAGGTTGACGAAGACGTCGTCCAGCGTCGGCCGGCGGAGGGCGAAGTCGGCGATCTCGACCCCCTCCTCCTGCAGGGCCACCGCCACCGCGGCGATGCCGCCCACGCCGTGGTCGAGCTGGACGGCGAGCTCGTGCCGCTCCTCGTCCACCGTGGTCTCGGCGACCGTGACCCGGCGGATCGCGGCCAGCGCCGCCGGCAGTTGCTCCGGCCGCACCAGCGCGAGGTGGAGCCGGTCCGGCCCGGTCTTGCGCTTGAGCTCGTCCGGGGTGCCCTCGGCGATCACCCGGCCCTCGTCGACCACGGCGATCCGGTCGGCGAGGTAGTCCGCCTCCTCCAGGTACTGCGTGGTGAGCAGCACCGTCACGCCGTCGGCGACGAGTCGGCGCACGGCCGTCCACAGGGCCATCCGGCTCACCGGGTCGAGGCCGGTGGTGGGCTCGTCCAGGAAGAGCACCGAGGGCGCCGCCACCAGGCAGGCGGCCAGGTCGAGGCGCCGCCGCATGCCGCCGGAGTACTCCTTGACCGGCCGGTCGCCGGCGTCCACCAGCTTGAACTCCTCCAGCAGCTGTCCGGCCTTCTCCCGGGCGGCCTTGCGGCCGAGGTGCAGCAGGGTGCCGATCAGGACCAGGTTCTCCCGGCCGGTGAGCAGCTCGTCCACTGCGGCGTACTGGCCGGCCAGGCCGATCCGGCGGCGGACCTCGCGCGCTTCCTTGACGACGTCGAACCCGGCCACCCGGGCGTGCCCGCCGTCGGGTTCGAGGAGGGTGGTGAGCACCCGCACCGTGGTGGTCTTGCCGGCCCCGTTCGGGCCGAGCAGGCCGAGGACGGTCCCGGCGGGCACGGCCAGGTCGAGTCCGCTGAGCGCCTGCTTGTTCTTGTAGCGTTTGCGGACCCCTTCGGCCCGGATCGCGTCCACTGCGCCCTACGCCTCGCGCAGGCTACGCGGACGCAGGTCGGTCCAGTGCTCCTCGACGTAGGCCAGCGCGGAGTCCCGCGGGCCCTCGTCGAGCGCCACCGTCCAGCCCTGGGGGCGCTCGGCGAAGGCCGGCCACAGGGAGTACTGGCCTTCGTCGTTCACCAGTACCAGGAACGTGCCGTCCGGGTCGTCAAAGGGATTCGTCACGTCGCAGCACTCCGGATCTCGTCGTGGGTGGTGCCGTCATGTCCCGATCATCGTGTCGAGGAGCGCTGACACGGCACTGACGGTCCCCTGAGAGTGCCACCCGCGGACCGCTCACAGACCCGTCACGGCAGGTCGGGGGAGGTTCGGCCGAGCAGTCGGCGGGTGGCCGCGACGTCGGCCTTGCCGTTGGCGTTGAAGACGATCTCCGGCACCACGAACACGTCGTTGGGCGCCAGCGCGGACGGCAGCACCTCGGCCAGCGCCCGGCGGACCACGTCGCCGAAGGCCGGGTCCCCGGCGTACGGCGCGGCCGGCAGGACGAAGACCTCCAGGCTGTCCACCGGCCCGCGGACCACGTCGAAGGCGGCGTTGGCGACCCCCGGCACGGCCAGCACGTGGTGGCGCAGCTCGCCGAGCTCGACCCGGTGCCCGTTGACCTTCAACTGGTCGTCCCGGCGCCCGAGGTAGAGCAGCGCGCCCTCCGGCAGCAGCTCGACCACGTCACCGGTGCGGTAGGCCCGGCCGGACGCGCCGCCGAGCTCCTTCTCGTCGACGAACTTCTCCCGCCCGACGCCGCCCAGGTAGCCCGCCGCCACCGCGCGGCCCGCCACCACCAGCTCCCCCGGCGTGCCGGTCCGGACCGGGCGCAGCTGCTCGTCCACCACGTAGGCGCGGGTGTTCCAGGCGGGCCGGCCGATCGGCACGGTGGGCGTGCCGGGGATCCGGGTGCTGTCGAAGACGTGCGCGCAGCAGCCGATCGTGGTCTCGGTGGGCCCGTAGTGGTTGACCAGCCGCACGCCGTCGATCCGCTCCCCCAGCGAGCGGACCAGGGCCGGGTCCAGCCCCTCGCCGCCGAACATCAGGGTGCGGGTCGCCTGCCGGTAGACCGGCGGCTGCGCCAGCACGTCGAAGAACCGGGCGTGCGAGGGCGTCAGCTTGACGAAGCCGTACGGCTCCGCGCGCTCGCCGAACAGCGTCTCCTGGTCCCACAGTCCGGCCACGGTCACCACCCGGCGCCCCTGGGCGAGCGGCACCCAGAGCGAGGTCATCGCCAGGTCGTAGCCGAGGCTGGCGAACAGCGGGCTGTCGGCGGTGTCCGCGCCGACCACCGAGCCGCACCAGGAGGCGTAGTTGACCAGCGAGCCGTGCTCGATCATGACGCCCTTGGGCGTGCCGGTGGAGCCGGAGGTGAACACCACGTAGGCGATGTCGTCCGGCTGCGGCAGCTCGCGCTCCTGGGACAGCGCCCGGCCGGCCAGCTCGTGCACGTCGATCGACGGCACGTCCGCCCCGGGCAGCCGCCCGGCGGCGCCGGCCCGGTCGTGCACCTGGGCGCGGGCATCGGCACCGGCCACCACGGCGGCGATCCGGTCGGCGGGGTGGGTCGGGTCCACCGGCACGTACGCGGCGCGCAGCGACATCACGGCCAGCGCGGCGGCGATCACGCCCGGCGTCCGGTCGGCCCGGAGCAGCACCCGGTCCCCCGCCGAGACCCCGGCCTCGTCCAGCGCGGCGGATATCTCCCGCACCCAGAGCCAGAGTTGACTGTACGTCAGGATGCTGCCGGCGGATTCGACGGCCGGCGCGTGCGGGGTCTGCCGCGCGTACCGGCGCACCAGTTCGACGACCGAGCCGGCCGCGACCGGCCGGTTCTCGCCCTCGATCACACTCGGGTGTTCCACTGTCGGAGCCAACGCCGCTCCTCCTCCTTCGTTCGACGGCTGTTTCCGTGCACACGCGTCGCGGGGCCGGGCAGCGAGCCCCGGCCCCGCGACGTCGAGGACTGCGGTTCGGTGGACTGTTCGGTTCGGGGCCGCGGTCGGCTCCGCTCAGGGCTTCGGTCGGCTCCGCGCGGGGCCTCAGTCGGCCCTGCGTCCGGCGACCGCCTCGCGGCGGACCACCATGTCCCCCATCGCGACGATGATCTTGCGGTCCCCGACGAAGGGGTCCCGGGCGTGCGACACCAGCATGTTGTCGATCACCACCAGGTCGCCGCGCTCCCACCGGAACCGCTGCGCCAGCCCGTCGTAGACCTCGCGCAGCAGGGCCACCGTCGCGTCGTCGATCGGGGAGCCGTCGCCGAACGAGGCGCTGCGCGGGTACGCGGCCTCGTCGTCGCCGAACAGCGAGCTCATCAGCTCCCGGATGGACGGCTCCAGGCAGGCCGTGTGGTGCAGGAACAGCTGGTTGAAGAAGACCGGCTCGCCGGTCCGGGGGTGGCGCACCACGGCCGGCGCCCACTGCCGGGTGCGCAGCGAGCCGTCCGGCAGCCACTCGCACTCCACGTCCTGGGCCCGGCAGCGCTCCTCCACCTCGGCCCGGTCGTCCGTCCCGAACATGTCCGGCCAGGCGATGTCCAGGCCGGTGATGAAGTTCCGCACGTAGCGGATGCCGAGCCGCTCGAAGCGGTCCCGGAGCTCCTCGGGCAGCGCGGCGTAGACCTTGCGGCCGTCCACGATCGGGGTGGCCCCGCCCTCCTCGGAGGGCCGCAGGCAGCAGAAGAACTGCCGGCTCGGCCACTGCGCCATGTGCGAGCTCTCGTGGTGGAAGAGGATCGACTGCTCGGCCGGGTACGGGGTGGACCCGTACACCCGGTCGGTGTCCTTCTCGTGCGGGAGGTCGCCGTAGTCGCCGTACAGCTGGTCGACCAGCGAGGACGCCACCGCCTCGAAGGCGCCCGCCTCCTCGATCGCGAAGCCGCGCAGCAGCACCGCCCCGTGCTCGTGCAGCAGCTCGTCCAGGCCGGCCCGGTGACGCGCGGCCCAGGCCGCCGGATCGGTGCCCGGCACCGTGCAGCGGACCGTGGGGGGGAAGGTCTCCGGGTAGAAGTCGACGCCAGGGCCGAACATTCCTGATCACTCTCCCTCGTGGTGGCAGGCAAGGCCGCCGCGGCGTCCACCGCCGGTGGACTGCCGATGCCACGCTGGAACCCGGCAGAGCAGGGCTCTGGCAGGTCCGCCCCACGGGACAAGCGGGCCGGCTCGGCGGGAACACTCGTGAGTCTAGGGAGCGCCGCAGAGCCGGACCACGTCATTCAGCGACCCGTGAAAGTCGCAGGCCAGTGGGTTACCGGCGGGTCACTCGACGCTGCGCAGCAGGGTTTCGACGGCCTCCACCCGGGTGTGCAGCTCCGTCAACTTGCCGTTCAGCGCCTGCTGGTTGGCGACGGCCTCCTCGGCCAGGCGACGGTATTCGGCCATCGCCGCGGCGTCCGAACGGTGCCGCTGGAGTCTGAAGTACGCGACCGTGCTGGTGGTGATGCCGCCGATGACGATCAGGACGATCGCGATGGCGATGAGGGCGCCGGTCATGTACTTGTCCCCTTCAGTTCACGTCTGGCTGTCCTCGCGGAGTGCCGCGAGGATCGTGTCCGCGTTCAGGCGCACGTCGAACGGGGCCAGCTCGTAGTACTTGAGCGCCTTCCCGTCCGGGCTGAGCTCCAGCTGGCCCACGACCAGGCCCGCCGTCTCCAGCCGCTCCAGGTGCATGTAGAGCAGCGGCCGGGAGACGCCCAGGCGCCGGGCGAGCTCGCTCACGTACATCCGGCCCTCGGCGAGTTCGGCGATCACCCGCAGACGCTGCGCGTGCCCCACGGCCGCGAGCAACGCCAAGAGTTCCTCGCTGGTCAAAGGTCACACCCCCTCGCGTCTGCCGGAAAAGCCTGTCCGCCAAGCCTTTCCCATCCCGGGAAGGGGTGTCAAACACGCGCAAAGCCGCGTCCGCACTGGTCAGCGGCCCGGGGGCGGGAGGCCGGGACGGGGTCGGGGCCGGGAACGCCGCCGCGCCCGTGCACCGCTGGTCGCGGTCCACGGGCGCGGGTGCCCGGTCGGTTGCCTCGCGGCTAGCCCAGGCGGGGCTAGCCCAGGCGGGGCAGGCCGCGGGCGGTGCGCCGGGCCGAGCCGCGGGAGACGGCCAGCGGGTCCCAGCCGTCCGGGCGCTCCGGCAACAGGTCCGGGTCGGACAGCACCGCGCCCGTGTGCACCTCGTGGATCAGCCGGCGCTCCATGATCTGTGCGGCACAGGCGACCCCACCGACCGCGACCCCGGTGATACCGCTGCCGTAGCGGGTGCTCGCCCCGACGACGTACAGGCCGTCGACGCTGGTGCGGGTGTCGGGGCGGGCCCCCACCCCGCCCCACTCGGCCAGGCCGAACGGCGTGCCGCCGGTCGAACGGACGTACCGCTCGTGGGTGATCGGAGTACCGACCTCCAGGTGGGTGATGTGCTCGCGGATCGGGCCGAGCGCCTCCTCCGCGGCCGCCAGCATCGCCTCGGTGAGCTTCTGCTTGCGCGCCTGGTAGCCGGCGTCCCGGCGGTAGGAGCCACCGTCGGCGGGGCCGCGCTCCAGGCCCCACCACTCGGTGCCGGGCGGGCAGAGCGTCATCACCTGGAGGTTGGTGTGCCCCGGCGGGCACACCGTGGTCGACTCCGGGTCCTTCAGCGAGGCGAAGGAGACGAACAGGAACGGCACCGGGTCGAGTTCGCCGCGGCCCAGCGAGGCGTAGTACTCGTCGATGTCCTCGCCCCGGTACCACCACAGGTTGGCCTCGTTGGGGCGCTCCAGCTCCCGGTCCAGCCCGAGGTAGAGGGTGGCGAACGGCAGGCCCATGACGGCCTCCCGGGTCTTCGTCACCAGCTTCTTCGGGAAGTGCTCGGCGCCGACCAGGTCCAGCACGGTGCGCCGGTAGTCGGCGTTGGACACCACCAGCGGCGCCCGCACCGTCGTCCCGTCCGCCAGCCCGACCCCGGTGACCTTGCGGTCCGCCACCAGGACCTTCTCCACCCGGGCCTGGGTCCGCAGTTCGCCGCCGTGCGACTCCAGCACCTCGACCAGCGAGGCCACCAGCTGCTGGGCGCCGCCCAGCGGGTAGTAGGCGCCGCGGACGTAGTGGTCGGTGACCGAGGCGTGCATCGAGACGGTGGCCTGGCGCGGGCTCAGCCCGTAGTTGGGCGACTGGGCGGCGAGCACCGTCCGGGCGCGCGGCGACAGCCCGCAGTGGTCGAACAGCTCGGCCAGGGTGCGGCGCCCCCAGCGGACCGAGACCGGGGTGCGGACCATCAGGTCGGCCACGGTCAGGTCCTCGGCAGCCAGCATCGCCGAGTGGATCTCCTCGCCGACCGCGGCGCAGACGTCGATGAAGGTGTCGATGCCGGCCGCGTCGGCGGGCAGCGCCTGCTTGAGCCGGGCCCGGTACGGCTCCCAGCCGGCGGGCATGTCCATCTCCACGCCGGGGACCACGATCCGGTCGAAGCCGTTCCGGTCCATCTCGCGGTAGCGGACCCGGTCGGAGAGGCCGAGCCCGGCGAAGATCGCCGGCAGCACGCCGCCCGGCCCGCAGTCCCCGAGGTAGTGCACGCCCACGTCGAACTCGTAGGAGCGGCGGCGGCGGAACACGTGGCTGTTGCCGCCCGCGACGTCGTACTGCTCCAGCACCAGGACCCGGCGGCCGCCGGCCGCGAGGTACGCGGCGCAGACCAGCCCTCCGATCCCCGAACCGATGACCACGGCATCCCAGTCGTCCTGCAACGACATCGCCGCTCCTCCCCTCTCGGGCACCGACAGACCGGACCCATTGGACGCACACGCCACTGACACGCCACCGACAGCGGGTGGCGGCTCCTGCCTCGGCCCCTCGCCCCCGCCCGTCGCCCGCGCCCGCGGCCCCGCCCCTCACCCCCCGCTCTCCCCCACCCCTCACCCTCAACAAATCTCTGGCTCCCCGGTTAAAGTCAGGTCCGCCGGATTCGGGGAGCGGTCGGGGGAGTGACGGGTGGCAACGGCGAGCGGTGACGCACGGCCATCGCGGGGACCGCGCCCGTACCCGGCCACCCCCACCCTCTGGAGCGCCTGCGCCCACCTCGCCACCGACGGCCTCGCCGCCCTGGCCGGCCTCACCGTCCTGCTGGCGCTGCTGATCGGCGTCTGCCTGCTGCCCGTCGCACTGACCGGTCTGCCGGTCATCGTCGCCGCGGGCTGGGCACTGCACCGCCTCGCCGCCGCCGAACGCGCCCGGCACGCCGCGACCTGCGGACTCGACCTCCCAGCCCCGCCGCGCCCCGCGCTCTCCCCCGCGCTGCTGCGTTCGGCCCGCGCCCTGGCCACCAGCCGCTCCAGCTGGCGGCAGGCCGGCTACTTCCTCGCCCTGCTGCCGCTCTCCGTCCTCACCAACGGCGGCGTGGTGCTCGCCTGGGCGGCGCCGCTCACCCTCGCCGCCCTGCCCGTCTACCGGTCCCGGCTGCCCGACGGGCACGCCGTGCTCGGCCCGCTCACCGTCGACGACACCGGCACCGCCCTGCTGGTCGCGGCCGCCGCGCTGCTCACCGGGCTGTTCGGCTCCCCGCTGCTGGTGCGCGCCCTGATCCGGGCCGACACCGCGCTCGCCCGGACCCTGCTCGCCCCGCCCCGCGACCTGGCCCTGACCCGGCGGGTCGAGGAGCTCACCGAGAGCCGGGCCCAGCTCGTCCGCGCCGTCGAGGCCGAGCGCCGCCGGATCGAACGCGACCTGCACGACGGCGCCCAGCAGCGGCTGGTCGCCCTGTCGATGACCCTCGGCCGAGCAGTCTCCCGGCTACGGAAGAACGGCGACGACGACACCCGGCAGCTCGTCGAACAGGCCCGCGCCGAAGCCCGCGCCGCCATCGCCGAACTCCGCGACCTGGCCCGCGGCCTGCACCCGCCGGTGCTCACCGACCGGGGCCTCGAAGCCGCGCTCACCGCCGTCGCCGCCCGCTCCCCCGTCCCCGTCCGGCTCGACGTCCGGGCCGAACCCCGGCCCCCGGCCGCGGTCGAGGCGATCGCCTACTTCGTGGTCAGCGAGGCGCTCACCAACGTCGCCAAGCACTCCGGGGCCCGGACCGCCTGGGTGGAGATCCGCCGGGCCGGCGACCGGCTCACCGTTACCATCGGCGACGACGGCCGCGGGGGCGCCGACCCCGCCGGCGGCAGCGGACTGTCCGGCCTGGCCGGCCGGGTGGCCGCCGTGGACGGCCGGCTGCGGGTGACCAGCCCGGCCGGCGGACCGACCCTGATCGAAGTGGACGTGCAATGCGGGTAGTGATCGCCGAGGACTCCGCCCTGCTCCGGCAGGGCATCGTCCTGCTCCTCACCGAGGCCGGGCTGGAGGTGGCCGCCGCCGTCGCCGACGGCGAGGCGCTGCTGCGGGCCGTCGCCGAACACCGCCCCCAGGTCGTCGTCACCGACGTCCGGATGCCGCCGACCTTCGTCGACGAGGGGCTGCGCGCCGCGCTCGCGATCCGCGCCCGGTGGCCGGAGACCGGTGTGCTCGTGCTCTCCCAGTACGTCGAGGAGCGGTACGCCGTCGAGCTGGTCGGCAACGGTGGCGGCGGCATCGGCTACCTGCTCAAGGACCGGGTCGACGACGTCGACGACTTCGTGGCCGCGCTGGAGCGGGTCGGCGCCGGCGAGACCGTGCTCGACCCCGAGGTGGTCAAGCAGCTGCTGGTCCGCGGCGGCCGGCGCGACCCGCTGGCCGCGCTCAGCGCCCGCGAACTGGACGTGCTCAAGCTGATGGCGGAGGGCGCGTCGAACACCGACATCGGCGAGTCGCTGACGATCGGCATGAGCGCCGTCGGCAAGCACATCAACAACATCTTCACCAAGCTCGACCTGCCGAAGGTCGACGGCGGACACCGCCGGGTGCTGGCCGTCCTCCGCTACCTGGGAGCCTGACATCGGCACCCCTCCCACCTCCCCCCCACCCCCGCCGGCCACCTCCCCTACCTCCCCGGCCACCCCTCCACTCCCGCCGGCAACCTCCCCTCCACCCCCACCAACCGCCCGGCCGCGTTGGATCATCAGCGCAGGACTCACCGTCCTGGCCGCCTCGGTCGCCGCCGCCTGCTGGGGGATCGTCACGCTGCTCGCCGCCGACCGCGGCTACGCCGAGACGCTGCGCGCCGACGCCGCCGACAGCACCCTGCTGCGGATCTCCGCCGGCAGCGCCGGCGTCACCCTCATCCCCGGCGACGACTCGGTGGTGCGGGTCACGGCGACCGGCAGCTACCTCGGGACGGCGCCCCGGGTCGCGGTCGCCGCCGCCGACGGCGAGGTGACCGTCCACGCGGAGTGCGGCACCGAGTGCTCGCTCCAGCTGCGGGTCACCGTGCCGGCCGGGCTGGCCGCCACCGTCGACTCCGTCAGCGGCGAGATCACGGCCGCCGGGCTCGGCGGGCCGCTGGACGTGACCAGCCGCACCGGCCCGATCCGGGTCCTCGGCTCGGCCGGTCCGCTGACGCTGCGCAACGACTCGGGCGAGGTGACGGTGACCGACAGCCGCTCGCCCAGTGCCCGGATCACCACCGGGTCGGGCGGCGTCCGGGCCGCCTTCGCCGCGCCCCCGGCCGGCGTCGAGATCACCACCGGCGACGGCGGGGCCGACCTGTCGGTGCCGGGCGGCGCCGAGTACTCGATCGAGGCCCGCAGCGCGGGCGGCGCTCCCCCGCAGGTGACCCTCCCGCTCGGCCGCGACGCGACCCGCACCCTCACCGTCCGCACCGGCAACGGCGGCATCGTCATCCACTAGCCATCGCCGTTGGGGTGTAGTGGACTACACCTGAAAGAGCGAAGTGCACTTCATTGTCCGGCCACCGGGCCGGCCGATGTACTTGCTGCCATGAGCACCGCAGCCCGAGGCACGGATTTCGCCGTCGAACTCCGCTCCGTCTCCAAGACCTACCGCTCCGGCCCCGAGCCCGTCGTCGGCCTCGACGAGGTGAGCCTCGGCTTCCCGTTCGGCACCTTCACGGCCGTCATGGGCCCGTCCGGCTCGGGCAAGTCCACCCTGCTGCGCGCGGCGGCCGGGCTGGAGGGCATCGACGGCGGGCGGGTCCTGGTCGACGGCACCGAGCTCGGCGGTCTCAAGGACAGGGACCTCACGGTGCTCCGCCGGGAGCGGATCGGTTTCGTCTTCCAGTCCTTCAACCTGCTCCCCTCCCTCACCGCCGCGCAGAACGTCGCGCTGCCGCCGAAGCTGGCGGGCCGGCGTCCGGCGAAGGGCGAGGTACTGGCGGCGCTGGCCTCGGTCGGCCTGGCCGAGCGGGCCGGTCACCGGCCGGGCGAGCTGTCCGGCGGGCAGCAGCAGCGGGTGGCGATAGCGCGTGCGCTGATCAGCCGTCCGGCGGTGGTCCTCGCCGACGAGCCGACCGGCGCGCTGGACACCAGGAGCGGCCGCGAGGTGCTCGCCCTGCTCCGCGGCCTGGCGGACGACGCCGGGCGGGCGGTCGTCATGGTCACCCACGACCCGGTCGCCGCCTCGTACGCGGACCGCGTGGTCTTCCTGACCGACGGCCGCCTCGCCGGTTCGCTCGACCACCCGACGGCCGACCGGATCGCCACCCGGATGGCGAGCCTGGAGTCGGGCTTGGAGCCGGACCTGGAGGTACTGGGATGCTGACCGTCGCCCTCTCCACCCTCCGGATTCGCTGGACGTCCTTCGTCGGTACCTTCGTCGCGCTCGCCCTCGGCGTCGGCCTGATGGCGACGGCGCTCCTGGTGATCGGCGCCACCGCCGGGGTCGCCGACCAGGCGCGGCAGCGCTGGTCCGGCGCGCCCGCCGTGGTCGTGCCGGACAGCGGCATCGACCTCACCGACGACTCCGGCCAGGTCCAGCACGCCGCGGTCGTCCAGCAGCCGGGCCTGACCGCCGAGGTGGTCGCCGCGGTCGCCCGGACGGGTCGGGTGATCGAGGACCACACCTTCTACGCCCAGCTCGCCGGGGGTCCGTCCGACCAGGTCGGGCGCGGCTGGTCGACCGCCGAGGCGGGCGGCTACGAGCTGGCCGCGGGAGCGGCTCCAGTGGCTGCCGGGCAGGTCGTGGTCGGCGGTGGGGACGCCGGGCTGATCGGGCGCACCCTGCCGCTGCTGACGGCCGCCGGGCCCCGAACAGTGACCGTCACCGGGGTCACCGGGCAGGTGCCGTTCGAGCACGCGGTGTTCTTCACCGACGCCGAGGCGGCCCGGATCTCCCCGGCCGTCGACGCGCTGGCCGCGTACGGCCCGGCCGACGCCGTCCGCCGGGCGGCCGCCGAGGCGGGCGGGGCGGGTGTCGCCCGCGCCCTCGTCCTGACGGGCAAGGAGCGCGCCGCCGCCGACCCGCATCACGCCTTCCTGCTGAGCCGAATGGACAACGTGGACACCCCGCTGGGGCTGGCCGCCGGGGTGGCCGGCTTCGTCGCGGTCTTCGTGGTCGCGGGGACCTTCGCGCTCTCGATCGCCCAGCGCCGGCGGGAGTTGGCGCTGCTCCGGCTGATCGGCTCGACCCGGCGGCAGCTGCGGCGGCTGATCTACGCGGAGGCGGTGCTGGTGGGCGTGCTCGCCTCGGTGGCGGGCTGCGCGCTCGGGGTGGTCGGGGCACCGCTCTGCCGGGGCTGGCTGGTCGACCACGGGGTCGTCGGCGCGGACTTCGCCGTGCCGATCGCCGGCTGGGCGCTGTTCGCGGCGGCCGCGATCGGGTTGGTGACCGCGGTCGTCGGGGTCGTCGTCTCCTCGGTGCGGGCCGGGCTGATCAGCCCGGGCGAGGCCCTGCGCGAGGCGGGCGTGGAGCGCAGGCCGAAGGCGGCCGACCGGGTCCGCTGGGTGGTCGGCGGGCTCACGCTGGCGGCGGGCGTCGTGGCGGTCGGCGGCACCGCGACCGTGCAGCCGGAGGCCGGTTCCAACGCCGCTGCCTCGGCCTCCCTGATCCTGGTGATCGTCGGCGCCTGCGTCACCCTGGCGGGCGTCCTCGCCCGGCCGGTCATCCGGGCCGTCACCGCTCTGCCCGCTCTGTCCGACAGCGCGGTCTGGTCGACGGCACGGCAGGGCGCGCTCACCGCGTTCCGCCGGACGGCGGCGACGACGACCCCGGTGGTCATCGTCGTCAGCCTGGCGGGGTGCCTGCTGGGCAGCATCGGCACCATCAACGCGGCGCAGGTGAGCGCGGTCGGGCGGCAACTGTCCCGGGCCGACTGGGTGATCTCCCCGGCGGGGACGCCGGGGCTCAACCGGACCCTGGTCGACCGAGTGCGCGCTGTTTCTTCCGTGACAGCCGTCGCCTCCACCCCGACCACGGTGTACGCGGAGGAGCAGGGGCCGAGCACTTTCCAGCTCCAGGCAGCAGCGGTCGACTCCGCATCGCTTGCCGACGTCGCCGAACTCCCCGTCATCAGCGGCTCCGTCTCCGACCTTCGCCCCGGCTCGATCGTCGTCAACACCATCTGGCCGGGCAACCCGCACGCCGGAGACACCGTGGCCGCCTGGCTCGCCGACGGCACGCCGAAGCACTTCACGGTCGCGGCGGTACTCCAGGCGGGAGCGGACAGCGTCCAGGCCTATCTGGACGCGACCGACGCCGGGACCACTGCCCTCCCGTCCCGCATCATCGTCCGCCTCGCGCCTGACGCCGACCGAGCAGCCACGGCTTCCGCCCTGGAATCCGCCGTCTCCGACCTGGGCGCCCGCATCAGCACCCCGGAGGAGATGTCGGCGGCAGCGACGGACGCCAACCAGGAGAGTTCGAAGAACGGCATGCTGATGATCCTCGGCCTGTCGATCCTCTATGCGATGGTCGCGCTGGCCAACACGCTCGTCATGACCCTCGGCGACCGCCGCCACGAAATCGCCATGCTCCGCCTGGCGGGTGCGACTCGCGGGCAGGTCCTGCGTGCGATCGCCGTGGAAACCCTGTTCTGTGTCGGCGCGGGCGCAATCGTCGGCGCGATCGCGTCGACGATCAGCATCGGCGGCTCCTGGGCGGCGCTGCGGCAGCTCGTCGGTCCGACGCCCGCCGTGGTGCCGTGGGCCGCCCTCGGCGAACTGCTGGCGGTCTGCGCGACCATCGGGCTCGTCGCCGCCGTGGTCCCGGCCGCCCTCGCCCTGCGGGGTGGGGACGGCCGCAGCAGCGTCCTCGCTGGTCAGTGAGGTATGCGCTGCCGGTTGTCGGGGTTGGTTTCGGGGCTGAACTGCCCGGCCTGGCGGGCGATCCAGGTGTACAACAGGGCCTCCGGGAACCACTCGGAACGGGATCGCACACCCGAGCTACCTGGAGACCCTGCTTCCACTGCGGAATCCACCGCAGTCACCCGATCGAGACGCCGTTCGATCGACAACCACTTACTTGCCGGAATACTCCGGCAGGGCGAGCCAGTCCGACCAGGAGATCTCGCGGCCGAGGAACCGCGGCTGCTCGAACGGCCAGTCGGCGGCGATCCACTGCGGCACCAGGGCGTCGAAGGCCTGCTCGACCTCGCTGCCGACCAGCTCGTCCACCACCCACCAGGAGATCTCACCGTCCGCGCCGGCCCTCTCCGGCGGGTCGATGTAGACGCAGCCGAGCAGAGCGGTCTCCGCCGCGTCGAACAGGGCGTAGTTGAAGGACTGGTGTGCGGCGATCTCCTTCTCGTGACGCAACAGGTCGACCCGGTCGGCCTCGTAGGTCATGGTGGCCGCGGGCCAGCCCCACGCCGGGCCGAACATGGCCCACAGCCGCTCCCGCGAACCCATCACAGCCGGATAGTCGAGCGGAGCGTCCGCCTCCCGGATCGGCCGCAGGTGATGGCCACCGCCCGGCAGCGGTACCAGGACGGGGTGGACGAAGTCATCAGGAAGCCAGCTCATAGCGCCCGACCGTAGCAGCGCACACCCATCCGCTCCCCTGGATTTCCCCCGCCTACCACCAGCCCCCGCCCCCACCACAACGCCGCCGCCACGACCAACACCCCCCACCACACAGGAAGTCGACCAACCCAACTCCCTCCCCAGCCCATCACCCCCAACTCCCCCGCTCCTCCCAACCGCACCCAATCCGCGCCCCACCATCCATCCCCGCCCCTCACTTGACCCAAATCAGGGACGCCAACCAGCTCGGAATCTGCCGAGTAGAGCAGTGCCCAATCACCCCCAGGGAGCCCACTGGTAGCGTGACCCCACCAGGTTTGAACATGTTCAATATTGGTGGAGTGGCATGGAAACCTTGAGCGTGAGCCGGCCGGTTCCGCGGGCGGGGCGGGTCCTGGCGGTGGCGGCGGCGCTGTGTGCCGCGCCGGCGCTGGTCTTGGGGGTTCTCTTCGTCGAATCGTTGATCGGCATTCCGCTGATCCTCGGTTCGCTCGCCGCCGCCGCACCGCTTCTCTCGCAGGATTGCACCGATTTCCGGCCGGCTTGCCTGGTGTTCGGCTGGGGACTGCTCGCCGTCTCGGTCCTCGGCGCCCCGCTCGGACTGATCGTGCTGACGCCCGCGAGCGTCGTCCTCCTCACCGCGGCGAGCCGCGCACGACCCGAACCCCGGCGCCTGCCACTCCTGCTCGGCGCCTTGGTCGCCACGGCCACCCTCGGCTCCGTCGCCTGGGCCGTCGGCGTCACCTGGATCGCCCCCTACTTCCGGGAACCGGACGCGTTCGTCGCCACCCTCCGGAAGGACAGCCCCCTCCTGGGAGCCGGCCCCCATCCGGAACTCCTCCTCGACGGCTCGGGCTTCGGCCACGGCGCCACCCGAGTCTCCATGCCGGAGGCCGACCGCGTACGACTCGTCGTCGCCTTCGACCCCCGCACCCCCGACGCCGATCTCGCCGTCCTGCGCCGCCTGATCACCGACCTGCCGGGCGTCACCGACGTCCGACTCTGCGACCCACCCGCCGGAAACTGCCGCTGACCATCGACCCCGATGACAACCACGCGAACCGCGCCCACACCCGGCACCCCACCCCTCCGCCAACCACCTCCACCGCACCCGCTCCGCCACCCCATCACTCCCCCATGAGGGACCACCGGACGGCAAGACCCGACCCCTGCCCCTGACCCCCGCAGCCCTCCACCCCCACCCGCACAGGAAGTCGGCCGATCCGACTTCCTATGCAGCCCAGCACCCCGCCCCTCACTTGACCCGGACCAGGGACGCCAACCAACTCGGGAACCGCCGAGAAGAGCAGCACCCAATCACCCCCAGGGATCCCACCACCCACCCCGACCGCGTCGAGCTCCACGAACCCGACGCCACCGGCCGCCTCCCCTCCGCCTCGCACCCCCGCGACCCTCGCTCCCCGCGAGAGGCCGGCCGACGGCAGAGCGCAGCCACTGCTCCGGAACCCCACAACGCCCCACCCCCACCACCCCGCCCGCACAGAAAGTCGGCCGGTCCGACTTCCTATGCGCCGCACCACCCCTCCCCACCCCTCAACTCTCAGACAGCCGACGGCGATCACCACCCCAGGCTCGCACGCCGGGGCGGCCGGCCTCAGTCGATCGTCGGCAAGCCCGCCTCGGCGCCCAGCAGGCCGAGCACACGGCGCAACGCCTCCCGCTCGGAGTCAGCCAACGAGGCGGTGAGTTCCTCGTCCAGCCGGTGCGCGAGCGCGGTGCAGTCGGCGAGCAACTCCCGCCCGGCGTCGGTCAGTGCCAGCACCTGACGCCGCCGGTCCGCCGGATCTCGCACCCGGTCCACCGCGCCGATCTGCTCCAGGTGGTCGGCCAGCGAGACGACCAGGCTGGGTGCCACCGCCATGATCCGGGCCAGCTCCAGCTGGGACGGCGGTGCGCCGGAGTCCAGCGCCACCATCAGGCCGACGTGTTTCGGCTTGAGCCCGAACTCCGCCAGCGCGGCGGTGAACCGCGCCGTGACGACACTGCCGAGCGTGCCGAGCCGGAAGACCACGGAGGCGGCAAGCGGTAGGGGGTTGACATCGTTCACACAACGAACGCTAGCATCCAATAACCATTCACACTTAGAACGATTCGAGGGCTCACTCAATGTCTCGTTCCATCGCCACCCCCGGCCGGGGCACCCGCGCCCTGGTGATCGCCAACGCGGCCGGCGCCGCCCTGTCCATGGCGTTCAGCGTCGCCGGCCTGCTCTCCCCGGAACTGGCCCTGCCCGGCGGCACCGACCCCGCCACCCCGCTCACCGACCTCTACGCCCAGGCCTACGCGGCCCGCGCCCTGCCACTCGGCGCCGCCCTGCTGTACCAACTACTGCTCAGCCGAACCGGCCGCGGCCTCACACCCCTCCTCCTGGTCAGCGGCGCGGTCCAACTCGCCGACGCGGCCATCGGCGCCGCGGCCCACAACCCGGGCATGACGGTCGGCGGCACCGCCCTCGCCGCCCTCCACTTCACCCTCGCCGCCCGCCTCCCCCGCCCCACCACCACCTCACCCTCACCCTCGCCCGCCTGACGAACACCCCCGCACAGGAAGTCGGCCGGTCCGACTTCCTGCGCACCCGCCACCCCTCGATCCGCACCAATACACGCCCGGAAGGAAGCCGTATGAGCGCGGAGAAGGACTACTCCAACTGCCAGATCTACGTCCGAGGCACCAGTCCACAGTTCCTCGCCGAGCTCATCGCCGTGATCCTCGGAGGCCAGGTCGACGATTACTACGGCGTCCGCGCGGAGGGAATGGACTTCGACACCCGCCCGAACCCGGACGCCGGACTCGCCGACGACTTCATCGGCTGGCCACTCAAGATCGACGCCGAAGCCGCCCCGGGCGGCCCCTCCCTCGTCGAACCGGTGTCCCGCCTCCTCACCGCCGCCTGGGCCCGCGGCTACGACGCCATCGCCTCCTGCGACTTCGAGGACGAACTCCCCGACGCCGGCGGCCTCCCCCGCTACGCGGCAACCGCCCCCATCGCGACCGTCATCGCATAACCGCGACCCGACCCGCGCCTAGAGCTCGTAATCCTCAGCCAGTTCCTCCCAGTGAATGCCACGAATCGCGAGATCTGCACCCTCACCCGACGGGACGTCCGGGCCAGGCTGGAACCAGGCCACCACAAGAGCGGAGCGGTGCAGCACCGGGTTGAGCTCGGCAGCAACCGCCGCTGAGCGAAAGTTGCCGATGCAGGTCACGGCAGGCAGGACCTCGACAGGGCCGAAACCACCGGCGGTCTGGTCCGGATACTCACGGGAAGGCGGAACAACGTGGACCGGCCCGGAAGGAAACGCGCTTTCGGCCTGCCGGTGGAGGCTACTGAGCTTCAGGTCGTTGATGAGCTTGCACGGATAGCCCTCCAACATCCCCCCGCAGGTCGAAGACATCCGCAGCTCCACGAGCTCGATCGAACGGCCGGAAAGCGAGGGTGATGTGACTCAGCGACATGCCGACACCCTACGCCCGTGATCCACTCCCGACAGGTGGCGTGCGACCGGAACCACGGCCACGAGGGCCCCGCCCCGCTCCCCCTCCGCACCCCTGCACAGGAAGTCGGCCGATCCGACTTCCTGTGCACCCCCGCCGCCCCCCGCTCTCCTCCGAGGGTGGGGCCGCCGGTGCGGCCGCCCCTCACCGCGCACCTGTTCGATGCCGAGCCGCTTTCCAGTAGCGGAAACACGAAGTTCTTGCCTGCGCCCCAACGGCCTCGGGACCATCGTCATGACACCGACCGAGTGCGGAGGCAGCAGTGCAGCTGACACGACTTGTGGGTTCCTGCGATGAGGGCGAGTGCCCGACGCTGTACCTGACCGACCGGGGCACGCTCGCCGTCCAGGGCGAGCGGGTGACCGAGCACCACATCCGGCTCCCGGCCCACGAGGCCCTGGTCGAGATCCCGGTCGAACTCATCCGAAAGGCGCTCCGTGACAACCTCATCTAGGACCCTCGGGGCCTGCTTCTCGACGTTCAGCCGCGAGGCGTTCCGGCTGGAGACCCTGGACGACTACAGCCGGTCCGGCGGCGTCGACGCCTACCAGGCCTTCCTCGCCGGTGAAGCGCAGCCGGCGGGCTACCGGACCGCCGGCTGGGTCACGACGGTCACCGACGCCACCGACGCCGGCAAGCGGATGTACCGGGTCCACATCCTCTCGCGCCCGCTCACCGACTACCTCCGGTTCGAGCTCACCTGGGGTTACCACCGCAACATGGCCGCCGGCGAGGAGTTCTTCATCCTCGACACCACCGACCAGGCCAACCCGATCCCGGAGGCCCCGGACTTCTGGCTGTTCGACGACGAGAACGTGGCGGCGATGAACTACGACGGCGACGGCACGTACCTCGGCACCGACTTCCTCACCACCGACCGCCTCGCCGAGTTCAAGGCGTACCGCGACACCGCCATGGCACACGCCGTACCGTTCCCGGCTTGGTGGGCCGAGTACGCCGCGTGAACAGAACGCAGCTCGGGACGGCGCTGCGGGCACTCCGGCAGGCTTCCGGCAAGGAAGCCAAGACCGTGGCCCGTGGCGCCGTCATGTCCGCGAGCAAGCTGAGCAAGATCGAGACCGGCAAGGCGCCACCCACCGTCGTGGACGTGGAACGCATCCTCACGGCCATAGGCGTGTCCGACGAGGTCAAGACCGAGTACATGGCGGCCGCGCGGGCAGAGGCCACGGAGGCGACGGCCTGGCGGCTGATCCGCCGCTTGGGGCACCACCGCAAGCAGCAGCAGATCAAAGCACTCGACGACACCACCGGACTGATTCGCGTATTCCAACCCTCCCTCGTCCCGGGTCTGTTGCAGACCCCGGAATACGTACGGGCCGTTTTCGGGAGAAGAGATCTCACCGAGGAACAACTGTCGCGGGCGGTCGCAGCCCGGCTCGCTAGGCAGCGGTCGCTCTACGACGCCACCAAGACGCTGCGATTCGTCATCACCGAGCCGGTTCTCCGGTGGCGCCTCGTGCCCGCCGCCATGATGGCCGGGCAGCTGGACCGGATCATCTCGGCTTCTCGCCTCTCCCACGTGGACATCCGGATCGTGCCGCTCTCCGCCCCGCAGACCGATGTTCCCGCGCACTCCTTCGTCATCCGGGACGACCGCATGGTCACGGTCGAAACGGTGCATGCCGAGCTGATGGTCACCGACCCACGAGACGTGGAGACATACATTCATAAGTACGACGGATTTGCAGCCGGAGCCCTGTCCGGTGACGAGATGCGTCGCGCGGTCGAAGGCATTCGGGACAAGTATTTGAGGGAACAGGAAAGCATCCCGTAACACCCCTCTCCTGCACTTACGTTGGGTGCCCGCCCGACGCCGGGAGTCACCGTGGCTACCGGCGATCCATAGGAGGTGGCACGTGCAGCAGAACGACCTGTACGAGATCGAGGTCCCGTCGGAGCTGACCGCCTACAAGGCGTGCGGCGGCAACCCGCAGTCGGAGCACGAGACCTGCGCGACCCTGCGCGAGGTGCCCGGCGTGGCCGGCGGGCTCTGGGTGATGGGCGACACCAAGCGCCCGGGCATCGAGCTGAGGTTCAGCACGGCCGAGTTGGCCGCCGCCGGCATCGAGCCTGCCCGGTTCGACACGGCTGTCTGACCCGATCCGCTCCCGCAGGATTCGGCCCCGCTCCCGAACCGATCGGGAGCGGGGCCGACCCATCCGCGAAGGGAGGGCGCGTATGGATCACTGGCACCGGCCCGAACTCCACTGGCACTGCTACACCTGGGTGGGCAGCAAGCGGCCCGAGGACATCGAACGACGACCGCCCGAGCCCCAGAATGGCAGACGGCCCGCCTGGAATAGTCCCACCCCACCCCTCGAAGTCATGCACTGGCTCGCCAAAACGGCCGCCCACATCAAGCTCACCACCGATGACCCGGCCGACGCCCTCACATGGCTGGGCAGGCAACTCGCCGACGCCCCCGCCTTGGACACCGACCTCGCCCCGGACCAGCGACAGGCCCACGCCCGGGACTTCCTCACCACCTACCCCCACGACGTCATGTGGACGTACTGGACGCCCGCCCGGCAACTCCGTTGTATCGCCGCCGTCTCCTGCCCCCGTACCCACAACCCCACCAGCGAGCCACCCCCACCCTGCCCATTGCGGCGGGGATGAACCCGGACTGGCCCGGCCGCGGCACATGCGCCCACCGGCCTCCTCCCGCACAGGAAGTCGGCCGATCCGACTTCCTGTGCGATCCGGCCGGAGCCGATCAGGTTCCAGCGTCACCCGTGGGCTTTCAGATAGTCGGCGAACGGCACCGCGTGGGCGAGTGCCAGCCGCCTCAACTCGCGGCACTCCTCCGCGTGGTGGTCGGCCAGTTCGCGGTTGATCTGGGTGCCGTCCGGGCGGAAGTTCAGCCGCACGACAGAGACGTCGTCGAACAGCCACCAGTCCTGGAGCGGGATGCCGTGGTCCTGCCCGGTGATGTCGAGGATCCGGATGTCCTCACCGGCGGCGATGTTGCCGGGGATGCCCCAGGCGAACTGGTAGCGCTGGTAGTCCGTCAACGGCTGCCGGACCACCCGGACGCGCCCGATGGTCCGGCCCGAGGAGACGAAACCCCGGACCCTCGCGTGCCAGGCCGCGTTGTGCTCCGCCGGCTTGGGCTCGCCCCGCAGGAACCGGGCGAGGTTCTCCGCCTCGCGCGGCATCGTGTAGACGGGCTGGGCTTCGAGCCGGAACGCGTCGCGCCGGTACCCGTCGAAGTGCCGACGCCAGGCGTCACCATCCAAGAGCACGGACCGCCTCCTCCTCCGGAGCGGCGAGGGCGGCGAACCGGCCGCCCGGCACCACGAAGGCTAGGGAGCTCCGAACCCACCGTCCACCCGAACCTCGAAGTGTTCCCGTTCCGGACCAAGGAGCGCCAACCGGCCCTACCCCCCAGCGTGCCGGTAGAGCGTCACCAGGATGCCGTGCACCGGTTCGCCCTCCGGGTCCTCCTCCGCCTCGTCGACGAGGGCGGCCAGGGCCCCGGCGAGGCGGGCCGCCTTGGCGGGGCTGAGGCGGAGGTGGCGCAGGGTCAGGAGGTGGTCGGCGGGCGAGCGGTCCAACTCCTGGGCCACGGCGCCGAAGAGTGCGGCCGTGCCCTCGGCCTGCGGTTCGTCGACGAGGAGTCGCTCGGCGGACCGCCGGTAGTACTTCTCGGTGCCGCCGCGCACCCGTCGTGTTCCCGCGTCCTGGATCAGCCCCGCCTCGCCCAGCACCCTGAGGTGGTGGGAGACGCTGCCCTTGTTCACTCCCAGCTGTGCGGCGAGCCGGCTGATCGTCGACGGCCGGGCGCTCAGGGCGAAGAGCAGGCGCTGGCGCAGGGGGTGGGCGAGTGCGGTGTGCTGCAGGGGCGCGCTGATTCGCTGGACGCCTTCGTCTTCATCCGGTTGATGGCTCACCAGATCAAGCGTTAAGTACGGTTGACGCTTTTGCAAGCCACTGATCTACTCCCTCCCATGATCCCCACCACATCGCCTGCCGCGCTGGACGCCACCGCCGTCGTCGAGTCGATCGCCGACCTGGTCCGCGAGAACTACGTCTTCCCCGACGCCGCCCGGCAACTGGCGGACCTGCTGCGGCGGCGGAGCGCCGACGGGGCCTACCCGGCCGAGTCCGCCGAGGGGTTGGCCGACGCGGTCACCTCCGACCTGCGGTCGGTCAACGGCGATCTGCACCTGGCCCTCAAGTACCACGCCGTGCCGGTGCCGCCCGAGCAGGGTGCGGCGGTGCTCGCCACGGCGCGGCGGCGGTTCGACGCCTCCCTGGGCGGTGTCCCGCGCGTGGAGCTCCTGGACGGCGGCGTCGCGGTCCTGGAGATCGGGCCCATGGTGTTCCCGCTGGACTGGGCGGCTCAGCCGCTGGCCGCGGCGCTCTCCCTGGTCGCGCCCGCCGACGCGCTCGTGCTGGACCTGCGCCGCAACGTCGGCGGCGATCCGAACACCGTCGCCTTCATCTGCGGCTACCTGCTCGACGGCCGCACGCACCTCAACACCATGCTCTCGCGGCAGGGCGAGGTGGCCGAGCAGTCCTGGACGCCCCCGTTCGTGCCGGGCGCCCGCTTCGGCGGTGACAAACCGCTCTACGTGCTGACCAGCGCGGACACCTTCTCCGCGGGCGAGGAGCTCGCCTACGACCTGCAGCAGCTCGGGCGCGCCGAGGTCGTCGGGGAGACCACCCGGGGCGGCGCCCACCCGCGCGAGGGCTGGACGGTGCACCCGCACCTGGAGCTCAGCGTGCCGGTCGCCCGCGCGGTCAACCCGGTCTCGGGCACCAACTGGGAGGGCACCGGCGTCCGGCCCGACGTGCCGTGCGACGCCGCGGCCGCGCTCGACCGCGCGGTGGCCCTGGCCGTGGCACGTCTGGCCTAGGGCGCGCCCTGTCCGCCCCTTGGGCGCACGCGTGCCGGGGCCCGGCCGATCGCTAGGGTCGGCCGAATGGTCGAGGACATGCGGATCTGCTTCATCGGTGACTCGTTCGTCCAGGGGGTCGGCGACCCGGAGTACCGGGGGTGGGTCGGACGGGTGCTGGAGGCCAGCGGCGGCGGCATCACGGCGTTCAACCTCGGCGTCCGGCGCAACACCTCCGAGGACGTCGCGGAGCGCTGGCGGCGGGAGGTGCTGCCGCGGACCGCGCCCGGGGCGGACAACCGGCTCGTCGTCTCCTTCGGGAGCAACGACGCCATCCTGGAGAACGGCGCGGTGCGCGTCGGCCCGGAGCGCTGCCTGGAGAACCTGGCCTCGATCCTGGACGAGAGCCTGGACGAGAGCCTGAGCCGCGCCGTCCTCCCGCTGGTGGTCGGCCCGCCGCCGGTCGTCGTCGCCGGGGACGGGCACCTGCGCCGCACCGCGGCGCTCGCCGAGGGGATGGCCGCCCTCTGCGCGTCGCGGCACGTCCCGTTCGTCGACACCACCCTGCGCCTGGCCGACGATCCCGTCTGGGTCCGCGAGGCCACGGCCGGCGACGGCGCGCACCCGGGCGCCGACGGCTACCGGCGGCTGGCCGACCTCGTTCTGGCCGGCCAGTGGCGGGACTGGATCGCCAACGGCCGGCTGACAGACTGAGGTCCCATGCCGAACCCGCTCGACGCCCCGGACGCCGTGGCCGCCGCCGCCGAACCGCTTGAGGAACTGCTCGACAGCGTCATCTTCGTGTCGTCCCTCGAACTGTTCTCCGTGGTCCCGGTGGCCGGCGTGGCCCCCGGTCCGGACCGGTTGGCGAACCTCGCCCAGGCCGTGTACGACGCGGGGCCCACCGGACACCGGGTGGGCTGGCCGGTCCGCCCGTTCGAGCCGCGGCGGACCTGGCGGGAGATCCTCCACCGACAGGTGACCGCACGCCTCACCGAACCCGACCAGGTCCGGCTGGCCGGCGAACTCACCGAGGGCATCGCCGACCTCATCGAGGCGCACCTGGGACCGGTCCGGAGCTTCTGCGACGTCAGCGACCCGCGCAGCGGCTACATCTGGTGGCGCAACCTGCTGCTGGTCACCGACGACTGGGCCACCATCCTGCACTTCGGGGTCTGCGACTGAGGCCCCACAGTGGTGACGTTCACCCCGTACGCACACTCTGGTGCCGCTGCCATGACTCTGACACCATCTCAGCCGAGATGATCACACAACTGCGCCGATGGCTCATCTCACCTGCGTCAATGCATCCGTAGAGCAGCGAGAGAATCCGAGGCCAACCATGAAGACCACGACCTTAAGGAACCGCGTCCCGCACCTGGTGATGGTCGTGCTGATGTTCCTGGGCATGATGACCGCCGCGAGCACGCAGGCCCAGGCGGCGGCGGCGCAGCAGGTCGCCGCCGCAGGCGCGACGATATGTTCCAACGCGCCCATCCCGACGGGCTGGGTGATCACCTGGTCCTACAGCAGCAGCAGCTGTCCCGGCACCGGCGTGGCCTACAACATCGCCGACACGAGCGGGCAGACCGCCATGGGCGGCGTCTGTTCCATGTCGCCCATCCCGGCGGGCTGGGTGATCACCTGGTCCTACAGCAGCAACACCTGCGCCGGCACCGGCGTCGCGTACAACATCAACAACACCGCCAACCAGACCAGCATGGGCGGCGTCTGCTCCATGTCCCCCATCCCCGCCGGATGGGTCATCACCTGGTCCTACAGCACCAACAGCTGCGCCGGCACCGGCGTCGCCTACACCATCAACAACACCGCCAACCAGACCAGCATGGGCGGCGTCTGCTCCATGTCCCCCATCCCGGCGGGCTGGGTGGTCACCTGGTCGTACAGCACCAACAGCTGCGCCGGCACCGGCGTCGCCTACAGCATCTACAAGCTCACCAACCAGACCACCGCCGAGGTGTGCTCCTTCTCCCCCATCCCCGCCGGGTGGGTCATCACGGACACGCACAGCAGCGGCAGCTGCTACGGCAGCGGCCGCGCGTACTACATCCGCAAGGCCTGACGGGCAGCCCGCACAGGAAGTCGGCCCGTCCGACTTCCTGTGCGGTTCGCGGTCCCGCGGAACTCAGACGGCGGTGGAGAGCGCCACGTGCCGCCACCGGTCGAGTTCGCTCCGGACGTGGTCCAGCTTCGCCTCGACGCGCTCGACCGCGTCCGCGCCCAACTGCAGCCGCAGCGGCGGCTCGGCGGCCTCGGTGACGTCGACCACGGCCCGGGCGGCCTTCGCCGGGTCCCCCGGCTGCCGGCCGTCGACCCGGGCCAGCGCCTCGCGCACCGGTCCCGCTCCCGCCGCGTAGTCGGCGATGGCGGCCGGCTCCACCCGCAGGCTGGAGCCGCCGAGGAAGTCGGTGCGGAAGCCGCCCGGCTCGACGATGGTGACGCGGACACCCAGCGGGGCCAGTTCGCCGTGCAGCGCCTCGGAGATGCCTTCGACGGCGAACTTCGACGCCCCGTACAGGCCGATCGCCGGCGCGGTCGCGAAGCCGCCGACCGAGCCGATGTTCAGGACGTGCCCGGACCGCTGGGCGCGCAGGGTCGGCAGGGTCGCCCGCAGCGTGTTGAGCACGCCGAACACATTGACGTCGAACAGCGCCCGGGCGGCGGCGTCGGAGGTCTCCTCGATCGCGCCGACCAGACCGTAGCCGGCGTTGTTGACCACGACGTCGATCCGGCCGAACCGGGCCAGTCCGGTCTCCACCGCCGCCGCCAGCTGCGCCGGGTCGGTGACGTCCGCGATCACCGCCAGCAGTCCGTCGGGCCCGTGCGGGAACGCCTTGCGCACGGCCGCCGCGTCCCTCGCCGTCGCGATCACGCTGTGGCCCCGGTCCAGCGCCTCCCGGGTGATCTCCGCGCCGAGCCCCCGCGACGCCCCGGTGACGAACCAGATACCCATGCTCTCCCCTGTTCCGATGTTCCGATGACCCAACCGCCCCGATGGGCCGACGGAACGACGCTAGATCCTAGAGTCGGGTCTAGATCAAGAGCCGAAACGCGGGGAGGCCGCCCATGGACCTGAGCATCGGTGAGGTGGCGCAGCGCAGCGGGCTGAGCGTGCACGCGCTGCGGTTCTACGAGCGGGAGGGCCTGTTCGCCAACCCCGTGCGCCGCCTGGCCAACGGCCGCCGGATCTACCACGAGGAGGATCTGGAGTGGCTGGCGGTCTGCACGAAGCTGCGCTCCTCCGGCATGCCCCTGCCCGCGATCCGGCGGTACGTCGAACTGGCCCGCCAGGGCGCGGGCAACGAGAACGAGCGGCTCGCACTGCTGCGCGAGCACCAGGAGCACGTGGAGGCGCAGCTCCGGGAGCTGCGGGGCGCCCTGGACGTGATCCGGTACAAGGTGCGGATCTACGAGGACCACCTCGCCCGCGGCGAGGCCGACCGACTCTGGAACCCGTCCCATGGCACCCGACCCGCCGAGCACTAAATGGCTTGCTCCCAGGCGAGGCGCCTGTCACCGTTCCGCCTGGACCGACAGTCGATCACCGTCGGCAGGTCGTCCGCCTCTTGAGGAATTCACCGAAGAGGCACGGGAATCAGGAGAAGTGGTGCCATGGAAAATCAGTACGAGGACGAGTGTCGCCGGGCGCTGGCCGAGGAGCAGGCGAAGAGCCTTGCCGAGACCGGCAATTGGTCGCACGTGGACAAGGACCAGGTCCACCGGGACTGGGACGTGCTGTACCGGGAGATCGCGGCTCACCTGGACGATTCCCGGCCCGGGGACCAGCCGATCCAGGAACTCGTCCGCCGGCACTTCGACATCACCTGCCGGTTCTACCTCCCCACCCGGGAGGCGTACGTCGGCACGGCGTTGCTGTACGCGGAGGACGAGGCGATGCGGGAGTTCCACAACGCCTACCACCCCGGGATGGTGGAATTCCTGGGTGCCGCGATGCGGATATTCGCCGAACGGGGCGTCGGCTTCGCCGCGTAGGACTTCCCGCGCGGCGGCCCGACTCGGCGCGTGGTCAGTCCACGCAGAACTCGTTGCCCTCGACGTCCCGCATCACGATGCAGGAGTCGGTGCCGTCGTACAGCAGGCGTTCGCGGACGGCGCCGAAGGCCAGTAGGCGGGTGCACTCGGCTTCGAGGACGGCGAGGCGCTCCTCGCCCACGAGGCCGGTGCCGACGCGCACGTCGAGGTGCAGCCGGTTCTTGACCGCCTTGCCCTCGGGGACGCGCTGGAAGTACAGCCGCGGGCCCACACCGGAGGGGTCGACGCAGGCGAACCACGAGCCCCGCTCCTCGGCGGACCGGGTCTCCTGGTAGGCGTCCCAGCTGTCGAACCCCTTCGGCGGCGGGGCGACGTACCCCAGCACCTCGCACCAGAAGCGGGCCACGCGCTCGGGCTCCGCGCAGTCGAAGGTGACCTGGAACTGCCTGATCGTTGCCATGGGCTGCACCGTAACAGCGGGCGTCGGCGCTCACCTCCCATTAAATGTCCGCCCGTTGACCAGTTCGGGCGGCCGCCGGATCGAGGTGCGCGAGCAGTGCGGCGGCGCCGTCCTCGGCGGCGATCCCGCGGGCCAGTTCGGCCGCGCGGCGGCGGTGGGACGGGTCGGCCAGGCAGTCCGTGATCGCGTCGGCGAGGGCTTCGGCGGTGAGGTCCCCGAACGGCACGGGCCGCGGGGCGACGCCCAGCCGGTGCAGCCGGGCGGCCCAGAACGGCTGGTCGGCCATGACGGGGACGGGCACGGCGGGGACCCCGGCCCGCAGTCCGGCCGCGGTGGTGCCCGCCCCGGCGTGGTGGACGACGGCCGCGGTGCGCGGGAACAGCCAGTCGTGCGGGACGTCCCCGACGGCGAGGACCTCGTCACCGCCGGAGCCCCCCAGCCCGGCCCACCCGGCCTGCACCACCGCGCGCACACCGGCCCGCCGCACGGCCGCCGTCACCAGCGCGCTCAGCCGCTCCCCCTCGCCCGGCGCCATGCTGCCGAACCCGATGAACACCGGCGGCGGCCCCGCCTGGAGGAAGTCGACCAGCGCGGCCGGGGGTTGCCAGCCGTCCGGCCGGGCGGGCCACCAGTAGCCCGTCACCTCGACGCCGTCCGGCCAGTCCGCGGGGCGCGGCAGCACCAGCGGGCTGTAGCCGTGGAAGGCCGGCCGGACGTCCCCGGCGACCGAGGGCGGCTCGCCCGGCAGCCCGAGGCGGTCGCGCAGCCGGGCCACCGAGCCCGCGAAGACCCCGTCCGCGCGGGCCAGCACGTCCCGGCCCGCGGCGAGGTTGGCCGCCGGCCCCAGGTCGTCGACGTTCCCCGCGTTGGGCAGCGGGAACTCCCTGGTGGCGAACGACGGCGTGAGGTAGGTGCCGACGGCCGGGACGCCGAACGCCTCGCCGGCCGCCCGGCTGAGCCCGGCCGGGCCGTAGGCGGTGAGCAGCAGATCGGCTCCGCCGCCGACGGCCTCCGCCACACCGTCGGCGAGCCCGTCCGCGTACGCCCTGGTCAGCGCCCGGACCTCGTCCCGCGACGCGGCCCGGGACCAGTCCCGGATCAGCCGCTGCGGGTCTCCCGGCATCGGCCGGTAGCCGAGGCCGCAGCCGCCGATCAGCGCCTCGAAGGACGGGTGGGCGGCCACGGCGACCTGATGGCCCGCGTCCAGCAGACGCCGCCCGAGACCGGTGAAGGGGGCGACGTCGCCGCGCGATCCGGCGGTGATGATCAGAATCCGCATGGCGCGATTCTCCTCGGTCCTACCCCTCCTCGGTCCTACCGAGCCTGATCCCCCGTCTGGTCGCCGAGGGTGAGGAGGACGCGGCGCAGCAGCTCGGTGAGCCGGTCGCGTTCGACGGCGGTCAGCCCGGCGAGCTGGCGCTCCTCCCCCGCGAGGTGGTGCTCGACGAGGCGGTTGGTGAGCTCCCGGCCGCTGTCGGTCAGGGAGATCAGCACCCGGCGGCGGTGGGCGGGGTCGACGGCCCGTTCGACCAGGCCCTTCTCCACCAGGTGGTCGATCCGGTTGGTGAGCGCGGCGGAGCTGACCATCGCGGCCGAACTCAGCTCGCCGGCGGTGAGGACGTGCGGCGCGCCGGCCCGCAGCAGGGTGGCCAGGACGTCGAACTCCCAGGGTTCGACGCCGTGGAGGGCCAGGTTCTCCTTGATCCCGCGCTCCAGCAGGCGGGAGGCGCGGGAGATCCGGCCGATCACGGCCATGGGGGAGGTGTCGAGGTCGGGGCGGATCGCGCGCCACTGCGCGGTGATGCGGTCGACGCCGTCCGCCGCGTCCACCTGGTCCGTCGTGCCCATCTCGCCCGCCTTGCCCGTATCCGTCTTGTCCGTCATGCCCCGAGCCTAACATTTCGACGTGGAAATGTTTGACATCACGGATCGAAGCTGCCTATAGTTTCGACATCGAAATGTTCGACACAGGGGGGAACGTCATGAAGGTCCTGCTCACCGGCGCCACCGGCTACATCGGCACCGCCGTCACCGACCACCTCACCGCCGCCGGCCACCAGGTCGTCGCCGTCACCCGCGGCGCCGAGCCGCAGCCCGGCCGCGGCTGGCACGCCCAGCTGGTCGGCGACACCGCCGACCCGGCCTCGCTGGCCGGCCTGGTCACCCCGGACATCGAGGCCGTCGTCCACCTCGCCCCGCCGAGCGGCGACGCCGAGGTCGACACCGCCGCCATCGAGGCGCTCGCCACCCCGCTGCGCGGCACCGGCCGCCCCCTCGTGTACACCAGCGGCGTCTGGGTGCTCGGCGCCACCGGCGCGGCCCAGGAGGTCGGCGAGGAGGCCGCCACCAACCCGGTCGGCCTCGTCGGCTACCGCCCGCGGATCGAGCAGCGGGTGCTGGCCGAGGCCGCCGAGGGCGTGCGCGCGGTCGTCGTCCGGCCCGCCATCGTGTACGGGCGCGGCGGCGGCATCCCCGCCATCCTGGTCGACCGGGCCCGCACGCAGGGGGCGCCCGAGTACTACGGCGAGGAGGGCGTGCGCTGGCCGACCGTCCACGTCGACGACCTGGCCGAGCTGTTCGTCGCCGCCGTCGAGCGGGCCGAGGCCGGCAGCCTCTGGCACGGCGTCGGCGAGTCGACCGTCCCGGTGCGCGACATCGCCCGGGCCGCCGGCCGCGCCGCCGGGGTGCTCGCCGCCCCGCGGGTGGTGCCGGTGGAGCAGGCCGCCGAGACCTTCGGCCCGCTGTTCGCGGAGGCGCTCGGCCTCGACCAGAGCGTCAGCGGCGCCGCCGCCCGCACCGCCCTCGGCTGGCGGCCGAGCCGCCCGGGCATCGTGGCCGACCTGCTGGCGGGCTCGTACCGGCCGGTCGAGGTGTTCGGCGCCCCCGAGGGCCCGGAGACCGACGCCGAGGTGGCCGCGATCGCCCGCCTGGTCGCCGAGGTCGAGCACGCCCAGCAGAACGAGCTGGTCGACGGCTTCCTGGAGGTCTTCCGCCGGGCCGACCCGGTCTGGACCACCGGCCACGGCAAGCGGCTGTCGGGCTTCGACGAGATCGCCGAGTTCACCCGGAAGGTGCTGCCCGGCGCGACGGCCGAGTCCACCGCCGTCTACGACGTCGAGCGCGTGCTGTTCCTGCGGCCCGACGTCGCCGCGGTCAACGTCCGCCAGCAGCCGGTCCTCCCGGACGGCACCCGGATCACCGACCGGCCCGAGGGCCGCCCGTTCTACATCCTGGTCAAGGAGGACGGCGCCTGGCGCGTCGGCGCCGCCCAGAACACCGTCGTCGCCTGACCGACCCCCGCACCACCCTTCACCCGCGCACCCACCTTCACCCGCACCCCCACCCGGCCGGCCCGGGGGCACACCCTGCCCCCGGGCCGGCACCGGCGTTCCGGCCCCCGTAAACCGTTTGACCCGGCGTCATGC
The DNA here is from genome assembly GCF_040683335.1 of Kitasatospora sp. NPDC093806. NCBI lineage: Bacteria > Bacillati > Actinomycetota > Actinomycetes > Kitasatosporales > Streptomycetaceae > Kitasatospora > Kitasatospora sp. NPDC093806. The sequence continues at coordinate 191,381 of NZ_JBFBDO010000001.1, forward strand.
CCGAGGCTGCACTGTGCCGGGGCGCCGCGGCGTGTGGCGCCGGCCGTCCAGGGGAGGCAGCAGCACCGATGGAGATCCGTTCCACGACCGACCAGGACCTCAAGGTCTTCGTCGACACGCTCCACGCCGCGTTCGGACTGTTCCCGGAGACGCCGGCCGAGGACGGCGGCGGAGTCTGGTGGTCGGTCTACGAGATGGACCGCAACCTGCTCGCCGTGGCGCCGGACGGACGGCCGATCGGCACCGCGGGCGCCTACTCCTTCGAACTCACCCTGCCCGGCGGGGCCCTCGCCCCGGCCGCCGGGGTGACCGCGGTCGGCGTCCTGCCCACGCACCGGCGCCGGGGCGTGCTCACCGCCATGATGCGCCACCAGCTGGAACAGCTGCGCGAGCGCGGGGACTTCCTCGCCGTCCTGCTGGCCGCCGAGGCGCCCATCTACGGGCGGTTCGGCTACGGACCGGCGACGTACACGGCGCGGCTGACGGTGCCGCGCCGGCAGGCCGCCCTCACCCCGCTCCGGGCGGGGCACCCGGCGGACACCGGCTCGGTCGAACTGCTGCCGCGCGCCGACTGCGGCGAGATCCTGGAGGAGGTCTACGACCGGTACCGCCGCACCCAGCCCGGCGCGCTGTCCCGGCCGCACCGCTGGTGGGCCTCGGGCGCGGGGAAGCCCCCGATCGCACCGAAGCCGCGCTACGTCGCCGTCCACCGGGACGCCGACGGCGTCCCGGACGGCTACGCCAGCTACGAGCTCGGCTCCGGCGCCCTGACCGTCGACGAGACCATCGCCACCGACGACACGGCCCACCACGCCCTGGTCCGGTGCCTGCTCGGGCACGACCTGGTCGACCGGATCGTGTTCCGGCACTTCACGCCCGACCACCCGCTGCGCTGGCAGCTCGCGGACTTCCGCGCCGCCGAGCTGAGCGGCGACACCGACCAGCTCTGGGTGCGGCTGCTGGACGTCCCGCGCGCCCTGACCGCGCGCGGCTGGTTCGCCGACGGCGAGCTCGTCCTCGACGTCGACGACCCGTTCCTCGGCGAACGGGGCCGCCACCTGCTGACCGTCCGGGACGGCAGGGCCGAGTGCGTCCCGACGGACCGGGCGCCCGACCTCTCCCTCGACGTGCGCGACCTCGGCGCGATCTACCTCGGCGGCACCGCCCCCGGCACCCTGGTCCGCGCGGGCCACATCCGCGCCCACCACCCCGCCGCCGCACCCCTCGCCGACACCCTCTTCCGCGCCGACCGCCAGCCGCACACCGTCCACTGGTTCTGACCCCGCCGAGGCGGAGTGGGAAGTCGGCCGATCCGACTTCCCACTCCTACCACCGCCCCCCTCAGCCCCGTAGCCGGGTGTTGAGGCGGGCGGCCTGGCGGGTGAGGTGGTCGCGTTCGGCGAGACTGGTGGCCCGCCGGGCGGCCTCGGTGTAGAGCCGGGCCGCCGTCGCCGGGTCGCCGGCGCGTTCGTGGAGGTACGCCGCCACCGCGTCGTACCGGGGCAGGGCGGCATCGAGGGCGGCCAGCGCGGCGAGTCCGGCCTGCGGGCCGTCCGCCTCGCCGACGGCGACCGCGCGGTTGAGCCGGACCACCGGGCTGTCGGTGAGCCGCACCAGCTCGTCGTACCACTCGACGATCTGCACCCAGTCGGTCTCCGCCGCCGTCGGCGCGTCCGCGTGCAGCGCGGCGACGGCGGCCTGGGCCTGGAACTCCCCCAGCCGGTCCCGCGCCAGGGCCGCCTGCAGGATCCCGACGCCCTCCGCGATCGCCGCCGCGTCCCACCGGCCGCGGTCCTGTTCGGCGAGCGGCACCAGGCTGCCGTCCGGCGCGGTCCGGGCGGCCCGCCGGGCGTGGTGCAGCAGCATCAGGGCGAGCAGTCCCGCCACCTCGGGGTGGTCGATCGCGGCGGCGAGCTGCCGGGTGAGCCGGATGGCCTCGGCGGCGAGGTCGACGTCCCCGCCGTACCCCTCGTTGAAGACCAGGTAGAGGACGCGCAGCACGGTGGCGACGTCGCCGGGCCGGTCGAGCCGCACGCCCGCGACGGTGCGCTTGGCCCGGCTGATCCGCTGCGCCATGGTCGCCTCGGGCACCAGGTAGGCCTCAGCGATCTGCCGGGTGGTGAGCCCGCCGACGGCGCGCAGGGTGAGCGCGACGGCGGACGCGGGCGTCAACGACGGGTGCGCGCACAGGAAGTAGAGCTGCAGGGTGTCGTCCCCGGCGGGCACCGGCCCGGGGGCCGGCTCCTCCTCGACGAGGTCCTCGCGCCGCCGGCGGGCGCTGTCCGCGCGCGCGACGTCGAGGAACTTCCGCCAGGCCACGGTGACCAGCCAGCCCTTCGGGTCCCGCGGGCGGTCCTCGGGCCAGCGGCGGACGGCCTCGACCAGCGCCTCCTGGACGGCGTCCTCGGCCGCCGCGAAGTCGGCTCCGCGGCGGACGAGGACGGCGAGCACGCCCGGCACCAGGCTCCGGAGCGGGACGTCATCCATGGCACTCATCCACGGCACTCATCCACGGCACTCATCCATGGCACTCGTCGATGGTCGGCGGCGCGGACAGGAACGGGCGCAGCTCCAGCCACTCGTGGATCGGCTTCCCGCCCTGGCCGGGGGCGGCGGACAGTTCCCCGGCCAGTTCGACGGCCCGCTCGTAGCTGTCGACGTCGATGACCATCCAGCCGGCGATGAGGTCCTTGGTCTCCGCGAACGGGCCGTCGGTGACCGGCGGCCGCCCCTCTCCGTCGTACCGGACCCAGGTGCCCTCGGGCGCGAGCGCCTGGCCGTCGACGTACTCGCCGGTCCCCTCCAGCCGGGCCGCGAAGTCGCGCATGTACTGGATGTGCGCCGAGATCTCCTCCGGCGTCCACTGGTCCATCGGCGCGCAGTTCACCGCGGCCGGGGCACCCCGGTAGTGCTTGAGCAGCAGGTACTTGGCCATGTCGACCCTCTCCTCCGGACTGGTGCGACCCATTGTGGGCCGCGCTCACCCCTGGGACGGAGCGGGCCACGGGTTCTCGACATCACCGCCGGAAATTCTTTTTCCCTCTCTCAGGGCAGCGCGCGGTGCAGCCGCGGGGTGGCGGACGGGGCGGCGAGGGCCAGCGCGGCGGCGTGCCGGGGGCCGGCCGGGAGGTCGGCGACGGCCCAGCCGGGCGGACGGCGGGCGGGGTCGGCGGTGCCGAGGTAGTCGGCGGCGGGCGGGCGGCCGAGGCCGATGCCGAGGCCCTTGAGGTAGGCCTCCTTGCGGGTCCACAGCCGGGCGAACGCGCCGGGGCGGTCGGCCGCCGGAACGGCCGCGAGCTCGGTCTGTTCGGCCGGGTGCAGGACGCCCGCGAGGACCTCGACGCTGTCGGCGCCCGGGTGCGGTTCCACGTCGACGCCGACCGGGGCCGCCGCGACGCCGATCAGCACCAGGCCGCCGCCGTGCGACAGCGAGAAGTGGGTGCCGTCGGTGTCGGCCAGCCGCGGCCGCCCGTGCGGCTCGGCGCAGTCGGGGCAGGGCTCGCGGCCGAAGACCAGCGCCGCCGGGTCGACCGCCAGGCGCCGGCCGAGGACGCGCCGCAGGGCGACGTGGGCGACCAGGTAGCAGTGCCGGTCGGCGTCCCGGACAAAGCGCCCGGCCCGCCGCCGCTCCTCCGCGTCGAGGCTGCCGAGCTCGGCCGGGCCGACCGCCAGCTCGGCGGCGTCCAGCAGCCACAGCTCGACCGTCCGCTCCACCCCCGCCTCCACCTGCCCTCCCCCGTTCGTCACGTGCCGGCGTGCGCCTCGCGGAACGGCCCGGGCTTGCCGACCGGCGGCGCGACGGCCTCGCCGACGCCCTGCCGGCCGAGCTCCTCCAAGACGTTCTCCAGCAGCTCGGTGTCGCAGTAGATGTGCAGCTCGGTGATCTTCCCCCACTTGATCCGGACGACGTGCACGCCCTGGTTGGAGTAGCGGTTGCCCTCGCGGTCGGTGAGGTGGTCGACCCATTCGGCGAACGCCACGGTGTCCCAGGGCCAGCCCTTGGCGACCACCTTCTTCAGCTCGAAGCGCAGGTCGGGCATGACCTCCGCGAGCCGGTCGTACCACCGCTGGACCTGCTCCGCCTGGTGCCGCCCGCCGGACAGCGCGTGCGAGCCGGAGAACCAGTGCTCCGCGTCGGGCGTGAACTGCCGGACGATGGCGGCGTAGTTGCCGCGGTTGACCTCGGCGAAGGAGTTGCGGAGGTTGCGCCGGACGATGGCGTGGTACACGTTTCCCACCTCGGGTCGGTGTCGTGACGGTGCATCAAGAACGCATCAGGAACGCGCCAGGAACTCTACGGCTTCTCGACGGCGAGCGGCGGCGCCCCGCCCTCGCGCAGGCCGAAGCGTTCGTACAGCCACCGCAGCGGGGCCGGCGCCCACCAGTTCCAGCGGCCGAACAGGCGCATCAGCGACGGCACCAGCAGGGCCCGGACGATGGTCGCGTCCAGCAGCACGCCGAGGGCGGTACCGAGGCCGAGTTCCTTGATGAACACGATCTCCGAGGTGGCCAGCGCGCCGAGGGCGACGCAGAAGAGCAGGGCGGCGGCGGTCACCACGCGTCCGGTGCGGCCGAGCCCCTGGGCGACCGACTCGGTCTCGCCGACGCCGGCGTCCCGGGCCTCCTTGATCCGGGCGAGCAGGAAGACGCCGTAGTCGGTGGAGAGTCCGAAGACCATCGCGAACAGCAGCACCGGCTGGGTGGCGTCCAGGGCGTCCTGCGCGGAGGTGCCGAACAGCCCGGCGAGGTGGCCCCATTGGAAGACCACGACCAGGATGCCGAAGGTCGCCGCGAGGGTGAGCAGGTTCATCACGACGGCGGTGAGCGGCAGGATCAGCGAGCCGGTCATCAGCAGCAGCACCAGCATGCTGGTGAGGAAGACGATCAGGGCGGCGGCCGGGAGGTGGTCGACCAGGCTGGCCTTGAGGTCGACGAAGGTGGCGGTCTGCCCGCCCACCAGCAGCTCATCCGGACTGGCCGGGCCGCCCAGCGCGCGGACCTCCTTGACCAGGTCCTGGCTGGTCTCGCTGAGGCCGCGCTCCCTGGGGGTGACCTGGATCAGCCAGGTGTCGCCGTTCAGCGGCAGGGCGGGCGAGACGGCGGCCGCTCCGGGCAGTGCGGCGATGCCGCCGCGCAGGGCGTCCACCCGGCCCTGCGCGGCGGCCGGGTCGCCGGGGGCGGTGGCGACCACGACCTGGACGGCCTCCAGCGGGTCGGCGGGGAAGTCGGCCCGCAGGGTGTCGGCGACGGCCCGGCTGCTCGCGCCGGTGGGCAGCGAGCCGGGGCCGACCGAGGTGAAGGCGACCTTGAGGAAGGGCAGGCCGAGCGCGATCAGCAGCACGCTCGCGCCGATCGCGACCAGCGGCGCGCGCCGCATCACGCCGCGGGCCAGGGTGAACCAGCCGCCGGTGGTGTCCTCGGGCGATTCGAGCGAGCGGCGCCAGCGGGCCGGGGCCAGGAAGTCGATGTGCCGGCCGAGCAGCCGCAGCAGGGCGGGCAGCACCAGCAGGGCGACCAGCAGCGCGGAGGCGGAGACCAGCAGGCCGCCGACGGCCATCGAGTAGAGGAAGCGCTGCCGGAAGACGAACAGCGAGGCCATCGCGGCGCTGACGGTCAGCGAGCTGAACAGGATGGTGCGGCCGGCGGTGTGCAGGGTGACGGTGACGGCCCGCGAGACGTCGGGGTCGACGGTCAGCTCGCTGCGGAAGCGGGAGACGATCAGCAGGCTGTAGTCGATCGCGAGGCCGAGCCCGAGGGCGGTGACCAGGTTGAGCGAGAAGATCGACATCGGGGTGACGAACTGGTCGACCAGCCGCAGGCCGAGCAGCGTGAGGACGACGTTCAGCCCGCCGATGACCAGCGGCAGCGCGGACGCCACCAGGCTGCGGAAGATCCACAGCGAGAGCAGGAACAGCAGCGGGAACGCCAGCAGTTCGGCTCGCTGGAGGTCGTGCTGGACGGTGCTGACGACCTGGTTGCCGACCACCTCGCTGCCGCCGAGCCGGACGTTCGGGTTCCCGTCGAGCTTCTCGGCGAGCCGGTCGACGGCGTCCTGGTAGCGACTCCCGGCGTCGTCCTTGAGCCGGCCGACGACGGCGGTCTGCCGGCCGTCGTGGGAGACCAGGTTCCGGTCCTGGGTCCGGTAGTACGTCAGGACGTCTGCGAACGTGGGGTCGCCGGCCATCAGGGCGGCGACCTTCTCGGCCTCGTCCCGGGTGCGCGGGTCGTCCACCGGGGCACCGGTGGCGACAAGGGCGATGACGCCCCCGTCGGCCTGGATGCCGGTGGCGGCGCCGATCCGGTCGTCGGCCCGGACGCTGCCGGAGCCGGGGGTGACGAAGTCCGGGTTGCCGCCGGTCAGCGAGGTGACGACGGGCGCGCCGAAGACGGCGGCCAGGACGGCGACCAGGACGCCGCACAGCACCATCAGCCGGGCGTGCCGGTTCGCCGACCGTGCGATCAGGTCCATCATGCGTGGCTCCTCAGCCGGGTCTCCGCCGACGCGACTCCAGCACCCGCCGACGTCCCCGCCGACGTCCCCGCCGGCACCGCCGCCGCCCCGGCCGGGGGCCGGACGTCCATCCGCCGGACCAGCTTGCGCAGCAGGGCCCGGTAGGAGAAGTGCTCGACCTGGAGCCAGTGCCGCTCGGAGTCGTAGTACCGGATGCCGCCGTTGAGCGCGGCCCCGGACTTCGGCGTGGTCTTGGCCTGCTTGAACCACACGGCCCGCTGCGGGTCGGTCCGCAGCAGGTGGAGGTAGCGGGCCATGAGCTGGGACTGGTAGTCCATGATCGGCCAGTTGCCGGTGGAGGTCTGGAAGTAGCCGATGACGAAGAGGTTGTCGTATTCCGGGTGGAAGGCGCTCAGGTGCAGCTGCGGGGTGCGCCCGTTCCAGTTCAGGTACTTGCGGTCGATGAACGGGAACTCGGTCATCCGGTAGCCGGTGGCGTACACGATGACGTCGAACTCCTCCTCGGTGCCGTCGGTGAACTTCACCCGGTCGCCCAGGAGTTCGGCGATGTCCGGCTTGGCGGCGATGTCCCCGTGGCCGAGGTGGTAGAGCAGCGTCGAGTTGATGACGAAGTGCTCCTCCAGCAGCTTGTGCGAGGGCTTCGGCAGGCCGTACTGCTCCGGCCGGCCGGCGCTGTTCAGGCGCAGGAAGAGGTTGCCGAAGAGCCGCACCACCGGCCGCGGCATCCGCCACTTCAGGACGTTCTCGTAGAGCACGTCGGTCGGCATCCCGAACAGGTACTTGGGCCAGTAGTAGCAGCCGCGCCGGATGCTCAGCGCGGTCGAGACCGCGTTCTGCGAGGACTCCACCGCGATGTCGCAGCCCGAGGTGCCGCCGCCGACCACCAGCACCCGCTTGCCGCGCAGCGGCTCCGGGTCGCGGTACTCGCAGGAGTGGATCGTCTCGCCGTCGAACTTCCCCGGGTAATCGGGCATCCGGGGGCTCCAGTTGTGGCCGTTGGCGATCACCACCCCGCCGTAGCGGCGTACTTCGCCCCCGTCGAGGGTGACGAACCAGTCCGGCGAGCCGTCCCGGCGCTCGATCCGCTCCACCGTCCGGTCGAACTCGACGTGTTCGTACACGCCGAAGTGCTCGGCGTACGAGCGCAGATAGCTGTACGCGTGCTCGCGGCCGAGGTAGGTCGGGAAGTGCGCGGGGATCGGGAAGTCGTCGTACTGGATGTAGGGCTTGGAGGTGATCAGGTGGACCGAGTCGTAGGCGGCGCTGTAGGAGTTGCCGCCGTACCAGTTGCCGCCGACGTCGCCCGCGCGTTCGATCACGTCGAACTCGATGCCGAACTCCCGCAGGTTCTTGCCGGCGGCCAGGCCGCCCGCCCCGGCGCCCACGACGCAATACGCAGTGGACCGGTCAACGATCGTGGTCAACGGTTCCCCCCGGTGGTGGTGGAGTCGTGTGCCGTCCGGCACGTGGTCGTGGTCGAGGCGACGGAGCAACGGCGCGGCGGCGCGGGCCGCCGCGCCGTCAGCGGAAGCGCAGGCCGGTCAGCTGGAGCAGCGACCGGCCGACCCGGTCGCCACCGGCCGGGCGGTGCCCGGTCCAGTCGCGGCCGTCCGGCGCGCCGACCAGCAGGCCGGTCCCGCCGGTGCGGGCCGGCGGCTCGGCGCGCAGCCGCTCCACGGTGAGCCGCCGGGCGGCGTCCGCGAGGCCCGGCTCGTCCCGGACCTGGCAGAGCCAGGCGGCCCGCAGCACGTTCTCCAGCTGGTTGAGCGGCAGTTCGGAGCCGGGGGCCGGCGAGGTGAGCAGCAGGTCGGACATCCGGCCCGGGTCCGCGGTGGCGCACCAGCGACCGGTGTCCGGGTCGCGCCGCCAGGCGGCCAGCCGGAAGGCGTGCCCGGTCCAGCCGAGCCCGCCGCCGGGCAGCGGCAGCAGTTCAGTGCCAGCCGAGAGACCCGTCCCCTCGGCCCAGCGGCCGGTCAGCGACTCGGGCAGCACATCGGTCAACGGCTCGGCCTGGAAGACCAGTTCGGCGGCGGCCAGGCGCCGTCCGGACCGTTCCAGGGTGACCGCCACCCGCCAGCTGCCGTCCTCCGCCCAGCGCCCCTCGGCGTGCCGGACCAGCTCCGCCGCCCGCCGCCCCGGACCCATCCTTAGCTCGGCCAACTCGACGGCCAGGTCCCGCAGTTCGGCGAACCGCAGCTGGTCCCCCTGCTCCGGCAGCACCCACTCCCCGGCGGCCCGCAGGTACTCCAGGACCAGCGAGACCGGCAGCGCGGGCTCCCCGTCGACCCGGAAGTCCTCGCAGCACGGCAGTTCCTCGGCCCGCAGCAGGTGGGCCGTGGAGAGCGCCCCGTACGGCCGGAAGGTCAGCGGCTCGCCCAGGTAGTGCCGGCTGGTGGCGAGCCGCTCGATGCCGGGCAGCCCGGTGTCCTGCCGGTAGCCGCGCAGCACGGACGGCAGCATCGCCGGACCGACGTCGCCGATGAAGGTGGACTCGCCGCTGCCGCCGCCGAGCAGTTCGCGCTTCCAGTGGTACAGGCCCTCGCGGACGTCGACCGCCGACATGTAGCGCAGCGTCGCCTCGTAGTTGGTGATCATGCCGAGCCGTTCCCAGGTCGGCCAGCAGACCGTGGAGACCGGCGTGCGCCGCTCCCGTCCGGGCTGCTCGCCGTCCTGCGAGGCCCACAGGCCGAGCCGGCTCAGCGCCTCGTTGGCCGCCCCGTAGTCGAGCTGGCCGACCATGCCGCCCCAGCGGCCGGTCAGCGATCCGGTGCTGCAGAAGAACGCGAGCGGCGGCCGGTCGGCGACGGCCCGCAGCAGGTTGAGGAAGCCGCCCACCTTGACCCGGACCACCCGGGAGAGGGTCTGCTCGCTCTTGCCGGGCAGCCGCACCGGGACGTCCAGGCCCGCGTTGTGCACGACGCCGACCAGCCGGTCGCCGGCCGCCGCGACCAGCCGCCCGACCTGCTCCGGGTCGGTGATGTCGCACTGCACGTACTCGATCCGCAGGCCGTCCGCGCGGGCCGCGGCCAGGTTGGCCCACAGCTCGCGCTCCTGGGCCAGCTTCTCCAGCGCGGCCCGCACCTGCGGCACCCGGCGCCCGGCCACCGCCTCGCGCAGCCGCTCGTCCCGGTGCTGCCGGAACTCCCGGTCGTCCAGCGCCAGCGCCGGGACGCTCGCCGCGTCGGGGACCGCCCCGCGCCCGCTGACCAGCACCCGGGCGCCGAAGTCCTCGGCCAGCGAACGGGCGAGGGCGAAGCCGATGCCGCGCCCGCCGCCGGACATCACCACGGTGTCGCCGGGCCGGATCGCCCGGCGCGGCGGACCGGGCTGCGCGTGCCGGGCCCGCAGGCTGTACCGGCGGCCCGCGTGGTAGCCGATCTCGAACGCGCCCCAGCGGTACAGCTCCCGGCTGACCAGCTCGCCGATGCTCTCCGCCGAGTGCTCGGCGGTGAGGTCGAGGATCCGGATGTTGCAGTTGGGCAGCTCCCGGGGCAGGCCCTTGGCGAGCCCGGCCCAGAGGCCGCCGAGCGGCTGCTCGACCCGGTCCGGGCCGAAGCCCATCCGGCCGCCGAGCCAGGTGACCGGCAGGTAGAACAGCCGGTTCGCGTCGGTCTCGGCGATCCAGTCCGGGAAGCAGGCCTGGAGCAGCGCGACGGTCTGCCGGAAGGCGCCCTCCCAGCTGTCCGCGCCGGCCCGGTCGAAGGACTCCTCGACGTTGAGGTCGACGATCCCGTCGAGCCGCCCGGCCGCGGCGTGGAAGGCCGCGGTGGACGGGCCGAACCCGCCGGTCTCGCCCTCGGCGGGCGGGGCGAGGCGGTGCGCGCTCGCCCCGGCCGCGGTCAGCGCGGCGCCGACCGCGGCGGCGGTGGCCTCCCGGCCGCCGATCACCGCGATCGAGCGTCCGCGCAGGCCCGGGGCGGCGCCCGGCGGGAGCGCGGCGGTCTCCACCGGCTCCCACACGTGGCGCTGCACGGGCCGCACCGAACCGTCGTCCGGGTAGTCCACCACCGGCGGGGCCAGCAGCTCGGCCAGGGTGGTCGGTTCGGTCAGGGTCATCGCTTCCTCGGCTCCACGACCAGGCGGATGCCGTCCATCGGCCGGAACGAGACCAGCGTGCCCAGGGTCAGCGGGTGGTCGGGGACGACCCGCAGCCGGAACCGCTGGGCCACCATCGCCAGCGTGAGGTGCGTCTGCACCAGCGCCATCTGGTTGCCGATGCACTTGCGCTGACCGCCGCCGAACGGGAAGTAGGCGAAGCGCGCCTGCTGCGCCCGGTTCTGCTCGGTGAACCGCTCCGGGTCGAAGCGGTCCGGGTCGACCCAGAAGTCCGGGTGCCGGTGGGTGACGTAGGGCACCATGAAGACGCTGCCGCCGGCCGGGATGTGCCAGCCGTTGACCTCGTCCTCCTGCACCGCGTCGCGCGGGTAGACCCAGATCGGCGGGTGCAGCCGCAGCGTCTCGTCGGCGACCATCCGGGTGTACGGGAGCTTCTCCAGGTCGGCGATGCCGGGCGTGCGCCCGCCGAGGACCTGCTCGACCTCCTCGTGCAGCCGCTCCTGGGCGTCCGGGTCCTTGGCGAGCTCGTACAGCGCCCAGGCCAGACCGGTGCCGGTGGTCTCGTGACCGGCCATGAAGACGGTCATGATCTCGTCCCGGATCTGCTGCCGGGTCCACTCGCCGTCGGACTCGTCGCGCGCCTGCAGCAGCAGGCTGACCAGGTCGGTCAGCCCCTCGTGCCGGCCCGCCCGGTGGGACTCGACGATCCCGTCCACCACGTCGTACATGACCCTGCGGGCCCGGCGGATCCGCCGGTTGTACGGGATCGGGACGACCTCGGGGGTGAGGTGGTTGAGGGTGCCGCGGAAGACCATCGCCTCGATCGCGGTGACCATCGCCGGCCCGACCTCGTCGGCGACCGGGTGCAGGTCGGTGTCGAACATGACCTTGCCGAGGGCGCCGAGGGTCAGGTCCATCATCTCGGGCACCACGTCGACCTCGTGGCTGGCGGAGGCCGCCCGCGCCCAGCGGTCCAGTACCAGGGTGGTGGAGTCCGTCATGGTGGTCGCCATGTTGTCGATCGCGGTCCGGTGGAACAGCGGGTTGACCACCTTGCGGTGCTGCTTCCACTCGTCCCCGTCGAGGGTGAGCAGGCCCATCCCCATGAAGATCTTGAAGGCGTCGTAGCCCTTGCCGCGGATGTAGTTCTGGTTGTTGTCCAGCAGGACGTACCGGATGTTGTCCGGGTGGTAGTTGAGGTGGACGTTGAAGAAGCCCAGCGGCAGCCGGACCATGTCGCCGTAGGAGCGGCCCAGGTCGGTGAAGAGGGCCGGCGCGTTGCGCTGGAACCTCCGCAGGTTGCCGGGGACGCTGCGCAGGCCGCGCGGCCCCGGGGCGGGGCGCGAGGTGCGCGGGCCGGCGGCCTCGGCGGGGCGCCGGGCCGGCCGCCGCACGGGCGGGGTGCTCTGCGCGGTCTGCACGGCGTTCTGCACCGCGCTCTGCGGGGCGTTCTGCGGGGCGGCGGTCACCGGCGTCGGCTGCTCGCTCGCCGCGCCGGTCTCAGCTTTTCCCATCGCTGCCACCACCTCCGTGCTCTCGGTACCGCCGGTACTGCCGGTACTCGTGGTCGGTCCCTCGGAGGCCGCCGCGGCCACCTCCTCCGGGGTCAGGAACTTCCCGTTCCTGCGGTCGAGATAGCCCATCAGCGTCCAGTCCAGGTCCTTCATCTGGAGCAGGATCCGCCCGTCCGGCCGGACCGCGACGAAGCGGTTGCCGGCGCCCGCCGCGCGCCCGTCGGCCTCGGCCCCCGGCAGCACGGCGTACAGGTCGACCCGGCCGTGCCGTTCGGCGACCTGGCAGTCCCCGCCGTGCTCGTAGACGTCGATCCGGCCGATGCCCAGCGGGGCGGCCAGCGGGATCAGGTCGCCGTCGACCAGGGCGAGCACCCCGGTCCGGGCGAGGCCGTCGAGCAGCACCACCGGGATGCCGAAGCCGGCGAAGACCCGGTGGTCGGAGGGCAGTTCGAGGGTGTACGTGGCCCGCTTGCCGTCCGGGTGCAGCCGGGTGTCGGTGGTGGACACGAACAGGTCGGTGAGCAGCACCGGCGAACCCGGGATGTGGTACGGGTCGGGCACCGGCGTCTCGGCGGCCGGGTGCCAGGCCTGCCAGTGCGGCGCGTCGGGCAGGTCGCCCGCGAGCAGCACCCGCACCTCGAAGTGCAGCCGGTCCTTGACCAGGACGGTGCCGTTGGGCGCCACCACGTCGTGGCTGATCCGCACGGCCACCACGGCCTGGCCGAGGTCGGCCCGGCGCTCGACCAGCTCGGCGTGGATCCGCTTGCGCAGTCCGGCCCGGTCCGACTCGCGGACCTTGAGGAAGTGGTGGAAGCGCAGGTCCTCGAAGGCGTACACCTTCAGGTCGGGCACCAGCCAGGAGGCCGCCTCGAAGGCGATCTCGGTGACGAAGGTCCCCGGCAGGGTGGGCGCGTCGGCGACCCGGTGGTGCTTCAGGTAGTCGTCGGTCTCCAGGTCGAAGACCCGCTCGAAGGTGACCGAGTCCGCGGTGCGCGCCACGACCTCCCCGAGGTAGAACCCGGCCGGCCGCTCCGGCTCCTCCTCCTGCGGGGCCTGAACGGGCTCCTCCGGTACGCGGTTCCCGGTCGTGAGGAACCCGGGCAGCAGCCGGTCCACCGCCCGCCGTTCCGCCACGCCCAGGTGGACGGTGAGCGGCGACGGCTTCACCAGGTTCAGCTCCCGGACGAAGTGGTGCACGCCCTCCGCGGTGCTCATCGCGGAGTACAGGCCGCTCTTCTCGAAGTACGCCTTGGTCAGCTCGTTGGCACCGAGCCCGACCTCGCCCCACAGCGTCCAGCCCACGGTGAACTCGTGCTGGCCCAGCACCTGGTGGTGGTAGGTCGCGGCGGCCCCGAGGAAGTCGTTGCCCGAGGCGTAGTCGGCCTCGCCGATCTGGCCGGTCATGCCCAGCAGCGAACCGAAGTTGCACCAGGCCTTGGGCGGCCGGCCGCGCAGCGCCGCCTTGAGGTTGAAGTAGCCGCGCACCTTGAGGTCCCGGACCTGCCGGAACTCGGCCAGGCTCTTGGTCGCGATCGGCGCCGAACGGTTCAGCCCGGCCACGTTGACCAGCAGGTCGATCCGCCCGGCCTCGGCGTGGATCCGGTCCATCGCCGCCGTGACCTGGTCGCGGTCGGTGACGTCGCAGGGCACGTAGTGCACGGCGCCCGCGCCGCTGTGCTCGGCCATCCGGGCGAGGTTGCCCCGGATCACCCGCGCCTGGCCGATCCGCTCGTACGCGCGGTTGAGCTGCGCGGGGTTGCCCGCCTTCAGCGCGAGCTGCTTGCGGATGTAGTCGGCGCGGCCCTTGGCGAAGGCCTCGTCGTCCAGCTCCAGGTACTCCCGGGGGTGTTCGTCCACCGGGTTGCTGCCCAGCACGTACAGCCTGGGCCGGAAGTGCCGGGCGACCTCGGTCAGCAGCTCGGCGGTGATCCCGCGCCCGCCGCCCACCGCCACCACGACGCTGTCCGGGCCGAGAGCGGCCTCCCCCGGCGGCACCAGCTCGCCGGGCTCCTCCGCGAGGGTGACGGTCAGCCGCCGGCCGCCGTCGTAGTACGCGGTGGGCAGGCCGCGCCGGAACGCGGACTCCCGGGTCGCCTGGGCGACCCCGGCCGCGGCCTCCCGCTCGCCGGTGACCAGCGCGTAGGCCAGGCAGTGCGGCGCGTACTCCAGGTGGATCACCTTGAACAGACCGGTGAACATGCCTGTGAAGGGGTGCGGGGTGCCGTCGGTCAGCGCGCCGAGGAACAGCCCGACGCAGCTGGCGCCCCCGGCCTCGTCGGCCAGCGCCGCGTGCCGCTGCTGCACCACCAGGAACAGCAGCTCGTGCAGCGCCTGGACCGCCTCGGACCCGACCGGCTCCGGCGTCTGCCCGCCGGACAGGTCGGTGACCAGCCGGACGTGCCGGATCCGGTGCTCCGGATCGGCCTCGTCCAGCACCGCCCGGACGGCCTCCGCGTCCGCGTCCCGCAGGTACCGGACGCCCGGCCCGTCGGCGGGCACGGTGGACAGCACCAGGGTGCCCGCCGGGGCGCCGGCGGCGGTCACCGTCTCCGGCCGGTCGGTCAGCACCACGGTGGGCGCGGCGGGCCAGAACGGCAGCTCCGCGCGCACCGGCTCACCCGGGGTCCCGGTCAGCCCGGGCACCTGGCGGGTGATCAGCAGCGGCTCGTCGCCCCGGTAGAACTGCTCGTCGTAGAACTCGGACGGCACCTGGACCTCGCCGCCGTCGTCGACGGAGGCAGCACTGGCCGCGGACGGGCCGGCCGGCACCGGGGCCGACACCCGCACCGTGAGGTCGGGCGCGCCGTCCTCACCGCGGCAGACGACCAGCGCGTCCCGCTCGGCCGGCTCCTCGGCCAGCGCCTGCAGGATGCCGATCGCGCCCTCGGCGCCCAGGTAGCAGGCCGGCCGCGCGGTCCGCAGCGCCCCGCACTCGATGGTCGGGACCGGCTCCGCCGACTCCGCGGGCCGCTCCGCGTCCGTGAACGGGGTGTCCAGGTAGCCCAGGACCTCCAGTCCGGCGGCCGCGGCGGTCTCCTCGGTCACCAGGGCGAACAGGAACGCGCCCTCGGCCAGCACGGTCTCGGTGTCCAGCGCGTCGTCCAGCAACTGCCGCACCTCGTCGGTGCTGTTGCCGTTGATGCCGCCGACCAGGGCCATCGACAGCTCGCCCTGACGCAGGTAGCGGATCGCCACGTCGATCGCGCTCAGGGTCGACGTGAACCCCGTGTCGACCGTCATGTTGAGGCCCTTGAGGTCGAAGTAGTTGGCGACCCGGGCTGGGATCACGTTCGGCATCATGCCGGGGAAGGAGTCCTCGTTGGAGGGCGGGACCAGCCGCCGCACCTCGGACTTGAGCAGGTCCAGCGCCTGCGGCAGCCACGGCGCCGAGGCCAGGGAGGCGTCCGCCCGCAGCGCGATGGTGAGGTCGTCCAGGTAGCAACGGGCCGCGTACAGCGTGGCGTTGCGGGTCGCCCCCAGGTGGCCGAGCACCACGCCGGTGGTCTCGCTGTTGTCCTCCCAGAACGAGCCCAGGCTGTCGCGCAGCCGGTGCGCGCACTTGAGGATCATCAGCTGGCAGCGGTCGATGCCCCGCATCATGCCGGGGGGCATCCGCACCTGCTTGAACGACGGCAGCGGGTAGGTGTCACCGAAGGACAGCACCTCGGGCGCCGGCGCCCGCCCCAGCCAGGAGGCCAGGTCGTCGGCGGTCTCGGTGCCCGGCACGTGCGCGGTCCGGGCGACGATCGCGATCCGCTGCGGCCGCTCCTGCTCCCGCTCCTTCACCGGCGGCAGCGCGGCGGCGGCCCGCTCCTTCGCGGGCGGCTCCTGCACCACCAGGTGCGCGTTGGTGCCGCCGAAGCCGAAGCCGGAGACGGCCGCCGTCCGCCGGTGCCCGCCCCGCGGCCACGGCACCGCCTCGGTCGGCACCACCAGGTTGGACTCGCCGATCGCGAAGTCCGCCGGCGTCTCGGTGAACCGGTGCTGCGGCGGGATCACCTCGTGCCGGAAGCCCAGCACGACCTCGATCAGCGAGGCCACGCCCGCGGCCCAACCGGTGTGCCCGATCACGGACTTGTTGGAGGTGACGACCACCGGGGCCGCCCCCGGCCGGAAGCCGCCCAGCGTCTCGCGCAGGGTGGTGAACTCCGCCAGGTCGCCCGCCGGGGTGCCGGTGGCGTGCGCGACGATCCAGTCCGGCCGCACCTCGTCCATGCCCGGCCGGTCCAGCGCCCGCCGGATGGCGAGCTTCTGGCCCGCCGCGCTGGGCGCGTAGATGGCCTTGCCCTTGCCGTCGGAGGACGACCCGAAGCTGCGCAGGGTCGCCAGGATCCGGTCACCGTCCCGGCGCGCCTTGCCCAGCCGCTTGAGCACCACGGTCGCGGCGCCGTCCGAGAACAGCACCCCGTCGCTGGCCTTGTCCAGGGAGCGCACCTCGCCGCTCACCGACAGGCCGTTGAGCTTGGCGAACAGGATCGACCCGCGCGGCCCCACGGCGAACGAGCCGCTGCACACCGCGATGTCGTGCCGGCCCTCCAGCAGCCCCTTGAGGCCGAGGTCCACCGCGTAGAGCGAGGACGAGCAGGCGGTGTCGACGAGCAGCAGCTCGGCGTGCGACGGCAGGACGTCCCGCATCGCGTTGAGCCCCACCCGGTGCGGGAAGAACTGCAGCGGCTCGGGACCGCTGCGGGAGTAGTGCCCGGCCAGCCGCCGCTCGACGGCGCCGAGCGCCTCGGCGCGGTCCGCCGCCGACAGGCCGAGACCGTCCAGGATCGGCGCCAGCCGGCCGAGCACCCCGGCCCGGACGGTCGCCTCCTCCAGGTGCTGGCTGCCGTCCGCGGTGTAGCCGACCAGGAACGAGCAGCGGTCCTCGGGGGCGTGCGCGACGCCCTCCATGGCCTGCATCAGCGAGTGCCGCAGCCACAGCGTGGTCGACTCCACGGCGTCCGGGTCGGTCCCCGACTCGGCGAGCTCCCGGGCCAGTTGCGGGTGCGGCGCGAAGTCGGTGATGAACGCCGAGCGCTTGGAGTAGGTCTTGTCCTCGTCGCGCTTGTCGGCCGAGTGGAACTTGTCGTTGTCCCACCGGTCGGCCGGGATCTCGACGAACCGCTCGGCGCCGTGCATGAGTTCGTGCCAGTACTCGTCGAGGTCGTTGGCCCCGGGCACGACGATGCCCATGCCGACGATGGCGATCTCGTCATCGTCATCGTCGAACTCCGGCGCTTTCTCCTCCACTCGGGCGACCGCGACCGGCACCGGCTCGACTACGGCGACCGGCACCGGCTCCGCCGCCGTGACGACCCGCTCGGCCGCCTCGATGACCGCCTCCGCCGCCTCCGCCGTCCCGCGCCCCTCCGCCACCGGAACCGTCGCCGGCACCGGCCGGACCTCCGCCCGCGGCGGGGAGAGCAGCGCCTGCCCGGTGGACAGGCCGCCGTCGGCGAGGATCAGCTGGCCGGTGATCCAGCTCGACCGCGAGGAGGCCAGGAACGCGACCACCTCCGCCAGCTCCTCCGGATGGCCGAGGCGCCCCATCGGGGTCGCCTCGACGGTGGCCCGCTGCATCCGCTCGGCGTCCGGGAAGAGGTCCACGACCTCGCTGTACAGCAGCCCGGCCGCGGCCGTGTTGACCCGGATCCCGTCCCGCGCGTAGTCCACCGCGAGGTAGCGGGTCATCGCCTCCACGGCGGCCTTCGCCGGCCCGCAGGCCAGGTAGTTCGCCATCACGAACTGCCCGCCGCCCAGCGTGGAGATGTTGACGATGCTGCCGCCGCCGCGCTTGGCCATCAGCGCCGCGGCCCGCTGGGCGCAGGCCAGCCCGCCCTTGAGGTTGGTGTCGAGCGCCCGGTCGATGAGCTGCTCGGTGACCTCCTCGCCCGGCACCAGCGCGCCGTTCGCGGCGTTGTTGACCAGGATGTCGAGGCCGCCGAAGCGCTCCTCGATCTCGTCGAACATGCGGTCCACCTGACCGCGCACGGCGACCGACGCACGGATCACGTGCGCCTGCCCGCCGGCCCGCTCGATCTCCGCCGCGGTCTCCCGCGCGGGCCCGGGCGAGTGCAGGTGGTTGATGACGACCAGGGCGCCGTCGGCGGCCAACCGCTTGGCGATGACCTTGCCGACGTTCCGCGCCCCTCCGGTGACCAGGGCGATCTTGCCGCTCAGCTCCTGGGACACGGTCCTCACGCCGCCCCGCCGGAGGCGATGATCAGGTCCGCGATCTTGCCCAGCGTGTTGTACGCGGCCGGGCGCACGTCCGACGGCCGCGGCGGCAGCTCGTAGCGGTTGCCCACCCGCACCAGCAGCTCGGTCTGCTTCACCGAGTCCACGCCCAGCTCGGCCTCCAGGTCGGTGCCCTCCTCGAACACCTCCGCCGGGTACTCCAGCGCCTCGGCGTAGATGTCGGCCAGCTCGCGCACCAGGCCGTCCCGGTCCACGGCCGCCGCCGGAGCCCCCGCTGCCGGCGCCGCACCGTTCCCGCTGACGTTCCCACTGCCGCTCTGCTCGGGCCGCGCGCCCAGGTAGGTCAGGTACGCCTCCCGCGCGAACGCCCGGACGTCCCCGCCGCGCCCGTTCCAGAACGCCTCGAAGTCCTCCGCCGGGACGTCGGACAGCAGCGCGTTCCGCAGGTGGTCGGCCGAGGAGCCGGCCGCACCGGCCTCCACCGCGCCGATCGCGGCGAGCCGGTCGACGGCCTGCCGCAGCACGGCGGCCCCGCCCGCCTCGGGCAGCAGGGTGGGGATGGTGGTGACGGGCGCCCCGACGATCCGGCCGGTGATCCGGCTGAGCGCGTCCAGCGCGCCGCTCTCGACGAAGACCGACACCCCGTCCCCGGCCAACTCGCGCACCGCGGCGGCGAACCGCACCCGGCTGGTGAAGTGTCCGGCCAGCAGCTCGGTCAGCCGGTCCCGGTCCTCGTAGGCGCGGCCCAGGATCGGCGAGTGGACCGCGGTCTGCAGCGGCTTCTGCCGGATGTCCGCGATGCGCTGGGCGAACTTCTCCGCCGCCGGGCCGAGCAGCGGGCTGTGGAAGGCGTAGGGCGACTTCAGCCGGGCGAAGTCGATCTTGAGCACCGCCGCGAGCCGGCCCACCGTGTCCAGCGTCTCGGCCCGCCCGGACAGCACGGTCTGGGTGTCGTGGTTCTCGACCGCGATCCCGGTCAGCGGGTCGCCGACCAGCTCGACCAGCTGCTGCACCCGGTCCGCGTCGGTGCCCACGGCGGCCATGTAGGCGTCACCGAGGCCCGCCTCGCGCAGCGCGATGCTGCGGTGGCAGACGATCTCCGCGCCCTCGGCCGGCGTGAACGCGCCGGCGGCGACCAGCGCGGCGATCTCGCCGAGGCTGTGGCCGATCAGGACGTCGGGGCGCAGCCCGCGGGCGCGCAGCACGGTGAAAGTCGCCGTGGACACGGCGTAGATGGCGAGCTGGAGCGCGTCCGGGGCCTCCCGGAGCAACTGCTCCGTGTCCGGCGTGCCGTCCGCGAACAACTGGTCGACCGCCCGGTCGCCCAGCAGCGGCCGGGCCGCGTCACCGATCTCGGCGAGAACCGGTCCGACCTCGGGAAACCCGTCCCGCAGGTCGGCGAGCGCACGCCCGTAATAGGCGCCCTGCCCCGGAAAGAGGACGGCAATCGAAGTTTTAGGCATGATGCACACTTCCCCCATACTCTTTTTTGCGTGATCAGCGGTACCGGCCGAGCCCGTCGCATTTCTCCGGCCGAGAAAGACCGTATTCATGCCGCACTACCCGAGTGAGGCGGCTCCGGTAAATCTTCGGTTAACTCGAGAAGCGATCGGCAGCCGAGGAACAATGCCTTTCGGCGCAGCCCGGGACACGGGCAACCGGCAAGCAGCACAGGCCTGTTGGGGGTGGCCGTCACCACCCCTGCCTGCGCCCGCCGGTGGGCAGTGAATTGTCAGTCACTGCCGGAAAAATGCCCGCTGCCCCCTGAATCGCCACGCATCGGCCCCGGCGCGGCGACTCATACGCATTCACCCTAGGAATCCGCCGCCAGCGCCGTCAAGCACTTTCCAATGCGACCGGCCGGTAACATTCCGACGCCGGTCGGTCCATGACAAGTCGTCAGCTACCTAATATGAAAACCCCGGGGCCCGGGCGAAATCGATCAAGGATCTTCTTCCCCAACAACGCCAAGAGGCCCAGATCGGACACTGTCCGGTCTGGGCCTCCGAGTGGAGCCGCCTATGGGATTCGAACCCATGACCTACGCATTACGAGTGCGTTGCTCTGGCCAACTGAGCTAAGGCGGCACCGCTGCCACAAGCAGTGGCAACGCGGGCCAGTCTACACAGGTTCGTGGGTGATCCGTACCGGGGCGGGCGGGTGGCCGCGGGCGCCGGTCACGGTCGTCGGGCGCCGGTCCTGGCCTCCGGGCGCCGCTCGCGGCCGCCGGGCGCCGGTTCGTACGACGTTACGATGAGCGCCCCTCCCCTCTCCCACTCCCCCGGAGCCCATCGTGCTCGGAGTCAACGATCTGGCGACCTACGTCCTCGGCGCCCTCGTCATCATCCTCCTGCCCGGACCGAACTCCCTCTACGTCCTGTCGGTCGCCGCGCGCAAGGGCGTCCGCACCGGCTACACCGCCGCGGCGGGCGTGTTCGTCGGCGACTTCACCCTGATCAGCCTCACCGCCCTGGGCGCCGCCTCGCTGCTGGAGGCCAACCCGGCGGTGTTCGCCGTGGTCAAGTTCGGCGGCGCCGCCTACCTGCTCTGGATAGGCGTCGGCATGCTGCGGGCCGCCCGGCAGCTGTGGCGCGAGCACCGGACCGGGCCGGACGACGCCGCCTCCGCCGCTGCCGCCGCCGACGCGTCGGCCCCGGAGTCCACCGAACGCCCGTTCCGCCGCGCCCTGGTGATCAGCCTGCTCAACCCCAAGGCGATCCTCTTCCTGCTCTCCTTCTTCACCC
Organism: Kitasatospora sp. NPDC093806; assembly: GCF_040683335.1. NCBI lineage: Bacteria > Bacillati > Actinomycetota > Actinomycetes > Kitasatosporales > Streptomycetaceae > Kitasatospora > Kitasatospora sp. NPDC093806. The sequence goes on from NZ_JBFBDO010000001.1 coordinate 212,350, forward strand.
AGTTCGTCGACCCCTCCTACGGCCGGCCGGTGCTCTCCTTCGCGCTGCTCGGCGGCATCCTGCAGGCCTTCAGCCTCCTCTACCTCTCCCTGCTGATCTTCGCGGGCACGACCCTGGCCACCGCCTTCCGGCGCCGCAAGCGCCTCTCGGCCGGCCTCACCGGCGGGGTCGCCGCCCTGTTCGCGGGCTTCGCCGCCAAGCTCGCGGTCACCTCCGTCTGACGCCCGGTCACCCGTCGGGAACCGGCCACCCCGGCGCCCGCCTCAGCGGCCGCAGCGCTTCCCGTTCTCCGGCGGCTCGCCGCCCAGCAGGTAGCGGTTGACCGCGCCGTCGAGGCAGGCGTCGTGGCGGCCGTACGCGGTGTGGCCGTCCCCGTCGTAGGTCAGCAGGCGCCCCGACTCCAGCTGCCCGGCCAGCGCCTGCGCCCACGCGTACGGCGTGGCCGGGTCGCGGGTGGTGCCGACGACCACGATCGGCGCGGCCCCGGCGGCCCGGACGGTGTGCGGCGCCCCGGTCGGCGGGACCGGCCAGTAGGTGCAGGTCAGCGCCATCCAGGCCATGTCGCGGCCGAACCGGGGCGAGGCCCGCTCGAAGTCCGGCACCGCCCGCGCCGCGTCCTCCGGTCCGGCGAACGGCGCGGGCAGGTCCAGGCAGTTCACCGCCATGTTGGCGAACATCAGGTTCGGGTAGGAGCCGTCCGACTCGCGGCCGTAGTACGCGTCGGACAGCTTCAGCAGGGCGGTGCCGTCACCGGCCCGGGCGTCGGCGAGCGCGGTGCGCAGCCGCGGCCACAGGAAGTCCGCGTACATGGCCTGAATGACGCCGGTGGTCGCCTGCGCCTCGCTCAGCCGGCGGTTCCCGTCCGTGGTCGGCAGCGGGTGCGCGTCGACCGCCGTGAACAGGGCGGCCAGTTGCTCGCCCGCCTGCTGCTCGGTACGGCCGAACGGGCAGTCGTCGCGCTTGGCGCAGTCCCGGGCGAAGGCCGCCCAGGCCGTCTCGAACCCGCCCGCCTGGGTGCGGTTCCCGGTCGTCGCGTCGAGCGAGGGGTCCATCGCGCCGTCCAGCACCATCCGGCCGGTCCGGCCCGGGAAGAGGCCCGCGTAGGTGGCGCCGAGGAAGGTGCCGTACGACTTGCCGACGTAGTTGAGCCGCTCGTCGCCGAGCAGCGCCCGCAGCACGTCCAGGTCGCGCGCCGCCTCGACCGTGCCGAGGTGCCCGAGCCGGGCCCCGGCCTGCTTCCCGCAGCCCTCGGCGAACTCCCGGGCGGCGGCCACCAGCGCGTCCACCTCGGCCGGGTCGTCGGGGGTGATGTCGACGGCGGTGTACGCGTCCATCCGCTCGCCGGTCAGACAGCTGACCGGCGCGCTCCGGCCGACCCCGCGCGGGTCGAGGCCGACCAGGTCGTACCGGGCCCGCACCCCGGCGTCGTAGCCGCGGGCGGCGGCCTCCACGTACTCGACGGCGGAGCCGCCCGGACCACCGGGGTTGAGCAGCAGCGAGCCCAACCGGTCCGCCCCGGTCGCCCCGGCGCGGACGGCCGCCAGGGTGAGGTCGCCGTCGGCGGGACGGTCGTAGTCCAGCGGCACCCGGAAGGTGGTGCACTCGTAGCCGTCGTCGCACGGCTGCCACCCGAGCCGCTGCCCGTAGTAGGGGGCGAGCCCGGGCGGCACGGCGGCGGGCAACGGCTCCAACGCCGTGACCCCGGCCGGAGCCGCCGTCACGAACGGCGCCGCCGAGGCGGAGCCGGAGGCGTCCGCACCCTGCGCCCCCGCACCACCGCCGGCACACCCCCCGGCCATCAACCCGACCACCGCCACCAGCGCCGCCACTCCCCCACCCACCCGCACGCCACCCCGCCGACCCGCCGGACCGTACGCCGCAGAGCCGTCTCCGCGCACACCAACTCCCGCACTCACCCAGCCCCTCGCCGGGCCGTCCCCCTGCACCTCGCCCCCCGCGGCCACCCAGTCCCCCATCGGACCGTCTCCGCGCACACCCGCACCCGCGTCCCTCCGGACGTCGACCCCCGACTCCACCCGGCTCCCCACCGGGCCATCCCCCTGCGCACCCACCCGCGCCTCAACCCCCGACTCCCCCCGGCCCCTCACCAGGCCATCCCCTTGCGCACCCACCCGCGCCTCGACCCACGGCTCCACCCGGCCCCTCACCAGGCCATCCCCTTGCGCACCCACCCGCGCCTCGACCCACGGCTCCACCCGATCCCCCACCGGGCGATCCCCCCGCACACCCCGCCGCACGTCGACCCGCCTGCCCGCCCGCATGTGGGATCCCCTCGACCGACCGCGCCCGGTGACCTCACTGCCACCCGGGGTACCGGGAAGCCTAGGGCGTCCCCGACGGTTCGCGACGGATCAGCGCGCGGCGTCAGCCCGCGGCGTCAGCCCGCGGCGTCAGCCCGCGGCGTCAGCCCGCGGCGTCAGCCCGCGGCGTCAGCCCGCGGCGTCAAGGCGACTGGACCACGCCACACGACGGCTCCGGCGCCCGGCCGGTCAGGGGGTCTTGCCGAGCGTCTCGCCGAGGTACTGGGCCGCCTGGCGGACCAGCCGCAGGCGGATCCGCTCCGGCGTGTAGTCCTGCGCGTTGTCCGAGATCCGCACCTCCGCGCGGGCCGCCGCCCCCGTGCCGGCGCGCAGCGCCGCCTGGAGTTTGCGGGCGGCGTCCAGTCCGGCCGTGTCGGCCTTGCCGGCCGCGAGCAGCAGTCGGGGAGTCGCGGTGGCGGGTGCCTCGGCGCCGGCCTGGACGAGCGCGGCGGCGTCGTACCGGCCGGAGACGGCGGCGGCCGCGCCGTACAGGTCGGGGCGGGAGAGTCCGGCGGCCGCCGCGCAGGGCGCGCCGCCCTCGACGCCGAGCGTGCCCCAGCCGGCCGGGCCGGGCGGCAGGGTGCGGAAGGTGGCGGCGATGGTGGTGCGCAGCGCGGTGTCGTCGGCGACGGCCTGCGGGGCGGCGGCGACCAGGTCGCACGGGTAGCCGGTGCCGTTCGGCGCCTCGGGGGCGACCAGGATGAACGGCCGGGACTTGGCGGTCTGGGCGGCGGAGGCCAGGCCCTCGAACACGTCCGGGACCTCGGCGTCGGCGGTCTTGCGCGGCGTGGCGGCGTGCATCACGACGACCGGGAAGCGGGCGTTCGGGTCCTTGGCGTACTGGGCGGGCAGCCAGACCCGGACGTTGCGCGGGTGCCCGTCCGGGCCGGGCACGGCGGACTGCAGCAGCTCGCCGCCACCCGGGCGCCCGACGCTGTCGAACCGGCTGACCACCGGCGCCGGCGCGGCCGAAGTCGCGGGAGCGGAAGCGGAAGCGGAAGCGGGAGCAGCAGCAGGAGCAGCAGCAGGAGCAGCGGCACCGGTCGGCGGAACCGCCTGCCGGCTCCCGACCCCGTCCTCACTCCCGTTCCCGTTCCCGCCCCCACCCCCGGCGTCACCGAGCGGTTCCCCCGCCACCGCCCCGTTCTCCCCGGTCCGCCCGTCCACCCCACCCAGCCCGCCGAACGCGCCCAGCGCCGTCAGCAGCGTCAACACGGTGACGCAGACCCCGCAGGCCATCGCCCCGGCCGCCCGCACCAGCATCGGCCGCTGGTCCCCCGTCAGCTCGTACGTCTCGGCGGCCCGCAGGTCACGCCAGCGCAGCAGCGCGCCGCGGGCCAGCCAGACCCCGCCTCCGGCGGCGGCCAGCAGGGGGACGACCAGAAGCGAACGGACCATGGGACGCACCACCTCGCAGGAGGGCCGGACGACCGGTCGGGCCCGGCGCCGTACGGGACGCGACGGCCCCGGCGGCGGGGCACAGTCGGCCCCCAGCGTGCGGGACGACCCGGGTGTCACACGCGGGTGTGCCCGGCGCGTATCGCTCGTTCACTCGAAGGTGGGACACCGTCCGGGGCGGGAAGCCCCATCCGACGGAGCGCCGGGGGGCTCAGCCCGCGCGCAGGGCGACCGTCATCGCCTCGACCGCGAGCAGCGGGTCGACGTTGCGGTCCAGCGCCCGCCGGCAGGCGAGCACCGCCTCGATCCGGCGCAGCGTGGACTCCGGCGGGCCGGCCTGGGCGACCCGGTCGAGCGCCGTCCGCTGGTCCTCGTTGGCCAGCGCGCCGGCGGAGCCGAGCTGGAGCGCGAGCACGTCCCGGTAGAAGCCGAGCAGGTCCAGCAGGGCGACGCCGAGGGTCTCGCGGCGGGTGCGGGTGGCCCGGCTCTTCTGCCGCTTCTCCAGTTCCTTGACCGCCCCGGCCATGCCGCGCGGCGCCTTGCTGCCCTCCGCCGCGCCGTACGCGGCCTTGAGGTCGTCGGTCTCCTTGGCGTCCTGGGTCTCGGCGAGCGCCTCGGCGTCGGCCTTGGCGGTGTCGACCAGGCGCTGGGCGGCGGCCAGGCAGCCGCCGATGTCGGCGACCTCCAGCGGGATCCGCAGCACGTCGGCGCGCCGGGTCCGGGCCTGCTCGTCGACGGCCAGCCGGCGGGACCGCTCGATGTCCCCCTGGCCGGCCAGCGCGGCCATCCGGGCGGTCGAGGGCTCGACGCCGTCGCGCTGGACCAGCATGTCGGCGACCGCCTCGGCGGCCGGGGTGCGCAGCACCAGCAGGCGGCAGCGGGAGCGGATGGTCGGCAGCACGTCCTGCACGGACGGCGCGCAGAGCAGCCAGACGGTGCGCGGGGACGGCTCCTCCACGCCCTTGAGCAGGGCGTTCGCGGCGGCCTCGGTGAGCCGGTGCGCGGCGTCGACCAGGATCACCGACCAGCGGCCGCCGGTCGGATAGCTGGAGGCCCGCATGACCAGGTCGCGCATGTCGCCGACGCCGATGGACAGGCCGTCGGTGCGGACGTACTTCACGTCGGCGTGGCTGCCCGCGAGGACGGTGTGGCAGCCGTCGCAGAAGCCGCAGCCGGGCGTGCCGCCGAGCGCGAGGTCGGGGCTGGTGCACTGGAGGGCGGCGGCGAAGGCGCGGGCGGCGGTGGTCTGGCCGGCCCCGGGCGGGCCGGTGAACAGCCAGGCGTGCGTCATCAGCGAGGCGTTGCCGCCGGGCTCCGGCGCGGCGCCGCGGCCGGCGGCGGCGGTGGCCCCGGCCGCCCGGGCGGCGGCGGTCAGCTGCTCGACCACCCGCTCCTGGCCCACCAGGTCGTCCCAGACGGCCACTGCTGCTCCCAAGCTCGGTACGGACTCCGCCCCGGTACGGGCCGACGGCGGTGGGGACCGGAGGTCCGCGGGCGCCCCGGGTACGCCTCCCGTTCCCGCCGTCGAGCATACGTGCCCGGCCCGACACCCCCCGGCGCCCCCGGACACCCGCCCCCGGTGAGCCCCGGCGCCGCCCGGGATCACCCCGAGCGGCGCCGCCACCGGTCAGGCCGGTCAGGCCGATCAGGCCGATCAGCCCCGACGCCCCCAGCGCCGGCCCTTGCCCTTGCCACCGTCGTCCCGGCCACGGTCCGAACCGTCGCCGCCCTCGCGGCCCTCACGACCCTCCCAGCCGTCCCGGGCGTCCAGGCCCGCCTGGCCGCCGCGGGCTCCGGCGCCGTCCTGGCCGCCCTGGTCGCCCTGGCCCCAGCGGGCCCACTCGTCGCGCGAGCCGAGCAGGGTGTCGGTGAGGCTCGGCAGGTCGTCGAGCGGGGTCTCCTCCGCCCAGTCCGGCCGCGGCCGGCCGTCGGCGGGCGGCTGCTCCTGCTCCGGGTCGATCACCGGCAGCTCACGCGTGCTGTCCACCGGGCGCTCCGCGGGCGGCGTCGGACGGGGGGCGGCACCGGGCCGCTCGTCCCGCCAAAGCCCCGCCGGCAGCCGACCGTCGGAAGCGGCGGACGCACCGGAAGCACCGGAAGCACCGGCCGCACCCGGCTCGATCCGCGGCAGCACCGCCGTCCGGTCCGCGTCCGCCGCCGGGATCCGGGGCAGCACGGCCGTCTCGTCCACGGCCGCACCGCGCGGGCCCGCGTCCTCCGGCACCACCGGCAGCGGCGCCGTCGTCGTCACATCGGCCACCCCCGCGGCCCCGGCGGCCCGGACGGCGGCGCGGCGGTCCCGCTCGGAGATCTCCCGGGTCGCCTCCTCGCCGTCCTCGGCCCGCACCGCCCGCAGCTCGGTGGTCGCCGCGTCATCCGCCTGAGGAACAGCGCCCGCAGCGGCCGAACCGCTCCGCTCCGCCCGCTCCGCCGCCTCGGCGGCTGCCGCCGCAGCGGCCGCCAGCGCGGCGGCCTGCGCCAGCCGGGCCTCCTCGGCCCGCTGCAGTGCCTCCTCCGCCCGGCGCCGCTGCTCCTCCCGCGCCAGCTCGCGCTGCCGCTGGAGCTCGGCCTGGGCGGCCGCCTCCTCGGCGAGCCGCTTGCGCTCGGCGGCCTCGGCCGCGAGCCGCGCCTCCTCCTCGGCACGCCGCTTCGCCTCCTCCTCGGCGCGGCGGCGGGCTTCCTCCTCGGCCCGCTTCCGGGCCTCCTCGGCGGCCTTGCGCGCGGCCTCGGCGGCGACCCGCTCGGCCTCCTCCTTGGCGAGCCGCTCCTGCTCCGCCTGCTCGGCCCGCAGCTGCGCCAGCACCTCCTGGCGCTTGCGCTCGGCGGCCTCCTCCTCGGCCCGCTTGCGCGCCTCCTCGGCGGCGCGCCGCTCGGCCTCCTCGCGGGCGAGCCGCTCCTGCTCGGCGCGGGCGGCCTTCTCCTGCTCGGAGAGCGGCAGCTCGCGGTCGAGCCGGTGCCGGATGGCGGTGGTGACGGTGCCGGGCTGGTTGCTCCCGTCGACGACGAGGTAGCGCGCCGGGTCGGCGGCGGCCAGGGCGAGGAAACCGGCCCGCACCCGCTGGTGGAACTCGGTCGGCTCGGACTCCAGCCGGTCGAGCGCCTCGGTGAAGCGCTCCCGGGCCCGGGTCGGGTCGACGTCGAGGACGACGGTGAGGTCGGGCAGCAGCCCGCCGGTGGCCCAGCGGGAGATCCGGGCGACCTCGGTGGCGGCCAGGTCGCGGCCGGCGCCCTGGTAGGCGATGGACGAGTCCATGTACCGGTCGGTGATGACGACGGCGCCGCGGGCGAGCGCCGGGCGGATCACGTTCTCGACGTGCTCGGCCCGGTCGGCGGCGTAGATCAGCGCTTCGGCGCGGTGCGAGAGGCCGGTGTTGCCGACGTCCAGGACGAGCGCGCGCAGCCGCTGCCCGACCGGGCTGCCGCCGGGTTCGCGGGTCAGGACGACCTCGTGGCCCTTGCCGCGGATCCACTCGGCGAGCGCCTGGGCCTGGGTGGACTTGCCGGCGCCGTCGCCGCCCTCCAGGGCGATGAAGAAGCCGGTGCCGGCGCCCCGGAGCGGGGTCGGGCCGGTGCCGCCGCGGACCGCGTCGACCAGGTCGCGGCCGAAGGGCACGGTGCCGCGCCGGTCGTCGGTGCGCAGCAGCACGACGGCGGCGAGGACCAGGGTGAGCAGTCCGGTGGTGGCGACCGCGAGGGCCGCCCCGCCGTGGATGAAGGTGAAGGAGCCGGGTTCGACGCTGCCGTACTCGACGTCCCCGTAGGCGGCGGCGATCAGCGGAACGCCGAGCAGCGCGGCACCGACCACGACCCGCAGCACCGCGTACAGGTGCTCGGTGACGGTGGGCAGCCGGAGCTCCTCGACCTCCTGGGCGAGCAGCGCGCGGCCGGTGGCGATGACGATCCCGGCGGCGAGCGCGGCGAGCACGGTGAGCAGCAGGACCAGCACGAAGTCGAGGACCAGCCCGGCCAGGATCAGCGCGACGCCCTCGGTGAGCAGGGCGAGCGCGAGCAGCCGGCGGCGGGAGAACCCGGGCAGGGTGGCCCGGGTGAGCCGGACCCCGAGCGCGGGAACCCCGGTGGCGGCGAGCACCAGCAGGCCGTAGCCGATCGGCCCGGCCCCGTGCTCGGCGGCGGTGAGCAGCGCGAGCGCGGTGACGCCGGCCATCGTGGCGTACCCGGCGGCGACCGCGAAGGTGAAGTAGGGGGCGGCGCCGGTGCGGCCCTTGCCGAGGGCGGGGCCGGGGGTGGCGTCGGTGGGGGCGCGCAGGCCGCGCAGCGGCGAGTGCGGGGGTGCCTGGACGGGGCCGCCGGGCAGCTCCTGGAGGTACACCCGGGTGGCCGAGGCGGCGAACAGGGCGGCGGCGCCGAGCGCGGCGAAGGTGGTCTGGTGGGCGCGCAGCCAGTCCGAGCCGAGGGCCGCGAAGACGTTGTTGACCAGGGTGAGCGCGACCAGCGCGGCGGCGGCGAGCGGGACGGTGGCCCAGCCGGTGCGGTGGTCCAGGGTGCGGACGGTGGCCAGGTTGGCGGCGGACGGGCGCCGCTCGGCGGCCGGGGCGTAGGGGTCCGCGGGCGGCAGCAGGCCGGGGACGGCGGCGGCCTTGGCGATCGCCCAGACCCGCTCGGCGGCACCGGTCAGGAAGACGGTGGCGAGCAGGACCCAGGTCGCCGCGCCGGTGGACCGCCCGCCGGCGGCCTCGGGGCCGGAGCCCAGCCAGACGATCCACCACGGCGCGACACCGATCAGCACGGCGCGCAGCACGTCCGCCCCGAACAGCGCCCAGCGCCGGTCGAGGACTCCGGTGAGCAGCCCGTGGACGGGGCCGAGCAGGGCGGCGCCGACCAGCGCGGTGGCGGCCAGCCGGGCCGCGAGGACGGCGGTGACGGCGAAGGCGAGGCTGCGCGGCAGGTCGCCGAAGCGGCCGCCGAGCGCGGCGGCGATCACGGTGAGCGCGAGCAGCACCAGCAGGCTGAGCCGGTCGGCGGTGCCGCCGATCAGCTGGGTGGTCCAGAGCCGGCGGTAGGGGCGCAGCCTCAGCAGGGCGCGGATCCGCTCGCCGGCGGTTCCGGCGGGCGCGACCTCGGGCAGGCCGGGAAGGCCGGTTCTGCCGTCCGCGGCGGCGCTGGGGGTGGGCTGGTCCTCGCTCGTCATACGGTCAGCGTAGCGGGCGGGGCATGGCGCAAAAGAGGGGAGCGCGGCTCCCGGCGGGCGCCGTCGCCGGGTTGTGACGGACTCCGCACACGCCGGTCGACCGGCGGGCCGGCCCGGGGCGGGGGCCGGCCGGGAACGGTTCGGGCCCGCGCCGCCGGGGCGGACGCGGGCCCGGTGCGACCGATCGGGTGTCAGCCCTCGTCGGTGGCGGTGGTCTTGCTCGCCGCGCTCTTCTTGGCCGTGGTCGTCTTCTTGGCGGCCGCCTTGGTGGTGGTCTTCTTGGCCGCCGTCTTGGCCGCCGCCGTCTTGGTGGCGGTGGTCTTCTTGGCGGTCGTCGTCTTCTTGGCGGCCGTCTTCTTCGCCGGGGCCTTCTTCGCCGTCTTCTTGACCGGCCCGCGCGCCCGCTTCTCGGCGAGCAGCTCGTAGCCGCGCTCGGGGGTGATGGTCTCGACCGCGTCGTCCTTGCGGAGCGTGGCGTTGGTCTCGCCGTCGGTCACGTACGGGCCGAACCGGCCGTCCTTGACCACGACCGGCCGCTCGCTGACCGGGTCGGTGCCGAGCTCCTTGAGCGGCGGCGCGGCGGCGGCCCGGCCGCGCTGCTTGGGCTGGGCGTAGATCGCCAGCGCCTCCTCCAGCGTGACCGTGAACATCTGCTCCTCGCTGGTGAGCGAGCGGGAGTCGGTGCCGCGCTTGAGGTACGGGCCGTAGCGGCCGTTCTGCGCGGTGATCTCCACGCCCTCGGGGTCGACGCCGACCACGCGCGGCAGCGAGAGCAGCTTCAGGGCGTCGTCGAGGGTGACGGTGTCCAGCGCCATCGTCTTGAGCAGCGAGGCGGTGCGCGGCTTGACGGCGTTCTTGCCGGTCTTCGGCGTGCCCTCGGGCAGGATCTCGGTGACGTACGGGCCGTATCGGCCGTCCTTGGCGACCAGCATGTTGCCGCTGACCGGGTCCGGGCCGAGCTCGTAGTCTCCGCTGGGCCGGGCCAGCAGCTCCTCGGCGAGTTCGACGGTCAGCTCGTCCGGCGGCAGCTCGTCGGGGATGTCGGCGCGCTGGCCGGGCTCGCCCTCGACGGTGGAGGCGCGCTCCACGTACGGGCCGTAGCGGCCGACCCGCAGGGTGATGTCGTCGCTGATCCGGAAGGAGCTGATCTCCCGGGCGTCGATCGCGCCGAGGTCGGTGACCAGTTCCTTCAGGCCGCCCAGGTGGTCGCCGTCGCCGTTGCCGGCCTCGGCGGCGCCGCCCGCGGCCGCGCCCTCGCCGGCGTCCTCGCCGAAGTAGAAGCGCTTCAGCCACGGCACGGACTGGGCCTCGCCGGCCGCGATCCGGTCGAGGTCGTCCTCCATCTTCGCGGTGAAGTCGTAGTCGACCAGCCGGCCGAAGTGCTTCTCCAGCAGGTTGACCACGGCGAAGGAGAGGAAGGACGGCACCAGCGCCGTCCCCTTCTTGAAGACGTACCGGCGGTTGATGATGGTGTCGATGATCGAGGCGTAGGTGGAGGGGCGGCCGATCTCCCGGTCCTCCAGCTCCTTGACCAGCGAGGCCTCGGTGTAGCGGGCCGGCGGCTTGGTGGCGTGGCCCTCGGGGGTGAGCTGCTCGGCGGCCAGCGGGTCGCCCTCGCTCACCTGCGGCAGCCGGCGCTCGCGGTCGTCGAGCTCGGCGTTCGGGTCGTCGGCGCCCTCGACGTAGGCCTTGAGGAAGCCGTGGAAGGTGATGATCTTGCCGGAGGCGGAGAACTCGACGTCCCGGCCGTCGGCCGAGCGGCCGCCGACCTTGACGGTGACCGACTGGCCGACCGCGTCCTTCATCTGGGAGGCGACGGTACGCATCCAGATCAGCTCGTAGAGCCGGAAGTCGTCACCGCTCAGGCCGGTCTCGGCGGGGGTGCGGAACCGGTCGCCGGACGGGCGGACGGCCTCGTGCGCCTCCTGCGCGTTCTTCACCTTGGACGCGTAGGTGCGCGGCGCGTCCGGCAGGTAGTCGGCCCCGTACAGCTGGGTGACCTGCGCCCGGGCGGCGGAGATGGCGGTGTCCGACAGCGTGGTGGAGTCGGTGCGCATATAGGTGATGAAGCCGTTCTCGTACAGCTTCTGGGCCACCTGCATGGTCCGCTTGGCGCCGAAGCCCAGCTTGCGGCTGGCCTCCTGCTGCAGCGTGGTGGTGCGGAACGGCGCGTACGGCGAGCGGCGGTACGGCTTGGACTCGACGCCGCGCACCGAGAACGCGGTCTGCTCCAGGGCGGCGGCCAGCTGGCGGGCGGCCTGCTCGTCCAGGTGCAGGGTGTTGGTGCTGCCGGCCTTGAGCCGGCCGTCCTGGCCGAAGTCGCGGCCGCTGGCGATCCGCTTGCCGTCGACGCTGCTCAGCCGGGCGCCGAAGTTCTCCGGGTCGGCGCCGGCCACCGCGGTGCGGCCGGTGCCGAAGGTGCCGACCAGGTCCCAGTACGAGGCCGAGCGGAACGCCATCCGCTCGCGCTCGCGCTCGACCACCAGCCGGGTCGCGACCGACTGCACGCGGCCCGCCGACAGCTTCGGCATGACCTTCTTCCACAGGACCGGCGACACCTCGAAGCCGTACAGGCGGTCGAGGATGCGGCGGGTCTCCTGGGCGTCGACCAGACGCTGGTTCAGCTCGCGCGGGTTGGCCACCGCCTCCTGGATGGCGGCCTTGGTGATCTCGTGGAACACCATCCGGTGCACCGGCACCTTGGGCTTGAGCACCTGCTGGAGGTGCCACGCGATGGCCTCGCCCTCGCGGTCCTCATCGGTGGCGAGGAAGAGCTCGTCGGACTCCGCGAGCAGCGACTTCAACTTGCTGACCTGGGACTTCTTGTCCGCGTTCACCACGTAGATGGGCGCGAAGTCGTGGTCCACGTCGACGCCGAGGCGGCGCACCTCACCGGTGTACTTGTCCGGGACCTCGGCCGCCGTGCTCGGCAGGTCGCGGATGTGCCCGACGCTCGCCTCGACGATGTAGCCGGGGCCCAGGTAGCCCTTGATCGTCTTCGCCTTGGCCGGCGACTCGACAATGACGAGTCGCTGTCCGTGCGCGGTCTCGCTGCTCGGGGACACCTTCGCTCTTCTCTCCCGGTCGTTACGTGAGCTGGTCGGCGCGGGCAGCACGGGCTGCGCTCCGCCCGACCCCTCCACCGTCCCGGGGCTGCCGCTGTACGACGACCCCACCAGCGGAGTGTGACCGTACCCCGGCCACCCTTGTCAAACGGACGGATCCCGCAATTTCACCGGCAAGGCCGACCGACGCCACTCGAACGGTAACCCGACGACCACGCATCGCGCCCTGCGGAGGGGGGCTTCGGCGGGTTTCGAAGGATGGAATGACGGATTTCAAAAGCTGTCAACGGAATATCGGTGCGGCCGGGGCCGGACCGGTGGTAGGGGCGTGATCCCTGCTCAGGGCCGGTCCGACGGCGGACCGGGCGGACCGGGCGGACCGCCGGGCGGCGGCCCGGGCAGCCGCTCGGGGGCGGGTCAGCGCGAGGCTGCGGCGAGCAGCAGGACTGCCCCCGCGGCCAGGCAACCGAGCCCGAGCCCCGCCCACCACAGGTCGGCGACGACCGCCCCGGGTCCCCCGTCCACCGCCGCCAGCACCGCGAGGGTGGGACGGCGCGGGTCGTAGGAGATCCGGACCGGGGTGCCGGGCGGCAGCCCGGGCGGACGGCGCAGGGGGGTGTGGCCGCGCGGGCGGGTCAGCACCAGCTGTCCACAGCCCTCCGCGGCCGACGAACCCGCTGAAGAGCCCGCCGAAGAGCCCGCCGTGTAGGAGAGCAGCGGCGCGCTGTCGAGCTCACCGCGCGGATCGGACTCGGCGACCACGGTGGCGACCGTCGGCACGCCACGACGGCGCACCCGGTGGCGCAGGCGCACTTCGACGGCGCACCACAGCAGGAGCGCGCCGCCGAAGAGGGCGAGTATCGCGCCGCCCACCGTCGCCGTCGTCGTCTCCACCCTGCCCCCAGCTCTGTCCACAGCCTGTGGACAGAGCCTCACAGTCGAGGGCCAACGAGGGACAGCCGTTCGGCGACCGGTCGGCGAACCGGGGGAAACGGAGAGATGAACCGGCCGCCCCGGGGCCGGGCCGACCGACCTTGGGGGGCGCCCCTCGGGGGAACCGGCCTCAGACCACCGGCCGGATGAACCCCTGCTCGGTGAGCAGCCGCAGCGACTCCGGCACCCGGTCCCGCAGCACCACCCGGTCCTCGCCCAGCAGGTGCGCGATCGCGTCCACGATTTCCCCGGCCGACAGCGTCCCGTCGCAGACCCCGACGAACCCGGCGCCCACCGTGTCCACCTTGGTGGCCCGCCGCATGCCGCGGTTGTGACGCAGGATCACGTGCTCCGGATCCTCCGCCCCGGGCGTGCCCACCTGCTCCTGGACGACCTCGTCGGCCAGCACGTACCGGGCCGCCAGCAGCCCCGCGTCGTCGTGCGTGCGCAGGAAGTCCTGCCGGTCGAACCACTCCTCGATGTGCGGACCGAGCGGCTGCTCCACCGGGTGCGGCCACTCCTCCACCCGGACGGTCGGCCGCTCGGCGCCGCTCGCCCGCAGGGTGATCCAGCCGAAGCCGATGCCCTCGACCCGGCCCGCCTCGAAGGCGTCCAGCCACTCCCCGTACCGGGCCTGGTAGTCGCCGCCCGGACCGCGGTGGTCACCGCCGTCGCGCAGCCACAGCTCGGCGTACTGGGCGACGTCCTGGACCTCGCGCTGGACGATCCAGGCGTCCAGACCGGTGCCGGCCACCCAGCCCGCCAGCCGGTCGTGCCAGTCCTCGCCCCTGACGTGCTGCCAGTTCGCCAGCAGCTGGCAGTGGCCGCCCGGCTCCAGGTGCGCGGCGGCGGACCGGACCAGGCTGCGGCACAGGTCGTCCCCGGCCATCCCGCCGTCCCGGTAGGTGAACCGGCCGCCCGGCGAGATCACGAACGGCGGGTTCGAGACGATCAGGTCGAACCGGCGGTCCCCCACCGGCTCGAAGAGGCTGCCGGCGGCGGTCTCCGCGTTGTCGAAACCGGACAGCGCCAGGGTCAGCTCGGTGAAGCGCAGCGCCCGCGCGTTGACGTCGGTGGCGGTCACCCGCTGGGCGTGCCGGGCGGCGTGCAGCGCCTGCACGCCCGAGCCCGAACCGAGGTCCAGCACCGACCGGGCCGGCCGCCGCACCGTGATGTTGGCCAGGGTGGTGGACGCGCCGCCCACCCCGAGCACCAGGTCCTTGCGGGCCACCCCGTGCGCGGTCTCCCCGGAACCGATCCCGCCCGCGCCGCCGACCGCGCAGCCCAGGTCGGAGACCACCCAGGCGTCCGAACTCGGCAGACCGGCCACCTCGTTGGCGTACGGGCGGACGTCCACGGTGGCGCGCACCAGATCGCCGTCCGGACGCAGCCAGCCGTCGGCCAGGCAGTCCTCGACCGGCAGCGCGGCGGCCGCCGCCTGGTACGGCACGGGCTGCTGCAGCAGGAACAGCCGCACCAGCGTCTCCAGCGGGCTGCCGCCACGGGTCGCCCGCAGCGCCGGCACCGCCTCGCTGCGGGCCAGCGCCGCGTACCCGGTGGGCCCGAGCAGGTCCAGGCAGCCGTCGGCGGTGTACGAGGCGGCGAGCAGCGCCTCGCGCAGCTTGGCGAGGCGGGTCGGGTCGAGAACGGGGCTACTGATCACCCCGCCATTGTCCCCCGCCGGACCTCCCCCGCTCCCCGTCTCCCCCACCCGGCCGCCCCTCCCGCCGGTCCCCCTCGGCCAGCACCCCCTCAGCCCCCAACCCCGCTCCCCCGGGCAGCCCCGCCCTCACCCCACCCCATCTCCCTGGACAACGCCGACCACCCCCTCGGCCGGTTGGCCGAGGGGGTGCGGGTGTCGTCAGGTGTGGCCGGTAGTGGCCGGTCAGCTCGTCGAGGGTGCGGAGGCCGGTGCGCTGGGCGCCTGGCTCGCGGCGGGGTCGCCCGCCGCCGGGCTCGCGCCGTCCGTGGCCCCGCCGGTCGGGGTGCCTGCCGAGCCGTCCGCCGGGGCGGAGGTCTGGGCGGCGGCCGCGGAACCCGGCTTGCAGCCCTCCTGCTTGGCCATCGCCGCGCCGAGCTCGCCGCGCTGCAGCTTGCCCTGGGCCTGGGTGGAGAGCGAGGCCAGCTGCCGCACCTGGTCGGACACGCTGCGCAGCCCGTCCGCGAACTTCGACCGGTCGTCGGTGGAGAGCGCGTCCACCTTCTTCTGGACGTCCAGGTACCCGTCGGCGGCCTTGTTGAGCTCGGCGACGGTGTCCTTCTGCAGGGTCGCGCCGTCGTCCACCTTGGGCGCGCCGGCCGCGTCGATCGCGGCGGCGATGTCCTGGTTGGTCTTGGCCAGGCGGCCGATGTCCGCCGAGAGGCGCTTCTGGAGGTCGGCCGGGACCTCTCCGGTCTTCACCTGGGCGGTGTCCGCCAGGGCGGTCTGCGCCTGGGCGATCGGGTCCTTGGCCGCGCCGCAGACGTTCGCCGCCCAGGACTCCAGCTGCTTGCTGTTGTCGTCGCCGCAGCCGACGGCGCCGAACGCGAGCAGCGCCCCGAGCACGGGTACGGCCAGCAGTCGCTTGTTCACCGGGAGAAGCCCTTTCGGTTTCGGTCGTCGAACTGCGAACCTACACGTCCGCCGTTCGACCCCGGTTCCCGAAGACTTCCGAGCGCTTTCCGGGGCTCAGAGCGCGAGCGCGTCGACCGAGACCGGCCAGCTCATCCGGATCAGGCCGCCCCCGGCACCGCTGGTGACCTCCAGGTCCTCGACCAGGCCGGTGAGCACGGCGAGGCCCAGGGTGTCCTCGTCCGGGTCGGCGCCGTCGGCCGCGTCGGCGGTCGGCACGGAGTCGAGGCCGGCCTCGTCCTCGACCTCGATGAGGAAACGCTTCTCCTGGTCGACCAGCGCGACCCGCACGGCGCCGGTGACGCCACCGCGCTGGTGCAGGCCGACCGCGCGGGAGCACGCCTCGCCGACGGCGAGCCGCACCTCGTCGAGCACCGACTCGTCGACCCCGGCTCGTCTGGCGACTGCCGCGGCTACCAGCCGGGCCGTCCGGACGTGCTCGGGAAGCGCGCTGAATCGAAGTTCGACGGTTGCCATCTCTCCCCCTCGGGGTGCTCCGACCGGGGCCGGAGGTACGGCCCCTGCGGGCCGGCGTCCACCGGCCCAGGGACGGCCGGACAGGCCCGGGGCCCGGTGGGCCCCGGCTGCCGGACGCGTAGGGATCGGACGGGCCGGCCACCGAGGGCCGACCCGGCCGGATCAGTCGGGTCGGCGGATCAGTCGGTCGCGTTGACCGCGTCGTCCACCGAGTTGTGGATCGGGAACACCTTGGTCAGGCCGGTGATCCGGAAGATCTTGAGAATGCGCTCCTGGTTGCAGACCAGTCGCAGCGAGCCCTCGTGGGCGCGCACCCGCTTCAGGCCACCCACCAGCACACCGAGGCCGGTGGAGTCGAGGAAGTCCACGCCCTCCATGTCGACGACGAGGTGGTAGCTGCCGTCGTTGACGAGCTCGACCAGCTGCTCGCGCAGCTTCGGGGCGGTGTACACATCGATCTCGCCGCCAACCTCGACGACCGTGCGATCGCCGACATTACGGGTCGACAGGGACAGGTCCACGGAACCTCCAGCACCTTGCCTTGCTACGTCATTGCGATCCTCGGCCGGACGGCCGCCACCGCATGGTCGCGAACCCCGGGCACGCCCAGCCAACGCGTGGCAAGCCTCAGCGCTGCGACCCCCGGCCGTACGGCCGTCACGGCCACATTCAACCACCTGCGACCATGCCCGCACGATGGCTTAGGACGATTCTCCGTCACGCCGGTGACACACTGGGTCCTCATGCCGCCGCGTCACAGCCTGCCCGAGGCACTGCTCACGACCCTGTCCACCACCCGTGGGCGGTCGGACCGGCTCACCCATACGGAGCACCTTCCCGCCCGGCCCGCCCGTTATGCGCCGTGGCCCGACTGGATCCGGCCCGAGATCACCGCATCCGCCCAGGCCCTTGGCGTCCGGCAGCCCTGGGCCCACCAGGCGGAGGCGATGAATCTGGCCAAATCCGGCCATACTGTGGTGATCGCCACAGGTACCGCCTCGGGCAAGTCCCTCGGCTACCTGGCCCCGGTCCTCTCCGACCTGCTCGACGGCACCGAGGCTCGCAACGGCCGCGGCGCCACCGCCCTCTACCTCGCACCCACCAAGGCCCTCGCCGCCGACCAGCGCCGCCGGGCCGCCGAGCTCGCCCCGCCCCGCGTCCGGGCCGCCCTGTACGACGGCGACACCCCGCCCGAGGAACGCGAGTGGGTCCGCCAGTACGCCTCGTACGTGCTCACCAATCCGGACATGCTGCACCGCGGCATCCTGCCCGCGCACGCCCGCTGGTCCTCCTTCCTCAAGACCCTGCGCTACGTCGTGGTCGACGAGTGCCACAGCTACCGGGGCGTCTTCGGCTCGCACGTCGCCCAGGTGCTGCGCCGGCTGCGCCGGATCTGCGCCCGGTACGGCTCCGAACCCGTCTTCCTGCTCGCCTCCGCCACCACCGCCGACCCGGCCGTCACCGCGCACCGCCTCACCGGCCTGCCGGCCGAGGCGGTCACCGAGGACGCGTCCCCCCGCGGCCCGATGGTCTTCGGGCTCTGGGAGCCGCCGCTCACCGAGAACGTCGGCGAGCACGGGGCGCCGGTCCGCCGGACCGCCACCGCCGAGGCCGCCCACCTCCTCACCGACCTGGTCGAACGGCAGACCCGGACGGTCGTCTTCGTCCGCTCCCGCCGCGCCGCCGAACTGGTCGCGCTGCAGGCCCAGGACCAGCTCGGCCGTCCGCTCGCCGACCGGGTCGCCGCCTACCGCGGCGGCTACCTCGCCGACGAACGCCGGGCACTCGAACGCGACCTGCACTCCGGCCGACTGCTCGGCCTCGCCTCCACCTCCGCCCTCGAACTCGGCGTCGACGTCTCCGGCCTCGACGCCGTCCTGATGGCCGGCTACCCGGGCACCCGGGCCTCGCTCTGGCAGCAGGCCGGCCGGGCCGGCCGCGAGGCCCAGGGCGCGCTCGCCGTCCTGATCGCCCGGGACGACCCGCTGGACACCTACCTGGTGCACCACCCGGAGGCGCTGTTCGCCACCCCGGTCGAGGCCACCGTCCTCGACCCGGACAACCCGCACGTCCTCGCCCCGCACCTGTGCGCGGCCGCCGCCGAACTCCCGCTCACCGACGCCGACCTGGAACTGTTCGGCCCCTCCGCCGACCCGCTGCTGCCGGTGCTGGAACGGCGCGGACTGCTCCGCCGGCGCGGCGACGCCTGGTACTGGACCCGCCGTGAACGGGCCGCCGACGCCGTCGACCTGCGGGGCAGCGGCGGGAACCCGGTGCAGATCGTCGAGGCGCCGACCGGCCGGCTGCTCGGCACCGTGGACGCCTCCGCCGCCCACACCACCGTCCACACCGGGGCCGTCCACCTCCACCGGGGCCGCAGCTACCTGGTCCGGGACTTCGACCTGGACAACTCGGTCGCCCTGGTCGAGCCCGCCGACCCGCCGTACACCACCGCCGCCCGGGACATCACCTCCATCTCCGTACTCGCCACCGACACCACCGTCGACTGGGGCGAGGGCCGGCTCAGCTTCGGTTCGGTCGAGGTGGTCAACCAGGTGGTCGGCTACCTCCGGAAGCGGATCTCCACCGGGGAGATCATGGGCGAGAGCAAGCTCGACCTCCCGCCCCGCACCCTGCGCACCCGCGCCGTCTGGTGGTCCGTCACCGAGGACCAGCTGCTCGACGCGGACATCCCGCCCGACCAGCTGCCCGGTGCCGCCCACGCCGCCGAACACGCCTCGATCGGCCTGCTCCCGCTCTTCGCCACCTGCGACCGCTGGGACATCGGCGGCGTCTCGGTGCCGCTGCACCCCGACACCGGCCTGCCGACCGTGTTCGTCTACGACGGCCACCCCGGCGGGGCCGGCTTCGCCGAACGCGGCTTCCAGCGGGCGGTCCAGTGGCTGACCGCGACCCGGGAGGCGATCGCCGCCTGCGAGTGCGAGCGCGGCTGCCCGTCCTGCGTGCAGTCACCCAAGTGCGGCAACGGCAACGACCCGCTGGACAAGGCGGCCGCCGTCCGGCTGCTGGACGTCCTGCTCGCCGGCGCTCCCCCGGCCACCCCGCCGACGGAGGGGACCGAGGCCGGAGCGGCGGACGGAGCCGTGGAGGGAACGGCGCCCGGGGCCGTGGAGGGGACGGCGGACGGAGCCGGAGCGGCGGACGGAGGCGTGCCCGAGGGCTCATGAGCCCTCCCGGTCCGGTCCGGTCTCGCCCAGCGCGGCGCGGGCGTCCTCGTCCGTCGGGGCGACCGCCGCCCGGACCGGTCCGGCCCGCGCCCGAGCTGTCGCCGGACCGACCGGCAGGCGGACCGGCAACCCGGCGACCGGCACCTCCGCCACCACCTCGACGGCGTCCGCCTCCCGGTCCACCGTGCAGGAGACGACGGAGGCGCCCTGGGCCGCCGCCACCGCACCGGCCCGGGCGCAGCCGCCGTCCGCGTCCAGCAGCAGCCGGTCGGCCGCCGCGAGCGCCGCCAGGTCGGCGGCGGCCTCCGCCCGGTGCCGGGCGCCGACCGCCACGCCCACCGAGAGCGCGGCCGTGAACGCCACGCACCCGAGCAGCGCGCAGGCCAGCAGCCAGACCGTCGCCGAACCGGTGTCGGCTCCGCGTCCGCCCGCGGCCGCCGCCCGCCCCGCGCGCAGCCGCCCGACCGACCGCCGCCGGCGCCGATGACGCCGATCGTGCGCCGCGCCCGGGGCCCGATCCGTCAGTCCGGCCATGGCCCGGCACCTCCCTCCGCGCCTCGGACCGCCCCTCGCAGGGTGTCCTCGCGGGCGGCGACGGCGCTCGCGCCCAGCCGTACCGCCAGGACCTCCGCGAACCGCCCCGGCATCGCGTACGGCGCCGCCACGGTGACCCGGACCGTGTCCGGCGCCGGATCGACCAGGACCACCGCCCCCGGCGGCGCGGCCGCCCTGGCGAGCCCGGCGGCGTCGGCCTCCCCGCGCGCGGCCGCCCTGGCGCCCACCCGTGCCGCGTCCACGCACCGGAGCTGGGCGGCCGCCGCGAGCACGGCCCACACCAGCATCGCCGCCAGCAGCACCAGCGCCGGCAGCGCGACGGCGGTCTCGGCGGTGACGAACCCGCCGTCGCCGCACCGCCGTCGCCACAGCAGCCGCGCCCGCGTTCGGCACCGGTCAGGTCGCATGGAGCGCCCGGTCCAGGGCGTCGGTCAACGCGGTGATCGTCGCCGTGCTGGTCGCCACCTTGTACAGGGCGGCCGCCAGCGCGCACGCCGCGAGCGTGCCGACCGCGTACTCCGCCGTGGTCATCCCGGCGTCCACCCGCCCTCGGGCCCGGGTCCGGGCGTAGGCCCGACCCCACGCCCGGACCACACCCCCGGACCGGACCGGGACGGCCGTGGACTTGATCACTGCACCCATGGTTCTCCTCCTTGCACCTTGCGTTGATGGGGATTTCGAATTCGACGTTGGTCATTCGTCACATCGCCTGCGTGAAGCGGGTGGTGAGGCCGATGACCACCGGGACGACACCGGCCAGGACGAAGGCCGGCAGGAAGCAGAGCCCCAGCGGCGCCGTCGCGAGCACCCCGGCCCTGCGGACGCGGGCGTGTGCCGCCCGGACGGCTTCGGCCCGTTGGGCGTTCGCGAGGCCGGTGAGCGCCCCCGCCGCCGGAGCGCCGCTCAGACTCGTCCGGACCAGGCAGCGGGCCAGTGGCGCCAGCGGCGGGTGCTCCTCGCCCAGCCGGCGCCAGCAGAGCTCCGGCGGTGCGCCCAGGGCGAGTTCGGCCGCCGCCGCCACCAAGCGGGGACCCATCGGGGCGGCCACGCTCCGGCCGACCGCCGCGACGGCCGCCGCCGGCGAGGCCGCCGAGCCGAGGCAGGCGGCCAACAGCTCGGCGGTGAGCGGAAGTTGTCGAACCAGCCGGGCCTCCGCCAGCTCGGCCCGCCGCTCCGCCGGGGACCTGGCCCGCGGCATCCACCGGTGGAGTCCGGCCACCAGCAACCCGCCCGCCAGCAGGCCTCCCGGACCGCCGAGGAAGGCCGCCGCGCCGAACCCGGCGCCCAGCACCGCCGCCGCCCGCCGGACCCGCCCCGCCACGGGGCTCGCCCGCAGCGCCGACCGCGCACCGCCCCGTCGCCGGTTGCCGGTTCGTCGCGGCGCCGACGCACCGCCCCACCCGAGCGCGGCCGCCACCCGTCGGCGCCCGGCCCGCCGCCGGAACCACCCGCCGAGGAGCGAGGTGCCGGCTGGTGCGGCCGCCCCGAGCGCCACCCAGTCCGTCACCCCCGCCATCCGTTCCTCACCTCCTCGACCGGGACGGGGCAGGGCCCCGGGTCGACCTCGCCACCGCCCGGGCGCCGCCCGGTCCGTCCGACCAGCACCCCGGCCGTCCCGGGGCCACCACCGCTCACCTCCCACCGGGCCGCCCCGCGCCGCCCGTCACCCCCGTCACCCCCGGCAGCCGCCGGGGCCACCACCCGCCTCACCCCGACAGCACCTCCCGCCGGAACGCGCCGCTCGGCCGCCCGGCACGCGCCCGGGTCCGGCTGAGCCCGCACCGCCAGTCCTCCTCCGCTTCACCCCGATCGCCGCCACCACCAGGGCCACCAGGGCCACCAGGGTTGCCGGAGCCGCCACCGTCCGCCGCCGCCCGCGTACGGCCCTCGGGCGGAGCGTCCAGGGCCCCCTCGGAGGCCGCCCGGACGATCCGGGCCGTCCAGGCGAGGCCGAGCCCTTCCAGGGCCGCGCCCGCCACCAGGCAGGCCAGCCCGGCGGGCGTGTGCAGCAGGACGTCCAGCGGCCGGGCGCCGAGTGCCGCGCCGAGCAGCAGTCCGGCGAGCGGCAGGGCGGCCAGTACGGCGACCGTGGTGCGCGGCGCCGCCAGTTCGGCGGCGATCTCCTCCGCCAGCGACCGCTCGACCCGCAGGGCCTCGGCGACCCCGTCCAGCCCGACCGCCAGACCCGAGCCACCGTCGGCGGCGACCTGCCAGCAGGCGGCGATCGCCGCCGCCCCGCTCCCGCCCGGCAGTTCGGCCAGCAGCCGGAACGCCGCGGGTACATCGGCCCCGTACCGGCCGGCCGCGAGCCGGGCGACCGGCTCCACGCCGAGCCGCTCCAGCGCCGCGCGGTCGGCGGCGATCCGTGTGGTCACCAAGTGCAGCGCCTGCTCGGGGGTCGCCCCACCGCGCAACTCGCCCGCCAGCCCGGCGCACAGCTCCACCACGGCCGCCGCCCGGTGCCGGGCCTCGGCCGCCACCGCGCGCCGCAACCGCCGGCGCCGCAGCGGCAGGACGGCCGCGACCGCCGCCGGCACGGGGACGAGCGAGCCCGTCAGCCACCCGGCCACCAACCCACCCGGCAGGAGCAGCAGTTCGGGCGCGCGCCGAACCGCCCACAGGAGCCCGCCCGCACCTCGCAGCACCCCGGCCACGGCCCCCGCACACCGACCGCCGCCGTCGCCCCTGCCACCCTCGGCGCCGTCGCGCTCGGCCAGCACCGCGCCGCTCCGCCGGACATCCGCCAACTGCCGCTGGAACCCGCACCACCCGGCCACCGCGGCACCGAACAGCACCGTGACCGACAACAACGCCATCCGGTCATCCGCCAGGCCCACCGCACCCACCGCGTCCCTCTCCCTTCCTCCGACCGCCGCCCGCCCCGAGCAGCAGCACCGCGCCCGCCACACACCCGGCCAGCAGCAGCCCGAACACCGCCTCCGCCCACCCCGCCGTCACGGCGGACCGCCGGTGAGCACCACGCCCCGGGCGGCGAGCAGCCGGGACAGCCGCGCCCAGCCCGCGCCGGGCACCGTGTCGCCGTCCGCCGTGAAGGTCACGGCGGGCGTGGTGACGGCGAGCCCGTGCCGGTCGCCGCCCAGGGTGTGGATCTCGGCGACCCGGCGCCGCCCGGTGCCCGGCTCCCGAACCAGGTGCACCACCAGGTCCAGCGCGGCCCGGAGTTGGCTGTGCAGGGCCGGCCGGTCCAGCCCGGCCATCGAGCCGAGCGCCTCCAGCCGGACCGGCACGTCGGCCGCCGTGTTGGCGTGGACGGTGCCGGTGCCGCCCTCGTGGCCGGTGTTCAGGGCGGCCAGCAGGTCCGCCACCTCCGCCCCGCGCACCTCCCCGATCACCAGCCGGTCGGGCCGCATCCGCAGCGCCTGGCGGACCAGGTCCCGCAGGGTCAGCTCGCCCAGCCCCTCCTGGTTGGGCGGGCGGCTCTGCAGCCGCACCACGTGCGGGTGGTCCGGCCGCAGCTCGGCGGAGTCCTCGGCGACGACGATCCGCTCCTCCGGCCCGACCAGGCCGAGCAACGCCGCCAGGAGCGTGGTCTTCCCCGTCCCGGTACCCCCGCTGACCAGCAGCGAGAGCCGGGCCCGCTGGACGGCGGCGAGCAGTTCGCCGCCCCTCGGCGGAAGCGCCCCACCGGTCACCAGCTCGTCGAGGGTGAACGGCCGGGAACGGCACACCCGCAGCGAGATGTGGGTGCAGCCGGCCGCGATCGGCGGCAGGACGGCGTGCAACCTGGTGCCGTCCGGCAGCCGGGCGTCCACCCAGGGCCGGGCGTCGTCGAGGCGCCGCCCGGCCGCCGTGGCGAGCCGGTGGGCCAGCCGCCGCACCGCCTCCGGATCGGCGAAGTGGACGCCGGTGGCCCGCCGCAGGCCGCCGCCCCGGTCGAACCAGATCTCGTCCGGCCCGTTGACCAGGACGTCCGTGACGTCGGGCGCCGCCAGCAGCCGGTCCAGCGGGCCCGCACCCACCAGTTCGGCGCACAGCGAGCGCACGGTGTCGAGGGCGTCACCGCCGCCGAGCGGCGGCCTGGCGGCCCGCAGCGCCGTCGCCACGGACCCGGCGGTCGGCGCCGCCCCGGACTCGGCCAGCCGCAGCCGGACGGCGTCGACCAGCGCCGCCGCCCGCTCCTCCCGGGCCGTCCGCCCGTAGGCCGGCGGCTCCGGCGGCTGACCGGGCACCGGGAGCAGCCCGAGCGCCGGAACGCTCCGCAGCGCCCGGTGCTCGCGCGGGCCGCCGGGGCCGCCCGCGCTCCCCGTCCCGCTCGTCCTGCGCAGACGGACCATCAGTAGACACCCCCTTCGACCGCCCGCACGGGCGGCAGCACCTCGTCCAGGAAGGCCCCGCAGAAGCGGGCGAGCGGCCCGTCCTCCCGGATGCCCGGCGGCACGCCCCGCTCGACGTCGGCGGCCAGGCCCGGTTCCGGCTCCAGCACGCCGGCGAGCTGCAATCGCAACCCCTTGGCGATCGTGTGCGCGGGGAGCCCGAACGGCCCCGGCGGCCGCACCACCGCCCGCACGTCGTCGAGCCGCATCCGGACGGCCGCGGCCACCCGGTCGGCGGCCGCCACCGCGCGCAGCTCGGCCGGCACCACCAGCAGCGCCGTGTCGGACTGCTCCAGCGCCTGCCCGGCCGCCGGATCGAGCCGGCGGGGCACGTCAACCACCACCAGGCCGCCGCGCCGGCGGGCGGCGGCGAGGACGCTGCGCATCGCCTCGGGCGGCACCGCCAGGGTGTCGCTGCGGTCCCAGGACAGGCAGGACAGCGTGCCGAGCCGCTTGAGCGCGGGCAGCGCCCGGGCCAGCTCGGCGCCGCTCACCCGGCCCCGGGACCCGGCGAGGTCCGGCCAGCGCAGACCGGCCGCCGTCTCCCCGCCGAGCAGGATGTCGAGCCCGCCGCCCAGCGGGTCGCCGTCGACCAGGACGGTCCGCAGGCCCCGGCGCGCGGCGGTGACCGCGAGCGCGCAGGACAGGGTGGAGGCGCCCGCCCCGCCCCGGCCGCCGAGGACGGCGACGGTGCGGGCCGGGGCACCGACCCCCTCGACGGCGTCGGCGATCCGGTCGAGCAGCCAGGCCTCCGCGTCGGGCAGGAAGAGCACGTGCTCCGCGCCGAGTTGGACGGCCCTGACCCAGACGCCGGCGTCGTCGAGGTCCAGCCCGAGCAGCAGCACCCCGGGGCGCCGGGGCAGCCCGGCGCAGTGCCCGGTCCGGTCGTCGCCGACCAGGACCAGCGGCGCGCCCTCCCAGAGCTCGCGCGGCGGGGACCCGCCGCGGATCAGCCGCGGTTCGGTGCCGGCCGCCGCGCAGATCCGCAGCAGGTGCTCGGCCAGCCCCTCGTCCCCGGTGAGGACGAGCGGTCCGGCGGGCGCCGGCCCGCCGGTGGTGGCGTGGTCGGTGATGGGCTTCGACATGGGCGGCTCCCCTGTCCTGGTGCCCGCCGCACGGGGCGGCCGGGCACGCGTCCGGTCGGTTCGGCGGCCGGTGCCGGGCCCGCAGCACGGGCCCGACGACCGCTGCCGGACATCACGGTGGACCGTGATCCCGATTCCGTCCGCGAGCTTCCGATTCCCTGTGGACAACTCGGGGCTGTGGAGGAAAACGTTCACTCGGACGGGGGGCTATTGGACAAAGAATTGACGAAACGAGCTCACCGAGATGAACCGGCATACCGGCGGGAGTGGATCGTGAGTGGATAGCGCGGGGCGGACCGCGCACTCCCCGGGGCAGGTCCGGCCGCCATTCCCGATCCGGGACGGGCCGAGGTCAGCCATGAGCGATGCTCTACGGAGAGTGACGAAAACGGTGTGACACCCCCGACCGCCGACACCCCCTGTAGACACCACCGGGGTCCGTCGGCTCATCGGCCGCAACAGCTGTTCAAGCCCTGAAAATGGCCCCGGACGTGCGACGACCCCCGCCGGGGGGGAGAGCGGGGGTCGTCTATCCACGGCCCGACTCGGGGGGGAGGAGCCGGACCGGGTTAGCACGGTCGCGAACGATCCGTGACTTCCATGGTGTACCCGAGCGGCCAGAAACACAAACCCGCACGCCCACGAGTACGCCGAATGGCGGCCTGTTTTGCGGTGCCCTCTATCCTCGGTTCCCGTGGACACCACCGAGAACGCCGACGAGTACGCCGACGAGTCCCCGGACTCCACCGCCGCCGACGCCGCCGACACCGCGACCGCCGGCGCACCCGGCACCGCGACCGGCGCCGGCACCGACGCCGTGACCGGTGGGGCGCCCGGGCCCACCGGGGCGCCCGTGCCCGGCACGGGCCCCGGAACCGCCGGCTCCGCCGCGCCCGTCGCCCGCCCGTCGGCCGCCCGGCCGCGCCAGACCGGCCCGCGCACCGCCGCCTTCTTCGACCTCGACAAGACGATCATCGCCAAGTCGAGCGCCCTCGCGTTCAGCCGTCCGTTCTACCAGGGCGGTCTGATCAACCGTCGGGCCGTCCTGCGAAGTGCGTATGCCCAGTTCGTCTTTCTGGTGGGCGGCGCGGACCACGACCAGATGGAGAAGATGCGCGAGTACCTCTCCGCGCTGACCCGGGGCTGGAACGTGCAGCAGGTCCGCGAGATCGTCGCCGAGACCCTGCACAACCTGATCGACCCGATCATCTACGACGAGGCCGCCTCGCTCATCGAGCAGCACCACGCGGCCGGCCGCGACGTGGTCATCGTCAGCAGCTCCGGCTCCGAGGTGGTCGAGCCGATCGGCGCGCTGCTCGGCGCGGACCACGTGATCGCGACCCGGCTGAAGATCGAGGACGGCTGCTACACCGGCGAGATTGAGTACTACGCCTACGCCGAGAACAAGGCCGCCGCCATCCGGGAGTTGGCCGAGGTCGAGGGCTACGACCTGGCCGAGTGCTACGCGTACAGCGACTCGTCCACCGACCTGCCGCTGCTGGAGGCGGTCGGCCACCCCTCGGCGGTCAACCCGGACCGCGCGCTGCGCAAGGAGGCGGTGGCCCGCGAGTGGCCGGTGCTGGTCTTCGACAAGCCGGTGGAACTCCGGCGGCGGCTCCCGGAGTTCTCGGCGCCGAGCCGCTCGGTGCTGACGGCGGTGGCGGCCGGCGCGGCGGTGCTCACGGCCGGGGCGATCTGGTACGCGGCCCGGCGCCGGCGCCCGGCGGCCTGACCGCCGGGGGCGGAGGGCGCGTCACCGGACCGGGTCACACCCACAGGTTTGGGACAAAACGGGCAAAAGCCGAAGACTTCTCGTTTCGGGTTCCCCTTTCGCCCGAAACGCGATACAAATGAAGCACGGCCCGCGAGACCCGGTCAGGACCGAAGAGGTCAAACCGACAACGCAGTTCAGGCCCCACGGACCGCGCGTACAGATAACCGAGCACCCACATGCAGCCGACCCGCTGTCGGGCCGCCGGACCAGACGAACGGGCAGGATCCCCGTCTGATCGGCACTTCCGGTGCATGCATGGTCACCCGGCATCTGTGCCAGCGGCGGCACCCGGCAGGATCAGGTGCCGCCGCATCTCGCTGTCCGAGCCCGGAGCGGCCCACCGGACCCCTCCGGGACACCCCGGCCCCGCGACCGGTCAGACCATGCCGCGCTGCATCGCCTCGCAGACCGCCGTGCTCTCCCGCACCCCGAGCCGCAGCGCCCGGCCGCAGTGGCCGATCCACTCCGCCAGCCCCTCCGGCGTCCCCGCCAGGTAGCCGGCCAGCGCCCGCCGGTAGGCGTCCGTCCCCAGTTCGACCAGGCCGACCTCGACCGGGCAGATCGACTTCGGATCGAGCCCCTCCGCGATCAGCACGATCCGCTGGGCCGCGCGGGCGATCACGCCGTTGTGCGAGCCGAACGGCCGCAGCGCCAGCAGCTCCCCGTGCACGACCGAGGCGACCACCAGGGCCGGCGTACCGACGCCCTGGCCCTCCGCGCGGGCCACCAGCAGCCGGGAGAGCTGGTCCAGCCGGGCGGCGACCTCCTCCGCGCCAGGAGCCTGCGGCAGCGCCGGCACCGGCCCGTCCGCCCGCGCCGCAGCGGCCGCCCGGTCGGCCCCGACCGGGGCCGCGACACCCTCCACCGGCTTCAGCTCCAGCGGGAAGGGGTCGTCGGCCGCCTCCCCGGCCCGGCGCGGCCGACCGGCGGCGGGATCGGAGTCTCCGACCGCCAGCAGGTGCAGCCGGGCCAGCACCTGCAGCGGCGAGTGCCGCCAGACGCTCAGCAGCTGGCCCGCCTCGGCCGCGATCCGCAGCGCGGCGCCGACCGTCCGGGCCTCGGGGTCGGCGCTGAAGTCGCTGCGGCGCCTGACCTCCTCCAGGGGCCAGTCGGCCCCGGCGAGCGCGGCGGAGGCCCGGGCCCCGCGCAGGGCGGACTCGGAGGTGACCTCGGCCGCGCGGCGGCGCATCACCCGGTGGCCGTACAGGCGGTCGACGGCCTTGCGGACCTCGGCCACCGCGTCGGGCACCCCGGGGAGCTGGGCCAGCGGGGCGAGGGGATCTGTTCCAGTGCTCACCTACCCGAGAGTAATTCCCGGGCGCCGCGGCCGGAACAGCAACCTCGCTTCACCCATTAGAGGCAATCCTCACTTCCCTCCGACAATCGGCCCGAAACCCCGGATAGCATGACCGCTGTCGAAGACGATAACGATTTCCAACTCTGGAGATCGTCGGCCTCGTCGCGGTGCGGACCCACGACCGCGGCGGGCCCAGGAGCGAGAGCCGGAGTCCCAGATGAAGATCGCCTTCGTCGGCAAGGGCGGCAGCGGCAAGACCACGCTGTCCGCACTGTTCATCCGCCACCTGGCCGCCGCCGGCCGCCCGGTCCTCGCCGTCGACGCCGACATCAACCAGCACCTCGGCCCGGCCCTCGGCCTGACCGACGAGCAGGCCGCCGCACTGCCCTCGCTCGGGGCCCACCTGCCCGGGATCAAGGAGTACCTGCGCGGCGACAACCCGCTGATCCGCTCGTCCGAAGAGATGATCAAGACCACCCCGCCGGGCCGGGGCTCGCGCCTGCTCCGGATCGTCGAGGAGAACCCGGTCTACGCCGCCTGCGCCCGCCCGATCGCGCTGGACGAGGGCTCGGTGCGGCTGCTGGCCACCGGCGCGTTCACCGAGGAGGACCTCGGCGTCGCCTGCTACCACTCCAAGGTCGGCGCGGTCGAGCTGCTGCTCAACCACCTGGTCGACGGCCGGGACGAGTACGTGGTGACCGACATGACGGCCGGCTCCGACTCCTTCGCCTCGGGCCTGTTCACCCGCTTCGACCTGACCTTCCTGATCGCCGAGCCGACCCGCAAGGGCGTCTCGGTGTACCGGCAGTACCGGGACTACGCGCGCGACTTCGGCGTACGGCTGCGGGTCGTCGGCAACAAGGTGCAGGGCCCGGACGACCTGGCCTTCCTCCGCCGGGAGGTCGGCGACGACCTGCTGACCGCCTTCGGGCAGTCCGACTGGGTGCGCCGACTGGAGCAGGGCGTGCAACCGCCGCTGCGCGCCCTCGAATCCGCCAACCGTGCCGTGCTGGACGAGTTGCGCGCGGAGGCCGACGCCGCGTACGGGCTGCGGGACGCCCGCCGCTACGCCGAGCAGGCCGTCCTCTTCCACCTCCGCAACGCCGAGAGCTGGGCCAACGCCAAGGTCGGCATCGACCTCGCCACCCAGGTGGACCCGGACTTCGTGCTCGGGGGCGAGCCCGCGATGAGCGACGCGCCCGCCTGAGCGACGTGCCCGCCTGAACGCCCGCACCCACCCGGGCCGCACCCCCGCACCCCGCAGCACCGACGGGCCGCGACCTCCCCGAACCGGGAGGATGCGGCCCGTTCCGCTTGCCCGGCACCGCCGGCTGCGGCCGCACCAGCAGATTCCCGCCCGTTCGACCACCACCCAATGGGGTGAATCGGGCGGTTATTGACTTTCGCCCAGGATGACGCTGTGCAAAGCTCTCATTACCCTCGGTTTACCGAGTCTTGATGTTCCGCGTAGGTCCCATCGGGACCCTCTGATGGTCCACGGTCCGGCCGGTGACACCCGCACTCCCGGCCCGACCACGCCATCCCGCCACACCGTCGCGACCCACGACAGCCGCTCCGGCTCCCCGAGCCCCCGACCGGACTCACCACCGGACCAGACTGCGTTCGTTCCCCCGGACAGACGGGAAGACCCATGACCCTCGACATCTCCAGCGCACCCATCGCCTCCGACACCACCGACCACGCCCCACCGGGCAGACGTCCCCGCGCCCCCTGGGCCCTGGACCTCTCGGCCTCCCTGGTGGTCTTCCTCATCGCGGTGCCGTTCTCGCTCGGCATCGCCCTGGCCACCGGCGCACCACTCACCGCCGGCCTCGCCGCGGCGGCCGTGGGCGGCATCGTGGTCGGCCTGTTCGGCGGCACCCCGCTCCAGGTCAGCGGCCCCTCCGCAGCGCTGACCGTGATCACCGCCGGGCTGATCACCCAGTACGGCTGGCAGGCCACCTGCGCCATCACCCTCGCCGCCGGCCTGCTCCAACTCCTGCTCGGCGTCCGGCGGGTGGCCCGCACCGCACTGGCCGTCTCGCCCGCCATCGTGCACGGCATGCTGGCCGGCGTCGGCCTGACCATCGCCATCGCCCAGCTGCACGTCGTCCTCGGCGGCTCCCCGCAGAGCTCGGCGCTGGCCAATCTGCTCGCCCTGCCGGAGCAGTTGGCCGGCCCGCACCCGGCCGCCCTGGCCGTCGGCGCGGTCACCGCCGTCGTGCTGCTCGGCTGGCCCCGGCCCGGCCGACTCCCGGGCCGGTCCGGGGAGTTCGGCGCCCGGCTGACCGCGGTCCCCGGACCGCTGGTCGCCGTCGCCGCCGCCACCACGCTCGCCCTCGTCCTGGACCTCCGGCTCGCCCGGGTCGAACTGCCCGCCTGGCAGCCCCACGACCTCGTCCCCGACCTGCCGCACGGGTCACCCGCCGCCGTGCTGGCCGCCGTGCTGACCGTCACCGCCGTGGCGAGCGTCGAGTCCCTGCTCTCCGCCGTCGCGATCGACCGGATGTCCCGCCGGACCGGGGACCTCGACCGCGAGCTGCGCGGCCAGGGCATCGCCAACATGGTCAGCGGGCTGGTCGGCGGGCTGCCGATCGCCGGCGGCGCGGTCCGCAGCACGGCCAACGTCCGGGCCGGGGCGCGCAGTCGCTGGTCCTCGGTGCTGCACGGGGTCTGGGTGCTGGCGGCCGCGCTGGCCCTCACCGGCGGGCTCCGCCGGATCCCGCTCGCCGCGCTCGCCGCCCTGGTGCTGGTCGTCGGCCTGCAGATGGTGAGCTTCGCGCACATCCGCAAGGTGCACCGGCACCGCGAGTTCCCGGTCTACCTGACCACCGTCGTCGCCGTGGTGCTGCTCGGTGTCCTGCCCGGTGTGGCGCTCGGAGCGGGGACGGCCGTCCTGCTCGCGCTCTACCGGCTGACCCGCGCCCACGTCGACGTGCTGACCGGCCCCGACGGCGCGGTCACCGTGGAGACGCACGGCCCGCTCACCTTCACCGCCGTCCCCCGGCTCAGCCGGGCGCTCGCCGGCATCCCCACCGGCGCCGAGGTCGCCGTCGTCCACGACGGCTCGTTCCTGGACCACGCCGCGTACGAGACCCTGCACAGTTGGCGCACCGGCCACCAGGCCGGCGGCGGGCGCGTCTCGATGGTGACGCGCCGCCAGGACGACGAGGTGCTCGACCCGGACGGCACCGTCCGCACCGGCAGTTCGCCCGGCCCGCACCGCTGCCGCGCCTGGACGCCGTGGGTCGGCCACCGCTGCATCGAGCAGCAGGCAGATCCGCACGGCCGGCTGCTGGACGGGGTGCGGGTGTTCCAGTTGCACACCGCGCCGCTGGTCCGGCCCGAACTGGCCCGGCTCGCCCGGGAGGGGCAGACGCCGTCCCAGCTCTTCCTGACCTGCGCGGACTCCCGGATGGTCACCAGCATGATCACCAACAGCGGTCCGGGCGACCTCTTCACCGTCCGCAACGTCGGCAACCTGGTGCCGGCGCCGTTCGAACCGGGCGCGGCCGACGACTCGGTGGCGGCGGCGGTGCAGTACGCCGTCGAGGTGCTGGAGGTGCGGTCGATCACGGTCTGCGGGCACTCGGGCTGCGGGGCGATGCAGGCCCTGCTGGACGGCGTACACGAACGACCTGGCCAGCCCACCCCGTTGGCCCGCTGGCTGCGCAACGGCCGCGGCTCGCTGGACCGACTGCGCCGGGTCCCGGCGGAGTTCGCCGCCCGGCCGGTGGTCGACCTGGTCGAGCAGCTCTGCATCACCAACGTGGTCCAGCAGTTGGACCAGCTGATGGCCAACCCGGCGGTGGAGCGGCGGGTCGCCGAGGGGACGCTGCGTCTGGTCGGGATGTACTTCGACCTCGCGACCGCGCAGGCGTACGTGCTCGACCGCGCGAGCGGCCGGTTCAGCCCGGTCGAGGCGGCGGAGCCGCCGGAGGCCGCAGCGACGACAGAGGCAGCAGAGACGGCGGACCGGCCGTCCGGCCCCGGAAGCTGCCGCGACACGCCCGAACGAGTGAATGAATTCGAACAGGTTCCGGCGACCGCCGCGGAGCCCGCCGATCCGACCCGCCCCGGCGGTGGAACCGGACTGGCCGCCTGAGGGTTCGGCCCGCGTCCCGCCAGGCGAGCCGGGGCGCGGGCCCGCCTCCCCGCTCCCGCCCGAGGGCCCCGCCGCCCTCGGGCGACCGTTCGATGTCCGATCAAAGGTCTACACCAATTCCCGGGAGCCTCTTGTCAACCGGCCTCTTCGCCTGGTGAGCTGTGCGCTGGGACACACGGGACAATCCCCACGCACGGGATTGAACCCGATCATGACTCGATGAGGAGTGCGCGTTGAGCAACGAGAGCCTGGCCAACCTGCTCAAGGAGGAGCGGCGCTTCGCCCCGCCGGCAGAGCTCGCCGCAGCCGCCAACGTCACCGCGGCCGCGTACGCTCAGGCCTCCGAGGACCGCCTCGGCTTCTGGGCCGAGCAGGCCCGCCGCCTCGACTGGGCCGTCGAGCCCACCGAGACGCTCGACTGGACCAACCCGCCGTTCGCCAAGTGGTTCGCCGACGGCAAGCTCAACGTGGCCTACAACTGCGTCGACCGGCACGTCGAGGCCGGCAACGGCGACCGCGTCGCCATCCACTTCGAGGGCGAGCCCGGCGACGGCCGCTCGATCACCTACGCCCAGCTCAAGGACGAGGTCTCGCAGGCCGCCAACGCGCTGCTGGAGCTCGGTGTCCGCAAGGGCGACCGGGTCGCCGTCTACCTGCCGATGATCGCCGAGGCGGTCGTCGCGATCCTGGCCTGTGCCCGGATCGGCGCCACCCACTCGGTGGTCTTCGGCGGCTTCTCCGCCGACGCCGTGGCCTCCCGCATCCAGGACGCCCAGGCCAAGCTGGTCATCACCGCCGACGGCGGCTACCGGCGCGGCAAGCCCTCCGCCCTCAAGCCGGCCATCGACGAGGCGCTGACCAAGGTCGACGGCGTCGAGCACGTCCTGGTCGTCCTCCGCACCGGCCAGGACATCTCCTGGACCGAGGGCCGCGACGTCTGGTGGCACGAGCTCACCGCGCGCCAGTCCACCGAGCACACCCCCGAGGCGCACGACGCCGAGCACCCGCTCTTCATCCTCTACACCTCGGGCACCACCGGTAAGCCCAAGGGCATCCTGCACACCTCGGGCGGCTACCTCACCCAGGCCAGCTACACCCACCACGCCGTCTTCGACCTCAAGCCGGAGACCGACGTCTACTGGTGCACCGCCGACATCGGCTGGGTCACCGGCCACTCCTACATCGTCTACGGCCCGCTCTCCAACGGCGCCACCCAGGTCATCTACGAGGGCACCCCGGACACCCCGCACCAGGGCCGGTTCTGGGAGATCGTCCAGAAGTACGGCGTGACCATCCTCTACACCGCGCCCACCGCGATCCGCACCTTCATGAAGTGGGGCGACGACATCCCCGCGAAGTTCGACCTCTCCTCGCTGCGGGTGCTGGGCAGCGTCGGCGAGCCGATCAACCCCGAGGCGTGGATCTGGTACCGCGACCACATCGGCGCCGGCTCGGCCCCGATCGTGGACACCTGGTGGCAGACCGAGACCGGCGCGATCATGATCAGCCCGCTGCCGGGCGTCACCGAGACCAAGCCGGGCTCGGCCCAGCGCGCCCTGCCGGGCATCGCGGCCACCGTGGTCGACGACGAGGCCCGCGAGGTCGCCAACGGCTCCGGCGGCTACCTGGTGCTCACCGAGCCGTGGCCGTCCATGCTGCGCACCATCTGGGGCGACGACCAGCGCTACATCGACACCTACTGGTCGCGCTTCGAGGGCCGCTACTTCGCCGGTGACGGTGCCAAGAAGGACGAGGACGGCGACATCTGGCTGCTCGGCCGGGTCGACGACGTCATGCTGGTCTCCGGCCACAACATCTCGACCACCGAGGTCGAGTCGGCCCTGGTCGGCCACCCGTCGGTGGCCGAGTCCGCCGTGGTCGGCGCCACCGACGCCACCACCGGCCAGGCCATCGTCGCCTTCGTCATCCTGCGCGGCACCGCCACCGACAGCCCGGAGCTGGTCGAGGAGCTGCGGGCGCACGTCGGCCGCACCCTCGGCCCGATCGCCAAGCCGAAGCAGATCAAGGTGGTCGGCGAGCTGCCGAAGACCCGTTCCGGCAAGATCATGCGCCGCCTGCTGCGCGACATCGCCGAGGGCCGCGAGGTCGGCGACACCACCACGCTGGCCGACTCCTCGGTGATGAACCTGATCCAGGCCCAGCTGCCGCCGGCGGGCAGCGAGGGCTGACCCGACGCCTGACCCCAGCGTGACGGTGCCCCGGGCGGTCGTGACCGCCCGGGGCACCGCCGTGTCCTCTCCGCGTCACCCTTTCGGGTGCGGATCGGGAGTGCGGACGGGTGCACAACAGGCCGTCGGGGCTTAGGTCCTGAAGTATGACAATCCGGATGTCACCCTGCGGTTCCCGTTAGAATGTCAAAGGCGCATCAAGGAATCCGCGCCACAGGGTGAGCCGGGAAGTCTGGTCGGCACTGCACCACAGGTGCATCCGTACGCCGTTCCCGCCCCCCAGGAGGTCACGCGTGGCCAGCCAGCCGCCCGTCCACGAGCCGACGACCCGACGCCGCCAGCTCCTCGGCAGGCTGTCCCTCCCCGAGCGCACCTACATCACCGACGCCCTGCGCACCGAGACGGTCGGCGGCGTCCTGCTGCTGGTCGCCGCGGTGGTCGCACTCGTCTGGGCGAACGTCTGGCCGGACTCCTACGAATCCGTCATCGACTACACGATCGGCCCGTCCGCCCCGCTCCACCTGGACCTCAGCCTCGGCTCCTGGGCCAAGGACGGGCTGCTGACGATCTTCTTCTTCGTGGCCGGCATCGAGCTCAAACGCGAGTTCGTGGCGGGCGAACTGCGCAGCCCCAGCGCCGCGCTGCTCCCGGTGATCGCCGCCGTCTGCGGCGTCGCGCTGCCCGCGATCGTGTTCGCGCTCGCCAACTCGGGCGCCGGCGGGCACCCCGGCGGCTGGGCCATCCCGACCGCCACCGACATCGCCTTCGCACTGGGCGTGCTGGCCGTGGTCGGCAGCCACCTGCCCTCCGCGCTGCGCGCCTTCCTGCTCACCCTGGCCGTGGTCGACGACCTGATCGCGATCCTGATCATCGCGGTCTTCTACAGCTCCGGCATCAAGTTCTGGGCGCTCGGGCTGGCCTTCGCCGGGCTGGTGCTGTTCTGGTTCCTGCACCGGCGCGGGGTGCACGGCTGGTACCTGTTCGTGCCGCTGGCGGTCGTGATCTGGGCGCTGATGCACGAGAGCGGCGTGCACGCCACCGTGGCCGGCGTCGCGATGGGCCTGCTGCTCCGCTGCCACCGGGAGGGCGACGAGCGGCACTCCCCCGGCGAGCACATCGAACACCTGGTCCGCCCGCTCTCGGCCGGACTGGCGGTGCCGGTCTTCGCGCTGTTCGCCGCCGGGGTGACGATCTCCGGCCCGGCGCTGCGCGAGGTGTTCACCCAGGCCGCCCCGCTCGGCATCGTCCTCGGCCTGCTGGTCGGAAAGACCGTGGGCATCTTCGGCGGCACCTGGCTGGCCGCGCGCTTCACCCGCGCCGAACTGAACCCGCAGCTGCGGTGGGCCGACATGTTCGCCGTCTCGGTGCTGGCCGGCATCGGCTTCACCGTCTCGCTGCTGATCAGCGAGCTGGCCTTCCCGGACGACGCGGCGCTCGCCGACCGGGCCAAGGCGGCCGTCCTGGTGGGCTCGCTGCTCTGCGCGCTGATCGCCACCGTGCTGCTGAAGCTGCGCAACCGGCACTACCGGGAGCTGTGCGAGGAGGAGGACCGCGACCTCGACGGCGACGGCATCCCCGACGTCTACCAGCTGGACGACCCGGCCTGGCAGGCCCGGGTGGCCGAGCGCTCCCGGTCGGCGTCCAGCGGCGAGCCGGCCACGGCGAGCGAGGCCAACGCGGCCAACGCGACGAACGCGGCGAGCGAGGCCAACGCGGCACACCCGACGGAGCCGACGCGCCCGGCCGAGGACGGCCCGACCGGGGCGCGGTGAGCCCGGTCGCCACCCGAACACGTCCCCCCGGCGGGGCCCCGGAGTGGTGCCCGCTCGGGCGGTAGGGGCATGATTCTGAACTGTCGACAGTCCACCGACGCCGCCGGGCCCGCCCCGGTCCCCCGGAACCGCCCGGGAGCCGCACCGCGCGGCGGCGTCACACGCCTCACGGCCGAAGAGGAGAACCGCTGATGCCCGCAGGAGCCGCAGACCCGTCCAGCAACGGCCGGGCGCCCTACGAGGGCGAGCGTTCGGTGGGGCAGCTGTTCGCGGCGGCCACCGCCGACCTGTCCGCCCTGGTCCACGACGAGATCGCGCTCGCCAAGGCCGAGATCCGCGCGGACGTCAAGCGCGGCGTCTCCGGCGGCGTCTCGCTGGGCGTCGCCGGCGTGGTCGCGCTGGCCGCCGTCCCGATGCTGAGCGCGGCCGCGGCGTTCGGCATCCACGCGCTGGGCCTCTCGCTCGGCTGGTCCTTCCTGATCGTGGCCGGCGCGTACCTGCTGCTCGCCGTGCTGCTGGGCCTGCTGGCGCTGCGTTCGTTCAAGCGGATCGAGCCGCCGCGCCGCACCATCGAGGGCGCGCAGAAGACCGCCGACGTGCTCAAGAACGCCCGGCCGCGCCCCGCCACCCAGGAGGAGATCGACCGGGCCCTGGGGCGCATCCCGTAAGTCCCCGTCACACGCTCCGCCCGCACCGGGCGGAGCGCGGCGGCAGCGCCCCCAGGCAGCGCCCCCAGCCAGGGCACTCGGGCAGGGCACTCGGGCAGAGCAGCCGGGCGGGGCGCCGGACCCGGCGTTCCGGGGCCGCGCACGGCGGCCCGGGCGCGGCGGCCGGACGCACCGAGTGCGAGTGCCGGGCACGTGTCCGGCGCACGGATGTGACACGCTCTCGGTATGTCGCTCGACCAGAAGCCCGTGCCCGCGCAGCCGTCCGCCAGCTCCGGCGCCACCCCCGGCGACGGCGGCGACGCCCACGAGGCGTCCGGGGCCGCCTGGGACATCCGGCAGGCCGGTCCGTGGACCCACCGCGACCTCGCCGCGAACGGCGCCCGGTTCCACATCGCCGAGCTCGGCGAGGGCCCGCTGGTCCTGCTGGTGCACGGCTGGCCCGAGTACTGGTGGGCCTGGCGCCACCAGCTGACCGCGCTCGCCGAGGCCGGCTACCGGGCCGTCGCCCTCGACCTGCGCGGCATCGGCGGCAGCGACCGCACCCCGCGCGGCTACGACCCGGGCAACCTCGCGCTGGACATCACCGGTGTGATCCGCTCGCTCGGCGAGAACCGGGCGCACCTGGTCGGCCACGCCTCCGGCGGCACGCTGGCCTGGGTGGCGGCGGTGATGCGCCCCTCGGTGATCCAGAGCCTCACCGCCGTCTCGGCCGCGCACCCCCGCGACCTGCGCCGGGCGCTGCTCACCGACCGCCGCCAGATGGCCGCGTTCGAGCACGTCCTGGGCTTCCAGCGGCCGTGGATACCGGAGCGCCGCCTGGTGGCCGAGGACGCCGCGCTGGTCGGCCGCTACCTGGACGCCTGGACCGGCCGCAACCAGCTGGACCGCGCGGCGGTGGCCGCGTACCGGCAGGCGATCCAGATCCCCAGCACCGCGCACTGCTCGATCGAGCCGTACCGGTGGCTGCTGCGCTCGATGGCCCGGCCGGACGGCATCCAGTTCGCCCGCCGGATGAAGAAGCCGATCACCGCGCCCACCCTGCACATCCAGGGCGCCGCGGACCCGGTGCTGCTGTCGCACACCGCGCTGGGCGGGGGCGAGTACGTGGCCGCGCCGTACCGCTGGCGGCTGCTGCCGGGGATCGGGCACTTCCCGCACGAGGAGGCGCCGGAGCAGTTCACCGCCGAGCTGCTGGACTGGATCGGCCGGCACAAGGACTGAACGGGCCGACCCGGGGGACGTCCCGGGCGGGCCGTAGGCGCCCGAACGGGCGGGACGGGCCCGACCGCCCGGACGGGCGAACAGGGCCCAAGGTCCCAACTCCCTTGCCGGTGGGCTCATATGACAAACGCATAGGCCAAGTTGGCTCCCCGGCCCACGGTTACCCCCGTCGGCCCAGGGGCATCCATTGCGGTATGACCTGGATGCCCGATCGCGGCGGCGCCCCGCGCGGCCGACGCCACAACAGCCCGCAGCGTTCCGCCCACCGCCCCGACCGGGCGGACGACCACGGCTACGAGCACGGCTACGACGGCGGATACGCCGGTGGCTACGAGGGCGCGGACGGCTACCCGCGCGCCGTCCGGCAGCAGCTCGGCATCCCGCGCATCCTCGGCCGCCGCGCCCGCTGGGTCGGCGCCCGGCTCCGCCGCGACGGCTGACGGCGCGGCGACACAGGGCACAGGGGCACAGCGATCCGGCGGCACAGCGACCCAGCGGCACAACCGTCCGGAGCCGCCGGGACCCACCCGCCCAGCGGCTCGGAGGCTCAGAGGGCGCAGCCCTGGGTGTCCACCCGGGCCGTCGCCACGCTGCCCTGCTCGGCGTCCTCGCGCACCTCGGCCGCGGTCAGCACGTAGCCGGTGTCCGCGCTGTCCAGCGACTTGGCGAACACCATCCCGTACACCTGGCCGTCCGGCGTGAGCAGCGGACCGCCGCTGTTGCCCTGGCGGACCAGTGAACGCACCGAGTAGACGTCCCGGACCACCTGGCCGCGGTGGTAGATGTCCGGGCCGTTGGCCTGGATCCGGCCGCGGATACGGGCCGGCTGGACGTTGAAGGCGCCGTTCTCGGGGAAGCCCGCCACGATCGCGTTGTCGTTGGTCTTGGCCTCACCGGCGAACGCGAGCGCCGGCGCGTTCAGCTTGGGCACGTCCAGGATGGCGATGTCCCGCTGCCAGTCGTAGCGGACCACCGTCGCGTCGTACAGCTGGCCGACGCCGCCGATCTGCACGGTCGGCTCGTCGACGCCCCCGACCACGTGGGCGTTGGTCATCACCCGGTGCGGCGCGTAGACGAAGCCGCTGCCCTCCAGCGTCTTGCCGCAGGCGGTGGCGGTGCCGACCACCTTGACCAGGCTCTGCTTGGCCTTCGCCACCGCCGGGCTGGCGGCCAGCGCCGGGTCCGGGATGTCGACCTGGGTGATCGGCTCGTGCTCGAAGGGGTTGAACACCTGCGGGAAGCCGTTGCGGGCGAGCACCTTGGAGAAGTCCGAGAACCAGTTGGGCGCGTCCGAGGGCAGGGCGTCCTGGACACCGCCCAGGATCGCCGAGGTGCGGACCTGCTTGGAGACGGTCGGCAGCGACGTCCCGGCGAGCGCCGAGCCGATCAGCCAGGCCACCAGCAGCATCGAGATCACGTTGACCACGGCGCCGCCCGCGGCGTCCAGGGCCCGGGCCGGGCGGCGGTCGATGTGGCCGCGCAGCTTCCAGCCGAAGTGCGTGGTGATCGCCTGGCCGATCGCCGCGAGCACGATCACCACCACCACGGCGATCACCGAGGCGGTCGTCCCGGGACTCAGGTGGTCGAGCAGCAGCGGCAGCAACTGGACGGCGAGCAGGCCACCGCCCAGGAAGCCGAGGACCGACAGCACGCCGACCACGAAGCCCTGTCGGTAGCCCGACACGGCGAATCCGACGGCGGCCATGATCAACAGCACATCCAGGACGTTCACCCGGACACCCTCCCACGACGGCCCGCCCCGCCGGGCGGCCGACCGCAGGATCCGGCCCGGGTGACGGCAAACCCGGCCACCCGAGGACCGCCCGAACCCCGACGGGCCGACACCCGACGGGCCGACACCCGGCAGACCGGCGTCCGACAGACCGAAGCCCGCCCAACCGCCGCCCAGCAGGCAGCGACCGGGCTCACGAAGCCCCGGCGTCGCGGCCGAGCAGCGCGCGGGAGCGCTCGCGGTCGCCCTGCACCAGCTCCAGCGCCTCGTCCGAGAGGTCGACGATCCGGGTCGGGTCCCACGGCCGCTCCAGGCCGCTGTGGTGCAGCACCCGGTCGATCACCCCTGCCGTGAAGCCCCACACCAACCGGCCGCCGACCGCGAAGGCCGGGCCCAGGTGGCCGGACGGGTGCCGGAGCCGGGCCCGGTTCGCCGGGTCGGTCAGCTCGGCGATCGGCACCCGGAACACCGCGCCGGTCTCCCCCAAGTCCACCGGCCGGACTGGCGACTCCTCGCGCCACCAGCCGAGCACCGGGGTCACCACGAACCGGCTGACCGGGATGTACAGGGCCGGCAGGGTCGCGAACACCTGCACCCCGTCCGGGTCCAGGCCGGTCTCCTCCCAGGCCTCGCGCAGCGCCGCCGCCACCGGCCCGTCGCCCGCCGGGTCGCCGTCCTCCGGGTCCAGCGCGCCGCCCGGGAACGACGGCTGGCCGGCGTGCGAGCGCAGCGAACGGGCCCGTTCGATGAGCAGCAGGTCCGGCCCGGCGACGCCCTCGCCGAAGAGCATCAGCACCGCGGCGGTCCGGCCGCCCTCGTCCGGCGGCAGGAAGCGGCTCAGCTGCTCGGGCAGCACCCGCTCGGCGGCGTCCCGGACCGGCTCCAGCCAGGACGGCAGCCCGTTCCGCTCGACCCGGGTGGACCCCCGGCCGCTCACTCGGACCCCGCCAGGTCGGCGCCGGACGCGACGGCCCCGGCGGCGCCGGGCCCCGCCACAGCGGACCCCGCCAGGTCGGCCACCTTGCCGTGGTGCGCGGCGGCGTCCGCCCGGGCGGCGGCCTCCCCCGGGAAGTCGCCGGGCGGCCGCAGCCGCTGGCCCGGCTGACCGCCCAGCTCGTACTTGAGCAGCTTCCGCGCCTTCTCCGGGTCGGTCTCGCCCTCCCCGTACGAGGGGCAGAGCGGCGCGATCGGGCAGGCTCCGCAGGCCGGCTTCTGGGAGTGGCAGATCCGGCGGCCGTGGAAGACCACCCGGTGCGAGAGCATCGTCCACTCGGACTTCGGGAAGATCTCCGCGACGGCCGTCTCGACCTTCACCGGGTCGTCCTCGGCGGTCCACCCGAACCGCCGGGCCAGCCGCCCGAAGTGCGTGTCCACGGTGATCCCGGGGACCCCGAAGGCGTTGCCGAGGACGACGTTCGCGGTCTTGCGGCCCACTCCGGGGAGGGTGACGAGGTCCTCCAGCCGGCCGGGCACCTCGCCGCCGAACTCGTCCCGCAGCGCGATGGAGAGGCCGATCAGCGACTTCGCCTTGTTCCGGAAGAAACCGGTCGGGCGGATGATCTCCTCCAGCTCCGCCGGGTTCGCCGCCGCCATGTCCTCCGGCGCCGGGTACCTGGCGAACAGCGCCGGCGTCGTCTGGTTCACCCGCAGGTCCGTCGTCTGCGCGGACAGCACGGTGGCCACCAGCAGTTGGAAGGGGTTCTCGAAGTCCAGCTCCGGGTGCGCGTACGGGTACAGCTCGGCCAGCTCCCGGTTGATCCGCCGGGCCCGCCGTACCATCGCCAGCCGCGACTCGGGCTTACGTGGCTTCACCGCCGCGTTCTTCACGGCCGGCTTCGCCTTCCCGACCTTGCTCTCTGCCATGCCCGAAGGCTACGCCGTGCGCTCCGCCCCGCGTCGGTATACGGCGGACTCTCCTCCACCTCTCCGCCCGCCTCTCCGGCACCGACCTGAGCGGTACGAATGGCCCCGCGCAGCACCCCCCGGCGGACCCCCTCCTCATATGATCGGAGCGACATGCGCCATGCTTGGTGATGCAGAGCACTGTACGAACTTGTGCCGGAGGGCTTGACGGCCGACCGGACGAGAAGGAGGAAGCACGTGGACGACGTTCTGCGGCGCGCCGCACTCTTCGCGGCACTCGACGACGAACAGGCCGGCGAGCTGCGCGCTTCCATGACCGAGGTGACGCTCGCCCGCGGCGAGTCGCTGTTCCACGAGGGCGACCCGGGCGACCGGCTGTACGTCGTCGCCGAGGGCAAGGTCAAGCTGCACCGCGCCTCGCCGGACGGCCGCGAGAACATGCTCGCCGTCCTCGGCCCCAGCGAGATGATCGGCGAGCTGTCGCTGTTCGACCCGGGCCCGCGCACCGCCACCGCCAGCGCGCTGACCGAGGTCAAGCTGCTCGGCCTCGGCCACGGCGACCTGCAGCCCTGGCTGCACGCCCGCCCCGAGGTGTCGATCGCGCTGCTGCGCGCCATCGCCCGCCGCCTGCGCCGGACCAACGACGTGATGTCCGACCTGGTCTTCTCCGACGTGCCCGGGCGCGTCGCGAAGGCCCTGCTGGACCTCTCCCGCCGGTTCGGCGTGCAGTCCGAGGAGGGCATCCACGTCGCCCACGACCTCACCCAGGAGGAGCTGGCCCAGCTGGTCGGCGCCTCCCGCGAGACGGTCAACAAGGCGCTCGCCGACTTCGCCGGCCGCGGCTGGCTGAAGCTGGAGGCCCGCGCGGTGGTCCTGCTGGACGTCGAGCGACTGTCCCGCCGCTCGCGGTAGCAGCCCCCGCACATCGACGTGAAGGGCCCGCACGCTCCGGCGTGCGGGCCCTCGCGCGTGTCCGGAGGGGGCGCGCTCAGTCCGGGATGAGCCCGTGCTCCCGCAGGTACTGGAGCTGGGCGCGGACCGACAGCTCGGCGGCCGGCCAGAGCGCGCGGTCCACGTCGGCGTAGACCCGGGCCACCACCTCGGCCGAGGTCCGGCAGCCCGCCTCCACCGCGGTCTCCACCTGCGCCAGCCGGGCGGCCCGGTGCGCCAGGTAGTAGTCGACGGCGCCGAGCGCGTCCGCGAGCACCGGGCCGTGGCCGGGCAGCACCGTCCGCACGCCGTGCTCGGCGGCCATGGTGTGCAGGTGCCGCAGCGAGTCCAGGTAGTCGCCGAGCCGGCCGTCCGGGTGGGCGACCATCGTGGTGCCGCGGCCGAGCACGGTGTCGCCGGTGAGGATCGCGCCGTCGTCGGGCAGGTGGAAGGTCAGCGAGTCCGAGGTGTGCCCGGGCGTGGCGACCACCCGCAGGTCGAGGCCGCCGACGTCCAGCCGCTGGCCGTGGGTCAGGCCCTCGGCGCCGAGCCGGTGCGCCGGGTCCAGCGCGCGGACCTCGGTCCGGGTCAGCTCGGCGAACCGGGCGGCGCCCTCGGAGTGGTCCGCGTGCCCGTGCGTGAGCAGGGTGAGCGCGACGCGCTTGCCCAGCGCCTCGGCGGCGTCGATCACCCGGCGCAGGTGGCCCTCGTGCAGCGGGCCCGGGTCGATCACCACCGCGAGGTCCGAACCGGGCTCGGAGAGCAGCCAGGTGTTGGTGCCGTCCAGCGTCATCGGGGACGGGTTCGGCGCGAGCACGCAGAGCGCCCGGGCGGTGGCCTCGCCGCCGATCGCGGCGGCGGGGTCACCCGGCAGGAGTCCGCTCACCGGCCGCTCTCTCCGTCCCGATGCAGCAGGCGCAGCGGCAGGGCCCGGACGAGGGCGCGCTGGGCCACCTCGGTGAAGCGGACGGAGACGCCGTCACAGGCCGGGGTGCGCGGGTTCAGGCTGCGGGCAGGCATCTCGGGTGCCGTCCGGCGAGCCACGTCGTTGTGGGTCATCGGGCGTCGGTCCTTTCCTCTTGGGGGATCTCAGGGCATCTCGGACGATTATCGG
Organism: Kitasatospora sp. NPDC093806; assembly: GCF_040683335.1. NCBI lineage: Bacteria > Bacillati > Actinomycetota > Actinomycetes > Kitasatosporales > Streptomycetaceae > Kitasatospora > Kitasatospora sp. NPDC093806. The sequence goes on from NZ_JBFBDO010000001.1 coordinate 256,131, forward strand.
ATCGGTGGTCACGGGAGTCACGGGGGTACCCGGGGATATGAGGGGATATCCAGGGTGCCGGGCCGGTCAGCCGACCGCGCTCCGCGGGGAGGGCGCCGGGAAGGAGCCGTCGATGGTCAGCTCGTCGTACCCGCGCCAGCGGACCGTCAGCCGGTCCCCGCGCACCTCGGCCCGGCCGAGCACCGGCTCCAGCGAGCGTCCGGCCGCCGCCGTCAGCGCCTCGGCGGCGCTGCGCACCGGCTGCAGCTCGCGCAGCACGGTGACGGTCGGCGGCAGCATCCCGAACCGGCCCTCCTCGTAGCCCCGGACGGCCTCGTCCGGGGTGAGCCAGGCGACCCGGTCGGCCTCGCCGACCTCCAGGGCGGCGCGCTGGCCGGGCGGCAGGGCGGCGACGAAGAACCAGGTGTCGTACCGGCGCTCCTCGAAGGCCGGGGTGATCCACCGCGCCCAGCCGGCCAGCAGGTCGCTGCGGAGCAGCAGCCCGTGGTCGCGCAGGAAGTCGGCGAAGGAGAGCTCGTGGGCCTCCAGGGCGGCGCGTTCGGCGCTCCAGTCCCGGGGCTCGGCGACGCTGTCCGCGTCCGGACCGGCCAGCAGGACGCCGGCCTCCTCGAAGGTCTCGCGGACGGCGGCGCAGACCACCGCCTGGGCGGTCCGGGCGTCCACCCCGAGCCGCTCGGCCCACTCCTGCGGGCCGGGGCCGGCCCAGCCGAGTTCGGCCTCGGCGTCCCGCCGGTCGACCCCGCCGCCCGGGTAGGCGTACATGCCGGCGGCGAACGCCATCGAGGTGCGGCGGCGCAGCAGGTACGCCTCGGGCCCGTCGGCCGGACCGCCGTCCCGGAGCAGCACCACGGTGGCGGAGGGCTTGGGCACGGGCGGGGTCAGCTCGCCGGCCTCGACCGCCCGGATCCGGGCGGGCCAGCCTGGCGGCATCGGGAGCGTCGTTGCTCGCTGGTCCATGCCCGGATGCTAAGCGGACGAGGGCGGGGTTGGACAGGGGGTGATCCCGCTGTCCGACCCCGCCCTCGGCAGGTCATCCGGCCCGGGCCGGGTCGGCCGGGCCGGTCCGTCCGGCTCAGGCCCCGGCGCGGACCCGGACCTGGAGCTCGACCTCGACGGGGGCGTCCAGCGGCAGCACGGTCACGCCGACCGCGCTGCGGGCGTGCACGCCGGCCTCGCCGAGGACCTTGCCGAGCAGCTCGCTCGTGCCGTTGATCACCGCGGGCTGGCCGGTGAAGTCGGGGGCGGAGGCGACGAAGCCGACCACCTTGACGACCTGCTCGACCAGGTCCAGGTCACCGATCACCGACTTGACGGCGGCCAGGGCGTTCAGCGCGCAGACCTGCGCGAGCTCCTTGGCCTCCTCCGGGGTGATCTCGGCGCCGACCTTGCCGGTGTTCAGCAGCTTGCCGCCCACCATCGGCAGCTGGCCGGAGGTGAAGACGAACTCGCCGGTGCGCACGGCCGGCACGTAGGCGGCGACCGGGGCGGCCACCGGCGGCAGGGTCAGACCCAGCTCGGCCAGCTTCTCCTCGACCTTGCTCATGCCTGCTTCTCCCGCTTGAAGTAGGCCACCAGCTGCTCCTGGTTCGCGCCGCCCTGGACGATCTGGACGAGCTCCCAGCCCTCCGAGCCGAAGTTGTCCAGGATCTGCTTGGTGGCGTGCACCAGCACGGGTGCCGTCAGGTATTCCCACTTGGTCATGGCCAGACTCTAGACGCTCCGCCTCCGGCGACCGGCACGGCCCGCGCCCGGGTGTGTGAGGTGGCCCACAAAGCGGGCATGATTCGGGCCCGGCCCCCCGGGTAGTCCCGGCATCCGGCGCGGTCCCTGGTTACTCTCGCGGGAGGGCACCCGCGTGGTGCCGGCCTTCGAAGACGGACGGAGACGGAGCGTGGCACGCACCCCCGGCCAGGCGGCCCGGCGCGATCCCGACTGGGAGGGCGTGCGGCTGCACGTGGTCAGCGGCAAGGGCGGCACCGGGAAGACCACCGTGGCGGCGGCGCTGGCGCTGGCGCTCGCCGCGGAGGGCCGCCGGACCCTGCTGATCGAGGTGGAGGGGCGGCAGGGCATCGCCGAGCTGTTCGGCATAGCGGCGCTGCCGTACGAGGAGCGCCGGATCGCCTCGGTCACCCCCGCGCAGCTGGGCCTGCCCGCAGTGCCCGCCGGTTCCGCCGGTTCCGCCGGAAGCGCGACGGGCGGCGGGGAGGTGCACGCGCTCGCCATCGACACCGAGCAGGCGCTCCTTGAGTACCTCGACATGTTCTACAAGCTCGGCCGGGCCGGGAAGGCCCTGCAGAAGGTCGGCTTCGTCGACTTCGCCACCACCATCGCCCCCGGCGTCCGGGACGTCCTGCTGACCGGCAAGGCCTGCGAGGCCGCCCGGCGCAAGGGCCCGGACGGCCGCCGCCGCTACGACGCGGTGGTCATGGACGCCCCGCCGACCGGGCGGATCACCCGGTTCCTGAACGTCAACTCCGAGGTCGCCGGGCTGGCCCGGTTCGGTCCGATCCACACCCAGGCGCAGGCCGTGATGCGGGTGCTGAAGTCGCCGGAGACCGCCGTGCACCTGGTCACCCTGCTGGAGGAGATGCCGGTCCAGGAGACCGTCGACGGCTTCGCCGAGCTGCGCGAGGCCGGTCTCCCGACGGGCGGGGTGCTGGTCAACATGGTCCGGCCGCCGGTGCTGGACGCGGCGGCGGTGGCCGCGGTGGACGGCGACCACCGCGAGGAGGTCGCGCTGGCCCTCGGCGAGGCGGGTCTCGGCGGGCGCTCGCGCAAACCGGAGACCGTCCGGGCGGCGGTCGAGCCGCTGCTCGACCCGCTGCTGGAACAGGCCCGGGAGCACGCCGAGCGGGTCGAGCTGGAGCGCGAGCAGCGCGCCGACCTGCAGCGGCTGAAGCTCCCGACGTACGAGCTTCCGCTGCTGGGCGAGGGTGTCGACCTCGGCGGGCTCTACCGGCTGGCAGGCGAACTGAAGCGGCAGGGGGCAGCGTGAGCGCGCACGACGGCGGCAACAGCGGAAGCAGCGGCAACGGCAGCCGGCTCGGTGTGGACGAGCTGATCGACAACCCGAAGACCCGGATCGTCGTCTGCTGCGGCTCGGGCGGCGTCGGCAAGACCACCACCGCCGCGGCGATCGGCCTGCGGGCCGCCGAGCGCGGCCGCAAGGTCGTCGTGCTGACCATCGACCCGGCCCGGCGGCTGGCGCAGTCGATGGGCCTGACCGAGCTCGACAACACCCCCCGGGTCGTCAAGGGCGTCACCGGCGACGGCGAGCTCCAGGCCATGATGCTCGACATGAAGCGGACCTTCGACGAGGTCGTGCTGGCCCACGCCGAGCCCGAACGGGCCCGGGCGATCATGGAGAACCCCTTCTACCAGTCCCTGTCGGCCGGCTTCGCGGGCACCCAGGAGTACATGGCGATGGAGAAGCTCGGCCAGCTGCGGGCGGCCGAGGAGTGGGACCTGATCGTCGTCGACACCCCGCCGTCCCGCTCCGCGCTGGACTTCCTGGACGCGCCGAACCGGCTCGGCTCCTTCCTGGACGGCAAGGTCATCCGGATCCTGACCGCGCCGGCCAAGGTCGGCGGCCGGTCCGCGATGAAGTTCCTGAACGTCGGGATGGGCCTGCTCACCGGCACCCTCGGCAAGATCTTCGGCGCCCAGCTGCTGACCGACGTACAGACCTTCGTCAGCGCGATGGACTCGATGTTCGGCGGCTTCCGCGAGCGCGCGGACCGGACGTACCAGCTGCTCCAGGCCCCGGGCACGGCGTTCCTGGTGGTGGCGGCACCGGAGCGGGACGCGCTGCGCGAGGCGGCGTACTTCGTGGACCGGCTGGCCGCCGACCGGATGCCGCTGGCCGGACTGGTGCTCAACCGGGTGCACGGGACGGGCGCCCCGCAGCTCACCGCCGAGCGGGCGCTGGCGGCGGCCGAGGCGCTGGAGGAGAACGGGTCGGAGCACACCTCACCGGAGGCGGAACTGCTCGCGGCCGGACTGCTGCGGCTGCACGCCGAACGGATGCAGGTGGTGGCACGTGAACGCCGCACCCGCGACCGCTTCGTCTCGGTCTACCCGGACGTGCCGATCGTCGAGGTCGCGGCGCTGCCCGGGGACGTCCACGACCTGGACGGCCTGCGGACGATCGGCGAGCGGCTCAGCGGGGTCACCGGCTGAGCGCGCCGGTTCCGGAAACTCCATGCCTCGGACGGGCCGGGCCTCGGTTGTACTGGCCTCGGTCCTACCGGCCCTCGGACGTGCCGGGCCTCAGCCCGCCTGGGCGTAGTCCGTCAGTATCACGCCGGTGGCCAGCGAGGTCTCGTACTCTGTGCGGGCCGTTTCCAGCAGCCGCCGCCACGAGATCACGGTCGGCCGGCGGCGCAGCAGCGCCCGCCGCTCGCGTTCGGTCATCCCACCCCAGACCCCGAACTCCACCCTGTTGTCCAGCGCGTCCGCCAGGCACTCCGTGCGCACCGGGCACCCGCTGCACACCGCCTTGGCGCGGTTCTGCGCCGCCCCCTGGACGAACAATTCGTCCGGATCACTCGTGCGGCAGGCGGCCTGCGCACTCCAGTCGTCTACCCAGCCCATGCCGGCGCCGTCCTCTCCCGAATCGAGGCTCCCCCACGGCGGCAACGGCATATTCACCGTTGCCAGTTGAGGACGTTACGGAAGAACGACAGCTTGCAACAGCCCCTTCGGGCTCAATCTCGAATGACCCGATCGGACTATGGGTATCGATCAGCTCACTCGTTGGAGTGATCGCAGGTCGCAAGCCTTGCCAAGACCCCGGGCGCCACTCTCGCCACGCGAGTCGTCACACAGTGCTACCAGACACAGGTGCACAGCCGCCGACAGCTGCCTCAAAATCACCCCTAAAATGGGCAATTCGGGCAATCCTCATCACTCACAAGAGTGATCGATGCTGACAGAGCGAAGCTGTCGCAAGCTTGTGACAAGCCTAGGCGAACACCTGCCCCGGTGTGCGGCATTCGGCAACGTAGGGTTCTCCCCATGGCACCGAAGCGCCCTCAGGCACCCCAGCCCCCCGGCAACCCCGGAGCTCCGCGCGGCAAGCGCCGCGGTTCACCGTTGGACTACGCGGGACACGGAGTGAAGTTCCTGGGGGTCAGCGTGCTCTCCGGCGTCCTGCTCGCCGGCATGGCCCTGCCCGCCGTGGGCGCGCTCGGACTGACCGCCAAGAACACGGCCGAGGGCTTCTCGAACATCCCGGACGACTTCAAGACGCCGCCGCTCACCCAGGCCACCCAGATCTTCGACGCCAAGGGCGGGCTGATCGCCAAGGTCTACGAGCGCGACCGCACCGTCCTCACCGCCGACCAGATGTCGCCGTTCATGCGGCAGGCCCAGGTCGACATCGAGGACGCCCGGTTCTACGAGCACGGCGCCGTCGACCTCAAGGGCGTGCTCCGCGCCATCAGCAAGAACGCGGAGAGCGGCACCGCCTCCCAGGGCGCGTCGACGCTGACCCAGCAGTACGTGAAGAACGTCAACGTCGAGAAGGCCGGCGACGACCAGGCCGCCGTCCTGGAGGCGCAGCGCAAGACCCTGGGCCGCAAGATCCAGGAGCTGAAGGTCGCGATCAAGCTGGAGGAGGACCTGACCAAGGACCAGATCCTCACCAACTACCTCAACATCACCTTCTACGGCCACCAGGCCTACGGGGTCGAGGCCGCCGCCCAGCGCTACTTCAGCAAGAACAACAAGGACCTCACCGTCGCCGAGGCCGCCACCCTGGCCGGCCTGGTGCAGAACCCCTCGCAGTACGACCCGGTGCGCTTCCCCGACAACACGGTCAAGCGGCGCAACGTCGTGATCGACAAGATGGTCGAGAACAAGCACATCACCGCGGACCAGGCCAAGGAGGCCAAGGCCGCCCCGCTGGGCCTGAAGTACAAGGACCCGCAGAACGGCTGCATCACCGCCCAGGCGGGCATGGGCTTCTTCTGCGACTACGTCCGGCACGTGGTCAAGCAGGACCCGTCCTTCGGCAAGAACGCCGCCGAGCGGAAGAAGTTCTGGGACCAGGGCGGTCTGAACATCTACACCACCCTCGACCCGGACAAGCAGGCCGCCGCCCAGAACGCGGTCACCTCCAGGGTCAAGGTCACCGACCCGGTGTCGGCCGCCGCGACCATGATGGAGCCGGGCACCGGCAAGATCCTCGCGATGGCGCAGACCCGCCCGTACGGCCTGGAGCCGTCCAAGAACCAGACCGTCGTCAACCTCAACGTCGACGCGGCGATGGGCGGCGGCAATGGCTTCCAGCCCGGCTCCACCTTCAAGCCGATCATCGCCGCGGCCGCGCTCGAGAACGGCATGTCGCCGACCAAGCCGTACCCGTCGGAGAACCGCATCGAGTGGCCGACGATGAAGACCTGCGAAGGCACCTGGAAGAACACCGAGAAGGGCGACAAGCGCTTCGTCCCGAACGAGAGCAAGAGCGAGGTCGGCCCCTACGAGCTGAAGCAGGCGATGGCCCTCTCGGTCAACACCTACTTCGTCCAGATGGAGCAGGAGATGGGGCTCTGCCCCGTCAAGCAGATGCTCGACAAGCTCGGCATCACCACCACGGCCGCCGGCGCCAAGATCGAGGTCGTCCCCTCCATCACCCTGGGCACCAAGGAGATGTCGCCGCTGACCATGGCGAACGTCTACGCGACCTTCGCCGCCCGCGGCAAGCACTGCACCCCGATCGCGATCAACAAGATCAGCACGGTCGACGGCAAGGACGTCAAGGTCCCGCAGACCACCTGCACCCAGGCGTTCTCCGAGTCCACCGCCGACGCGCTGAACACCGTCCTGCTCAACGTGACCGAGAAGGGCACCGGCGCCACCCTCGGCCTGGAGGACGGCCGCCAGATCGCCGGCAAGACCGGTACCACGGACAAGAAGAAGGCCGCCTGGTTCAGCGGCTACACCCCGCAGCTCGCCACCGCGGTCTGGATCGGCGGTCCGACCGGCGGCGTCGAGATGAAGAACATGAAGATCGGCGACACCTACTACGGCAACGACGGCGTCTTCGGCGCCACCGGCCCCGGCCCGATCTGGAAGCTGGCCATGGACCAGGCACTGAAGGGCGCCCCCAAGGAGACCTTCCAGACCATCGACATCCCGGACCCGGCCCCCAAGGTCGACCCGAACGCCACCCCGGCCGCCACCGCCCCCGCCGCGCCCAACCCGGGCGACCCGAACGCGGGCAACCCGCCGCCGCCGGCCGTCCCCGGCGGCCCCGGCACCAACGCGGGCGGCCTGATCGGCGGCGGGATCACCCTCCCGCCGGGCGTCATCGGCGGCCCCGGCAATGGGAACGGGAACGGCAACGGGAACGGCCACCGCTGACCCGGTCCGGAAGAAGGGGAGCCCCCCGAGCCATCGGCTCGGGGGGCTCCCCTTTGTTCCGCTCGTCCTTCCGCCCGATCAGCCGATCAGCCGACCAGCGCGGACTTCACCGCGGCCGCCACCCGGCCGCCCTCGGCCAGGCCCTCGACCTGCGGCCGCACCAGCTTCATCACGGCGCCCATGCCCTGCGGCCCGGTCGCCCCGCTCTCGGCCACGGCGGCGGCCACGATCGCGGTCAGCTCCTCGTCCGACAGCTGCTTGGGCAGGTAGCCGTCCAGCAGCTCGCCCTCGGCCCGCTCACGGGCGGCCTGCTCGGTCCGCCCGGCGTTGTCGAACGCCTCGGCGGCCTCCCGGCGCTTCTTCGCCTCCCGGCCGATCACCTTCAGGACCTCGGCGTCCGAGAGCTCGCGCTTCTCCTTGCCCGCCACCTCCTGGCTGGTCACGGCGGAGAGCGTGAGCCGGATGGTGGACGAGCGCAGCTCGTCCCGGTCCCTGATGGCAGCCGTGAGGTCCTGGTGCAGCTGCTCCTTGAGCGTCGTCATGGCCCCGAGTCTCCCACCTGCGGCGTTCCGTCGCCCGCCATTAACTCCGAACCGCCCTTAACTCCGGCCCGGCCTTCCCGCAAGGCGAGGTAACTCCTTACGGTGGTTACATGAGCGACGAGCGAGCCCCCGGACTGGTCCTGCGCTCCCCCGGCGGGAGCAGCTTCCACTTCGACCCCGGCACGCTCTGCCTGGAGCTGCTGCCCACCGGCGGCCCCGGCCCGTACACCCGCTACGAGGTGCTGCACCGGCCCGCCGACCTGGCCCGCTGGCTCGACGAGTCCCGGCTGGGCCTGCCGCCCGGCACCGTCCGGATCAGCGACGACCAGCTCACCGCCGTCCGCACCCTGCGCGACGCCCTCTGGCGGCTCACCGCGGCCCGCGCCCACGGCTCCGCCGGCGACCCCGCCGACTACGCCGAACTCAACCGGGCCGCCGCACGCCCGCCGCTCGCCCCGCAGATCGCCCCGGACGGCGCCGCGGCGCCGCCCCTGCCCGGCGACGGCGACCAGCTGGCCTCCACCCTCGCGCGCGACGCCATCGCCCTGCTCACCGGCCCGCACGCGGACCGGATCCGGGAGTGCGGCGCCGACAACTGCCGGCTGCTCTTCGTCGACACCTCGCGACCCGGACGGCGGCGCTGGTGCTCGATGGAACGGTGCGGCAACCGGCACAAGGTCCGGGCACTGCGGGCCCGGCGCGAGCAGGCCGAGGACTGACCCCCGCCTTCCCCCGCCTTCCCCCGCCTTTCCCCGTCTTCCCCCTCCTTCCGTCTCCCGCCCCTCCGCCCTTCACCGCCCGGCCACCGGCGGTGCACCGGCTGATCCACCGTCTGAGAGCATGGAACGATGCGACCGCTGTACTCCGTCCCCCTCGGAATCGCCGCCACCGGCGCCGCCTGCCTCGCCTACTCCGTTGGGTACGAGGTCCGTTCCTTCCGCCTCCGCCGGGTCGAGGTGCCGGTCCTCCCCCGAGGCGCCCGACCCATCCGGGTACTGCAGGTCTCCGACATCCACATGGTGAGCGGCCAGGCCAAGAAGCAGCGCTGGCTGCAGAGCCTCGCCGGGCTCCGCCCCGACCTGGTGGTCAACACCGGCGACAACCTCTCCGACCCGCTCGGCGTCCCCGCCACCCTGGACGCCCTCGGGCCGCTGATGGACTTCCCCGGCGTCTACGTCTTCGGGTCCAACGACTACTACGGCCCCGCCCGCAAGAACCCCGCCCGCTACCTCCAGGCGATGCGCAGCGGCGTCCACGGCATGAACAACCCCGACGGCAGCGCGGCCCGCGGCATCAGCGGCGCCGTCCACAACCCCTGGGAGAAGCTCCGGGACGGCTTCGACGCGGCCGGCTGGCTGGACCTCACCAACACCCGGGGCCGCCTCACCGTCGCCGGCCTCGACCTCGAGTTCACCGGCCTGGACGACCCGCACATCCGGCGCGACCGCTACAGCGAGGTCGCCGGCGGCCCCTCCCCCGACGCCGACCTCTCCGTCGCCGTCGTGCACGCCCCCTACCTCCGCGTCCTCGACGCCTTCGCCGCCGACCGCTACCCGCTGATCCTGGCCGGCCACACCCACGGCGGCCAGCTCTGCGTCCCCTTCTACGGCGCCCTGGTCACCAACTGCGACCTCGACGCCAAGCGGGTCAAGGGCCTCTCCACCCACCTGGCCGGCGGCAGCCGCTCCTACCTCCACGTCTCGGCCGGCTGCGGCACCAACCGCTACACCCCCATCCGCTTCGCCTGCCCGCCCGAAGCCACCCTCCTCACCCTCACCCCCACCCCCCGCTGACCCCCTCCAGACGCCGGCCGAGAACCGGATTTCGTCTCTCGGCCAGCGTCCGGTAGAGTTCTACTCGTCGCGAAGGAGACGGAGCGACAAACAGAAAGACCGGGGTGTGGCGCAGCTTGGTAGCGCGCTTCGTTCGGGACGAAGAGGCCGTGGGTTCAAATCCCGCCACCCCGACCCAGTAAGACCAGCTCAGGGCCGGTCTCCCGTAAGGGAGACCGGCCCTGACTGGCTTTCCGGGACCTCTTGGGAGAATCCTGGGAGAAAACTTCTCCAGACGGCCTCCCGGCTGGCCTCCTACTGACCCGCCCTCAGCAGGGCGTCGAGCACCCTCACGGGCGACCCCGGCGACATCCGCTGGCGGGCTTCGAGTGACGCGCCCCACACTGCGGTGAGATCGTCCATGAGCCTGCTCCGCATCTCGGGCGTGATGTGCGAGTAGCGGGCCTGGACCGACCCGTCCTCGTGGCCCATTCGCTCGTCCTTGAGCTTCGGCGGCGTGCCGAACTCGTCCATCATCGTCTTGTGGGTGTGCCGCAGCCCGTGCGGCGTGAGACCGCGCTGGATCGGCAGCCAGCACGCCTCGGCCCGGCCGGCGGCGCCCCGGCCGCGTGCGGGGATGCCTGGCCACGGCTCGGCAAGCAGCGGCACCGGGCGGGCCTCCTCCGGCGCCTTCTTCGGGTACCAGCCGGTTGCCGCCGGATGGAACAGCCACGTGGCGAACCCGTTCCGCCGCCAGTGCGCGGCATTCTCCCCCGACGACCAGAACCGGACGTAGCCGAGATCTGCGATCGCCTTCTCGACCCGCGACCGGGTGTCGAGGGCCACCGCGAGCGGGCGGTTCAGGACGTTGGAGACGGTCCCGGTGGAGACGCCGGCGGCCCGGGCCACGTCCACCAGCTTCGCGCCGGGGCGGCGGGCCGCTCCGTTCGCGGCACCGTGCCCGCTGAAGAGGTACCGCAGGCCGTGGCACTCGCAGGGCTTCGTGCCGACGCGACCAACCTGTCCGGTGAGCAGGCCGGCGAGGAAAGGCGGGGCGTCGATCGTCCGGTAGGAGTCATCCTTGGGCGGGCAGCGGTGCAGTTCGCCGGAGTCCAGCTCGTACAGCTGCCACTCGACCCGTACGGCCGCCGGCCGGATGAACTCGGCTTCCAGCCCGACGATCTCTCCCCAGCGCATGCCGGTGTAGCCCTTGAGCACGACGCCGACGAACTCGTCGTCCCGGCCCGACAGCAGCGCGGTCCGCTCTGCGATCAGCAGGATGCCGAGCGCCGTGGTGATCACCTTCTCGCGGCTGCGGTTGCGCGAGCGCCCGGCGCGTTTCCCCCGGCCGCGCCGGCGGGTGGCCGGGTTGGAGTCGCACAGCCCTTCGTCGACGGCGTCGGCGAGGATGAGGTGCAGCGTGCCCCGCCACGTCTTGATGCTGCTCGGCGCGTAGTCGCGCTCGCGCTCCTTGCGCTCCCACCCGTCGACCGCACTCTTGGTGATCTCGTCGAGGTAGGCGTCCTCGAACTCCGGGAGCAGGTGCTCTTCGATGTGGCGGCGGTAGTTCTGCATAGTCGATGCGGCGAGGTCCTGGTCCTCGTACCAGGTGCTCGCGTACTCGCCGAACGTCATTCGCTCGGCCTCTCGTACCGCCGGCGGCTGGGCGGCTTCCTTGGCCGCCTCCTCCTCGGCAATCCCGGCGGCCTTCTCCGCCGCGCGCTTCGTCTTGTAGCGGACCGCCTTCCCATTGGTATCGAGGACGGTCCCGTACTTGCCGGGTGCGATCTTGTACCGGGCGCGCCAGTAGTCGCCCCGGTTCTCGCCGTATCCCAATGTGCGCTCTCTCTACGACAGGGCCCCGCCCGGTGGTGGCACCGGGCGGGGCATTTGGGTGTGATCAGGCAGCGTCCTGCTGATGGCGCGCCACCCTGCGCGGCGTCCGCGCCCGAAGCCGGGCGCCCGACCGGGTCGGTTGCTGATCACGGACCGGTTTCTTCATGACAGCAACGGCGGCCACCAGGGTCTGCGGTGTGGCGGCAGTGGCCGGCCGCACCTCGTACATGCGGACGATCTCGGCGAACTGCTCGGCCGTGAAGCGGTAGGCGCGCCCGGGCTTGGTGAAGGGAATGCGCCCTCGACGGGCCTGCTCCTTCACCCACCACTCGGACATGCCGATCGCCTTGGCGATGTCGGCCGGGTAGTAGAGCGGCGGCAGTGCGCCCCGGTCCTTGGGCATGCTGAACCCTCCAGATCATCGGCGGCAGGGCTTTGCCTCTTCCCCCTGAGGAATCCGCTACTGCCGCTACTGCCGCTACCTCCCTGGTCAGGGGCATGTTTTTGGTAGCGGATTTGGTAGCGGTAGCGGATTGGTGCCGCTCCCGCCGGGGCGGGCGGGAGCGGCGGACGGCCTACGGCGCGGTGGCAGCCTGCGGGGCGGGTAGCGGATCGGTATCCGCTACCTCTGCCGTATCCGCTACCAAAAACATGCCCCTGACCAGGGAGGTAGCGGCAGTAGCGGCAGTAGCGGATTCCTCAGGGGGAAGAGGCAAAGCCCTGCCGCCGATGATCTGGAGGGTTCAGCATGCCCAAGGACCGGGGCGCACTGCCGCCGCTCTACTACCCGGCCGACATCGCCAAGGCGATCGGCATGTCCGAGTGGTGGGTGAAGGAGCAGGCCCGTCGAGGGCGCATTCCCTTCACCAAGCCCGGGCGCGCCTACCGCTTCACGGCCGAGCAGTTCGCCGAGATCGTCCGCATGTACGAGGTGCGGCCGGCCACTGCCGCCACACCGCAGACCCTGGTGGCCGCCGTTGCTGTCATGACGAAACCGGTCCGTGCTCAGCAACCGACCCGGTCGGGCGCCCGGCTTCGGGCGCGGACGCCGCGCAGGGTGGCGCGCCATCAGCAGGACGCTGCCTGATCACACCCAAATGCCCCGCCCGGTGCCACCACCGGGCGGGGCCCTGTCGTAGAGAGAGCGCACATTGGGATACGGCGAGAACCGGGGCGACTACTGGCGCGCCCGGTACAAGATCGCACCCGGCAAGTACGGGACCGTCCTCGATACCAATGGGAAGGCGGTCCGCTACAAGACGAAGCGCGCGGCGGAGAAGGCCGCCGGGATTGCCGAGGAGGAGGCGGCCAAGGAAGCCGCCCAGCCGCCGGCGGTACGAGAGGCCGAGCGAATGACGTTCGGCGAGTACGCGAGCACCTGGTACGAGGACCAGGACCTCGCCGCATCGACTATGCAGAACTACCGCCGCCACATCGAAGAGCACCTGCTCCCGGAGTTCGAGGACGCCTACCTCGACGAGATCACCAAGAGTGCGGTCGACGGGTGGGAGCGCAAGGAGCGCGAGCGCGACTACGCGCCGAGCAGCATCAAGACGTGGCGGGGCACGCTGCACCTCATCCTCGCCGACGCCGTCGACGAAGGGCTGTGCGACTCCAACCCGGCCACCCGCCGGCGCGGCCGGGGGAAACGCGCCGGGCGCTCGCGCAACCGCAGCCGCGAGAAGGTGATCACCACGGCGCTCGGCATCCTGCTGATCGCAGAGCGGACCGCGCTGCTGTCGGGCCGGGACGACGAGTTCGTCGGCGTCGTGCTCAAGGGCTACACCGGCATGCGCTGGGGAGAGATCGTCGGGCTGGAAGCCGAGTTCATCCGGCCGGCGGCCGTACGGGTCGAGTGGCAGCTGTACGAGCTGGACTCCGGCGAACTGCACCGCTGCCCGCCCAAGGATGACTCCTACCGGACGATCGACGCCCCGCCTTTCCTCGCCGGCCTGCTCACCGGACAGGTTGGTCGCGTCGGCACGAAGCCCTGCGAGTGCCACGGCCTGCGGTACCTCTTCAGCGGGCACGGTGCCGCGAACGGAGCGGCCCGCCGCCCCGGCGCGAAGCTGGTGGACGTGGCCCGGGCCGCCGGCGTCTCCACCGGGACCGTCTCCAACGTCCTGAACCGCCCGCTCGCGGTGGCCCTCGACACCCGGTCGCGGGTCGAGAAGGCGATCGCAGATCTCGGCTACGTCCGGTTCTGGTCGTCGGGGGAGAATGCCGCGCACTGGCGGCGGAACGGGTTCGCCACGTGGCTGTTCCATCCGGCGGCAACCGGCTGGTACCCGAAGAAGGCGCCGGAGGAGGCCCGCCCGGTGCCGCTGCTTGCCGAGCCGTGGCCAGGCATCCCCGCACGCGGCCGGGGCGCCGCCGGCCGGGCCGAGGCGTGCTGGCTGCCGATCCAGCGCGGTCTCACGCCGCACGGGCTGCGGCACACCCACAAGACGATGATGGACGAGTTCGGCACGCCGCCGAAGCTCAAGGACGAGCGAATGGGCCACGAGGACGGGTCGGTCCAGGCCCGCTACTCGCACATCACGCCCGAGATGCGGAGCAGGCTCATGGACGATCTCACCGCAGTGTGGGGCGCGTCACTCGAAGCCCGCCAGCGGATGTCGCCGGGGTCGCCCGTGAGGGTGCTCGACGCCCTGCTGAGGGCGGGTCAGTAGGAGGCCAGCCGGGAGGCCGTCTGGAGAAGTTTTCTCCCAGGATTCTCCCAAGAGGTCCCGGAAAGCCAGTCAGGGCCGGTCTCCCTTACGGGAGACCGGCCCTGAGCTGGTCTTACTGGGTCGGGGTGGCGGGATTTGAACCCACGGCCTCTTCGTCCCGAACGAAGCGCGCTACCAAGCTGCGCCACACCCCGGTCTTTCTGTTTGTCGCTCCGTCTCCTTCGCGACGAGTAGAACTCTACCGGACGCTGGCCGAGAGACGAAATCCGGTTCTCGGCCGGCGTCTGGAGGGGGTCAGCGGGGGGTGGGGGTGAGGGTGAGGAGGGTGGCTTCGGGCGGGCAGGCGAAGCGGATGGGGGTGTAGCGGTTGGTGCCGCAGCCGGCCGAGACGTGGAGGTAGGAGCGGCTGCCGCCGGCCAGGTGGGTGGAGAGGCCCTTGACCCGCTTGGCGTCGAGGTCGCAGTTGGTGACCAGGGCGCCGTAGAAGGGGACGCAGAGCTGGCCGCCGTGGGTGTGGCCGGCCAGGATCAGCGGGTAGCGGTCGGCGGCGAAGGCGTCGAGGACGCGGAGGTAGGGGGCGTGCACGACGGCGACGGAGAGGTCGGCGTCGGGGGAGGGGCCGCCGGCGACCTCGCTGTAGCGGTCGCGCCGGATGTGCGGGTCGTCCAGGCCGGTGAACTCGAGGTCGAGGCCGGCGACGGTGAGGCGGCCCCGGGTGTTGGTGAGGTCCAGCCAGCCGGCCGCGTCGAAGCCGTCCCGGAGCTTCTCCCAGGGGTTGTGGACGGCGCCGCTGATGCCGCGGGCCGCGCTGCCGTCGGGGTTGTTCATGCCGTGGACGCCGCTGCGCATCGCCTGGAGGTAGCGGGCGGGGTTCTTGCGGGCGGGGCCGTAGTAGTCGTTGGACCCGAAGACGTAGACGCCGGGGAAGTCCATCAGCGGCCCGAGGGCGTCCAGGGTGGCGGGGACGCCGAGCGGGTCGGAGAGGTTGTCGCCGGTGTTGACCACCAGGTCGGGGCGGAGCCCGGCGAGGCTCTGCAGCCAGCGCTGCTTCTTGGCCTGGCCGCTCACCATGTGGATGTCGGAGACCTGCAGTACCCGGATGGGTCGGGCGCCTCGGGGGAGGACCGGCACCTCGACCCGGCGGAGGCGGAAGGAACGGACCTCGTACCCAACGGAGTAGGCGAGGCAGGCGGCGCCGGTGGCGGCGATTCCGAGGGGGACGGAGTACAGCGGTCGCATCGTTCCATGCTCTCAGACGGTGGATCAGCCGGTGCACCGCCGGTGGCCGGGCGGTGAAGGGCGGAGGGGCGGGAGACGGAAGGAGGGGGAAGACGGGGAAAGGCGGGGGAAGGCGGGGGAAGGCGGGGGTCAGTCCTCGGCCTGCTCGCGCCGGGCCCGCAGTGCCCGGACCTTGTGCCGGTTGCCGCACCGTTCCATCGAGCACCAGCGCCGCCGTCCGGGTCGCGAGGTGTCGACGAAGAGCAGCCGGCAGTTGTCGGCGCCGCACTCCCGGATCCGGTCCGCGTGCGGGCCGGTGAGCAGGGCGATGGCGTCGCGCGCGAGGGTGGAGGCCAGCTGGTCGCCGTCGCCGGGCAGGGGCGGCGCCGCGGCGCCGTCCGGGGCGATCTGCGGGGCGAGCGGCGGGCGTGCGGCGGCCCGGTTGAGTTCGGCGTAGTCGGCGGGGTCGCCGGCGGAGCCGTGGGCGCGGGCCGCGGTGAGCCGCCAGAGGGCGTCGCGCAGGGTGCGGACGGCGGTGAGCTGGTCGTCGCTGATCCGGACGGTGCCGGGCGGCAGGCCCAGCCGGGACTCGTCGAGCCAGCGGGCCAGGTCGGCGGGCCGGTGCAGCACCTCGTAGCGGGTGTACGGGCCGGGGCCGCCGGTGGGCAGCAGCTCCAGGCAGAGCGTGCCGGGGTCGAAGTGGAAGCTGCTCCCGCCGGGGGAGCGCAGGACCAGTCCGGGGGCTCGCTCGTCGCTCATGTAACCACCGTAAGGAGTTACCTCGCCTTGCGGGAAGGCCGGGCCGGAGTTAAGGGCGGTTCGGAGTTAATGGCGGGCGACGGAACGCCGCAGGTGGGAGACTCGGGGCCATGACGACGCTCAAGGAGCAGCTGCACCAGGACCTCACGGCTGCCATCAGGGACCGGGACGAGCTGCGCTCGTCCACCATCCGGCTCACGCTCTCCGCCGTGACCAGCCAGGAGGTGGCGGGCAAGGAGAAGCGCGAGCTCTCGGACGCCGAGGTCCTGAAGGTGATCGGCCGGGAGGCGAAGAAGCGCCGGGAGGCCGCCGAGGCGTTCGACAACGCCGGGCGGACCGAGCAGGCCGCCCGTGAGCGGGCCGAGGGCGAGCTGCTGGACGGCTACCTGCCCAAGCAGCTGTCGGACGAGGAGCTGACCGCGATCGTGGCCGCCGCCGTGGCCGAGAGCGGGGCGACCGGGCCGCAGGGCATGGGCGCCGTGATGAAGCTGGTGCGGCCGCAGGTCGAGGGCCTGGCCGAGGGCGGCCGGGTGGCGGCCGCGGTGAAGTCCGCGCTGGTCGGCTGATCGGCTGATCGGGCGGAAGGACGAGCGGAACAAAGGGGAGCCCCCCGAGCCGATGGCTCGGGGGGCTCCCCTTCTTCCGGACCGGGTCAGCGGTGGCCGTTCCCGTTGCCGTTCCCGTTCCCATTGCCGGGGCCGCCGATGACGCCCGGCGGGAGGGTGATCCCGCCGCCGATCAGGCCGCCCGCGTTGGTGCCGGGGCCGCCGGGGACGGCCGGCGGCGGCGGGTTGCCCGCGTTCGGGTCGCCCGGGTTGGGCGCGGCGGGGGCGGTGGCGGCCGGGGTGGCGTTCGGGTCGACCTTGGGGGCCGGGTCCGGGATGTCGATGGTCTGGAAGGTCTCCTTGGGGGCGCCCTTCAGTGCCTGGTCCATGGCCAGCTTCCAGATCGGGCCGGGGCCGGTGGCGCCGAAGACGCCGTCGTTGCCGTAGTAGGTGTCGCCGATCTTCATGTTCTTCATCTCGACGCCGCCGGTCGGACCGCCGATCCAGACCGCGGTGGCGAGCTGCGGGGTGTAGCCGCTGAACCAGGCGGCCTTCTTCTTGTCCGTGGTACCGGTCTTGCCGGCGATCTGGCGGCCGTCCTCCAGGCCGAGGGTGGCGCCGGTGCCCTTCTCGGTCACGTTGAGCAGGACGGTGTTCAGCGCGTCGGCGGTGGACTCGGAGAACGCCTGGGTGCAGGTGGTCTGCGGGACCTTGACGTCCTTGCCGTCGACCGTGCTGATCTTGTTGATCGCGATCGGGGTGCAGTGCTTGCCGCGGGCGGCGAAGGTCGCGTAGACGTTCGCCATGGTCAGCGGCGACATCTCCTTGGTGCCCAGGGTGATGGAGGGGACGACCTCGATCTTGGCGCCGGCGGCCGTGGTGGTGATGCCGAGCTTGTCGAGCATCTGCTTGACGGGGCAGAGCCCCATCTCCTGCTCCATCTGGACGAAGTAGGTGTTGACCGAGAGGGCCATCGCCTGCTTCAGCTCGTAGGGGCCGACCTCGCTCTTGCTCTCGTTCGGGACGAAGCGCTTGTCGCCCTTCTCGGTGTTCTTCCAGGTGCCTTCGCAGGTCTTCATCGTCGGCCACTCGATGCGGTTCTCCGACGGGTACGGCTTGGTCGGCGACATGCCGTTCTCGAGCGCGGCCGCGGCGATGATCGGCTTGAAGGTGGAGCCGGGCTGGAAGCCATTGCCGCCGCCCATCGCCGCGTCGACGTTGAGGTTGACGACGGTCTGGTTCTTGGACGGCTCCAGGCCGTACGGGCGGGTCTGCGCCATCGCGAGGATCTTGCCGGTGCCCGGCTCCATCATGGTCGCGGCGGCCGACACCGGGTCGGTGACCTTGACCCTGGAGGTGACCGCGTTCTGGGCGGCGGCCTGCTTGTCCGGGTCGAGGGTGGTGTAGATGTTCAGACCGCCCTGGTCCCAGAACTTCTTCCGCTCGGCGGCGTTCTTGCCGAAGGACGGGTCCTGCTTGACCACGTGCCGGACGTAGTCGCAGAAGAAGCCCATGCCCGCCTGGGCGGTGATGCAGCCGTTCTGCGGGTCCTTGTACTTCAGGCCCAGCGGGGCGGCCTTGGCCTCCTTGGCCTGGTCCGCGGTGATGTGCTTGTTCTCGACCATCTTGTCGATCACGACGTTGCGCCGCTTGACCGTGTTGTCGGGGAAGCGCACCGGGTCGTACTGCGAGGGGTTCTGCACCAGGCCGGCCAGGGTGGCGGCCTCGGCGACGGTGAGGTCCTTGTTGTTCTTGCTGAAGTAGCGCTGGGCGGCGGCCTCGACCCCGTAGGCCTGGTGGCCGTAGAAGGTGATGTTGAGGTAGTTGGTGAGGATCTGGTCCTTGGTCAGGTCCTCCTCCAGCTTGATCGCGACCTTCAGCTCCTGGATCTTGCGGCCCAGGGTCTTGCGCTGCGCCTCCAGGACGGCGGCCTGGTCGTCGCCGGCCTTCTCGACGTTGACGTTCTTCACGTACTGCTGGGTCAGCGTCGACGCGCCCTGGGAGGCGGTGCCGCTCTCCGCGTTCTTGCTGATGGCGCGGAGCACGCCCTTGAGGTCGACGGCGCCGTGCTCGTAGAACCGGGCGTCCTCGATGTCGACCTGGGCCTGCCGCATGAACGGCGACATCTGGTCGGCGGTGAGGACGGTGCGGTCGCGCTCGTAGACCTTGGCGATCAGCCCGCCCTTGGCGTCGAAGATCTGGGTGGCCTGGGTGAGCGGCGGCGTCTTGAAGTCGTCCGGGATGTTCGAGAAGCCCTCGGCCGTGTTCTTGGCGGTCAGTCCGAGCGCGCCCACGGCGGGCAGGGCCATGCCGGCGAGCAGGACGCCGGAGAGCACGCTGACCCCCAGGAACTTCACTCCGTGTCCCGCGTAGTCCAACGGTGAACCGCGGCGCTTGCCGCGCGGAGCTCCGGGGTTGCCGGGGGGCTGGGGTGCCTGAGGGCGCTTCGGTGCCATGGGGAGAACCCTACGTTGCCGAATGCCGCACACCGGGGCAGGTGTTCGCCTAGGCTTGTCACAAGCTTGCGACAGCTTCGCTCTGTCAGCATCGATCACTCTTGTGAGTGATGAGGATTGCCCGAATTGCCCATTTTAGGGGTGATTTTGAGGCAGCTGTCGGCGGCTGTGCACCTGTGTCTGGTAGCACTGTGTGACGACTCGCGTGGCGAGAGTGGCGCCCGGGGTCTTGGCAAGGCTTGCGACCTGCGATCACTCCAACGAGTGAGCTGATCGATACCCATAGTCCGATCGGGTCATTCGAGATTGAGCCCGAAGGGGCTGTTGCAAGCTGTCGTTCTTCCGTAACGTCCTCAACTGGCAACGGTGAATATGCCGTTGCCGCCGTGGGGGAGCCTCGATTCGGGAGAGGACGGCGCCGGCATGGGCTGGGTAGACGACTGGAGTGCGCAGGCCGCCTGCCGCACGAGTGATCCGGACGAATTGTTCGTCCAGGGGGCGGCGCAGAACCGCGCCAAGGCGGTGTGCAGCGGGTGCCCGGTGCGCACGGAGTGCCTGGCGGACGCGCTGGACAACAGGGTGGAGTTCGGGGTCTGGGGTGGGATGACCGAACGCGAGCGGCGGGCGCTGCTGCGCCGCCGGCCGACCGTGATCTCGTGGCGGCGGCTGCTGGAAACGGCCCGCACAGAGTACGAGACCTCGCTGGCCACCGGCGTGATACTGACGGACTACGCCCAGGCGGGCTGAGGCCCGGCACGTCCGAGGGCCGGTAGGACCGAGGCCAGTACAACCGAGGCCCGGCCCGTCCGAGGCATGGAGTTTCCGGAACCGGCGCGCTCAGCCGGTGACCCCGCTGAGCCGCTCGCCGATCGTCCGCAGGCCGTCCAGGTCGTGGACGTCCCCGGGCAGCGCCGCGACCTCGACGATCGGCACGTCCGGGTAGACCGAGACGAAGCGGTCGCGGGTGCGGCGTTCACGTGCCACCACCTGCATCCGTTCGGCGTGCAGCCGCAGCAGTCCGGCCGCGAGCAGTTCCGCCTCCGGTGAGGTGTGCTCCGACCCGTTCTCCTCCAGCGCCTCGGCCGCCGCCAGCGCCCGCTCGGCGGTGAGCTGCGGGGCGCCCGTCCCGTGCACCCGGTTGAGCACCAGTCCGGCCAGCGGCATCCGGTCGGCGGCCAGCCGGTCCACGAAGTACGCCGCCTCGCGCAGCGCGTCCCGCTCCGGTGCCGCCACCACCAGGAACGCCGTGCCCGGGGCCTGGAGCAGCTGGTACGTCCGGTCCGCGCGCTCGCGGAAGCCGCCGAACATCGAGTCCATCGCGCTGACGAAGGTCTGTACGTCGGTCAGCAGCTGGGCGCCGAAGATCTTGCCGAGGGTGCCGGTGAGCAGGCCCATCCCGACGTTCAGGAACTTCATCGCGGACCGGCCGCCGACCTTGGCCGGCGCGGTCAGGATCCGGATGACCTTGCCGTCCAGGAAGGAGCCGAGCCGGTTCGGCGCGTCCAGGAAGTCCAGCGCGGAGCGGGACGGCGGGGTGTCGACGACGATCAGGTCCCACTCCTCGGCCGCCCGCAGCTGGCCGAGCTTCTCCATCGCCATGTACTCCTGGGTGCCCGCGAAGCCGGCCGACAGGGACTGGTAGAAGGGGTTCTCCATGATCGCCCGGGCCCGTTCGGGCTCGGCGTGGGCCAGCACGACCTCGTCGAAGGTCCGCTTCATGTCGAGCATCATGGCCTGGAGCTCGCCGTCGCCGGTGACGCCCTTGACGACCCGGGGGGTGTTGTCGAGCTCGGTCAGGCCCATCGACTGCGCCAGCCGCCGGGCCGGGTCGATGGTCAGCACGACGACCTTGCGGCCGCGCTCGGCGGCCCGCAGGCCGATCGCCGCGGCGGTGGTGGTCTTGCCGACGCCGCCCGAGCCGCAGCAGACGACGATCCGGGTCTTCGGGTTGTCGATCAGCTCGTCCACACCGAGCCGGCTGCCGTTGCCGCTGCTTCCGCTGTTGCCGCCGTCGTGCGCGCTCACGCTGCCCCCTGCCGCTTCAGTTCGCCTGCCAGCCGGTAGAGCCCGCCGAGGTCGACACCCTCGCCCAGCAGCGGAAGCTCGTACGTCGGGAGCTTCAGCCGCTGCAGGTCGGCGCGCTGCTCGCGCTCCAGCTCGACCCGCTCGGCGTGCTCCCGGGCCTGTTCCAGCAGCGGGTCGAGCAGCGGCTCGACCGCCGCCCGGACGGTCTCCGGTTTGCGCGAGCGCCCGCCGAGACCCGCCTCGCCGAGGGCCAGCGCGACCTCCTCGCGGTGGTCGCCGTCCACCGCGGCCACCGCCGCCGCGTCCAGCACCGGCGGCCGGACCATGTTGACCAGCACCCCGCCCGTCGGGAGACCGGCCTCGCGCAGCTCGGCGAAGCCGTCGACGGTCTCCTGGACCGGCATCTCCTCCAGCAGGGTGACCAGGTGCACGGCGGTCTCCGGCGACTTCAGCACCCGCATCACGGCCTGCGCCTGGGTGTGGATCGGACCGAACCGGGCCAGCCCGGCGACCTCGGAGTTGACGTTCAGGAACCGGGTGATCCGCCCGGTCGGCGGGGCGTCCATGACCACCGCGTCGTAGCGGCGGCGGCCGTCCGGGCCCTTGCGCCGGGCGGCCTCGCAGGCCTTGCCGGTCAGCAGGACGTCCCGGACGCCGGGGGCGATGGTGGTGGCGAAGTCGACGAAGCCGACCTTCTGCAGGGCCTTCCCGGCCCGGCCGAGCTTGTAGAACATGTCGAGGTACTCAAGGAGCGCCTGCTCGGTGTCGATGGCGAGCGCGTGCACCTCCCCGCCGCCCGTCGCGCTTCCGGCGGAACCGGCGGAACCGGCGGGCACTGCGGGCAGGCCCAGCTGCGCGGGGGTGACCGAGGCGATCCGGCGCTCCTCGTACGGCAGCGCCGCTATGCCGAACAGCTCGGCGATGCCCTGCCGCCCCTCCACCTCGATCAGCAGGGTCCGGCGGCCCTCCGCGGCGAGCGCCAGCGCCAGCGCCGCCGCCACGGTGGTCTTCCCGGTGCCGCCCTTGCCGCTGACCACGTGCAGCCGCACGCCCTCCCAGTCGGGATCGCGCCGGGCCGCCTGGCCGGGGGTGCGTGCCACGCTCCGTCTCCGTCCGTCTTCGAAGGCCGGCACCACGCGGGTGCCCTCCCGCGAGAGTAACCAGGGACCGCGCCGGATGCCGGGACTACCCGGGGGGCCGGGCCCGAATCATGCCCGCTTTGTGGGCCACCTCACACACCCGGGCGCGGGCCGTGCCGGTCGCCGGAGGCGGAGCGTCTAGAGTCTGGCCATGACCAAGTGGGAATACCTGACGGCACCCGTGCTGGTGCACGCCACCAAGCAGATCCTGGACAACTTCGGCTCGGAGGGCTGGGAGCTCGTCCAGATCGTCCAGGGCGGCGCGAACCAGGAGCAGCTGGTGGCCTACTTCAAGCGGGAGAAGCAGGCATGAGCAAGGTCGAGGAGAAGCTGGCCGAGCTGGGTCTGACCCTGCCGCCGGTGGCCGCCCCGGTCGCCGCCTACGTGCCGGCCGTGCGCACCGGCGAGTTCGTCTTCACCTCCGGCCAGCTGCCGATGGTGGGCGGCAAGCTGCTGAACACCGGCAAGGTCGGCGCCGAGATCACCCCGGAGGAGGCCAAGGAGCTCGCGCAGGTCTGCGCGCTGAACGCCCTGGCCGCCGTCAAGTCGGTGATCGGTGACCTGGACCTGGTCGAGCAGGTCGTCAAGGTGGTCGGCTTCGTCGCCTCCGCCCCCGACTTCACCGGCCAGCCCGCGGTGATCAACGGCACGAGCGAGCTGCTCGGCAAGGTCCTCGGCGAGGCCGGCGTGCACGCCCGCAGCGCGGTCGGCGTGACCGTGCTGCCGCTGGACGCCCCCGTCGAGGTCGAGCTCCAGGTCCGGGTCCGCGCCGGGGCCTGAGCCGGACGGACCGGCCCGGCCGACCCGGCCCGGGCCGGATGACCTGCCGAGGGCGGGGTCGGACAGCGGGATCACCCCCTGTCCAACCCCGCCCTCGTCCGCTTAGCATCCGGGCATGGACCAGCGAGCAACGACGCTCCCGATGCCGCCAGGCTGGCCCGCCCGGATCCGGGCGGTCGAGGCCGGCGAGCTGACCCCGCCCGTGCCCAAGCCCTCCGCCACCGTGGTGCTGCTCCGGGACGGCGGTCCGGCCGACGGGCCCGAGGCGTACCTGCTGCGCCGCCGCACCTCGATGGCGTTCGCCGCCGGCATGTACGCCTACCCGGGCGGCGGGGTCGACCGGCGGGACGCCGAGGCCGAACTCGGCTGGGCCGGCCCCGGCCCGCAGGAGTGGGCCGAGCGGCTCGGGGTGGACGCCCGGACCGCCCAGGCGGTGGTCTGCGCCGCCGTCCGCGAGACCTTCGAGGAGGCCGGCGTCCTGCTGGCCGGTCCGGACGCGGACAGCGTCGCCGAGCCCCGGGACTGGAGCGCCGAACGCGCCGCCCTGGAGGCCCACGAGCTCTCCTTCGCCGACTTCCTGCGCGACCACGGGCTGCTGCTCCGCAGCGACCTGCTGGCCGGCTGGGCGCGGTGGATCACCCCGGCCTTCGAGGAGCGCCGGTACGACACCTGGTTCTTCGTCGCCGCCCTGCCGCCCGGCCAGCGCGCCGCCCTGGAGGTCGGCGAGGCCGACCGGGTCGCCTGGCTCACCCCGGACGAGGCCGTCCGGGGCTACGAGGAGGGCCGGTTCGGGATGCTGCCGCCGACCGTCACCGTGCTGCGCGAGCTGCAGCCGGTGCGCAGCGCCGCCGAGGCGCTGACGGCGGCGGCCGGACGCTCGCTGGAGCCGGTGCTCGGCCGGGCCGAGGTGCGCGGGGACCGGCTGACGGTCCGCTGGCGCGGGTACGACGAGCTGACCATCGACGGCTCCTTCCCGGCGCCCTCCCCGCGGAGCGCGGTCGGCTGACCGGCCCGGCACCCTGGATATCCCCTCATATCCCCGGGTACCCCCGTGACTCCCGTGACCACCGATCCGATAATCGTCCGAGATGCCCTGAGATCCCCCAAGAGGAAAGGACCGACGCCCGATGACCCACAACGACGTGGCTCGCCGGACGGCACCCGAGATGCCTGCCCGCAGCCTGAACCCGCGCACCCCGGCCTGTGACGGCGTCTCCGTCCGCTTCACCGAGGTGGCCCAGCGCGCCCTCGTCCGGGCCCTGCCGCTGCGCCTGCTGCATCGGGACGGAGAGAGCGGCCGGTGAGCGGACTCCTGCCGGGTGACCCCGCCGCCGCGATCGGCGGCGAGGCCACCGCCCGGGCGCTCTGCGTGCTCGCGCCGAACCCGTCCCCGATGACGCTGGACGGCACCAACACCTGGCTGCTCTCCGAGCCCGGTTCGGACCTCGCGGTGGTGATCGACCCGGGCCCGCTGCACGAGGGCCACCTGCGCCGGGTGATCGACGCCGCCGAGGCGCTGGGCAAGCGCGTCGCGCTCACCCTGCTCACGCACGGGCACGCGGACCACTCCGAGGGCGCCGCCCGGTTCGCCGAGCTGACCCGGACCGAGGTCCGCGCGCTGGACCCGGCGCACCGGCTCGGCGCCGAGGGCCTGACCCACGGCCAGCGGCTGGACGTCGGCGGCCTCGACCTGCGGGTGGTCGCCACGCCCGGGCACACCTCGGACTCGCTGACCTTCCACCTGCCCGACGACGGCGCGATCCTCACCGGCGACACCGTGCTCGGCCGCGGCACCACGATGGTCGCCCACCCGGACGGCCGGCTCGGCGACTACCTGGACTCGCTGCGGCACCTGCACACCATGGCCGCCGAGCACGGCGTGCGGACGGTGCTGCCCGGCCACGGCCCGGTGCTCGCGGACGCGCTCGGCGCCGTCGACTACTACCTGGCGCACCGGGCCGCCCGGCTGGCGCAGGTGGAGACCGCGGTGGAGGCGGGCTGCCGGACCTCGGCCGAGGTGGTGGCCCGGGTCTACGCCGACGTGGACCGCGCGCTCTGGCCGGCCGCCGAGCTGTCGGTCCGCGCCCAGCTCCAGTACCTGCGGGAGCACGGGCTCATCCCGGACTGAGCGCGCCCCCTCCGGACACGCGCGAGGGCCCGCACGCCGGAGCGTGCGGGCCCTTCACGTCGATGTGCGGGGGCTGCTACCGCGAGCGGCGGGACAGTCGCTCGACGTCCAGCAGGACCACCGCGCGGGCCTCCAGCTTCAGCCAGCCGCGGCCGGCGAAGTCGGCGAGCGCCTTGTTGACCGTCTCGCGGGAGGCGCCGACCAGCTGGGCCAGCTCCTCCTGGGTGAGGTCGTGGGCGACGTGGATGCCCTCCTCGGACTGCACGCCGAACCGGCGGGAGAGGTCCAGCAGGGCCTTCGCGACGCGCCCGGGCACGTCGGAGAAGACCAGGTCGGACATCACGTCGTTGGTCCGGCGCAGGCGGCGGGCGATGGCGCGCAGCAGCGCGATCGACACCTCGGGGCGGGCGTGCAGCCAGGGCTGCAGGTCGCCGTGGCCGAGGCCGAGCAGCTTGACCTCGGTCAGCGCGCTGGCGGTGGCGGTGCGCGGGCCCGGGTCGAACAGCGACAGCTCGCCGATCATCTCGCTGGGGCCGAGGACGGCGAGCATGTTCTCGCGGCCGTCCGGCGAGGCGCGGTGCAGCTTGACCTTGCCCTCGGCGACGACGTACAGCCGGTCGCCCGGGTCGCCCTCGTGGAACAGCGACTCGCCGCGGGCGAGCGTCACCTCGGTCATGGAAGCGCGCAGCTCGCCGGCCTGTTCGTCGTCGAGTGCCGCGAAGAGTGCGGCGCGCCGCAGAACGTCGTCCACGTGCTTCCTCCTTCTCGTCCGGTCGGCCGTCAAGCCCTCCGGCACAAGTTCGTACAGTGCTCTGCATCACCAAGCATGGCGCATGTCGCTCCGATCATATGAGGAGGGGGTCCGCCGGGGGGTGCTGCGCGGGGCCATTCGTACCGCTCAGGTCGGTGCCGGAGAGGCGGGCGGAGAGGTGGAGGAGAGTCCGCCGTATACCGACGCGGGGCGGAGCGCACGGCGTAGCCTTCGGGCATGGCAGAGAGCAAGGTCGGGAAGGCGAAGCCGGCCGTGAAGAACGCGGCGGTGAAGCCACGTAAGCCCGAGTCGCGGCTGGCGATGGTACGGCGGGCCCGGCGGATCAACCGGGAGCTGGCCGAGCTGTACCCGTACGCGCACCCGGAGCTGGACTTCGAGAACCCCTTCCAACTGCTGGTGGCCACCGTGCTGTCCGCGCAGACGACGGACCTGCGGGTGAACCAGACGACGCCGGCGCTGTTCGCCAGGTACCCGGCGCCGGAGGACATGGCGGCGGCGAACCCGGCGGAGCTGGAGGAGATCATCCGCCCGACCGGTTTCTTCCGGAACAAGGCGAAGTCGCTGATCGGCCTCTCCATCGCGCTGCGGGACGAGTTCGGCGGCGAGGTGCCCGGCCGGCTGGAGGACCTCGTCACCCTCCCCGGAGTGGGCCGCAAGACCGCGAACGTCGTCCTCGGCAACGCCTTCGGGGTCCCCGGGATCACCGTGGACACGCACTTCGGGCGGCTGGCCCGGCGGTTCGGGTGGACCGCCGAGGACGACCCGGTGAAGGTCGAGACGGCCGTCGCGGAGATCTTCCCGAAGTCCGAGTGGACGATGCTCTCGCACCGGGTGGTCTTCCACGGCCGCCGGATCTGCCACTCCCAGAAGCCGGCCTGCGGAGCCTGCCCGATCGCGCCGCTCTGCCCCTCGTACGGGGAGGGCGAGACCGACCCGGAGAAGGCGCGGAAGCTGCTCAAGTACGAGCTGGGCGGTCAGCCGGGCCAGCGGCTGCGGCCGCCCGGCGACTTCCCGGGGGAGGCCGCCGCCCGGGCGGACGCCGCCGCGCACCACGGCAAGGTGGCCGACCTGGCGGGGTCCGCTGTGGCGGGGCCCGGCGCCGCCGGGGCCGTCGCGTCCGGCGCCGACCTGGCGGGGTCCGAGTGAGCGGCCGGGGGTCCACCCGGGTCGAGCGGAACGGGCTGCCGTCCTGGCTGGAGCCGGTCCGGGACGCCGCCGAGCGGGTGCTGCCCGAGCAGCTGAGCCGCTTCCTGCCGCCGGACGAGGGCGGCCGGACCGCCGCGGTGCTGATGCTCTTCGGCGAGGGCGTCGCCGGGCCGGACCTGCTGCTCATCGAACGGGCCCGTTCGCTGCGCTCGCACGCCGGCCAGCCGTCGTTCCCGGGCGGCGCGCTGGACCCGGAGGACGGCGACCCGGCGGGCGACGGGCCGGTGGCGGCGGCGCTGCGCGAGGCCTGGGAGGAGACCGGCCTGGACCCGGACGGGGTGCAGGTGTTCGCGACCCTGCCGGCCCTGTACATCCCGGTCAGCCGGTTCGTGGTGACCCCGGTGCTCGGCTGGTGGCGCGAGGAGTCGCCAGTCCGGCCGGTGGACTTGGGGGAGACCGGCGCGGTGTTCCGGGTGCCGATCGCCGAGCTGACCGACCCGGCGAACCGGGCCCGGCTCCGGCACCCGTCCGGCCACCTGGGCCCGGCCTTCGCGGTCGGCGGCCGGTTGGTGTGGGGCTTCACGGCAGGGGTGATCGACCGGGTGCTGCACCACAGCGGCCTGGAGCGGCCGTGGGACCCGACCCGGATCGTCGACCTCTCGGACGAGGCGCTGGAGCTGGTGCAGGGCGACCGCGAGCGCTCCCGCGCGCTGCTCGGCCGCGACGCCGGGGCTTCGTGAGCCCGGTCGCTGCCTGCTGGGCGGCGGTTGGGCGGGCTTCGGTCTGTCGGACGCCGGTCTGCCGGGTGTCGGCCCGTCGGGTGTCGGCCCGTCGGGGTTCGGGCGGTCCTCGGGTGGCCGGGTTTGCCGTCACCCGGGCCGGATCCTGCGGTCGGCCGCCCGGCGGGGCGGGCCGTCGTGGGAGGGTGTCCGGGTGAACGTCCTGGATGTGCTGTTGATCATGGCCGCCGTCGGATTCGCCGTGTCGGGCTACCGACAGGGCTTCGTGGTCGGCGTGCTGTCGGTCCTCGGCTTCCTGGGCGGTGGCCTGCTCGCCGTCCAGTTGCTGCCGCTGCTGCTCGACCACCTGAGTCCCGGGACGACCGCCTCGGTGATCGCCGTGGTGGTGGTGATCGTGCTCGCGGCGATCGGCCAGGCGATCACCACGCACTTCGGCTGGAAGCTGCGCGGCCACATCGACCGCCGCCCGGCCCGGGCCCTGGACGCCGCGGGCGGCGCCGTGGTCAACGTGATCTCGATGCTGCTGGTGGCCTGGCTGATCGGCTCGGCGCTCGCCGGGACGTCGCTGCCGACCGTCTCCAAGCAGGTCCGCACCTCGGCGATCCTGGGCGGTGTCCAGGACGCCCTGCCCTCGGACGCGCCCAACTGGTTCTCGGACTTCTCCAAGGTGCTCGCCCGCAACGGCTTCCCGCAGGTGTTCAACCCCTTCGAGCACGAGCCGATCACCCAGGTCGACATCCCGGACCCGGCGCTGGCCGCCAGCCCGGCGGTGGCGAAGGCCAAGCAGAGCCTGGTCAAGGTGGTCGGCACCGCCACCGCCTGCGGCAAGACGCTGGAGGGCAGCGGCTTCGTCTACGCGCCGCACCGGGTGATGACCAACGCCCACGTGGTCGGGGGCGTCGACGAGCCGACCGTGCAGATCGGCGGCGTCGGCCAGCTGTACGACGCGACGGTGGTCCGCTACGACTGGCAGCGGGACATCGCCATCCTGGACGTGCCCAAGCTGAACGCGCCGGCGCTCGCGTTCGCCGGTGAGGCCAAGACCAACGACAACGCGATCGTGGCGGGCTTCCCCGAGAACGGCGCCTTCAACGTCCAGCCGGCCCGTATCCGCGGCCGGATCCAGGCCAACGGCCCGGACATCTACCACCGCGGCCAGGTGGTCCGGGACGTCTACTCGGTGCGTTCACTGGTCCGCCAGGGCAACAGCGGCGGTCCGCTGCTCACGCCGGACGGCCAGGTGTACGGGATGGTGTTCGCCAAGTCGCTGGACAGCGCGGACACCGGCTACGTGCTGACCGCGGCCGAGGTGCGCGAGGACGCCGAGCAGGGCAGCGTGGCGACGGCCCGGGTGGACA
Source organism: Kitasatospora sp. NPDC093806 (assembly GCF_040683335.1). Classification (NCBI taxonomy): domain Bacteria; kingdom Bacillati; phylum Actinomycetota; class Actinomycetes; order Kitasatosporales; family Streptomycetaceae; genus Kitasatospora; species Kitasatospora sp. NPDC093806. Next base: position 285,384 of record NZ_JBFBDO010000001.1, read on the forward strand.
CCCAGGGCTGCGCCCTCTGAGCCTCCGAGCCGCTGGGCGGGTGGGTCCCGGCGGCTCCGGACGGTTGTGCCGCTGGGTCGCTGTGCCGCCGGATCGCTGTGCCCCTGTGCCCTGTGTCGCCGCGCCGTCAGCCGTCGCGGCGGAGCCGGGCGCCGACCCAGCGGGCGCGGCGGCCGAGGATGCGCGGGATGCCGAGCTGCTGCCGGACGGCGCGCGGGTAGCCGTCCGCGCCCTCGTAGCCACCGGCGTATCCGCCGTCGTAGCCGTGCTCGTAGCCGTGGTCGTCCGCCCGGTCGGGGCGGTGGGCGGAACGCTGCGGGCTGTTGTGGCGTCGGCCGCGCGGGGCGCCGCCGCGATCGGGCATCCAGGTCATACCGCAATGGATGCCCCTGGGCCGACGGGGGTAACCGTGGGCCGGGGAGCCAACTTGGCCTATGCGTTTGTCATATGAGCCCACCGGCAAGGGAGTTGGGACCTTGGGCCCTGTTCGCCCGTCCGGGCGGTCGGGCCCGTCCCGCCCGTTCGGGCGCCTACGGCCCGCCCGGGACGTCCCCCGGGTCGGCCCGTTCAGTCCTTGTGCCGGCCGATCCAGTCCAGCAGCTCGGCGGTGAACTGCTCCGGCGCCTCCTCGTGCGGGAAGTGCCCGATCCCCGGCAGCAGCCGCCAGCGGTACGGCGCGGCCACGTACTCGCCCCCGCCCAGCGCGGTGTGCGACAGCAGCACCGGGTCCGCGGCGCCCTGGATGTGCAGGGTGGGCGCGGTGATCGGCTTCTTCATCCGGCGGGCGAACTGGATGCCGTCCGGCCGGGCCATCGAGCGCAGCAGCCACCGGTACGGCTCGATCGAGCAGTGCGCGGTGCTGGGGATCTGGATCGCCTGCCGGTACGCGGCCACCGCCGCGCGGTCCAGCTGGTTGCGGCCGGTCCAGGCGTCCAGGTAGCGGCCGACCAGCGCGGCGTCCTCGGCCACCAGGCGGCGCTCCGGTATCCACGGCCGCTGGAAGCCCAGGACGTGCTCGAACGCGGCCATCTGGCGGCGGTCGGTGAGCAGCGCCCGGCGCAGGTCGCGGGGGTGCGCGGCCGAGACGGCGGTGAGGCTCTGGATCACCGAGGGGCGCATCACCGCCGCCACCCAGGCCAGCGTGCCGCCGGAGGCGTGGCCGACCAGGTGCGCCCGGTTCTCGCCGAGCGAGCGGATCACACCGGTGATGTCCAGCGCGAGGTTGCCCGGGTCGTAGCCGCGCGGGGTGCGGTCGCTGCCGCCGATGCCGCGCAGGTCGAGGGCGACGGCCCGGTAGCCGGCCTCGGCGAGCGCGGTCAGCTGGTGGCGCCAGGCCCACCAGTACTCGGGCCAGCCGTGCACCAGCAGGACCAGCGGGCCCTCGCCGAGCTCGGCGATGTGGAACCGGGCGCCGTTCGCGGCGAGGTCGCGGTGGGTCCACGGACCGGCCTGCCGGATGTCCCAGGCGGCCCCGGACGCCTCGTGGGCGTCGCCGCCGTCGCCGGGGGTGGCGCCGGAGCTGGCGGACGGCTGCGCGGGCACGGGCTTCTGGTCGAGCGACATACCGAGAGCGTGTCACATCCGTGCGCCGGACACGTGCCCGGCACTCGCACTCGGTGCGTCCGGCCGCCGCGCCCGGGCCGCCGTGCGCGGCCCCGGAACGCCGGGTCCGGCGCCCCGCCCGGCTGCTCTGCCCGAGTGCCCTGCCCGAGTGCCCTGGCTGGGGGCGCTGCCTGGGGGCGCTGCCGCCGCGCTCCGCCCGGTGCGGGCGGAGCGTGTGACGGGGACTTACGGGATGCGCCCCAGGGCCCGGTCGATCTCCTCCTGGGTGGCGGGGCGCGGCCGGGCGTTCTTGAGCACGTCGGCGGTCTTCTGCGCGCCCTCGATGGTGCGGCGCGGCGGCTCGATCCGCTTGAACGAACGCAGCGCCAGCAGGCCCAGCAGCACGGCGAGCAGCAGGTACGCGCCGGCCACGATCAGGAAGGACCAGCCGAGCGAGAGGCCCAGCGCGTGGATGCCGAACGCCGCGGCCGCGCTCAGCATCGGGACGGCGGCCAGCGCGACCACGCCGGCGACGCCCAGCGAGACGCCGCCGGAGACGCCGCGCTTGACGTCCGCGCGGATCTCGGCCTTGGCGAGCGCGATCTCGTCGTGGACCAGGGCGGACAGGTCGGCGGTGGCCGCCGCGAACAGCTGCCCCACCGAACGCTCGCCCTCGTAGGGCGCCCGGCCGTTGCTGGACGGGTCTGCGGCTCCTGCGGGCATCAGCGGTTCTCCTCTTCGGCCGTGAGGCGTGTGACGCCGCCGCGCGGTGCGGCTCCCGGGCGGTTCCGGGGGACCGGGGCGGGCCCGGCGGCGTCGGTGGACTGTCGACAGTTCAGAATCATGCCCCTACCGCCCGAGCGGGCACCACTCCGGGGCCCCGCCGGGGGGACGTGTTCGGGTGGCGACCGGGCTCACCGCGCCCCGGTCGGGCCGTCCTCGGCCGGGCGCGTCGGCTCCGTCGGGTGTGCCGCGTTGGCCTCGCTCGCCGCGTTCGTCGCGTTGGCCGCGTTGGCCTCGCTCGCCGTGGCCGGCTCGCCGCTGGACGCCGACCGGGAGCGCTCGGCCACCCGGGCCTGCCAGGCCGGGTCGTCCAGCTGGTAGACGTCGGGGATGCCGTCGCCGTCGAGGTCGCGGTCCTCCTCCTCGCACAGCTCCCGGTAGTGCCGGTTGCGCAGCTTCAGCAGCACGGTGGCGATCAGCGCGCAGAGCAGCGAGCCCACCAGGACGGCCGCCTTGGCCCGGTCGGCGAGCGCCGCGTCGTCCGGGAAGGCCAGCTCGCTGATCAGCAGCGAGACGGTGAAGCCGATGCCGGCCAGCACCGAGACGGCGAACATGTCGGCCCACCGCAGCTGCGGGTTCAGTTCGGCGCGGGTGAAGCGCGCGGCCAGCCAGGTGCCGCCGAAGATGCCCACGGTCTTTCCGACCAGCAGGCCGAGGACGATGCCGAGCGGGGCGGCCTGGGTGAACACCTCGCGCAGCGCCGGGCCGGAGATCGTCACCCCGGCGGCGAACAGCGCGAAGACCGGCACCGCCAGTCCGGCCGAGAGCGGGCGGACCAGGTGTTCGATGTGCTCGCCGGGGGAGTGCCGCTCGTCGCCCTCCCGGTGGCAGCGGAGCAGCAGGCCCATCGCGACGCCGGCCACGGTGGCGTGCACGCCGCTCTCGTGCATCAGCGCCCAGATCACGACCGCCAGCGGCACGAACAGGTACCAGCCGTGCACCCCGCGCCGGTGCAGGAACCAGAACAGCACCAGCCCGGCGAAGGCCAGCCCGAGCGCCCAGAACTTGATGCCGGAGCTGTAGAAGACCGCGATGATCAGGATCGCGATCAGGTCGTCGACCACGGCCAGGGTGAGCAGGAAGGCGCGCAGCGCGGAGGGCAGGTGGCTGCCGACCACGGCCAGCACGCCCAGTGCGAAGGCGATGTCGGTGGCGGTCGGGATGGCCCAGCCGCCGGGGTGCCCGCCGGCGCCCGAGTTGGCGAGCGCGAACACGATCGCGGGCAGCGCGACGCCGCAGACGGCGGCGATCACCGGGAGCAGCGCGGCGCTGGGGCTGCGCAGTTCGCCCGCCACGAACTCGCGTTTGAGCTCGATGCCGGCCACGAAGAAGAAGATCGTCAGCAGCCCGTCCTTGGCCCAGGAGCCGAGGCTGAGGTCCAGGTGGAGCGGGGCGGACGGGCCGATCGTGTAGTCGATGACGGATTCGTAGGAGTCCGGCCAGACGTTCGCCCAGACGAGTGCGACCACCGCGGCGACCAGCAGCAGGACGCCGCCGACCGTCTCGGTGCGCAGGGCGTCGGTGATGTAGGTGCGCTCGGGGAGGGACAGCCTGCCGAGGAGCTGGCGGCGTCGGGTCGTCGGCTCGTGGACGGGCGGCTGGCTGGCCACGCGTGACCTCCTGGGGGGCGGGAACGGCGTACGGATGCACCTGTGGTGCAGTGCCGACCAGACTTCCCGGCTCACCCTGTGGCGCGGATTCCTTGATGCGCCTTTGACATTCTAACGGGAACCGCAGGGTGACATCCGGATTGTCATACTTCAGGACCTAAGCCCCGACGGCCTGTTGTGCACCCGTCCGCACTCCCGATCCGCACCCGAAAGGGTGACGCGGAGAGGACACGGCGGTGCCCCGGGCGGTCACGACCGCCCGGGGCACCGTCACGCTGGGGTCAGGCGTCGGGTCAGCCCTCGCTGCCCGCCGGCGGCAGCTGGGCCTGGATCAGGTTCATCACCGAGGAGTCGGCCAGCGTGGTGGTGTCGCCGACCTCGCGGCCCTCGGCGATGTCGCGCAGCAGGCGGCGCATGATCTTGCCGGAACGGGTCTTCGGCAGCTCGCCGACCACCTTGATCTGCTTCGGCTTGGCGATCGGGCCGAGGGTGCGGCCGACGTGCGCCCGCAGCTCCTCGACCAGCTCCGGGCTGTCGGTGGCGGTGCCGCGCAGGATGACGAAGGCGACGATGGCCTGGCCGGTGGTGGCGTCGGTGGCGCCGACCACGGCGGACTCGGCCACCGACGGGTGGCCGACCAGGGCCGACTCGACCTCGGTGGTCGAGATGTTGTGGCCGGAGACCAGCATGACGTCGTCGACCCGGCCGAGCAGCCAGATGTCGCCGTCCTCGTCCTTCTTGGCACCGTCACCGGCGAAGTAGCGGCCCTCGAAGCGCGACCAGTAGGTGTCGATGTAGCGCTGGTCGTCGCCCCAGATGGTGCGCAGCATGGACGGCCACGGCTCGGTGAGCACCAGGTAGCCGCCGGAGCCGTTGGCGACCTCGCGGGCCTCGTCGTCGACCACGGTGGCCGCGATGCCCGGCAGGGCGCGCTGGGCCGAGCCCGGCTTGGTCTCGGTGACGCCCGGCAGCGGGCTGATCATGATCGCGCCGGTCTCGGTCTGCCACCAGGTGTCCACGATCGGGGCCGAGCCGGCGCCGATGTGGTCGCGGTACCAGATCCACGCCTCGGGGTTGATCGGCTCGCCGACGCTGCCCAGCACCCGCAGCGAGGAGAGGTCGAACTTCGCGGGGATGTCGTCGCCCCACTTCATGAAGGTGCGGATCGCGGTGGGCGCGGTGTAGAGGATGGTCACGCCGTACTTCTGGACGATCTCCCAGAACCGGCCCTGGTGCGGGGTGTCCGGGGTGCCCTCGTAGATGACCTGGGTGGCGCCGTTGGAGAGCGGGCCGTAGACGATGTAGGAGTGGCCGGTGACCCAGCCGATGTCGGCGGTGCACCAGTAGACGTCGGTCTCCGGCTTGAGGTCGAAGACGGCGTGGTGGGTGTAGCTGGCCTGGGTGAGGTAGCCGCCCGAGGTGTGCAGGATGCCCTTGGGCTTACCGGTGGTGCCCGAGGTGTAGAGGATGAAGAGCGGGTGCTCGGCGTCGTGCGCCTCGGGGGTGTGCTCGGTGGACTGGCGCGCGGTGAGCTCGTGCCACCAGACGTCGCGGCCCTCGGTCCAGGAGATGTCCTGGCCGGTGCGGAGGACGACCAGGACGTGCTCGACGCCGTCGACCTTGGTCAGCGCCTCGTCGATGGCCGGCTTGAGGGCGGAGGGCTTGCCGCGCCGGTAGCCGCCGTCGGCGGTGATGACCAGCTTGGCCTGGGCGTCCTGGATGCGGGAGGCCACGGCGTCGGCGGAGAAGCCGCCGAAGACCACCGAGTGGGTGGCGCCGATCCGGGCACAGGCCAGGATCGCGACGACCGCCTCGGCGATCATCGGCAGGTAGACGGCGACCCGGTCGCCCTTGCGGACACCGAGCTCCAGCAGCGCGTTGGCGGCCTGCGAGACCTCGTCCTTGAGCTGGGCGTAGGTGATCGAGCGGCCGTCGCCGGGCTCGCCCTCGAAGTGGATGGCGACGCGGTCGCCGTTGCCGGCCTCGACGTGCCGGTCGACGCAGTTGTAGGCCACGTTGAGCTTGCCGTCGGCGAACCACTTGGCGAACGGCGGGTTGGTCCAGTCGAGCGTCTCGGTGGGCTCGACGGCCCAGTCGAGGCGGCGGGCCTGCTCGGCCCAGAAGCCGAGGCGGTCCTCGGAGGCCTGAGCGTACGCGGCCGCGGTGACGTTGGCGGCTGCGGCGAGCTCTGCCGGCGGGGCGAAGCGCCGCTCCTCCTTGAGCAGGTTGGCCAGGCTCTCGTTGCTCAACGCGCACTCCTCATCGAGTCATGATCGGGTTCAATCCCGTGCGTGGGGATTGTCCCGTGTGTCCCAGCGCACAGCTCACCAGGCGAAGAGGCCGGTTGACAAGAGGCTCCCGGGAATTGGTGTAGACCTTTGATCGGACATCGAACGGTCGCCCGAGGGCGGCGGGGCCCTCGGGCGGGAGCGGGGAGGCGGGCCCGCGCCCCGGCTCGCCTGGCGGGACGCGGGCCGAACCCTCAGGCGGCCAGTCCGGTTCCACCGCCGGGGCGGGTCGGATCGGCGGGCTCCGCGGCGGTCGCCGGAACCTGTTCGAATTCATTCACTCGTTCGGGCGTGTCGCGGCAGCTTCCGGGGCCGGACGGCCGGTCCGCCGTCTCTGCTGCCTCTGTCGTCGCTGCGGCCTCCGGCGGCTCCGCCGCCTCGACCGGGCTGAACCGGCCGCTCGCGCGGTCGAGCACGTACGCCTGCGCGGTCGCGAGGTCGAAGTACATCCCGACCAGACGCAGCGTCCCCTCGGCGACCCGCCGCTCCACCGCCGGGTTGGCCATCAGCTGGTCCAACTGCTGGACCACGTTGGTGATGCAGAGCTGCTCGACCAGGTCGACCACCGGCCGGGCGGCGAACTCCGCCGGGACCCGGCGCAGTCGGTCCAGCGAGCCGCGGCCGTTGCGCAGCCAGCGGGCCAACGGGGTGGGCTGGCCAGGTCGTTCGTGTACGCCGTCCAGCAGGGCCTGCATCGCCCCGCAGCCCGAGTGCCCGCAGACCGTGATCGACCGCACCTCCAGCACCTCGACGGCGTACTGCACCGCCGCCGCCACCGAGTCGTCGGCCGCGCCCGGTTCGAACGGCGCCGGCACCAGGTTGCCGACGTTGCGGACGGTGAAGAGGTCGCCCGGACCGCTGTTGGTGATCATGCTGGTGACCATCCGGGAGTCCGCGCAGGTCAGGAAGAGCTGGGACGGCGTCTGCCCCTCCCGGGCGAGCCGGGCCAGTTCGGGCCGGACCAGCGGCGCGGTGTGCAACTGGAACACCCGCACCCCGTCCAGCAGCCGGCCGTGCGGATCTGCCTGCTGCTCGATGCAGCGGTGGCCGACCCACGGCGTCCAGGCGCGGCAGCGGTGCGGGCCGGGCGAACTGCCGGTGCGGACGGTGCCGTCCGGGTCGAGCACCTCGTCGTCCTGGCGGCGCGTCACCATCGAGACGCGCCCGCCGCCGGCCTGGTGGCCGGTGCGCCAACTGTGCAGGGTCTCGTACGCGGCGTGGTCCAGGAACGAGCCGTCGTGGACGACGGCGACCTCGGCGCCGGTGGGGATGCCGGCGAGCGCCCGGCTGAGCCGGGGGACGGCGGTGAAGGTGAGCGGGCCGTGCGTCTCCACGGTGACCGCGCCGTCGGGGCCGGTCAGCACGTCGACGTGGGCGCGGGTCAGCCGGTAGAGCGCGAGCAGGACGGCCGTCCCCGCTCCGAGCGCCACACCGGGCAGGACACCGAGCAGCACCACGGCGACGACGGTGGTCAGGTAGACCGGGAACTCGCGGTGCCGGTGCACCTTGCGGATGTGCGCGAAGCTCACCATCTGCAGGCCGACGACCAGCACCAGGGCGGCGAGCGCGGCGAGCGGGATCCGGCGGAGCCCGCCGGTGAGGGCCAGCGCGGCCGCCAGCACCCAGACCCCGTGCAGCACCGAGGACCAGCGACTGCGCGCCCCGGCCCGGACGTTGGCCGTGCTGCGGACCGCGCCGCCGGCGATCGGCAGCCCGCCGACCAGCCCGCTGACCATGTTGGCGATGCCCTGGCCGCGCAGCTCGCGGTCGAGGTCCCCGGTCCGGCGGGACATCCGGTCGATCGCGACGGCGGAGAGCAGGGACTCGACGCTCGCCACGGCGGTGACGGTCAGCACGGCGGCCAGCACGGCGGCGGGTGACCCGTGCGGCAGGTCGGGGACGAGGTCGTGGGGCTGCCAGGCGGGCAGTTCGACCCGGGCGAGCCGGAGGTCCAGGACGAGGGCGAGCGTGGTGGCGGCGGCGACGGCGACCAGCGGTCCGGGGACCGCGGTCAGCCGGGCGCCGAACTCCCCGGACCGGCCCGGGAGTCGGCCGGGCCGGGGCCAGCCGAGCAGCACGACGGCGGTGACCGCGCCGACGGCCAGGGCGGCCGGGTGCGGGCCGGCCAACTGCTCCGGCAGGGCGAGCAGATTGGCCAGCGCCGAGCTCTGCGGGGAGCCGCCGAGGACGACGTGCAGCTGGGCGATGGCGATGGTCAGGCCGACGCCGGCCAGCATGCCGTGCACGATGGCGGGCGAGACGGCCAGTGCGGTGCGGGCCACCCGCCGGACGCCGAGCAGGAGTTGGAGCAGGCCGGCGGCGAGGGTGATGGCGCAGGTGGCCTGCCAGCCGTACTGGGTGATCAGCCCGGCGGTGATCACGGTCAGCGCTGCGGAGGGGCCGCTGACCTGGAGCGGGGTGCCGCCGAACAGGCCGACCACGATGCCGCCCACGGCCGCCGCGGCGAGGCCGGCGGTGAGTGGTGCGCCGGTGGCCAGGGCGATGCCGAGCGAGAACGGCACCGCGATGAGGAAGACCACCAGGGAGGCCGAGAGGTCCAGGGCCCAGGGGGCGCGGGGACGTCTGCCCGGTGGGGCGTGGTCGGTGGTGTCGGAGGCGATGGGTGCGCTGGAGATGTCGAGGGTCATGGGTCTTCCCGTCTGTCCGGGGGAACGAACGCAGTCTGGTCCGGTGGTGAGTCCGGTCGGGGGCTCGGGGAGCCGGAGCGGCTGTCGTGGGTCGCGACGGTGTGGCGGGATGGCGTGGTCGGGCCGGGAGTGCGGGTGTCACCGGCCGGACCGTGGACCATCAGAGGGTCCCGATGGGACCTACGCGGAACATCAAGACTCGGTAAACCGAGGGTAATGAGAGCTTTGCACAGCGTCATCCTGGGCGAAAGTCAATAACCGCCCGATTCACCCCATTGGGTGGTGGTCGAACGGGCGGGAATCTGCTGGTGCGGCCGCAGCCGGCGGTGCCGGGCAAGCGGAACGGGCCGCATCCTCCCGGTTCGGGGAGGTCGCGGCCCGTCGGTGCTGCGGGGTGCGGGGGTGCGGCCCGGGTGGGTGCGGGCGTTCAGGCGGGCACGTCGCTCAGGCGGGCGCGTCGCTCATCGCGGGCTCGCCCCCGAGCACGAAGTCCGGGTCCACCTGGGTGGCGAGGTCGATGCCGACCTTGGCGTTGGCCCAGCTCTCGGCGTTGCGGAGGTGGAAGAGGACGGCCTGCTCGGCGTAGCGGCGGGCGTCCCGCAGCCCGTACGCGGCGTCGGCCTCCGCGCGCAACTCGTCCAGCACGGCACGGTTGGCGGATTCGAGGGCGCGCAGCGGCGGTTGCACGCCCTGCTCCAGTCGGCGCACCCAGTCGGACTGCCCGAAGGCGGTCAGCAGGTCGTCGCCGACCTCCCGGCGGAGGAAGGCCAGGTCGTCCGGGCCCTGCACCTTGTTGCCGACGACCCGCAGCCGTACGCCGAAGTCGCGCGCGTAGTCCCGGTACTGCCGGTACACCGAGACGCCCTTGCGGGTCGGCTCGGCGATCAGGAAGGTCAGGTCGAAGCGGGTGAACAGGCCCGAGGCGAAGGAGTCGGAGCCGGCCGTCATGTCGGTCACCACGTACTCGTCCCGGCCGTCGACCAGGTGGTTGAGCAGCAGCTCGACCGCGCCGACCTTGGAGTGGTAGCAGGCGACGCCGAGGTCCTCCTCGGTGAACGCGCCGGTGGCCAGCAGCCGCACCGAGCCCTCGTCCAGCGCGATCGGGCGGGCGCAGGCGGCGTAGACCGGGTTCTCCTCGACGATCCGGAGCAGGCGCGAGCCCCGGCCCGGCGGGGTGGTCTTGATCATCTCTTCGGACGAGCGGATCAGCGGGTTGTCGCCGCGCAGGTACTCCTTGATCCCGGGCAGGTGGGCCCCGAGCGAGGGCAGTGCGGCGGCCTGCTCGTCGGTCAGGCCGAGGGCCGGGCCGAGGTGCTGGTTGATGTCGGCGTCGACGGCGAGGACCGGGCGGCCGGCGGCGGCCAGGTGGCGGATGAACAGTGCGGACAGCGTGGTCTTGCCGCTGCCGCCCTTGCCGACGAAGGCGATCTTCATCTGGGACTCCGGCTCTCGCTCCTGGGCCCGCCGCGGTCGTGGGTCCGCACCGCGACGAGGCCGACGATCTCCAGAGTTGGAAATCGTTATCGTCTTCGACAGCGGTCATGCTATCCGGGGTTTCGGGCCGATTGTCGGAGGGAAGTGAGGATTGCCTCTAATGGGTGAAGCGAGGTTGCTGTTCCGGCCGCGGCGCCCGGGAATTACTCTCGGGTAGGTGAGCACTGGAACAGATCCCCTCGCCCCGCTGGCCCAGCTCCCCGGGGTGCCCGACGCGGTGGCCGAGGTCCGCAAGGCCGTCGACCGCCTGTACGGCCACCGGGTGATGCGCCGCCGCGCGGCCGAGGTCACCTCCGAGTCCGCCCTGCGCGGGGCCCGGGCCTCCGCCGCGCTCGCCGGGGCCGACTGGCCCCTGGAGGAGGTCAGGCGCCGCAGCGACTTCAGCGCCGACCCCGAGGCCCGGACGGTCGGCGCCGCGCTGCGGATCGCGGCCGAGGCGGGCCAGCTGCTGAGCGTCTGGCGGCACTCGCCGCTGCAGGTGCTGGCCCGGCTGCACCTGCTGGCGGTCGGAGACTCCGATCCCGCCGCCGGTCGGCCGCGCCGGGCCGGGGAGGCGGCCGACGACCCCTTCCCGCTGGAGCTGAAGCCGGTGGAGGGTGTCGCGGCCCCGGTCGGGGCCGACCGGGCGGCCGCTGCGGCGCGGGCGGACGGGCCGGTGCCGGCGCTGCCGCAGGCTCCTGGCGCGGAGGAGGTCGCCGCCCGGCTGGACCAGCTCTCCCGGCTGCTGGTGGCCCGCGCGGAGGGCCAGGGCGTCGGTACGCCGGCCCTGGTGGTCGCCTCGGTCGTGCACGGGGAGCTGCTGGCGCTGCGGCCGTTCGGCTCGCACAACGGCGTGATCGCCCGCGCGGCCCAGCGGATCGTGCTGATCGCGGAGGGGCTCGATCCGAAGTCGATCTGCCCGGTCGAGGTCGGCCTGGTCGAACTGGGGACGGACGCCTACCGGCGGGCGCTGGCCGGCTACCTGGCGGGGACGCCGGAGGGGCTGGCGGAGTGGATCGGCCACTGCGGCCGGGCGCTGCGGCTCGGGGTGCGGGAGAGCACGGCGGTCTGCGAGGCGATGCAGCGCGGCATGGTCTGACCGGTCGCGGGGCCGGGGTGTCCCGGAGGGGTCCGGTGGGCCGCTCCGGGCTCGGACAGCGAGATGCGGCGGCACCTGATCCTGCCGGGTGCCGCCGCTGGCACAGATGCCGGGTGACCATGCATGCACCGGAAGTGCCGATCAGACGGGGATCCTGCCCGTTCGTCTGGTCCGGCGGCCCGACAGCGGGTCGGCTGCATGTGGGTGCTCGGTTATCTGTACGCGCGGTCCGTGGGGCCTGAACTGCGTTGTCGGTTTGACCTCTTCGGTCCTGACCGGGTCTCGCGGGCCGTGCTTCATTTGTATCGCGTTTCGGGCGAAAGGGGAACCCGAAACGAGAAGTCTTCGGCTTTTGCCCGTTTTGTCCCAAACCTGTGGGTGTGACCCGGTCCGGTGACGCGCCCTCCGCCCCCGGCGGTCAGGCCGCCGGGCGCCGGCGCCGGGCCGCGTACCAGATCGCCCCGGCCGTGAGCACCGCCGCGCCGGCCGCCACCGCCGTCAGCACCGAGCGGCTCGGCGCCGAGAACTCCGGGAGCCGCCGCCGGAGTTCCACCGGCTTGTCGAAGACCAGCACCGGCCACTCGCGGGCCACCGCCTCCTTGCGCAGCGCGCGGTCCGGGTTGACCGCCGAGGGGTGGCCGACCGCCTCCAGCAGCGGCAGGTCGGTGGACGAGTCGCTGTACGCGTAGCACTCGGCCAGGTCGTAGCCCTCGACCTCGGCCAACTCCCGGATGGCGGCGGCCTTGTTCTCGGCGTAGGCGTAGTACTCAATCTCGCCGGTGTAGCAGCCGTCCTCGATCTTCAGCCGGGTCGCGATCACGTGGTCCGCGCCGAGCAGCGCGCCGATCGGCTCGACCACCTCGGAGCCGGAGCTGCTGACGATGACCACGTCGCGGCCGGCCGCGTGGTGCTGCTCGATGAGCGAGGCGGCCTCGTCGTAGATGATCGGGTCGATCAGGTTGTGCAGGGTCTCGGCGACGATCTCGCGGACCTGCTGCACGTTCCAGCCCCGGGTCAGCGCGGAGAGGTACTCGCGCATCTTCTCCATCTGGTCGTGGTCCGCGCCGCCCACCAGAAAGACGAACTGGGCATACGCACTTCGCAGGACGGCCCGACGGTTGATCAGACCGCCCTGGTAGAACGGACGGCTGAACGCGAGGGCGCTCGACTTGGCGATGATCGTCTTGTCGAGGTCGAAGAAGGCGGCGGTGCGCGGGCCGGTCTGGCGCGGCCGGGCGGCCGACGGGCGGGCGACGGGCGCGGCGGAGCCGGCGGTTCCGGGGCCCGTGCCGGGCACGGGCGCCCCGGTGGGCCCGGGCGCCCCACCGGTCACGGCGTCGGTGCCGGCGCCGGTCGCGGTGCCGGGTGCGCCGGCGGTCGCGGTGTCGGCGGCGTCGGCGGCGGTGGAGTCCGGGGACTCGTCGGCGTACTCGTCGGCGTTCTCGGTGGTGTCCACGGGAACCGAGGATAGAGGGCACCGCAAAACAGGCCGCCATTCGGCGTACTCGTGGGCGTGCGGGTTTGTGTTTCTGGCCGCTCGGGTACACCATGGAAGTCACGGATCGTTCGCGACCGTGCTAACCCGGTCCGGCTCCTCCCCCCCGAGTCGGGCCGTGGATAGACGACCCCCGCTCTCCCCCCCGGCGGGGGTCGTCGCACGTCCGGGGCCATTTTCAGGGCTTGAACAGCTGTTGCGGCCGATGAGCCGACGGACCCCGGTGGTGTCTACAGGGGGTGTCGGCGGTCGGGGGTGTCACACCGTTTTCGTCACTCTCCGTAGAGCATCGCTCATGGCTGACCTCGGCCCGTCCCGGATCGGGAATGGCGGCCGGACCTGCCCCGGGGAGTGCGCGGTCCGCCCCGCGCTATCCACTCACGATCCACTCCCGCCGGTATGCCGGTTCATCTCGGTGAGCTCGTTTCGTCAATTCTTTGTCCAATAGCCCCCCGTCCGAGTGAACGTTTTCCTCCACAGCCCCGAGTTGTCCACAGGGAATCGGAAGCTCGCGGACGGAATCGGGATCACGGTCCACCGTGATGTCCGGCAGCGGTCGTCGGGCCCGTGCTGCGGGCCCGGCACCGGCCGCCGAACCGACCGGACGCGTGCCCGGCCGCCCCGTGCGGCGGGCACCAGGACAGGGGAGCCGCCCATGTCGAAGCCCATCACCGACCACGCCACCACCGGCGGGCCGGCGCCCGCCGGACCGCTCGTCCTCACCGGGGACGAGGGGCTGGCCGAGCACCTGCTGCGGATCTGCGCGGCGGCCGGCACCGAACCGCGGCTGATCCGCGGCGGGTCCCCGCCGCGCGAGCTCTGGGAGGGCGCGCCGCTGGTCCTGGTCGGCGACGACCGGACCGGGCACTGCGCCGGGCTGCCCCGGCGCCCCGGGGTGCTGCTGCTCGGGCTGGACCTCGACGACGCCGGCGTCTGGGTCAGGGCCGTCCAACTCGGCGCGGAGCACGTGCTCTTCCTGCCCGACGCGGAGGCCTGGCTGCTCGACCGGATCGCCGACGCCGTCGAGGGGGTCGGTGCCCCGGCCCGCACCGTCGCCGTCCTCGGCGGCCGGGGCGGGGCGGGCGCCTCCACCCTGTCCTGCGCGCTCGCGGTCACCGCCGCGCGCCGGGGCCTGCGGACCGTCCTGGTCGACGGCGACCCGCTGGGCGGCGGGCTCGACATCCTGCTCGGCGGGGAGACGGCGGCCGGTCTGCGCTGGCCGGACCTCGCCGGGTCCCGGGGCCGGGTGAGCGGCGCCGAGCTGGCCCGGGCGCTGCCCGCGCTCAAGCGGCTCGGCACGCTGTCCTGCCTGTCCTGGGACCGCAGCGACACCCTGGCGGTGCCGCCCGAGGCGATGCGCAGCGTCCTCGCCGCCGCCCGCCGGCGCGGCGGCCTGGTGGTGGTTGACGTGCCCCGCCGGCTCGATCCGGCGGCCGGGCAGGCGCTGGAGCAGTCCGACACGGCGCTGCTGGTGGTGCCGGCCGAGCTGCGCGCGGTGGCGGCCGCCGACCGGGTGGCCGCGGCCGTCCGGATGCGGCTCGACGACGTGCGGGCGGTGGTGCGGCCGCCGGGGCCGTTCGGGCTCCCCGCGCACACGATCGCCAAGGGGTTGCGATTGCAGCTCGCCGGCGTGCTGGAGCCGGAACCGGGCCTGGCCGCCGACGTCGAGCGGGGCGTGCCGCCGGGCATCCGGGAGGACGGGCCGCTCGCCCGCTTCTGCGGGGCCTTCCTGGACGAGGTGCTGCCGCCCGTGCGGGCGGTCGAAGGGGGTGTCTACTGATGGTCCGTCTGCGCAGGACGAGCGGGACGGGGAGCGCGGGCGGCCCCGGCGGCCCGCGCGAGCACCGGGCGCTGCGGAGCGTTCCGGCGCTCGGGCTGCTCCCGGTGCCCGGTCAGCCGCCGGAGCCGCCGGCCTACGGGCGGACGGCCCGGGAGGAGCGGGCGGCGGCGCTGGTCGACGCCGTCCGGCTGCGGCTGGCCGAGTCCGGGGCGGCGCCGACCGCCGGGTCCGTGGCGACGGCGCTGCGGGCCGCCAGGCCGCCGCTCGGCGGCGGTGACGCCCTCGACACCGTGCGCTCGCTGTGCGCCGAACTGGTGGGTGCGGGCCCGCTGGACCGGCTGCTGGCGGCGCCCGACGTCACGGACGTCCTGGTCAACGGGCCGGACGAGATCTGGTTCGACCGGGGCGGCGGCCTGCGGCGGGCCACCGGCGTCCACTTCGCCGATCCGGAGGCGGTGCGGCGGCTGGCCCACCGGCTCGCCACGGCGGCCGGGCGGCGCCTCGACGACGCCCGGCCCTGGGTGGACGCCCGGCTGCCGGACGGCACCAGGTTGCACGCCGTCCTGCCGCCGATCGCGGCCGGCTGCACCCACATCTCGCTGCGGGTGTGCCGTTCCCGGCCGTTCACCCTCGACGAGCTGGTGACCGGTGGGGCGCTTCCGCCGAGGGGCGGCGAACTGCTCGCCGCCGTCCAGCGGGCCCGGCTCTCGCTGCTGGTCAGCGGGGGTACCGGGACGGGGAAGACCACGCTCCTGGCGGCGTTGCTCGGCCTGGTCGGGCCGGAGGAGCGGATCGTCGTCGCCGAGGACTCCGCCGAGCTGCGGCCGGACCACCCGCACGTGGTGCGGCTGCAGAGCCGCCCGCCCAACCAGGAGGGGCTGGGCGAGCTGACCCTGCGGGACCTGGTCCGCCAGGCGCTGCGGATGCGGCCCGACCGGCTGGTGATCGGGGAGGTGCGCGGGGCGGAGGTGGCGGACCTGCTGGCCGCCCTGAACACCGGCCACGAGGGCGGCACCGGCACCGTCCACGCCAACACGGCGGCCGACGTGCCGGTCCGGCTGGAGGCGCTCGGCTCGATGGCCGGGCTGGACCGGCCGGCCCTGCACAGCCAACTCCGGGCCGCGCTGGACCTGGTGGTGCACCTGGTTCGGGAGCCGGGCACCGGGCGGCGCCGGGTCGCCGAGATCCACACCCTGGGCGGCGACCGGCACGGGCTCGCCGTCACCACGCCCGCCGTGACCTTCACGGCGGACGGCGACACGGTGCCCGGCGCGGGCTGGGCGCGGCTGTCCCGGCTGCTCGCCGCCCGGGGCGTGGTGCTCACCGGCGGTCCGCCGTGACGGCGGGGTGGGCGGAGGCGGTGTTCGGGCTGCTGCTGGCCGGGTGTGTGGCGGGCGCGGTGCTGCTGCTCGGGGCGGGCGGCGGTCGGAGGAAGGGAGAGGGACGCGGTGGGTGCGGTGGGCCTGGCGGATGACCGGATGGCGTTGTTGTCGGTCACGGTGCTGTTCGGTGCCGCGGTGGCCGGGTGGTGCGGGTTCCAGCGGCAGTTGGCGGATGTCCGGCGGAGCGGCGCGGTGCTGGCCGAGCGCGACGGCGCCGAGGGTGGCAGGGGCGACGGCGGCGGTCGGTGTGCGGGGGCCGTGGCCGGGGTGCTGCGAGGTGCGGGCGGGCTCCTGTGGGCGGTTCGGCGCGCGCCCGAACTGCTGCTCCTGCCGGGTGGGTTGGTGGCCGGGTGGCTGACGGGCTCGCTCGTCCCCGTGCCGGCGGCGGTCGCGGCCGTCCTGCCGCTGCGGCGCCGGCGGTTGCGGCGCGCGGTGGCGGCCGAGGCCCGGCACCGGGCGGCGGCCGTGGTGGAGCTGTGCGCCGGGCTGGCGGGCGAGTTGCGCGGTGGGGCGACCCCCGAGCAGGCGCTGCACTTGGTGACCACACGGATCGCCGCCGACCGCGCGGCGCTGGAGCGGCTCGGCGTGGAGCCGGTCGCCCGGCTCGCGGCCGGCCGGTACGGGGCCGATGTACCCGCGGCGTTCCGGCTGCTGGCCGAACTGCCGGGCGGGAGCGGGGCGGCGGCGATCGCCGCCTGCTGGCAGGTCGCCGCCGACGGTGGCTCGGGTCTGGCGGTCGGGCTGGACGGGGTCGCCGAGGCCCTGCGGGTCGAGCGGTCGCTGGCGGAGGAGATCGCCGCCGAACTGGCGGCGCCGCGCACCACGGTCGCCGTACTGGCCGCCCTGCCGCTCGCCGGACTGCTGCTCGGCGCGGCACTCGGCGCCCGGCCGCTGGACGTCCTGCTGCACACGCCCGCCGGGCTGGCCTGCCTGGTGGCGGGCGCGGCCCTGGAAGGGCTCGGCCTCGCCTGGACGGCCCGGATCGTCCGGGCGGCCTCCGAGGGGGCCCTGGACGCTCCGCCCGAGGGCCGTACGCGGGCGGCGGCGGACGGTGGCGGCTCCGGCAACCCTGGTGGCCCTGGTGGCCCTGGTGGTGGCGGCGATCGGGGTGAAGCGGAGGAGGACTGGCGGTGCGGGCTCAGCCGGACCCGGGCGCGTGCCGGGCGGCCGAGCGGCGCGTTCCGGCGGGAGGTGCTGTCGGGGTGAGGCGGGTGGTGGCCCCGGCGGCTGCCGGGGGTGACGGGGGTGACGGGCGGCGCGGGGCGGCCCGGTGGGAGGTGAGCGGTGGTGGCCCCGGGACGGCCGGGGTGCTGGTCGGACGGACCGGGCGGCGCCCGGGCGGTGGCGAGGTCGACCCGGGGCCCTGCCCCGTCCCGGTCGAGGAGGTGAGGAACGGATGGCGGGGGTGACGGACTGGGTGGCGCTCGGGGCGGCCGCACCAGCCGGCACCTCGCTCCTCGGCGGGTGGTTCCGGCGGCGGGCCGGGCGCCGACGGGTGGCGGCCGCGCTCGGGTGGGGCGGTGCGTCGGCGCCGCGACGAACCGGCAACCGGCGACGGGGCGGTGCGCGGTCGGCGCTGCGGGCGAGCCCCGTGGCGGGGCGGGTCCGGCGGGCGGCGGCGGTGCTGGGCGCCGGGTTCGGCGCGGCGGCCTTCCTCGGCGGTCCGGGAGGCCTGCTGGCGGGCGGGTTGCTGGTGGCCGGACTCCACCGGTGGATGCCGCGGGCCAGGTCCCCGGCGGAGCGGCGGGCCGAGCTGGCGGAGGCCCGGCTGGTTCGACAACTTCCGCTCACCGCCGAGCTGTTGGCCGCCTGCCTCGGCTCGGCGGCCTCGCCGGCGGCGGCCGTCGCGGCGGTCGGCCGGAGCGTGGCCGCCCCGATGGGTCCCCGCTTGGTGGCGGCGGCGGCCGAACTCGCCCTGGGCGCACCGCCGGAGCTCTGCTGGCGCCGGCTGGGCGAGGAGCACCCGCCGCTGGCGCCACTGGCCCGCTGCCTGGTCCGGACGAGTCTGAGCGGCGCTCCGGCGGCGGGGGCGCTCACCGGCCTCGCGAACGCCCAACGGGCCGAAGCCGTCCGGGCGGCACACGCCCGCGTCCGCAGGGCCGGGGTGCTCGCGACGGCGCCGCTGGGGCTCTGCTTCCTGCCGGCCTTCGTCCTGGCCGGTGTCGTCCCGGTGGTCATCGGCCTCACCACCCGCTTCACGCAGGCGATGTGACGAATGACCAACGTCGAATTCGAAATCCCCATCAACGCAAGGTGCAAGGAGGAGAACCATGGGTGCAGTGATCAAGTCCACGGCCGTCCCGGTCCGGTCCGGGGGTGTGGTCCGGGCGTGGGGTCGGGCCTACGCCCGGACCCGGGCCCGAGGGCGGGTGGACGCCGGGATGACCACGGCGGAGTACGCGGTCGGCACGCTCGCGGCGTGCGCGCTGGCGGCCGCCCTGTACAAGGTGGCGACCAGCACGGCGACGATCACCGCGTTGACCGACGCCCTGGACCGGGCGCTCCATGCGACCTGACCGGTGCCGAACGCGGGCGCGGCTGCTGTGGCGACGGCGGTGCGGCGACGGCGGGTTCGTCACCGCCGAGACCGCCGTCGCGCTGCCGGCGCTGGTGCTGCTGGCGGCGATGCTGGTGTGGGCCGTGCTCGCGGCGGCCGCCCAGCTCCGGTGCGTGGACGCGGCACGGGTGGGCGCCAGGGCGGCCGCGCGCGGGGAGGCCGACGCCGCCGGGCTCGCCAGGGCGGCCGCGCCGCCGGGGGCGGTGGTCCTGGTCGATCCGGCGCCGGACACGGTCCGGGTCACCGTGGCGGCGCCGTACGCGATGCCGGGGCGGTTCGCGGAGGTCCTGGCGGTACGGCTGGGCGCGAGCGCCGTCGCCGCCCGCGAGGACACCCTGCGAGGGGCGGTCCGAGGCGCGGAGGGAGGTGCCGGGCCATGGCCGGACTGACGGATCGGGCCCCGGGCGCGGCGCACGATCGGCGTCATCGGCGCCGGCGGCGGTCGGTCGGGCGGCTGCGCGCGGGGCGGGCGGCGGCCGCGGGCGGACGCGGAGCCGACACCGGTTCGGCGACGGTCTGGCTGCTGGCCTGCGCGCTGCTCGGGTGCGTGGCGTTCACGGCCGCGCTCTCGGTGGGCGTGGCGGTCGGCGCCCGGCACCGGGCGGAGGCCGCCGCCGACCTGGCGGCGCTCGCGGCGGCCGACCGGCTGCTGCTGGACGCGGACGGCGGCTGCGCCCGGGCCGGTGCGGTGGCGGCGGCCCAGGGCGCCTCCGTCGTCTCCTGCACGGTGGACCGGGAGGCGGACGCCGTCGAGGTGGTGGCGGAGGTGCCGGTCGCCGGGTTGCCGGTCCGCCTGCCGGTCGGTCCGGCGACAGCTCGGGCGCGGGCCGGACCGGTCCGGGCGGCGGTCGCCCCGACGGACGAGGACGCCCGCGCCGCGCTGGGCGAGACCGGACCGGACCGGGAGGGCTCATGAGCCCTCGGGCACGCCTCCGTCCGCCGCTCCGGCTCCGTCCGCCGTCCCCTCCACGGCCCCGGGCGCCGTTCCCTCCACGGCTCCGTCCGCCGCTCCGGCCTCGGTCCCCTCCGTCGGCGGGGTGGCCGGGGGAGCGCCGGCGAGCAGGACGTCCAGCAGCCGGACGGCGGCCGCCTTGTCCAGCGGGTCGTTGCCGTTGCCGCACTTGGGTGACTGCACGCAGGACGGGCAGCCGCGCTCGCACTCGCAGGCGGCGATCGCCTCCCGGGTCGCGGTCAGCCACTGGACCGCCCGCTGGAAGCCGCGTTCGGCGAAGCCGGCCCCGCCGGGGTGGCCGTCGTAGACGAACACGGTCGGCAGGCCGGTGTCGGGGTGCAGCGGCACCGAGACGCCGCCGATGTCCCAGCGGTCGCAGGTGGCGAAGAGCGGGAGCAGGCCGATCGAGGCGTGTTCGGCGGCGTGGGCGGCACCGGGCAGCTGGTCGGGCGGGATGTCCGCGTCGAGCAGCTGGTCCTCGGTGACGGACCACCAGACGGCGCGGGTGCGCAGGGTGCGGGGCGGGAGGTCGAGCTTGCTCTCGCCCATGATCTCCCCGGTGGAGATCCGCTTCCGGAGGTAGCCGACCACCTGGTTGACCACCTCGACCGAACCGAAGCTGAGCCGGCCCTCGCCCCAGTCGACGGTGGTGTCGGTGGCGAGTACGGAGATGGAGGTGATGTCCCGGGCGGCGGTGGTGTACGGCGGGTCGGCGGGCTCGACCAGGGCGACCGAGTTGTCCAGGTCGAAGTCCCGGACCAGGTAGCTGCGGCCCCGGTGGAGGTGGACGGCCCCGGTGTGGACGGTGGTGTGGGCGGCGGAGGCGTCCACGGTGCCGAGCAGCCGGCCGGTCGGCGCCTCGACGATCTGCACCGGGTTCCCGCCGCTGCCCCGCAGGTCGACGGCGTCGGCGGCCCGTTCACGGCGGGTCCAGTACCAGGCGTCGCCGCGCCGGCGGAGCAGTCCGCGCCGTTCCAGCACCGGCAGCAGCGGGTCGGCGGAGGGGCCGAACAGTTCCAGGTCGGCGTCGGTGAGCGGGAGTTCGGCGGCGGCCGCGCACAGGTGCGGGGCGAGGACGTGCGGGTTGTCCGGGTCGAGGACGGTGGCCTCGACCGGGGTGGCGAACAGCGCCTCCGGGTGGTGCACCAGGTAGGTGTCCAGCGGGTCGTCCCGGGCGATCAGGACGGCGAGCGCGCCCTGGGCCTCGCGGCCGGCCCGGCCGGCCTGCTGCCAGAGCGAGGCCCGGGTGCCCGGGTAGCCGGCCATCAGGACGGCGTCGAGGCCGGAGACGTCGACGCCGAGTTCGAGGGCGGAGGTGGAGGCGAGGCCGAGCAGTCGGCCGGAGTGCAGGTCGCGTTCGAGTGCCCGGCGTTCGTCGGCGAGGTAGCCGCCGCGGTAGGCGGCGACCCGGTCGGCGAGCGGACGGCCGAGCTGGTCCTGGGCCTGCAGCGCGACCAGTTCGGCGGCGCGGCGGGAGCGGACGAAGACGACCGTCCGGGTCTGCCGTTCGACCAGGTCGGTGAGGAGGTGGGCGGCCTCGGCGGTGGCGGTCCGGCGGACCGGCGCCCCGTGCTCGCCGACGTTCTCGGTGAGCGGCGGCTCCCAGAGCCCGAAGACCATCGGGCCGCGGGGGGACGCGTCCTCGGTGACCGCCTCGGCCGGCAGGCCGGTGAGGCGGTGCGCGGTGACGGCCGGGTCGGCGGTGGTGGCGGAGGCGAGCAGGAAGACGGGTTCGGAGCCGTACCGGGCGCAGATCCGGCGCAGCCGGCGCAGCACCTGGGCGACGTGCGAGCCGAAGACGCCCCGGTAGCTGTGGCACTCGTCGACCACGACGTAGCGCAGGGTCTTGAGGAAGGAGGACCAGCGGGCGTGCGCGGGCAGGATGCCGCGGTGCAGCATGTCCGGATTGGTGAGCACGTACGAGGCGTACTGGCGGACCCACTCGCGTTCCTCGGGCGGGGTGTCGCCGTCGTACAGGGCGGCCCGGACGCGGGGCGGGGCGAGCTCGGCGGCCCGGCGGCGCTGGTCGGCGGCGAGGGCCTTGGTGGGTGCGAGGTAGAGGGCGGTGGCGCCGCGGCCGTTGCGAGCCTCGGTGCCGTCGAGCAGGTCGGAGAGGACCGGGGCCAGGTAGCCGAGGGACTTGCCCGAGGCGGTACCTGTGGCGATCACCACAGTATGGCCGGATTTGGCCAGATTCATCGCCTCCGCCTGGTGGGCCCAGGGCTGCCGGACGCCAAGGGCCTGGGCGGATGCGGTGATCTCGGGCCGGATCCAGTCGGGCCACGGCGCATAACGGGCGGGCCGGGCGGGAAGGTGCTCCGTATGGGTGAGCCGGTCCGACCGCCCACGGGTGGTGGACAGGGTCGTGAGCAGTGCCTCGGGCAGGCTGTGACGCGGCGGCATGAGGACCCAGTGTGTCACCGGCGTGACGGAGAATCGTCCTAAGCCATCGTGCGGGCATGGTCGCAGGTGGTTGAATGTGGCCGTGACGGCCGTACGGCCGGGGGTCGCAGCGCTGAGGCTTGCCACGCGTTGGCTGGGCGTGCCCGGGGTTCGCGACCATGCGGTGGCGGCCGTCCGGCCGAGGATCGCAATGACGTAGCAAGGCAAGGTGCTGGAGGTTCCGTGGACCTGTCCCTGTCGACCCGTAATGTCGGCGATCGCACGGTCGTCGAGGTTGGCGGCGAGATCGATGTGTACACCGCCCCGAAGCTGCGCGAGCAGCTGGTCGAGCTCGTCAACGACGGCAGCTACCACCTCGTCGTCGACATGGAGGGCGTGGACTTCCTCGACTCCACCGGCCTCGGTGTGCTGGTGGGTGGCCTGAAGCGGGTGCGCGCCCACGAGGGCTCGCTGCGACTGGTCTGCAACCAGGAGCGCATTCTCAAGATCTTCCGGATCACCGGCCTGACCAAGGTGTTCCCGATCCACAACTCGGTGGACGACGCGGTCAACGCGACCGACTGATCCGCCGACCCGACTGATCCGGCCGGGTCGGCCCTCGGTGGCCGGCCCGTCCGATCCCTACGCGTCCGGCAGCCGGGGCCCACCGGGCCCCGGGCCTGTCCGGCCGTCCCTGGGCCGGTGGACGCCGGCCCGCAGGGGCCGTACCTCCGGCCCCGGTCGGAGCACCCCGAGGGGGAGAGATGGCAACCGTCGAACTTCGATTCAGCGCGCTTCCCGAGCACGTCCGGACGGCCCGGCTGGTAGCCGCGGCAGTCGCCAGACGAGCCGGGGTCGACGAGTCGGTGCTCGACGAGGTGCGGCTCGCCGTCGGCGAGGCGTGCTCCCGCGCGGTCGGCCTGCACCAGCGCGGTGGCGTCACCGGCGCCGTGCGGGTCGCGCTGGTCGACCAGGAGAAGCGTTTCCTCATCGAGGTCGAGGACGAGGCCGGCCTCGACTCCGTGCCGACCGCCGACGCGGCCGACGGCGCCGACCCGGACGAGGACACCCTGGGCCTCGCCGTGCTCACCGGCCTGGTCGAGGACCTGGAGGTCACCAGCGGTGCCGGGGGCGGCCTGATCCGGATGAGCTGGCCGGTCTCGGTCGACGCGCTCGCGCTCTGAGCCCCGGAAAGCGCTCGGAAGTCTTCGGGAACCGGGGTCGAACGGCGGACGTGTAGGTTCGCAGTTCGACGACCGAAACCGAAAGGGCTTCTCCCGGTGAACAAGCGACTGCTGGCCGTACCCGTGCTCGGGGCGCTGCTCGCGTTCGGCGCCGTCGGCTGCGGCGACGACAACAGCAAGCAGCTGGAGTCCTGGGCGGCGAACGTCTGCGGCGCGGCCAAGGACCCGATCGCCCAGGCGCAGACCGCCCTGGCGGACACCGCCCAGGTGAAGACCGGAGAGGTCCCGGCCGACCTCCAGAAGCGCCTCTCGGCGGACATCGGCCGCCTGGCCAAGACCAACCAGGACATCGCCGCCGCGATCGACGCGGCCGGCGCGCCCAAGGTGGACGACGGCGCGACCCTGCAGAAGGACACCGTCGCCGAGCTCAACAAGGCCGCCGACGGGTACCTGGACGTCCAGAAGAAGGTGGACGCGCTCTCCACCGACGACCGGTCGAAGTTCGCGGACGGGCTGCGCAGCGTGTCCGACCAGGTGCGGCAGCTGGCCTCGCTCTCCACCCAGGCCCAGGGCAAGCTGCAGCGCGGCGAGCTCGGCGCGGCGATGGCCAAGCAGGAGGGCTGCAAGCCGGGTTCCGCGGCCGCCGCCCAGACCTCCGCCCCGGCGGACGGCTCGGCAGGCACCCCGACCGGCGGGGCCACGGACGGCGCGAGCCCGGCGGCGGGCGACCCCGCCGCGAGCCAGGCGCCCAGCGCACCGGCCTCCGCACCCTCGACGAGCTGACCGGCCACTACCGGCCACACCTGACGACACCCGCACCCCCTCGGCCAACCGGCCGAGGGGGTGGTCGGCGTTGTCCAGGGAGATGGGGTGGGGTGAGGGCGGGGCTGCCCGGGGGAGCGGGGTTGGGGGCTGAGGGGGTGCTGGCCGAGGGGGACCGGCGGGAGGGGCGGCCGGGTGGGGGAGACGGGGAGCGGGGGAGGTCCGGCGGGGGACAATGGCGGGGTGATCAGTAGCCCCGTTCTCGACCCGACCCGCCTCGCCAAGCTGCGCGAGGCGCTGCTCGCCGCCTCGTACACCGCCGACGGCTGCCTGGACCTGCTCGGGCCCACCGGGTACGCGGCGCTGGCCCGCAGCGAGGCGGTGCCGGCGCTGCGGGCGACCCGTGGCGGCAGCCCGCTGGAGACGCTGGTGCGGCTGTTCCTGCTGCAGCAGCCCGTGCCGTACCAGGCGGCGGCCGCCGCGCTGCCGGTCGAGGACTGCCTGGCCGACGGCTGGCTGCGTCCGGACGGCGATCTGGTGCGCGCCACCGTGGACGTCCGCCCGTACGCCAACGAGGTGGCCGGTCTGCCGAGTTCGGACGCCTGGGTGGTCTCCGACCTGGGCTGCGCGGTCGGCGGCGCGGGCGGGATCGGTTCCGGGGAGACCGCGCACGGGGTGGCCCGCAAGGACCTGGTGCTCGGGGTGGGCGGCGCGTCCACCACCCTGGCCAACATCACGGTGCGGCGGCCGGCCCGGTCGGTGCTGGACCTCGGTTCGGGCTCGGGCGTGCAGGCGCTGCACGCCGCCCGGCACGCCCAGCGGGTGACCGCCACCGACGTCAACGCGCGGGCGCTGCGCTTCACCGAGCTGACCCTGGCGCTGTCCGGTTTCGACAACGCGGAGACCGCCGCCGGCAGCCTCTTCGAGCCGGTGGGGGACCGCCGGTTCGACCTGATCGTCTCGAACCCGCCGTTCGTGATCTCGCCGGGCGGCCGGTTCACCTACCGGGACGGCGGGATGGCCGGGGACGACCTGTGCCGCAGCCTGGTCCGGTCCGCCGCCGCGCACCTGGAGCCGGGCGGCCACTGCCAGCTGCTGGCGAACTGGCAGCACGTCAGGGGCGAGGACTGGCACGACCGGCTGGCGGGCTGGGTGGCCGGCACCGGTCTGGACGCCTGGATCGTCCAGCGCGAGGTCCAGGACGTCGCCCAGTACGCCGAGCTGTGGCTGCGCGACGGCGGTGACCACCGCGGTCCGGGCGGCGACTACCAGGCCCGGTACGGGGAGTGGCTGGACGCCTTCGAGGCGGGCCGGGTCGAGGGCATCGGCTTCGGCTGGATCACCCTGCGGGCGAGCGGCGCCGAGCGGCCGACCGTCCGGGTGGAGGAGTGGCCGCACCCGGTGGAGCAGCCGCTCGGTCCGCACATCGAGGAGTGGTTCGACCGGCAGGACTTCCTGCGCACGCACGACGACGCGGGGCTGCTGGCGGCCCGGTACGTGCTGGCCGACGAGGTCGTCCAGGAGCAGGTGGGCACGCCCGGGGCGGAGGATCCGGAGCACGTGATCCTGCGTCACAACCGCGGCATGCGGCGGGCCACCAAGGTGGACACGGTGGGCGCCGGGTTCGTCGGGGTCTGCGACGGGACGCTGTCGGCCGGGGAAATCGTGGACGCGATCGCGCACCTGCTGGGCGAGGACCGGGTGGTGCTGCGGGACCGGGTGCCGGAGTCGCTGCGGCTGCTCACCGAGCAGGGGTTCATCCGGCCGGTGGTCTGAGGCCGGTTCCCCCGAGGGGCGCCCCCCAAGGTCGGTCGGCCCGGCCCCGGGGCGGCCGGTTCATCTCTCCGTTTCCCCCGGTTCGCCGACCGGTCGCCGAACGGCTGTCCCTCGTTGGCCCTCGACTGTGAGGCTCTGTCCACAGGCTGTGGACAGAGCTGGGGGCAGGGTGGAGACGACGACGGCGACGGTGGGCGGCGCGATACTCGCCCTCTTCGGCGGCGCGCTCCTGCTGTGGTGCGCCGTCGAAGTGCGCCTGCGCCACCGGGTGCGCCGTCGTGGCGTGCCGACGGTCGCCACCGTGGTCGCCGAGTCCGATCCGCGCGGTGAGCTCGACAGCGCGCCGCTGCTCTCCTACACGGCGGGCTCTTCGGCGGGCTCTTCAGCGGGTTCGTCGGCCGCGGAGGGCTGTGGACAGCTGGTGCTGACCCGCCCGCGCGGCCACACCCCCCTGCGCCGTCCGCCCGGGCTGCCGCCCGGCACCCCGGTCCGGATCTCCTACGACCCGCGCCGTCCCACCCTCGCGGTGCTGGCGGCGGTGGACGGGGGACCCGGGGCGGTCGTCGCCGACCTGTGGTGGGCGGGGCTCGGGCTCGGTTGCCTGGCCGCGGGGGCAGTCCTGCTGCTCGCCGCAGCCTCGCGCTGACCCGCCCCCGAGCGGCTGCCCGGGCCGCCGCCCGGCGGTCCGCCCGGTCCGCCCGGTCCGCCGTCGGACCGGCCCTGAGCAGGGATCACGCCCCTACCACCGGTCCGGCCCCGGCCGCACCGATATTCCGTTGACAGCTTTTGAAATCCGTCATTCCATCCTTCGAAACCCGCCGAAGCCCCCCTCCGCAGGGCGCGATGCGTGGTCGTCGGGTTACCGTTCGAGTGGCGTCGGTCGGCCTTGCCGGTGAAATTGCGGGATCCGTCCGTTTGACAAGGGTGGCCGGGGTACGGTCACACTCCGCTGGTGGGGTCGTCGTACAGCGGCAGCCCCGGGACGGTGGAGGGGTCGGGCGGAGCGCAGCCCGTGCTGCCCGCGCCGACCAGCTCACGTAACGACCGGGAGAGAAGAGCGAAGGTGTCCCCGAGCAGCGAGACCGCGCACGGACAGCGACTCGTCATTGTCGAGTCGCCGGCCAAGGCGAAGACGATCAAGGGCTACCTGGGCCCCGGCTACATCGTCGAGGCGAGCGTCGGGCACATCCGCGACCTGCCGAGCACGGCGGCCGAGGTCCCGGACAAGTACACCGGTGAGGTGCGCCGCCTCGGCGTCGACGTGGACCACGACTTCGCGCCCATCTACGTGGTGAACGCGGACAAGAAGTCCCAGGTCAGCAAGTTGAAGTCGCTGCTCGCGGAGTCCGACGAGCTCTTCCTCGCCACCGATGAGGACCGCGAGGGCGAGGCCATCGCGTGGCACCTCCAGCAGGTGCTCAAGCCCAAGGTGCCGGTGCACCGGATGGTGTTCCACGAGATCACCAAGGCCGCCATCCAGGAGGCGGTGGCCAACCCGCGCGAGCTGAACCAGCGTCTGGTCGACGCCCAGGAGACCCGCCGCATCCTCGACCGCCTGTACGGCTTCGAGGTGTCGCCGGTCCTGTGGAAGAAGGTCATGCCGAAGCTGTCGGCGGGCCGCGTGCAGTCGGTCGCGACCCGGCTGGTGGTCGAGCGCGAGCGCGAGCGGATGGCGTTCCGCTCGGCCTCGTACTGGGACCTGGTCGGCACCTTCGGCACCGGCCGCACCGCGGTGGCCGGCGCCGACCCGGAGAACTTCGGCGCCCGGCTGAGCAGCGTCGACGGCAAGCGGATCGCCAGCGGCCGCGACTTCGGCCAGGACGGCCGGCTCAAGGCCGGCAGCACCAACACCCTGCACCTGGACGAGCAGGCCGCCCGCCAGCTGGCCGCCGCCCTGGAGCAGACCGCGTTCTCGGTGCGCGGCGTCGAGTCCAAGCCGTACCGCCGCTCGCCGTACGCGCCGTTCCGCACCACCACGCTGCAGCAGGAGGCCAGCCGCAAGCTGGGCTTCGGCGCCAAGCGGACCATGCAGGTGGCCCAGAAGCTGTACGAGAACGGCTTCATCACCTATATGCGCACCGACTCCACCACGCTGTCGGACACCGCCATCTCCGCCGCCCGGGCGCAGGTCACCCAGCTGTACGGGGCCGACTACCTGCCGGACGCGCCGCGCACCTACGCGTCCAAGGTGAAGAACGCGCAGGAGGCGCACGAGGCCGTCCGCCCGTCCGGCGACCGGTTCCGCACCCCCGCCGAGACCGGCCTGAGCGGTGACGACTTCCGGCTCTACGAGCTGATCTGGATGCGTACCGTCGCCTCCCAGATGAAGGACGCGGTCGGCCAGTCGGTCACCGTCAAGGTCGGCGGCCGCTCGGCCGACGGCCGGGACGTCGAGTTCTCCGCCTCCGGCAAGATCATCACCTTCCACGGCTTCCTCAAGGCCTACGTCGAGGGCGCCGACGACCCGAACGCCGAGCTCGACGACCGCGAGCGCCGGCTGCCGCAGGTGAGCGAGGGCGACCCGCTGGCCGCCGAGCAGCTCACCCCCGAGGGCCACGCCACCAAGCCGCCGGCCCGCTACACCGAGGCCTCGCTGGTCAAGGAGCTGGAGGACCGGGAGATCGGCCGCCCCTCCACCTACGCCTCGATCATCGACACCATCATCAACCGCCGGTACGTCTTCAAGAAGGGGACGGCGCTGGTGCCGTCCTTCCTCTCCTTCGCCGTGGTCAACCTGCTGGAGAAGCACTTCGGCCGGCTGGTCGACTACGACTTCACCGCGAAGATGGAGGACGACCTCGACCGGATCGCGGCCGGCGAGGCCCAGTCCGTGCCGTGGCTGAAGCGCTTCTACTTCGGCGAGGACGCCGGCGAGGGCGCGGCCGCGGGCGGCGCCGCCGAGGCCGGCAACGGCGACGGCGACCACCTGGGCGGCCTGAAGGAACTGGTCACCGACCTCGGCGCGATCGACGCCCGGGAGATCAGCTCCTTCCGGATCAGCGACGACATCACCCTGCGG
This sequence comes from Kitasatospora sp. NPDC093806, assembly GCF_040683335.1. Taxonomy (NCBI): domain Bacteria; kingdom Bacillati; phylum Actinomycetota; class Actinomycetes; order Kitasatosporales; family Streptomycetaceae; genus Kitasatospora; species Kitasatospora sp. NPDC093806. The sequence goes on from NZ_JBFBDO010000001.1 coordinate 314,116, forward strand.
GTCGGCCGCTACGGCCCGTACGTGGAGCGCGCCTCCACCGTCGAGGGCGAGCCCGGCCAGCGCGCCGACATCCCCGACGAGCTGCCGCCGGACGAGCTGACCGTCGAACTCGCCGAGGAGCTGCTGGCCCGGCCCAGCGGAGACTACGAGCTCGGCCCGGACCCGGTCAGCGGCAACATGCTGGTCGCCAAGGACGGCCGATACGGCCCGTACGTCACCGAGATCCTGCCCGAGGGCACGCCGAAGACCGGCAAGAACGCCGTCAAGCCGCGCACCGCCTCGCTGCTCAAGACGATGGCGCTGGACACCGTCACCCTCGACGACGCCCTGAAGCTGCTCTCGCTGCCGCGCGTGGTCGGCGTCGACCCCGAGGGCGTGGAGATCACCGCGCAGAACGGCCGCTACGGCCCGTACCTCAAGCGCGGCACCGACTCCCGCTCGCTCACCAGCGAGGAGCAGATGTTCACGGTCACGCTGGAGGAGGCGCTGGCGATCTACGCCCAGCCCAAGCAGCGCGGCCGGGCCGCCGCCGCGCCGCCGCTCAAGGAGCTCGGCACCGACCCGGTCAGCGAGCGGCCGGTCGTGGTCAAGGACGGCCGGTTCGGCCCGTACGTGACCGACGGCGAGACCAACGCCACGCTCCGCAAGGACGACGCGGTCGAGACCATCACCCCCGAGCGCGGCTACGAGCTGCTCGCCGAGAAGCGGGCGCGCGGGCCGGTCAAGAAGACGGCGAAGAAGGCCCCGGCGAAGAAGACGGCCGCCAAGAAGACGACGACCGCCAAGAAGACCACCGCCACCAAGACGGCGGCGGCCAAGACGGCGGCCAAGAAGACCACCACCAAGGCGGCCGCCAAGAAGACGACCACGGCCAAGAAGAGCGCGGCGAGCAAGACCACCGCCACCGACGAGGGCTGACACCCGATCGGTCGCACCGGGCCCGCGTCCGCCCCGGCGGCGCGGGCCCGAACCGTTCCCGGCCGGCCCCCGCCCCGGGCCGGCCCGCCGGTCGACCGGCGTGTGCGGAGTCCGTCACAACCCGGCGACGGCGCCCGCCGGGAGCCGCGCTCCCCTCTTTTGCGCCATGCCCCGCCCGCTACGCTGACCGTATGACGAGCGAGGACCAGCCCACCCCCAGCGCCGCCGCGGACGGCAGAACCGGCCTTCCCGGCCTGCCCGAGGTCGCGCCCGCCGGAACCGCCGGCGAGCGGATCCGCGCCCTGCTGAGGCTGCGCCCCTACCGCCGGCTCTGGACCACCCAGCTGATCGGCGGCACCGCCGACCGGCTCAGCCTGCTGGTGCTGCTCGCGCTCACCGTGATCGCCGCCGCGCTCGGCGGCCGCTTCGGCGACCTGCCGCGCAGCCTCGCCTTCGCCGTCACCGCCGTCCTCGCGGCCCGGCTGGCCGCCACCGCGCTGGTCGGCGCCGCCCTGCTCGGCCCCGTCCACGGGCTGCTCACCGGAGTCCTCGACCGGCGCTGGGCGCTGTTCGGGGCGGACGTGCTGCGCGCCGTGCTGATCGGTGTCGCGCCGTGGTGGATCGTCTGGCTGGGCTCCGGCCCCGAGGCCGCCGGCGGGCGGTCCACCGGCGCGGCGACCTGGGTCCTGCTCGCCACCGTCTTCCTGACCGGTGCCGCCGAGCGGGTCTGGGCGATCGCCAAGGCCGCCGCCGTCCCCGGCCTGCTGCCGCCCGCGGACCCCTACGCCCCGGCCGCCGAGCGGCGCCCGTCCGCCGCCAACCTGGCCACCGTCCGCACCCTGGACCACCGCACCGGCTGGGCCACCGTCCCGCTCGCCGCCGCCGCGCTGGTCGCGCTCACCCTGGTCAACAACGTCTTCGCGGCCCTCGGCTCGGACTGGCTGCGCGCCCACCAGACCACCTTCGCCGCGCTCGGCGCCGCCGCCCTGTTCGCCGCCTCGGCCACCCGGGTGTACCTCCAGGAGCTGCCCGGCGGCCCCGTCCAGGCACCCCCGCACTCGCCGCTGCGCGGCCTGCGCGCCCCCACCGACGCCACCCCCGGCCCCGCCCTCGGCAAGGGCCGCACCGGCGCCGCCCCCTACTTCACCTTCGCGGTCGCCGCCGGGTACGCCACGATGGCCGGCGTCACCGCGCTCGCGCTGCTCACCGCCGCCGAGCACGGGGCCGGGCCGATCGGCTACGGCCTGCTGGTGCTCGCCGCCACCGGGGTTCCCGCGCTCGGGGTCCGGCTCACCCGGGCCACCCTGCCCGGGTTCTCCCGCCGCCGGCTGCTCGCGCTCGCCCTGCTCACCGAGGGCGTCGCGCTGATCCTGGCCGGGCTGGTCCTCGACTTCGTGCTGGTCCTGCTGCTCACCGTGCTCGCCGCGCTCGCCGCCGGGATCGTCATCGCCACCGGCCGCGCGCTGCTCGCCCAGGAGGTCGAGGAGCTCCGGCTGCCCACCGTCACCGAGCACCTGTACGCGGTGCTGCGGGTCGTGGTCGGTGCCGCGCTGCTCGGCGTTCCGCTGATCGCCGCCGCCTACGGGGACGTCGAGTACGGCAGCGTCGAACCCGGCTCCTTCACCTTCATCCACGGCGGGGCGGCCCTCGCGGTCGCCACCACCGGACTGCTCACCCTGGTCCTCGCCGCCGTCGTGCTGCTGCGCACCGACGACCGGCGCGGCACCGTGCCCTTCGGCCGCGACCTGGTCGACGCGGTCCGCGGCGGCACCGGCCCGACCCCGCTCCGGGGCGCCGGCACCGGCTTCTTCATCGCCCTGGAGGGCGGCGACGGCGCCGGCAAGTCCACCCAGGCCCAGGCGCTCGCCGAGTGGATCCGCGGCAAGGGCCACGAGGTCGTCCTGACCCGCGAACCCGGCGGCAGCCCGGTCGGGCAGCGGCTGCGCGCGCTCGTCCTGGACGTCGGCAACACCGGCCTCTCGCACCGCGCCGAAGCGCTGATCTACGCCGCCGACCGGGCCGAGCACGTCGAGAACGTGATCCGCCCGGCGCTCGCCCGCGGCGCCGTCGTCATCACCGACCGGTACATGGACTCGTCCATCGCCTACCAGGGCGCCGGCCGCGACCTGGCCGCCACCGAGGTCGCCCGGATCTCCCGCTGGGCCACCGGCGGGCTGCTGCCCGACCTCACCGTCGTCCTCGACGTCGACCCGACCCGGGCCCGGGAGCGCTTCACCGAGGCGCTCGACCGGCTGGAGTCCGAGCCGACCGAGTTCCACCAGCGGGTGCGGGCCGGTTTCCTCGCCCTGGCCGCCGCCGACCCGGCGCGCTACCTCGTCGTCGACGGGAGCAACCAGCCCGGCACCGTCACCACCGCCATCCGGCACCGGCTCGACCGCGAGCTGCCGCTCTCCGAGCAGGAGAAGGCCGCCCGCGCCGAGCAGGAGCGGCTCGCCCGCGAGGAGGCCGAGCGGCGCGCCGCCGAGGAGGCGCGCAAGCGGGCCGAGGAGGAGGCCGCCGAGCGCAAGCGCCAGGAGGTGCTGGCGCAGCTGCGGGCCGAGCAGGCGGAGCAGGAGCGGCTCGCCAAGGAGGAGGCCGAGCGGGTCGCCGCCGAGGCCGCGCGCAAGGCCGCCGAGGAGGCCCGGAAGCGGGCCGAGGAGGAAGCCCGCCGCCGCGCCGAGGAGGAGGCGAAGCGGCGTGCCGAGGAGGAGGCGCGGCTCGCGGCCGAGGCCGCCGAGCGCAAGCGGCTCGCCGAGGAGGCGGCCGCCCAGGCCGAGCTCCAGCGGCAGCGCGAGCTGGCGCGGGAGGAGCAGCGGCGCCGGGCGGAGGAGGCACTGCAGCGGGCCGAGGAGGCCCGGCTGGCGCAGGCCGCCGCGCTGGCGGCCGCTGCGGCGGCAGCCGCCGAGGCGGCGGAGCGGGCGGAGCGGAGCGGTTCGGCCGCTGCGGGCGCTGTTCCTCAGGCGGATGACGCGGCGACCACCGAGCTGCGGGCGGTGCGGGCCGAGGACGGCGAGGAGGCGACCCGGGAGATCTCCGAGCGGGACCGCCGCGCCGCCGTCCGGGCCGCCGGGGCCGCGGGGGTGGCCGATGTGACGACGACGGCGCCGCTGCCGGTGGTGCCGGAGGACGCGGGCCCGCGCGGTGCGGCCGTGGACGAGACGGCCGTGCTGCCCCGGATCCCGGCGGCGGACGCGGACCGGACGGCGGTGCTGCCGCGGATCGAGCCGGGTGCGGCCGGTGCTTCCGGTGCTTCCGGTGCGTCCGCCGCTTCCGACGGTCGGCTGCCGGCGGGGCTTTGGCGGGACGAGCGGCCCGGTGCCGCCCCCCGTCCGACGCCGCCCGCGGAGCGCCCGGTGGACAGCACGCGTGAGCTGCCGGTGATCGACCCGGAGCAGGAGCAGCCGCCCGCCGACGGCCGGCCGCGGCCGGACTGGGCGGAGGAGACCCCGCTCGACGACCTGCCGAGCCTCACCGACACCCTGCTCGGCTCGCGCGACGAGTGGGCCCGCTGGGGCCAGGGCGACCAGGGCGGCCAGGACGGCGCCGGAGCCCGCGGCGGCCAGGCGGGCCTGGACGCCCGGGACGGCTGGGAGGGTCGTGAGGGCCGCGAGGGCGGCGACGGTTCGGACCGTGGCCGGGACGACGGTGGCAAGGGCAAGGGCCGGCGCTGGGGGCGTCGGGGCTGATCGGCCTGATCGGCCTGACCGGCCTGACCGGTGGCGGCGCCGCTCGGGGTGATCCCGGGCGGCGCCGGGGCTCACCGGGGGCGGGTGTCCGGGGGCGCCGGGGGGTGTCGGGCCGGGCACGTATGCTCGACGGCGGGAACGGGAGGCGTACCCGGGGCGCCCGCGGACCTCCGGTCCCCACCGCCGTCGGCCCGTACCGGGGCGGAGTCCGTACCGAGCTTGGGAGCAGCAGTGGCCGTCTGGGACGACCTGGTGGGCCAGGAGCGGGTGGTCGAGCAGCTGACCGCCGCCGCCCGGGCGGCCGGGGCCACCGCCGCCGCCGGCCGCGGCGCCGCGCCGGAGCCCGGCGGCAACGCCTCGCTGATGACGCACGCCTGGCTGTTCACCGGCCCGCCCGGGGCCGGCCAGACCACCGCCGCCCGCGCCTTCGCCGCCGCCCTCCAGTGCACCAGCCCCGACCTCGCGCTCGGCGGCACGCCCGGCTGCGGCTTCTGCGACGGCTGCCACACCGTCCTCGCGGGCAGCCACGCCGACGTGAAGTACGTCCGCACCGACGGCCTGTCCATCGGCGTCGGCGACATGCGCGACCTGGTCATGCGGGCCTCCAGCTATCCGACCGGCGGCCGCTGGTCGGTGATCCTGGTCGACGCCGCGCACCGGCTCACCGAGGCCGCCGCGAACGCCCTGCTCAAGGGCGTGGAGGAGCCGTCCCCGCGCACCGTCTGGCTGCTCTGCGCGCCGTCCGTGCAGGACGTGCTGCCGACCATCCGCTCCCGCTGCCGCCTGCTGGTGCTGCGCACCCCGGCCGCCGAGGCGGTCGCCGACATGCTGGTCCAGCGCGACGGCGTCGAGCCCTCGACCGCCCGGATGGCCGCGCTGGCCGGCCAGGGGGACATCGAGCGGTCCCGCCGGCTGGCCGTCGACGAGCAGGCCCGGACCCGGCGCGCCGACGTGCTGCGGATCCCGCTGGAGGTCGCCGACATCGGCGGCTGCCTGGCCGCCGCCCAGCGCCTGGTCGACACCGCCAAGGCCGACGCCGAGGCGCTCGCCGAGACCCAGGACGCCAAGGAGACCGACGACCTCAAGGCCGCGTACGGCGCGGCGGAGGGCAGCAAGGCGCCGCGCGGCATGGCCGGGGCGGTCAAGGAACTGGAGAAGCGGCAGAAGAGCCGGGCCACCCGCACCCGCCGCGAGACCCTCGGCGTCGCCCTGCTGGACCTGCTCGGCTTCTACCGGGACGTGCTCGCGCTCCAGCTCGGCTCCGCCGGCGCGCTGGCCAACGAGGACCAGCGGACGGCGCTCGACCGGGTCGCCCAGGCCGGCCCGCCGGAGTCCACGCTGCGCCGGATCGAGGCGGTGCTCGCCTGCCGGCGGGCGCTGGACCGCAACGTCGACCCGCTGCTCGCGGTCGAGGCGATGACGGTCGCCCTGCGCGCGGGCTGAGCCCCCCGGCGCTCCGTCGGATGGGGCTTCCCGCCCCGGACGGTGTCCCACCTTCGAGTGAACGAGCGATACGCGCCGGGCACACCCGCGTGTGACACCCGGGTCGTCCCGCACGCTGGGGGCCGACTGTGCCCCGCCGCCGGGGCCGTCGCGTCCCGTACGGCGCCGGGCCCGACCGGTCGTCCGGCCCTCCTGCGAGGTGGTGCGTCCCATGGTCCGTTCGCTTCTGGTCGTCCCCCTGCTGGCCGCCGCCGGAGGCGGGGTCTGGCTGGCCCGCGGCGCGCTGCTGCGCTGGCGTGACCTGCGGGCCGCCGAGACGTACGAGCTGACGGGGGACCAGCGGCCGATGCTGGTGCGGGCGGCCGGGGCGATGGCCTGCGGGGTCTGCGTCACCGTGTTGACGCTGCTGACGGCGCTGGGCGCGTTCGGCGGGCTGGGTGGGGTGGACGGGCGGACCGGGGAGAACGGGGCGGTGGCGGGGGAACCGCTCGGTGACGCCGGGGGTGGGGGCGGGAACGGGAACGGGAGTGAGGACGGGGTCGGGAGCCGGCAGGCGGTTCCGCCGACCGGTGCCGCTGCTCCTGCTGCTGCTCCTGCTGCTGCTCCCGCTTCCGCTTCCGCTTCCGCTCCCGCGACTTCGGCCGCGCCGGCGCCGGTGGTCAGCCGGTTCGACAGCGTCGGGCGCCCGGGTGGCGGCGAGCTGCTGCAGTCCGCCGTGCCCGGCCCGGACGGGCACCCGCGCAACGTCCGGGTCTGGCTGCCCGCCCAGTACGCCAAGGACCCGAACGCCCGCTTCCCGGTCGTCGTGATGCACGCCGCCACGCCGCGCAAGACCGCCGACGCCGAGGTCCCGGACGTGTTCGAGGGCCTGGCCTCCGCCGCCCAGACCGCCAAGTCCCGGCCGTTCATCCTGGTCGCCCCCGAGGCGCCGAACGGCACCGGCTACCCGTGCGACCTGGTCGCCGCCGCCCCGCAGGCCGTCGCCGACGACACCGCGCTGCGCACCACCATCGCCGCCACCTTCCGCACCCTGCCGCCCGGCCCGGCCGGCTGGGGCACGCTCGGCGTCGAGGGCGGCGCGCCCTGCGCGGCGGCCGCCGGACTCTCCCGCCCCGACCTGTACGGCGCGGCCGCCGCCGTCTCCGGCCGGTACGACGCCGCCGCGCTCGTCCAGGCCGGCGCCGAGGCACCCGCCACCGCGACTCCCCGACTGCTGCTCGCGGCCGGCAAGGCCGACACGGCCGGACTGGACGCCGCCCGCAAACTCCAGGCGGCGCTGCGCGCCGGCACGGGGGCGGCGGCCCGCGCGGAGGTGCGGATCTCGGACAACGCGCAGGACTACACGCCGGAGCGGATCCGCCTGCGGCTGGTCCGCCAGGCGGCCCAGTACCTCGGCGAGACGCTCGGCAAGACCCCCTGACCGGCCGGGCGCCGGAGCCGTCGTGTGGCGTGGTCCAGTCGCCTTGACGCCGCGGGCTGACGCCGCGGGCTGACGCCGCGGGCTGACGCCGCGGGCTGACGCCGCGGGCTGACGCCGCGGGCTGACGCCGCGCGCTGATCCGTCGCGAACCGTCGGGGACGCCCTAGGCTTCCCGGTACCCCGGGTGGCAGTGAGGTCACCGGGCGCGGTCGGTCGAGGGGATCCCACATGCGGGCGGGCAGGCGGGTCGACGTGCGGCGGGGTGTGCGGGGGGATCGCCCGGTGGGGGATCGGGTGGAGCCGTGGGTCGAGGCGCGGGTGGGTGCGCAAGGGGATGGCCTGGTGAGGGGCCGGGTGGAGCCGTGGGTCGAGGCGCGGGTGGGTGCGCAAGGGGATGGCCTGGTGAGGGGCCGGGGGGAGTCGGGGGTTGAGGCGCGGGTGGGTGCGCAGGGGGATGGCCCGGTGGGGAGCCGGGTGGAGTCGGGGGTCGACGTCCGGAGGGACGCGGGTGCGGGTGTGCGCGGAGACGGTCCGATGGGGGACTGGGTGGCCGCGGGGGGCGAGGTGCAGGGGGACGGCCCGGCGAGGGGCTGGGTGAGTGCGGGAGTTGGTGTGCGCGGAGACGGCTCTGCGGCGTACGGTCCGGCGGGTCGGCGGGGTGGCGTGCGGGTGGGTGGGGGAGTGGCGGCGCTGGTGGCGGTGGTCGGGTTGATGGCCGGGGGGTGTGCCGGCGGTGGTGCGGGGGCGCAGGGTGCGGACGCCTCCGGCTCCGCCTCGGCGGCGCCGTTCGTGACGGCGGCTCCGGCCGGGGTCACGGCGTTGGAGCCGTTGCCCGCCGCCGTGCCGCCCGGGCTCGCCCCCTACTACGGGCAGCGGCTCGGGTGGCAGCCGTGCGACGACGGCTACGAGTGCACCACCTTCCGGGTGCCGCTGGACTACGACCGTCCCGCCGACGGCGACCTCACCCTGGCGGCCGTCCGCGCCGGGGCGACCGGGGCGGACCGGTTGGGCTCGCTGCTGCTCAACCCCGGTGGTCCGGGCGGCTCCGCCGTCGAGTACGTGGAGGCCGCCGCCCGCGGCTACGACGCCGGGGTGCGGGCCCGGTACGACCTGGTCGGCCTCGACCCGCGCGGGGTCGGCCGGAGCGCGCCGGTCAGCTGTCTGACCGGCGAGCGGATGGACGCGTACACCGCCGTCGACATCACCCCCGACGACCCGGCCGAGGTGGACGCGCTGGTGGCCGCCGCCCGGGAGTTCGCCGAGGGCTGCGGGAAGCAGGCCGGGGCCCGGCTCGGGCACCTCGGCACGGTCGAGGCGGCGCGCGACCTGGACGTGCTGCGGGCGCTGCTCGGCGACGAGCGGCTCAACTACGTCGGCAAGTCGTACGGCACCTTCCTCGGCGCCACCTACGCGGGCCTCTTCCCGGGCCGGACCGGCCGGATGGTGCTGGACGGCGCGATGGACCCCTCGCTCGACGCGACGACCGGGAACCGCACCCAGGCGGGCGGGTTCGAGACGGCCTGGGCGGCCTTCGCCCGGGACTGCGCCAAGCGCGACGACTGCCCGTTCGGCCGTACCGAGCAGCAGGCGGGCGAGCAACTGGCCGCCCTGTTCACGGCGGTCGACGCGCACCCGCTGCCGACCACGGACGGGAACCGCCGGCTGAGCGAGGCGCAGGCGACCACCGGCGTCATTCAGGCCATGTACGCGGACTTCCTGTGGCCGCGGCTGCGCACCGCGCTCGCCGACGCCCGGGCCGGTGACGGCACCGCCCTGCTGAAGCTGTCCGACGCGTACTACGGCCGCGAGTCGGACGGCTCCTACCCGAACCTGATGTTCGCCAACATGGCGGTGAACTGCCTGGACCTGCCCGCGCCGTTCGCCGGACCGGAGGACGCGGCGCGGGCGGTGCCGGACTTCGAGCGGGCCTCGCCCCGGTTCGGCCGCGACATGGCCTGGATGGCGCTGACCTGCACCTACTGGCCGGTCCCGCCGACCGGGGCGCCGCACACCGTCCGGGCCGCCGGGGCCGCGCCGATCGTGGTCGTCGGCACCACCCGCGACCCGGCCACGCCGTACGCGTGGGCGCAGGCGCTGGCCGGGCAGCTGGAGTCGGGGCGCCTGCTGACCTACGACGGGGACGGCCACACCGCGTACGGCCGCCACGACGCCTGCCTCGACGGCGCGGTCAACCGCTACCTGCTGGGCGGCGAGCCGCCGGAGAACGGGAAGCGCTGCGGCCGCTGAGGCGGGCGCCGGGGTGGCCGGTTCCCGACGGGTGACCGGGCGTCAGACGGAGGTGACCGCGAGCTTGGCGGCGAAGCCCGCGAACAGGGCGGCGACCCCGCCGGTGAGGCCGGCCGAGAGGCGCTTGCGGCGCCGGAAGGCGGTGGCCAGGGTCGTGCCCGCGAAGATCAGCAGGGAGAGGTAGAGGAGGCTGAAGGCCTGCAGGATGCCGCCGAGCAGCGCGAAGGAGAGCACCGGCCGGCCGTAGGAGGGGTCGACGAACTGGGTGAAGAAGGAGAGCAGGAAGAGGATCGCCTTGGGGTTGAGCAGGCTGATCACCAGGGCGCGGCGGAACGGGCGTTCGGTGGACTCCGGGGCCGACGCGTCGGCGGCGGCAGCGGCGGAGGCGGCGTCGTCCGGCCCGGTCCGGTGCTCGCGCCACAGCTGCCGGGCGGCCCGCAGCATGCCGACGCCTATCCAGAGCAGGTAGGCGGCGCCGCCGAACTTGACCACGGCGAACACCGCCGGGTTGGCCTCCAGCAGCGAGGCGGCGCCCAGGGCGGTGAGGCTGATCAGGGTGAAGTCGCCGACGAACACGCCCGCCGCGGCGGTGTAGCCGGTGCGGACGCCCTTGCGCGCGGCGACCGACAGGACGTAGAGGGAGTTCGGTCCGGGCAGGAGGATGATGACGAGGGCGCCGAGGACGTAGGTCGCCAGATCGTTGACTCCGAGCACGATGGGCTCCGGGGGAGTGGGAGAGGGGAGGGGCGCTCATCGTAACGTCGTACGAACCGGCGCCCGGCGGCCGCGAGCGGCGCCCGGAGGCCAGGACCGGCGCCCGACGACCGTGACCGGCGCCCGCGGCCACCCGCCCGCCCCGGTACGGATCACCCACGAACCTGTGTAGACTGGCCCGCGTTGCCACTGCTTGTGGCAGCGGTGCCGCCTTAGCTCAGTTGGCCAGAGCAACGCACTCGTAATGCGTAGGTCATGGGTTCGAATCCCATAGGCGGCTCCACTCGGAGGCCCAGACCGGACAGTGTCCGATCTGGGCCTCTTGGCGTTGTTGGGGAAGAAGATCCTTGATCGATTTCGCCCGGGCCCCGGGGTTTTCATATTAGGTAGCTGACGACTTGTCATGGACCGACCGGCGTCGGAATGTTACCGGCCGGTCGCATTGGAAAGTGCTTGACGGCGCTGGCGGCGGATTCCTAGGGTGAATGCGTATGAGTCGCCGCGCCGGGGCCGATGCGTGGCGATTCAGGGGGCAGCGGGCATTTTTCCGGCAGTGACTGACAATTCACTGCCCACCGGCGGGCGCAGGCAGGGGTGGTGACGGCCACCCCCAACAGGCCTGTGCTGCTTGCCGGTTGCCCGTGTCCCGGGCTGCGCCGAAAGGCATTGTTCCTCGGCTGCCGATCGCTTCTCGAGTTAACCGAAGATTTACCGGAGCCGCCTCACTCGGGTAGTGCGGCATGAATACGGTCTTTCTCGGCCGGAGAAATGCGACGGGCTCGGCCGGTACCGCTGATCACGCAAAAAAGAGTATGGGGGAAGTGTGCATCATGCCTAAAACTTCGATTGCCGTCCTCTTTCCGGGGCAGGGCGCCTATTACGGGCGTGCGCTCGCCGACCTGCGGGACGGGTTTCCCGAGGTCGGACCGGTTCTCGCCGAGATCGGTGACGCGGCCCGGCCGCTGCTGGGCGACCGGGCGGTCGACCAGTTGTTCGCGGACGGCACGCCGGACACGGAGCAGTTGCTCCGGGAGGCCCCGGACGCGCTCCAGCTCGCCATCTACGCCGTGTCCACGGCGACTTTCACCGTGCTGCGCGCCCGCGGGCTGCGCCCCGACGTCCTGATCGGCCACAGCCTCGGCGAGATCGCCGCGCTGGTCGCCGCCGGCGCGTTCACGCCGGCCGAGGGCGCGGAGATCGTCTGCCACCGCAGCATCGCGCTGCGCGAGGCGGGCCTCGGTGACGCCTACATGGCCGCCGTGGGCACCGACGCGGACCGGGTGCAGCAGCTGGTCGAGCTGGTCGGCGACCCGCTGACCGGGATCGCGGTCGAGAACCACGACACCCAGACCGTGCTGTCCGGGCGGGCCGAGACGCTGGACACGGTGGGCCGGCTCGCGGCGGTGCTCAAGATCGACTTCGCCCGGCTGAAGTCGCCCTACGCCTTCCACAGCCCGCTGCTCGGCCCGGCGGCGGAGAAGTTCGCCCAGCGCATCGCGGACATCCGGCAGAAGCCGCTGCAGACCGCGGTCCACTCGCCGATCCTGGGCCGCGCCTACGAGGACCGGGACCGGCTGACCGAGCTGCTGGCCGGACACTTCACCAGCCGGGTGCGGTTCGCCGCCGCGGTGCGCGAGTTGGCCGGGGACGGGGTGTCGGTCTTCGTCGAGAGCGGCGCGCTGGACGCGCTCAGCCGGATCACCGGCCGGATCGTCGGGGCGCCCGTCACCACCATCCCCACCCTGCTGCCCGAGGCGGGCGGGGCCGCCGTGCTGCGGCAGGCCGTCGACCGGCTCGCCGCGATCGGCGCGGTGGAGGCCGGTGCGGCCGGCTCCTCGGCCGACCACCTGCGGAACGCGCTGCTGTCCGACGTCCCGGCGGAGGACTTCGAGGCGTTCTGGAACGGGCGCGGCGGGGACGTCCGGGCGTTCGCGCGGGAGGCGTACCTGACCTACCTGGGCGCGCGGCCCGAGCAGAGCGGCAGTGGGAACGTCAGCGGGAACGGTGCGGCGCCGGCAGCGGGGGCTCCGGCGGCGGCCGTGGACCGGGACGGCCTGGTGCGCGAGCTGGCCGACATCTACGCCGAGGCGCTGGAGTACCCGGCGGAGGTGTTCGAGGAGGGCACCGACCTGGAGGCCGAGCTGGGCGTGGACTCGGTGAAGCAGACCGAGCTGCTGGTGCGGGTGGGCAACCGCTACGAGCTGCCGCCGCGGCCGTCGGACGTGCGCCCGGCCGCGTACAACACGCTGGGCAAGATCGCGGACCTGATCATCGCCTCCGGCGGGGCGGCGTGAGGACCGTGTCCCAGGAGCTGAGCGGCAAGATCGCCCTGGTCACCGGAGGGGCGCGGAACGTCGGCAAGGTCATCGCCAAGCGGTTGGCCGCCGACGGCGCCCTGGTCGTCATCAACCACCTGCACTCGCCCGGGCCCGCGCGGGAGACCGCGGCGGAGATCGAGCGGGCCGGCGGGCAGGCGCACGTGATCCGTGCGTCGGTCGCCGTGCGCGGTCAGGTGGACCGCATGTTCGACGAGATCGAGGAGCGCTTCGGCGGCCTCGACATCCTGGTCAACAACGCCGCGAACGGCGCGCTGGTGCCGGGCGAGGAGGTCACCGAGCAGCTCATCGACCGGGCGCTCGACACCAACCTCAAGGGCGGGCTGGCCTGCGCCCAGCGGGCCGCGGCGCTGATGGCCAAGCGCGGCGGCGGCAGCATCGTCAACATCTCCACGCTGGGCGGCGGGCAGTTCGTGATGGCGAACTACCTGGCCTGCGGGCCGGCGAAGGCCGCCGTGGAGGCGATGACCCGCTACCTCGCGGTGGACTACGCGCGGGACGGGATCCGGGTCAACACGGCCGCGGCCGGGCTGCTGTACAGCGAGGTCGTGGACCTCTTCCCGGACGCCGAGCGGATGCAGCGGGCCACCGTCGAGGCGACCCCGATGGGGCGCCTCGGCCATCCGGAGGAGCTGGCGGAGGTGGTCGCGTTCCTGGCCTCCTCGCGGTCGAGCTGGATCACCGGCCAGCTGATCCTCGCCGACGGCGGCCTGTCCACCGGGCAGGCGCTGCTCTCCCCGCCGCGGGCGGAGGTCCGGCCGGTGCCGGCGACGGTTCCGGTGGCGGAGGGGCGCGGGACGGCGGAGGCGGCGGAGGCGGTCATCGAGGCGGCCGAGCGGGTCGTCACGGCGGCGGAGCCGGTGCCGGTCGCCGTAGTCGAGCCGGTGCCGGTCGCGGTCGCCCGAGTGGAGGAGAAAGCGCCGGAGTTCGACGATGACGATGACGAGATCGCCATCGTCGGCATGGGCATCGTCGTGCCCGGGGCCAACGACCTCGACGAGTACTGGCACGAACTCATGCACGGCGCCGAGCGGTTCGTCGAGATCCCGGCCGACCGGTGGGACAACGACAAGTTCCACTCGGCCGACAAGCGCGACGAGGACAAGACCTACTCCAAGCGCTCGGCGTTCATCACCGACTTCGCGCCGCACCCGCAACTGGCCCGGGAGCTCGCCGAGTCGGGGACCGACCCGGACGCCGTGGAGTCGACCACGCTGTGGCTGCGGCACTCGCTGATGCAGGCCATGGAGGGCGTCGCGCACGCCCCCGAGGACCGCTGCTCGTTCCTGGTCGGCTACACCGCGGACGGCAGCCAGCACCTGGAGGAGGCGACCGTCCGGGCCGGGGTGCTCGGCCGGCTGGCGCCGATCCTGGACGGTCTCGGCCTGTCGGCGGCGGACCGCGCCGAGGCGCTCGGCGCCGTCGAGCGGCGGCTGGCCGGGCACTACTCCCGCAGCGGTCCCGAGCCGCTGCAGTTCTTCCCGCACCGGGTGGGGCTCAACGCGATGCGGGACGTCCTGCCGTCGCACGCCGAGCTGCTGCTCGTCGACACCGCCTGCTCGTCCTCGCTCTACGCGGTGGACCTCGGCCTCAAGGGGCTGCTGGAGGGCCGGCACGACATCGCGGTGTGCAGCGGCTCGTTCGCCGTGGGGCCGCGCGGGTCGATCCTGTTCGCCAAGCTCAACGGCCTGTCGGTGAGCGGCGAGGTGCGCTCCCTGGACAAGGCCAGCGACGGGGTGCTGTTCTCGGACGGCGCCGCGACCGTGGTGCTCAAGCGGCTGGGCAAGGCGCGCCGGGACGGTGACCGGATCCTGGCGACCCTGCGCAGCTTCGGGTCGTCCTCCGACGGCAAGGGCAAGGCCATCTACGCGCCCAGCGCGGCGGGCCAGAAGCTCGCCATCCGGCGGGCGCTGGACCGGCCGGGCATGGACGAGGTGCGGCCGGACTGGATCGTCGCGCACGCCACCGGCACCCCGGCGGGCGACCTGGCGGAGTTCACCACCCTGCGCGAGACGCTGGGCGGCTTCCGGCCGGGGGCGGCCCCGGTGGTCGTCACCTCCAACAAGTCCGTGATCGGGCACACCGGTTGGGCCGCGGGCGTGGCCTCGCTGATCGAGGTCGTGCTGGGCTTCCGGCACGAGGTGATCCCGCCGCAGCACCGGTTCACCGAGACGCCGGCGGACTTCGCGATCGGCGAGTCCAACCTGGTGGTGCCGACCGAGGCGGTGCCGTGGCCGCGGGGCGGGCACCGGCGGACGGCGGCCGTCTCCGGCTTCGGCTTCGGCGGCACCAACGCGCACCTGGTGGTGCAGGAGCCGCCCGCGAAGGAGCGGGCCGCCGCCGCGCTGCCGCCGGTGAAGGAGCGGGAGCAGGAGCGGCCGCAGCGGATCGCGATCGTCGCCCGGACCGCGCACGTGCCGGGCACCGAGACCGCCGACGACCTGGCCTCCTGGCTGGGGCGGGCGCCGGCGCCCGAGGTGCTGTCCTTCGGTGACACCTACCCGCTGCCGTCGTTCAAGCAGGTGCGGATGCCCCCCGGCATGATGCGGGGCATCGACCGCTGCCAGCTGATGATCCTCAAGTGCGCGCACCGGCTGCGCGACAGCCTGGGCTCGTTCTGGGAGGACAACAGCGAGACCACCGGCGTGGTGCTCGGCCACCTGGGGGCGACCCGCAACGCCACGCTGTACGCGGCCCGTTGCTACCTGGACGACCTCACCATCGCGCTGCGGGCGGACGCCTCCCTGGCCTCGGCGCCGTGGCTGCCGCAGGCGCTGGACCTGCTCAAGTCCGAGGTGCGGCGGCTGGTCCCGCCCTCCAACGAGGACTCCTTCCCCGGCATGATGCCGAACGTGATCCCAGCCCGGGTCGCCAACTACTTCGACCTCAAGGGCCTCAACATGACGGTCGACACGGGGTTCACGTCGACCCTGAGCGCGATCGACGTGGCGATCCGCTACCTGCGTCAGGGCGAGCTGTCGATGGCCCTGGTCGGCGGCATCAACGGCAACAGCACCGACGAGGTGCGGCAGTTGCTGGACGACGCGCTGGACACCGAGACCGTGCTGGCCGAGGGCGCGTTCCTGTTCGCCCTGGTGACCGAGGAGACCGCCGCGGCCGCCGGACTGGAGGTCCTGGGCTACCTGGACACCCCGTTCACGGACGCGGAGCGGCCCGCGGAGTCGGCGGAGCCGGTCCCGACCATCGAGTGCGGGGCGCTGCGGACCGCGCGGCCGGCCTGCTACCTGGGCGCCGAGGGCGCGATCGGCATCCTGCAGGCGCTGGCCGAGGAGCCGGCCGAGCGGGACGCGCTGGTCGTCTGCCGCGGTGAGGACGGCGCGCCCGACCTCACGGTGCGGGTGTCGGCCCCGGTGCCGGCCGGCCCGTCCGCGGCCAGTGCTGCCTCCGTCGACGACGGCGGCGAGGTCCAGGTGCCGTCCGAGTTCTACGACGAGCAGTTCTACCGGGGCGACGAGCCGCTGCTGATCACCCGCCAGGTGCCCGGGCTGACCGGGACCCCGGGTGAGCCGGTGCGCGCGGAGCTGCCGTTCTGGCCCGCCGCGCCCACCGTGGTGCTGACCGACCGGCCGGAGACGGTGACCGCCGCCGGCGCCCCGGCGGGCACCCTGGTGCTGTCCACCGTGCCCGCCGACGGGCCGGGCGTCCGGTACCTGCGGGACGCGGACGCGGAGGCCGTCCGGGCGGTGCTGGACGAGGCCGATCCGGAGCACCGGATCCGGCACGTCCGGCTGGTCACCGACCTGTCCGGCGGGCAGACGCCGGAGCCGGTCGGGTCCGAGGCGGTCCAGGCGCTGCACGAGCTGCTGTTCCTGGTGGTGCAGCAGCGGCACGCGGCGCTGGCCGACGAGGCCGGGGGCGCCAGCTGCGTCGGGCTGTTCCTCGGCGCGCTGACCGACGGCACCCCGCACCCCTTCACAGGCATGTTCACCGGTCTGTTCAAGGTGATCCACCTGGAGTACGCGCCGCACTGCCTGGCCTACGCGCTGGTCACCGGCGAGCGGGAGGCCGCGGCCGGGGTCGCCCAGGCGACCCGGGAGTCCGCGTTCCGGCGCGGCCTGCCCACCGCGTACTACGACGGCGGCCGGCGGCTGACCGTCACCCTCGCGGAGGAGCCCGGCGAGCTGGTGCCGCCGGGGGAGGCCGCTCTCGGCCCGGACAGCGTCGTGGTGGCGGTGGGCGGCGGGCGCGGGATCACCGCCGAGCTGCTGACCGAGGTCGCCCGGCACTTCCGGCCCAGGCTGTACGTGCTGGGCAGCAACCCGGTGGACGAACACCCCCGGGAGTACCTGGAGCTGGACGACGAGGCCTTCGCCAAGGGCCGCGCCGACTACATCCGCAAGCAGCTCGCGCTGAAGGCGGGCAACCCCGCGCAGCTCAACCGCGCGTACGAGCGGATCGGCCAGGCGCGGGTGATCCGGGGCAACCTCGCCCGGATGGCCGAGCACAGCGGCGCGGGCGCCGTGCACTACGTGCCCTGCGACGTCACCGACCGCGACCAGGTCACGGCGGCGATGGACCGGATCCACGCCGAGGCCGGGCGGATCGACCTGCTGGTCAACGTGGCCGGGCTGAACCGTTCGGCGCCGATCGCGACCAAGAGCCTGGCCGAGTTCCGGCAGGTCCGGGACCTCAAGGTGCGCGGCTACTTCAACCTCAAGGCGGCGCTGCGCGGCCGGCCGCCCAAGGCCTGGTGCAACTTCGGTTCGCTGCTGGGCATGACCGGCCAGATCGGCGAGGCCGACTACGCCTCGGGCAACGACTTCCTCGGGGCCGCCGCGACCTACCACCACCAGGTGCTGGGCCAGCACGAGTTCACCGTGGGCTGGACGCTGTGGGGCGAGGTCGGGCTCGGTGCCAACGAGCTGACCAAGGCGTACTTCGAGAAGAGCGGCCTGTACTCCGCGATGAGCACCGCGGAGGGCGTGCACCACTTCGTCCGGGAGCTGAACCTGGTGAAGCCGTCGCCGCTCACCGTCCACCTGGGCGTGGCGGAACGGCGGGCGGTGGACCGGCTGCTGCCCGGGTTCCTCACGACCGGGAACCGCGTACCGGAGGAGCCCGTTCAGGCCCCGCAGGAGGAGGAGCCGGAGCGGCCGGCCGGGTTCTACCTCGGGGAGGTCGTGGCGCGCACCGCGGACTCGGTCACCTTCGAGCGGGTCTTCGACCTGGAGACCGACGACTACCTGAAGCACCACCGGGTCGCCGACGCGCCCACCCTGCCGGGGACCTTCGTCACCGAGATCGCCTTCGAGGCGGCCTCCTGGCTGGTGCCCGACCTGAAGGTGTACGCCTTCGAGGACCTGCGCTTCCACCACTTCCTCAAGGTCCGCGAGTCGGACCGGGCCGGACTGCGCAAGCGGATCCACGCCGAGCTGGTCGAGCGCCGGGCCGACCTCGGCCAGGCCGTGGTGGCCGTGCGGATCAGCCACGACGTGGTGGCGCCCAACGGCACCGTCCTGGTCAAGGACCGGCTGCACTTCGAGGTGCGGGTGCTGCTCGCGGGCGACCTGCCCGACGCGCCGCACTGGCAGGCCTGGCACCCGGCCGCCGAGACGCCGGTGCCCGACCCGTACCACATCCCGGGTTCGCCGGTGCTGCTCACCGACCTGTTCGTGTCCACCACCGACACCCGGCTGCACCCGGACGGCAAGCGGGCCACGTACACCCTCGAACTGCCCTCCGACCACCGGGTCTTCGCCGGCTTCGGCATCCCGGTGGTGCTGCTCGACGGCCTCGCCCGGACCGGGGTGCTCGCCCTGGTCGACGGCGACCTGATCCCGCTGGCCGCCCCGCTGGGCATCGGCCGGATCGACGTCTACGAGCACGGCGGGGACTGCCAGGTCGCCGAACGGCACGGCCGGGTCGACCTGTACGCCGTGCTGCCGGGGGCCGAGGCCGACGGGCGCGCGGCGGGCGCCGGCAACCGCTTCGTCGCGGTCCGGCCGGACGGGCGGATCCTGCTCCAGATGAAGGACCTGGACTGGACGCTGATGGGCTATCTCGACCGCAGGAACGGGAAGTTCCTGACCCCGGAGGAGGTGGCCGCGGCGGCCTCCGAGGGACCGACCACGAGTACCGGCAGTACCGGCGGTACCGAGAGCACGGAGGTGGTGGCAGCGATGGGAAAAGCTGAGACCGGCGCGGCGAGCGAGCAGCCGACGCCGGTGACCGCCGCCCCGCAGAACGCCCCGCAGAGCGCGGTGCAGAACGCCGTGCAGACCGCGCAGAGCACCCCGCCCGTGCGGCGGCCGGCCCGGCGCCCCGCCGAGGCCGCCGGCCCGCGCACCTCGCGCCCCGCCCCGGGGCCGCGCGGCCTGCGCAGCGTCCCCGGCAACCTGCGGAGGTTCCAGCGCAACGCGCCGGCCCTCTTCACCGACCTGGGCCGCTCCTACGGCGACATGGTCCGGCTGCCGCTGGGCTTCTTCAACGTCCACCTCAACTACCACCCGGACAACATCCGGTACGTCCTGCTGGACAACAACCAGAACTACATCCGCGGCAAGGGCTACGACGCCTTCAAGATCTTCATGGGGATGGGCCTGCTCACCCTCGACGGGGACGAGTGGAAGCA
This sequence comes from Kitasatospora sp. NPDC093806, assembly GCF_040683335.1. Taxonomy (NCBI): domain Bacteria; kingdom Bacillati; phylum Actinomycetota; class Actinomycetes; order Kitasatosporales; family Streptomycetaceae; genus Kitasatospora; species Kitasatospora sp. NPDC093806. The sequence continues at coordinate 333,472 of NZ_JBFBDO010000001.1, forward strand.
GCACCGCAAGGTGGTCAACCCGCTGTTCCACCGGACCGCGATCGACAACATGGCGACCACCATGACGGACTCCACCACCCTGGTACTGGACCGCTGGGCGCGGGCGGCCTCCGCCAGCCACGAGGTCGACGTGGTGCCCGAGATGATGGACCTGACCCTCGGCGCCCTCGGCAAGGTCATGTTCGACACCGACCTGCACCCGGTCGCCGACGAGGTCGGGCCGGCGATGGTCACCGCGATCGAGGCGATGGTCTTCCGCGGCACCCTCAACCACCTCACCCCCGAGGTCGTCCCGATCCCGTACAACCGGCGGATCCGCCGGGCCCGCAGGGTCATGTACGACGTGGTGGACGGGATCGTCGAGTCCCACCGGGCGGGCCGGCACGAGGGGCTGACCGACCTGGTCAGCCTGCTGCTGCAGGCGCGCGACGAGTCCGACGGCGAGTGGACCCGGCAGCAGATCCGGGACGAGATCATGACCGTCTTCATGGCCGGTCACGAGACCACCGGCACCGGTCTGGCCTGGGCGCTGTACGAGCTCGCCAAGGACCCGGACGCCCAGGAGCGGCTGCACGAGGAGGTCGAGCAGGTCCTCGGCGGGCGCACGCCCGGCATCGCCGACCTGGAGAAGCTCCCGTACACCCGGATGGTCGCCGACGAGACGCTGCGGCTGCACCCGCCGATCTGGGTCTACCCGCGCGACGCGGTGCAGGAGGACGAGGTCAACGGCTGGCACATCCCGGCCGGCGGCAGCGTCTTCATGGTGCCCTACGTCACCCACCGGCACCCGGACTTCTGGGTCGACCCGGACCGCTTCGACCCGGAGCGGTTCACCGAGCAGAACCGGGCGCAGCAGGCGCGCTTCGCCTACTTCCCGTTCGGCGGCGGTCAGCGCAAGTGCATCGGCAACCAGATGGCGCTGGTGCAGACGCACCTCACGCTGGCGATGGTGGCCCAGCGGTTCCGGCTGCGGGTCGTCCCCGACCACCCGCTGACCCTGGGCACGCTGGTCTCGTTCCGGCCGATGGACGGCATCCGCCTGGTCGTGGAGCCGAGGAAGCGATGACCCTGACCGAACCGACCACCCTGGCCGAGCTGCTGGCCCCGCCGGTGGTGGACTACCCGGACGACGGTTCGGTGCGGCCCGTGCAGCGCCACGTGTGGGAGCCGGTGGAGACCGCCGCGCTCCCGCCGGGCGCCGCCCCGGGCCTGCGCGGACGCTCGATCGCGGTGATCGGCGGCCGGGAGGCCACCGCCGCCGCGGTCGGCGCCGCGCTGACCGCGGCCGGGGCGAGCGCGCACCGCCTCGCCCCGCCCGCCGAGGGCGAGACCGGCGGGTTCGGCCCGTCCACCGCGGCCTTCCACGCCGCGGCCGGGCGGCTCGACGGGATCGTCGACCTCAACGTCGAGGAGTCCTTCGACCGGGCCGGCGCGGACAGCTGGGAGGGCGCCTTCCGGCAGACCGTCGCGCTGCTCCAGGCCTGCTTCCCGGACTGGATCGCCGAGACCGACGCGAACCGGCTGTTCTACCTGCCGGTCACCTGGCTCGGCGGCCGGATGGGCTTCGGCCCGGACCGGGTCGAGCAGCCGCTCGGCGGCCTCTGGGCCGGGCTCGCCAAGGGCCTGCCCCGGGAGCTGCCCAACTGCAACATCCGGATCCTCGACCTCACCGCCGAGCACTCGGCGGAGAGCATCGGCGAGCTGGTCAGCCGGGAGCTGTACCGCTGGGGCGCGTTCGAGATCGGCTACCACGCGGGCCGCCGGTACAGCCTGCGGGCCCGGCACGCGCAGCCCGGTCCGCCGCGCCGGGCGATCCGGCCCGGCGACACCGTGGTGATGTCCGGCGGCGGGCGCGGCATCGGCTTCGCCCTCGCCCGTTCGCTGGCCGAGGACTTCGGCGCCCGGGTGCTGGTCAGCGGGCGCGGGGCGGTCCCCGACGCGGCGAGCGTCCCGGCGCTGGCGCTGGACGACCGGGAGTTCCGGCAGCACCGGGACGAGCGGCTGCGCGAGGCGGTGGCCGGGCGCCGGGTGCCGCAGGTGCGGGCCGCGCTGGAGAAGCTGGCCCAGGAGCGCGAGCTGTGGGCCAACCTGGCCGCGGCCCGCGCGGACGGCCTGCGGATCGAGTACGTGCAGTGCGACATCACCGACCCGGAGCAGGTCGGGCGGCTGGTCGCGGCGGCCGGCGACCGGCTGGTCGGCGTCGTGCACAACGCGGGCCTGGACGTCCCGGTGCGGCTGCCCGGCAAGAGCGAGCAGACCCTCTCCCGGGTGGTCCGGGTCAAGGTGGGCGGCTTCCTCAACCTGCTGCGGGCCGTCGCCGACCGGCCGCCGCTCGCGTTCTTCTGCAGCACCGGATCGCTGACCGGCCGCTGGGGCGGCATGGTCGGCCAGCTCGACTACGGGGCGGCCAACGAGGCGCTGAGCCGGCTCGGCCTGTGGGCCTCGCAGGACGGCGAGCAGCCCGGACGGGAGCGGCGCACGCCGGTCTCCACGGTCTGCTGGCCGACCTGGGAACGGCTCGGCATGATCACCAACTACGAGGCGACGCTGCGCTACATGTCGGCGGTCGACGTCCGCGAGGGCCTGTACCACTGGAAGCGCGAACTGCTCGGCGGCGGCAGCGGCGAGTCCACCTTCATCGGCGACGTCGGTCCGGCGATGCTGCCGTCCGTGCTGCGCGGCTACCGGCAGGACACCGGGCTGCCCGGCATCGAGCGGCTCGCCACCAGCCGGCACTACCTGGGCGAGCCGCTGACCTTCCGGCCGTACGGGGCGCTCTCCACGGCCCACCTGCTGCGGGCCGAGGAACTGCCGTGCTGCGAGGACTTCCGGGTCGACGGGGAGCCCGCGCTGCCGGTCTCGCTGGTCCTGGAGTACCTGCGGGCCGCCGGGGAGTGGGTGCTGCCGGAGCAGGGGGACCAGCTGCGGTTCGCCGAACTGCGGGACCTGGCCGTCGAGTTGGCCGAGCTAAGGATGGGTCCGGGGCGGCGGGCGGCGGAGCTGGTCCGGCACGCCGAGGGGCGCTGGGCGGAGGACGGCAGCTGGCGGGTGGCGGTCACCCTGGAACGGTCCGGACGGCGCCTGGCCGCCGCCGAACTGGTCTTCCAGGCCGAGCCGTTGACCGATGTGCTGCCCGAGTCGCTGACCGGCCGCTGGGCCGAGGGGACGGGTCTCTCGGCTGGCACTGAACTGCTGCCGCTGCCCGGCGGCGGGCTCGGCTGGACCGGGCACGCCTTCCGGCTGGCCGCCTGGCGGCGCGACCCGGACACCGGTCGCTGGTGCGCCACCGCGGACCCGGGCCGGATGTCCGACCTGCTGCTCACCTCGCCGGCCCCCGGCTCCGAACTGCCGCTCAACCAGCTGGAGAACGTGCTGCGGGCCGCCTGGCTCTGCCAGGTCCGGGACGAGCCGGGCCTCGCGGACGCCGCCCGGCGGCTCACCGTGGAGCGGCTGCGCGCCGAGCCGCCGGCCCGCACCGGCGGGACCGGCCTGCTGGTCGGCGCGCCGGACGGCCGCGACTGGACCGGGCACCGCCCGGCCGGTGGCGACCGGGTCGGCCGGTCGCTGCTCCAGCTGACCGGCCTGCGCTTCCGCTGACGGCGCGGCGGCCCGCGCCGCCGCGCCGTTGCTCCGTCGCCTCGACCACGACCACGTGCCGGACGGCACACGACTCCACCACCACCGGGGGGAACCGTTGACCACGATCGTTGACCGGTCCACTGCGTATTGCGTCGTGGGCGCCGGGGCGGGCGGCCTGGCCGCCGGCAAGAACCTGCGGGAGTTCGGCATCGAGTTCGACGTGATCGAACGCGCGGGCGACGTCGGCGGCAACTGGTACGGCGGCAACTCCTACAGCGCCGCCTACGACTCGGTCCACCTGATCACCTCCAAGCCCTACATCCAGTACGACGACTTCCCGATCCCCGCGCACTTCCCGACCTACCTCGGCCGCGAGCACGCGTACAGCTATCTGCGCTCGTACGCCGAGCACTTCGGCGTGTACGAACACGTCGAGTTCGACCGGACGGTGGAGCGGATCGAGCGCCGGGACGGCTCGCCGGACTGGTTCGTCACCCTCGACGGGGGCGAAGTACGCCGCTACGGCGGGGTGGTGATCGCCAACGGCCACAACTGGAGCCCCCGGATGCCCGATTACCCGGGGAAGTTCGACGGCGAGACGATCCACTCCTGCGAGTACCGCGACCCGGAGCCGCTGCGCGGCAAGCGGGTGCTGGTGGTCGGCGGCGGCACCTCGGGCTGCGACATCGCGGTGGAGTCCTCGCAGAACGCGGTCTCGACCGCGCTGAGCATCCGGCGCGGCTGCTACTACTGGCCCAAGTACCTGTTCGGGATGCCGACCGACGTGCTCTACGAGAACGTCCTGAAGTGGCGGATGCCGCGGCCGGTGGTGCGGCTCTTCGGCAACCTCTTCCTGCGCCTGAACAGCGCCGGCCGGCCGGAGCAGTACGGCCTGCCGAAGCCCTCGCACAAGCTGCTGGAGGAGCACTTCGTCATCAACTCGACGCTGCTCTACCACCTCGGCCACGGGGACATCGCCGCCAAGCCGGACATCGCCGAACTCCTGGGCGACCGGGTGAAGTTCACCGACGGCACCGAGGAGGAGTTCGACGTCATCGTGTACGCCACCGGCTACCGGATGACCGAGTTCCCGTTCATCGACCGCAAGTACCTGAACTGGAACGGGCGCACCCCGCAGCTGCACCTGAGCGCCTTCCACCCGGAATACGACAACCTCTTCGTCATCGGCTACTTCCAGACCTCCACCGGCAACTGGCCGATCATGGACTACCAGTCCCAGCTCATGGCCCGCTACCTCCACCTGCTGCGGACCGACCCGCAGCGGGCCGTGTGGTTCAAGCAGGCCAAGACCACGCCGAAGTCCGGGGCCGCGCTCAACGGCGGCATCCGGTACTACGACTCCGAGCGGCACTGGCTCCAGGTCGAGCACTTCTCCTACCGGGCCCTGCTGCGCAAGCTGGTCCGGCGGATGGACGTCCGGCCCCCGGCCGGGGCGGCGGCGGTGCCGGCGGGGACGTCGGCGGGGACGTCGGCGGGTGCTGGAGTCGCGTCGGCGGAGACCCGGCTGAGGAGCCACGCATGATGGACCTGATCGCACGGTCGGCGAACCGGCACGCCCGGCTGATGGTGCTGTGCGGCGTCCTGGTCGCCGTCCTGGCCGCCGTCTTCGGCGCGCCCGTCGTCACCTCGCTGACCGGCGGCAACCCGGACTTCGTCACCCCCGGCTCCGGCAGCGTCCGGGCCGACGACCGGATCGGCGCCGCCACCGGCATCCAGGCCGACGGGGGCGTCATCGCCCTTGTCGCCACCGGTGCCCCGGTGGACGACCCGCGCACCCGGGACGAGGCCGAGAAGGTCGCCGCCCTGATGGCCGGCGACCCCACGTTCGCAGACGTCCTGACGTACTACCGGACCCAGGACCGGAACCTGGTCTCCCACGACGGCCGGCAGACCGCCGTCGTCGGCCGGCTCAAGGACGACGCCGGGAGTCGCTACCAGGACGCCGTCGACCGGCTCGCCGAGAAGCTCGACGGGAACCCGAACGTCCGGCTCGGCGGCAGCGAGGTGGTCGGCAACCAGGTCGTCAGCACCGTCCAGCACGACCTCCAGCGAGCCGAACTGCTGGCGTTCCCGCTGCTGTTCCTGCTCTCGCTGTGGATCTTCCGCAGCCTGGTGGCGTCCGCGCTGCCGCTGGTCATCGGCGGGCTGAACGTCGTCCTCACGCTGCTCGGCCTGCGGCTGGTCGACCAGTTCGTCACCCCGATGTCGATCTTCTCGCTCAACCTGGTCACCGCCCTCGGGCTCGGCCTCGCGATCGACTACAGCCTGCTGATCGTCTCCCGCTTCCGCAGCGAGCTGACCGTCGACCCCGACGTCTCGCGGGCCGTCACCGTCACCCTGCACACCGCCGGCCGCACCATCCTGTTCAGCTCGCTGACCGTCAGCGCCGCGATGGCCTCGCTGTTCGTCTTCCGGCAGCGCTTCCTCTACTCGATGGCCGTCGGCGGCCTGCTGGTCTCCGCCTCCGCGCTGCTGGTCGCCCTGCTGGTGCTGCCCGCCCTGCTGCGGCTGCTCGGCCGGCACATCGACTTCCTGGCCCCGGCCCGCTGGCGCCGCTCGCTCGAATCGCCCGAGGACACCACCGGCGGCTGGTTCACCCTGGCCCGCGGCGTGATGCGGCGCGCGCCGCTGGTCGCGATCGGCGCGAGCGTGCTGCTGATCGCGCTCGGCCTGCCCTTCCTCAAGGTCGCCTTCACCTCGGTCGGCCCCGGCTCGCTGCCCACCGGCGCGAGCAGCCGGGCCGTCGCCGACACCCTGCGGGCCGACTTCCCCGCCGACCCGCTGGAGGCCGTCCAGGTCGTGGTCGCCACCGCCCCCGGCGACCCGGCCGCCGCGCAGGGCCGGGTGGACGCCCTGCGCGGCGGCATCGCCGCACTGCCCGGAGCGGCCGCCGTCTCGCCCGCCCTGCCGCTGAACGGCGACACCTGGCTGATCCAGGTCACCCCCAGGGAGCGCGGCCTCAGCGAGACCAGCCAGGACCTGGTCAAGGAGGTCCGCGCGCTGGGCGGCCCGGCCAGTCCGGATGAGCTGCTGGTGGGCGGGCAGACCGCCACCTTCGTCGACCTCAAGGCCAGCCTGGTCGACCACCTCCCGGCCGCCGCCCTGATCGTCTTCCTCACCAGCATGCTGGTGCTGCTGCTGATGACCGGCTCGCTGATCCTGCCGCTCACCGCCGTCGTGATGAACCTGCTCACCCTCGCGGCGACCTTCGGCATCCTGGTCGTGGTCTTCCAATGGGGCCACCTCGCCGGGCTGTTCGGCACCTCCGCGCAGGACGCCCTGGACGCCACCCAGCCGGTGCTGCTGTTCGCGATGGTCTTCGGACTCTCCACCGACTACGGCGTCTTCCTGCTCGCCCGGATCAAGGAGGCCCGGGACGCCGGCGTCGGCGAGACCGAGTCGGTCGCCCAGGGGCTCGGCCGCACCGGACGCGTGGTGACCGCCGCCGCCCTGCTCTTCTGCGTCGCCCTCGGCGCGCTGGCCACCTCGGAGATCGTGTTCATCAAGGAACTCGGCCTCGGTACCGCCCTCGGCGTGCTGCTGGACGCGACCATCGTCCGGGCCCTGCTGGTGCCGTCGCTGATGCGCCTGTTCGGCCGCTGGAACTGGTGGGCGCCGGCCCCGCTGCGGTGGCTGTACGAACGCTTCGGCCTGCGCGAGGGCGGGGCGCCGCCGCTCGCCGTCGAGAAGCCGTAGAGTTCCTGGCGCGTTCCTGATGCGTTCTTGATGCACCGTCACGACACCGACCCGAGGTGGGAAACGTGTACCACGCCATCGTCCGGCGCAACCTCCGCAACTCCTTCGCCGAGGTCAACCGCGGCAACTACGCCGCCATCGTCCGGCAGTTCACGCCCGACGCGGAGCACTGGTTCTCCGGCTCGCACGCGCTGTCCGGCGGGCGGCACCAGGCGGAGCAGGTCCAGCGGTGGTACGACCGGCTCGCGGAGGTCATGCCCGACCTGCGCTTCGAGCTGAAGAAGGTGGTCGCCAAGGGCTGGCCCTGGGACACCGTGGCGTTCGCCGAATGGGTCGACCACCTCACCGACCGCGAGGGCAACCGCTACTCCAACCAGGGCGTGCACGTCGTCCGGATCAAGTGGGGGAAGATCACCGAGCTGCACATCTACTGCGACACCGAGCTGCTGGAGAACGTCTTGGAGGAGCTCGGCCGGCAGGGCGTCGGCGAGGCCGTCGCGCCGCCGGTCGGCAAGCCCGGGCCGTTCCGCGAGGCGCACGCCGGCACGTGACGAACGGGGGAGGGCAGGTGGAGGCGGGGGTGGAGCGGACGGTCGAGCTGTGGCTGCTGGACGCCGCCGAGCTGGCGGTCGGCCCGGCCGAGCTCGGCAGCCTCGACGCGGAGGAGCGGCGGCGGGCCGGGCGCTTTGTCCGGGACGCCGACCGGCACTGCTACCTGGTCGCCCACGTCGCCCTGCGGCGCGTCCTCGGCCGGCGCCTGGCGGTCGACCCGGCGGCGCTGGTCTTCGGCCGCGAGCCCTGCCCCGACTGCGCCGAGCCGCACGGGCGGCCGCGGCTGGCCGACACCGACGGCACCCACTTCTCGCTGTCGCACGGCGGCGGCCTGGTGCTGATCGGCGTCGCGGCGGCCCCGGTCGGCGTCGACGTGGAACCGCACCCGGGCGCCGACAGCGTCGAGGTCCTCGCGGGCGTCCTGCACCCGGCCGAACAGACCGAGCTCGCGGCCGTTCCGGCGGCCGACCGCCCCGGCGCGTTCGCCCGGCTGTGGACCCGCAAGGAGGCCTACCTCAAGGGCCTCGGCATCGGCCTCGGCCGCCCGCCCGCCGCCGACTACCTCGGCACCGCCGACCCCGCCCGCCGTCCGCCCGGCTGGGCCGTCGCCGACCTCCCGGCCGGCCCCCGGCACGCCGCCGCGCTGGCCCTCGCCGCCCCGTCCGCCACCCCGCGGCTGCACCGCGCGCTGCCCTGAGAGAGGGAAAAAGAATTTCCGGCGGTGATGTCGAGAACCCGTGGCCCGCTCCGTCCCAGGGGTGAGCGCGGCCCACAATGGGTCGCACCAGTCCGGAGGAGAGGGTCGACATGGCCAAGTACCTGCTGCTCAAGCACTACCGGGGTGCCCCGGCCGCGGTGAACTGCGCGCCGATGGACCAGTGGACGCCGGAGGAGATCTCGGCGCACATCCAGTACATGCGCGACTTCGCGGCCCGGCTGGAGGGGACCGGCGAGTACGTCGACGGCCAGGCGCTCGCGCCCGAGGGCACCTGGGTCCGGTACGACGGAGAGGGGCGGCCGCCGGTCACCGACGGCCCGTTCGCGGAGACCAAGGACCTCATCGCCGGCTGGATGGTCATCGACGTCGACAGCTACGAGCGGGCCGTCGAACTGGCCGGGGAACTGTCCGCCGCCCCCGGCCAGGGCGGGAAGCCGATCCACGAGTGGCTGGAGCTGCGCCCGTTCCTGTCCGCGCCGCCGACCATCGACGAGTGCCATGGATGAGTGCCGTGGATGAGTGCCGTGGATGAGTGCCATGGATGACGTCCCGCTCCGGAGCCTGGTGCCGGGCGTGCTCGCCGTCCTCGTCCGCCGCGGAGCCGACTTCGCGGCGGCCGAGGACGCCGTCCAGGAGGCGCTGGTCGAGGCCGTCCGCCGCTGGCCCGAGGACCGCCCGCGGGACCCGAAGGGCTGGCTGGTCACCGTGGCCTGGCGGAAGTTCCTCGACGTCGCGCGCGCGGACAGCGCCCGCCGGCGGCGCGAGGACCTCGTCGAGGAGGAGCCGGCCCCCGGGCCGGTGCCCGCCGGGGACGACACCCTGCAGCTCTACTTCCTGTGCGCGCACCCGTCGTTGACGCCCGCGTCCGCCGTCGCGCTCACCCTGCGCGCCGTCGGCGGGCTCACCACCCGGCAGATCGCTGAGGCCTACCTGGTGCCCGAGGCGACCATGGCGCAGCGGATCAGCCGGGCCAAGCGCACCGTCGCGGGCGTGCGGCTCGACCGGCCCGGCGACGTCGCCACCGTGCTGCGCGTCCTCTACCTGGTCTTCAACGAGGGGTACGGCGGGGACGTCGACCTCGCCGCCGAGGCCATCCGGCTCACCCGGCAGCTCGCCGCCGCGATCGACCACCCCGAGGTGGCGGGACTGCTCGCCCTGATGCTGCTGCACCACGCCCGGCGGGCCGCCCGGACCGCGCCGGACGGCAGCCTGGTGCCGCTCGCCGAACAGGACCGCGGCCGGTGGGACGCGGCGGCGATCGCGGAGGGCGTCGGGATCCTGCAGGCGGCCCTGGCGCGGGACCGGCTGGGGGAGTTCCAGGCCCAGGCCGCCGTCGCCGCGCTGCACGCGGACGCGCCGACGGCGGCGGAGACCGACTGGGTGCAGATCGTCGAGTGGTACGACGAGCTGGTGCGGCTCACCGACAGCCCGGTGGTCCGGCTCAACCGCGCGGTCGCCGTCGGCGAGGCGGACGGCCCGCAGGCCGGACTCGCCGCGCTGGCCGCCCTCGATGCCGCCCTGCCCCGGTACGACGCGGTGGCGGCGTACCTCCACGAACGCGCCGGCGACCCGGCGACGGCGGCCCGGCTCTACACCGAGGCCGCCCGGCGGGCCACCAGTCTCGCCGAACGCGACCACCTCACCCGCCAGGCCGCCCGCCTCAACACCCGGCTACGGGGCTGAGGGGGGCGGTGGTAGGAGTGGGAAGTCGGATCGGCCGACTTCCCACTCCGCCTCGGCGGGGTCAGAACCAGTGGACGGTGTGCGGCTGGCGGTCGGCGCGGAAGAGGGTGTCGGCGAGGGGTGCGGCGGCGGGGTGGTGGGCGCGGATGTGGCCCGCGCGGACCAGGGTGCCGGGGGCGGTGCCGCCGAGGTAGATCGCGCCGAGGTCGCGCACGTCGAGGGAGAGGTCGGGCGCCCGGTCCGTCGGGACGCACTCGGCCCTGCCGTCCCGGACGGTCAGCAGGTGGCGGCCCCGTTCGCCGAGGAACGGGTCGTCGACGTCGAGGACGAGCTCGCCGTCGGCGAACCAGCCGCGCGCGGTCAGGGCGCGCGGGACGTCCAGCAGCCGCACCCAGAGCTGGTCGGTGTCGCCGCTCAGCTCGGCGGCGCGGAAGTCCGCGAGCTGCCAGCGCAGCGGGTGGTCGGGCGTGAAGTGCCGGAACACGATCCGGTCGACCAGGTCGTGCCCGAGCAGGCACCGGACCAGGGCGTGGTGGGCCGTGTCGTCGGTGGCGATGGTCTCGTCGACGGTCAGGGCGCCGGAGCCGAGCTCGTAGCTGGCGTAGCCGTCCGGGACGCCGTCGGCGTCCCGGTGGACGGCGACGTAGCGCGGCTTCGGTGCGATCGGGGGCTTCCCCGCGCCCGAGGCCCACCAGCGGTGCGGCCGGGACAGCGCGCCGGGCTGGGTGCGGCGGTACCGGTCGTAGACCTCCTCCAGGATCTCGCCGCAGTCGGCGCGCGGCAGCAGTTCGACCGAGCCGGTGTCCGCCGGGTGCCCCGCCCGGAGCGGGGTGAGGGCGGCCTGCCGGCGCGGCACCGTCAGCCGCGCCGTGTACGTCGCCGGTCCGTAGCCGAACCGCCCGTAGATGGGCGCCTCGGCGGCCAGCAGGACGGCGAGGAAGTCCCCGCGCTCGCGCAGCTGTTCCAGCTGGTGGCGCATCATGGCGGTGAGCACGCCCCGGCGCCGGTGCGTGGGCAGGACGCCGACCGCGGTCACCCCGGCGGCCGGGGCGAGGGCCCCGCCGGGCAGGGTGAGTTCGAAGGAGTAGGCGCCCGCGGTGCCGATCGGCCGTCCGTCCGGCGCCACGGCGAGCAGGTTGCGGTCCATCTCGTAGACCGACCACCAGACTCCGCCGCCGTCCTCGGCCGGCGTCTCCGGGAACAGTCCGAACGCGGCGTGGAGCGTGTCGACGAAGACCTTGAGGTCCTGGTCGGTCGTGGAACGGATCTCCATCGGTGCTGCTGCCTCCCCTGGACGGCCGGCGCCACACGCCGCGGCGCCCCGGCACAGTGCAGCCTCGGGCATGACGCCGGGTCAAACGGTTTACGGGGGCCGGAACGCCGGTGCCGGCCCGGGGGCAGGGTGTGCCCCCGGGCCGGCCGGGTGGGGGTGCGGGTGAAGGTGGGTGCGCGGGTGAAGGGTGGTGCGGGGGTCGGTCAGGCGACGACGGTGTTCTGGGCGGCGCCGACGCGCCAGGCGCCGTCCTCCTTGACCAGGATGTAGAACGGGCGGCCCTCGGGCCGGTCGGTGATCCGGGTGCCGTCCGGGAGGACCGGCTGCTGGCGGACGTTGACCGCGGCGACGTCGGGCCGCAGGAACAGCACGCGCTCGACGTCGTAGACGGCGGTGGACTCGGCCGTCGCGCCGGGCAGCACCTTCCGGGTGAACTCGGCGATCTCGTCGAAGCCCGACAGCCGCTTGCCGTGGCCGGTGGTCCAGACCGGGTCGGCCCGGCGGAAGACCTCCAGGAAGCCGTCGACCAGCTCGTTCTGCTGGGCGTGCTCGACCTCGGCGACCAGGCGGGCGATCGCGGCCACCTCGGCGTCGGTCTCCGGGCCCTCGGGGGCGCCGAACACCTCGACCGGCCGGTACGAGCCCGCCAGCAGGTCGGCCACGATGCCCGGGCGGCTCGGCCGCCAGCCGAGGGCGGTGCGGGCGGCGGCGCCGCTGACGCTCTGGTCGAGGCCGAGCGCCTCCGCGAACAGCGGGCCGAAGGTCTCGGCGGCCTGCTCCACCGGCACCACCCGCGGGGCGGCGAGCACCCCGGCGGCGCGGCCGGCGGCCCGGGCGATGTCGCGCACCGGGACGGTCGACTCGCCGACGCCGTGCCAGAGGCTGCCGGCCTCGGCCCGCTCGACGGCGGCGACGAACAGCTCGGCCAGGTCGTCGACGTGGACGGTCGGCCAGCGCACGCCCTCCTCGCCGTAGTACTCGGGCGCCCCCTGCGTGCGGGCCCGGTCGACCAGGATGGCGGGGATGCCGCCGCCGCGCCCGTACACGATGGCGGGCCGGACGACGACCGCGCGCACGCCCTCGGCGGCCTCGGCCAGCACCCGCTGCTCGATCCGCGGGCGGTAGCCGACGAGGCCGACCGGGTTGGTGGCGGCCTCCTCGCCGACCTCCTGGGCCGCGCCGGTGGCGCCGAGCACCCAGACGCCGCTGGTGTACACGAGGGGGCGGCCGGTGCCGCGCAGCGGGGTGGCGAGCGCCTCGATGGCGGCGGTGTCGACCTCGGCGTCGCCGCTCGGCGGGGCGAGGTGGACGACGGCCTCGATGTCCGGGGTGACCAGGCCGGCCAGCGAGGCCGGGTCGGCGGTGTCGCCGACCAGCTGGGCGTGCCAGCCGCGGCCGGGCTGCGGCTCGGCGCCGCGGGTGACGGCGACGACCTGGTGGCCGGCGGCGGTGAGGTGGTCGGTGACGGCGGTGCCGATGTAGCCGGTGGCGCCGGTGAGCAGGACCTTCATGACGTTCCCCCCTGTGTCGAACATTTCGATGTCGAAACTATAGGCAGCTTCGATCCGTGATGTCAAACATTTCCACGTCGAAATGTTAGGCTCGGGGCATGACGGACAAGACGGATACGGGCAAGGCGGGCGAGATGGGCACGACGGACCAGGTGGACGCGGCGGACGGCGTCGACCGCATCACCGCGCAGTGGCGCGCGATCCGCCCCGACCTCGACACCTCCCCCATGGCCGTGATCGGCCGGATCTCCCGCGCCTCCCGCCTGCTGGAGCGCGGGATCAAGGAGAACCTGGCCCTCCACGGCGTCGAACCCTGGGAGTTCGACGTCCTGGCCACCCTGCTGCGGGCCGGCGCGCCGCACGTCCTCACCGCCGGCGAGCTGAGTTCGGCCGCGATGGTCAGCTCCGCCGCGCTCACCAACCGGATCGACCACCTGGTGGAGAAGGGCCTGGTCGAACGGGCCGTCGACCCCGCCCACCGCCGCCGGGTGCTGATCTCCCTGACCGACAGCGGCCGGGAGCTCACCAACCGCCTCGTCGAGCACCACCTCGCGGGGGAGGAGCGCCAGCTCGCCGGGCTGACCGCCGTCGAACGCGACCGGCTCACCGAGCTGCTGCGCCGCGTCCTCCTCACCCTCGGCGACCAGACGGGGGATCAGGCTCGGTAGGACCGAGGAGGGGTAGGACCGAGGAGAATCGCGCCATGCGGATTCTGATCATCACCGCCGGATCGCGCGGCGACGTCGCCCCCTTCACCGGTCTCGGGCGGCGTCTGCTGGACGCGGGCCATCAGGTCGCCGTGGCCGCCCACCCGTCCTTCGAGGCGCTGATCGGCGGCTGCGGCCTCGGCTACCGGCCGATGCCGGGAGACCCGCAGCGGCTGATCCGGGACTGGTCCCGGGCCGCGTCGCGGGACGAGGTCCGGGCGCTGACCAGGGCGTACGCGGACGGGCTCGCCGACGGTGTGGCGGAGGCCGTCGGCGGCGGAGCCGATCTGCTGCTCACCGCCTACGGCCCGGCCGGGCTCAGCCGGGCGGCCGGCGAGGCGTTCGGCGTCCCGGCCGTCGGCACCTACCTCACGCCGTCGTTCGCCACCAGGGAGTTCCCGCTGCCCAACGCGGGGAACGTCGACGACCTGGGGCCGGCGGCCAACCTCGCCGCGGGCCGGGACGTGCTGGCCCGCGCGGACGGGGTCTTCGCGGGCTCGGTGGCCCGGCTGCGCGACCGCCTCGGGCTGCCGGGCGAGCCGCCCTCGGTCGCCGGGGACGTCCGGCCGGCCTTCCACGGCTACAGCCCGCTGGTGCTGCCGCGCCCCGCGGACTGGCCGGACGGCGTCGAGGTGACGGGCTACTGGTGGCCCGCCCGGCCGGACGGCTGGCAACCCCCGGCCGCGCTGGTCGACTTCCTCCAGGCGGGGCCGCCGCCGGTGTTCATCGGGTTCGGCAGCATGGCGCCGGGCGAGGGGGAGCGGCTGAGCGCGCTGGTGACGGCGGCCGTGCGGCGGGCCGGTGTGCGCGCGGTGGTGCAGGCCGGGTGGGCCGGGCTGGGGGGCTCCGGCGGTGACGAGGTCCTCGCCGTCGGGGACGTCCCGCACGACTGGCTGTTCCCGCGCACCGCGGCCGTCGTCCACCACGCCGGGGCGGGCACCACCGCGGCCGGACTGCGGGCCGGGGTCCCCGCCGTGCCCGTCCCCGTCATGGCCGACCAGCCGTTCTGGGCCGCCCGGCTGCACCGGCTGGGCGTCGCCCCGCGGCCCGTGCCGTTCGGGGACCTCACCGCCGAAGCCCTCGCCGACGCGATCACGGACTGCCTGGCCGACCCGTCCCACCGCCGCCGCGCGGCCGAACTGGCCCGCGGGATCGCCGCCGAGGACGGCGCCGCCGCACTGCTCGCGCACCTCGATCCGGCGGCCGCCCGAACTGGTCAACGGGCGGACATTTAATGGGAGGTGAGCGCCGACGCCCGCTGTTACGGTGCAGCCCATGGCAACGATCAGGCAGTTCCAGGTCACCTTCGACTGCGCGGAGCCCGAGCGCGTGGCCCGCTTCTGGTGCGAGGTGCTGGGGTACGTCGCCCCGCCGCCGAAGGGGTTCGACAGCTGGGACGCCTACCAGGAGACCCGGTCCGCCGAGGAGCGGGGCTCGTGGTTCGCCTGCGTCGACCCCTCCGGTGTGGGCCCGCGGCTGTACTTCCAGCGCGTCCCCGAGGGCAAGGCGGTCAAGAACCGGCTGCACCTCGACGTGCGCGTCGGCACCGGCCTCGTGGGCGAGGAGCGCCTCGCCGTCCTCGAAGCCGAGTGCACCCGCCTACTGGCCTTCGGCGCCGTCCGCGAACGCCTGCTGTACGACGGCACCGACTCCTGCATCGTGATGCGGGACGTCGAGGGCAACGAGTTCTGCGTGGACTGACCACGCGCCGAGTCGGGCCGCCGCGCGGGAAGTCCTACGCGGCGAAGCCGACGCCCCGTTCGGCGAATATCCGCATCGCGGCACCCAGGAATTCCACCATCCCGGGGTGGTAGGCGTTGTGGAACTCCCGCATCGCCTCGTCCTCCGCGTACAGCAACGCCGTGCCGACGTACGCCTCCCGGGTGGGGAGGTAGAACCGGCAGGTGATGTCGAAGTGCCGGCGGACGAGTTCCTGGATCGGCTGGTCCCCGGGCCGGGAATCGTCCAGGTGAGCCGCGATCTCCCGGTACAGCACGTCCCAGTCCCGGTGGACCTGGTCCTTGTCCACGTGCGACCAATTGCCGGTCTCGGCAAGGCTCTTCGCCTGCTCCTCGGCCAGCGCCCGGCGACACTCGTCCTCGTACTGATTTTCCATGGCACCACTTCTCCTGATTCCCGTGCCTCTTCGGTGAATTCCTCAAGAGGCGGACGACCTGCCGACGGTGATCGACTGTCGGTCCAGGCGGAACGGTGACAGGCGCCTCGCCTGGGAGCAAGCCATTTAGTGCTCGGCGGGTCGGGTGCCATGGGACGGGTTCCAGAGTCGGTCGGCCTCGCCGCGGGCGAGGTGGTCCTCGTAGATCCGCACCTTGTACCGGATCACGTCCAGGGCGCCCCGCAGCTCCCGGAGCTGCGCCTCCACGTGCTCCTGGTGCTCGCGCAGCAGTGCGAGCCGCTCGTTCTCGTTGCCCGCGCCCTGGCGGGCCAGTTCGACGTACCGCCGGATCGCGGGCAGGGGCATGCCGGAGGAGCGCAGCTTCGTGCAGACCGCCAGCCACTCCAGATCCTCCTCGTGGTAGATCCGGCGGCCGTTGGCCAGGCGGCGCACGGGGTTGGCGAACAGGCCCTCCCGCTCGTAGAACCGCAGCGCGTGCACGCTCAGCCCGCTGCGCTGCGCCACCTCACCGATGCTCAGGTCCATGGGCGGCCTCCCCGCGTTTCGGCTCTTGATCTAGACCCGACTCTAGGATCTAGCGTCGTTCCGTCGGCCCATCGGGGCGGTTGGGTCATCGGAACATCGGAACAGGGGAGAGCATGGGTATCTGGTTCGTCACCGGGGCGTCGCGGGGGCTCGGCGCGGAGATCACCCGGGAGGCGCTGGACCGGGGCCACAGCGTGATCGCGACGGCGAGGGACGCGGCGGCCGTGCGCAAGGCGTTCCCGCACGGGCCCGACGGACTGCTGGCGGTGATCGCGGACGTCACCGACCCGGCGCAGCTGGCGGCGGCGGTGGAGACCGGACTGGCCCGGTTCGGCCGGATCGACGTCGTGGTCAACAACGCCGGCTACGGTCTGGTCGGCGCGATCGAGGAGACCTCCGACGCCGCCGCCCGGGCGCTGTTCGACGTCAATGTGTTCGGCGTGCTCAACACGCTGCGGGCGACCCTGCCGACCCTGCGCGCCCAGCGGTCCGGGCACGTCCTGAACATCGGCTCGGTCGGCGGCTTCGCGACCGCGCCGGCGATCGGCCTGTACGGGGCGTCGAAGTTCGCCGTCGAAGGCATCTCCGAGGCGCTGCACGGCGAACTGGCCCCGCTGGGTGTCCGCGTCACCATCGTCGAGCCGGGCGGCTTCCGCACCGACTTCCTCGGCGGCTCCAGCCTGCGGGTGGAGCCGGCCGCCATCGCCGACTACGCGGCGGGAGCGGGACCGGTGCGCGAGGCGCTGGCCCGGGTCGACGGCCGGCAGCCGGGGGACCCGGCGAAGGCCGCCCGGGCCGTGGTCGACGTCACCGAGGCCGCCGAGCCGCCGCTGCGGCTGCAGTTGGGCGCGGACGCGGTCGAGCGCGTCGAGGCGAAGCTGGACCACGTCCGGAGCGAACTCGACCGGTGGCGGCACGTGGCGCTCTCCACCGCCGTCTGAGTTCCGCGGGACCGCGAACCGCACAGGAAGTCGGACGGGCCGACTTCCTGTGCGGGCTGCCCGTCAGGCCTTGCGGATGTAGTACGCGCGGCCGCTGCCGTAGCAGCTGCCGCTGCTGTGCGTGTCCGTGATGACCCACCCGGCGGGGATGGGGGAGAAGGAGCACACCTCGGCGGTGGTCTGGTTGGTGAGCTTGTAGATGCTGTAGGCGACGCCGGTGCCGGCGCAGCTGTTGGTGCTGTACGACCAGGTGACCACCCAGCCCGCCGGGATGGGGGACATGGAGCAGACGCCGCCCATGCTGGTCTGGTTGGCGGTGTTGTTGATGGTGTAGGCGACGCCGGTGCCGGCGCAGCTGTTGGTGCTGTAGGACCAGGTGATGACCCATCCGGCGGGGATGGGGGACATGGAGCAGACGCCGCCCATGCTGGTCTGGTTGGCGGTGTTGTTGATGTTGTACGCGACGCCGGTGCCGGCGCAGGTGTTGCTGCTGTAGGACCAGGTGATCACCCAGCCCGCCGGGATGGGCGACATGGAACAGACGCCGCCCATGGCGGTCTGCCCGCTCGTGTCGGCGATGTTGTAGGCCACGCCGGTGCCGGGACAGCTGCTGCTGCTGTAGGACCAGGTGATCACCCAGCCCGTCGGGATGGGCGCGTTGGAACATATCGTCGCGCCTGCGGCGGCGACCTGCTGCGCCGCCGCCGCCTGGGCCTGCGTGCTCGCGGCGGTCATCATGCCCAGGAACATCAGCACGACCATCACCAGGTGCGGGACGCGGTTCCTTAAGGTCGTGGTCTTCATGGTTGGCCTCGGATTCTCTCGCTGCTCTACGGATGCATTGACGCAGGTGAGATGAGCCATCGGCGCAGTTGTGTGATCATCTCGGCTGAGATGGTGTCAGAGTCATGGCAGCGGCACCAGAGTGTGCGTACGGGGTGAACGTCACCACTGTGGGGCCTCAGTCGCAGACCCCGAAGTGCAGGATGGTGGCCCAGTCGTCGGTGACCAGCAGCAGGTTGCGCCACCAGATGTAGCCGCTGCGCGGGTCGCTGACGTCGCAGAAGCTCCGGACCGGTCCCAGGTGCGCCTCGATGAGGTCGGCGATGCCCTCGGTGAGTTCGCCGGCCAGCCGGACCTGGTCGGGTTCGGTGAGGCGTGCGGTCACCTGTCGGTGGAGGATCTCCCGCCAGGTCCGCCGCGGCTCGAACGGGCGGACCGGCCAGCCCACCCGGTGTCCGGTGGGCCCCGCGTCGTACACGGCCTGGGCGAGGTTCGCCAACCGGTCCGGACCGGGGGCCACGCCGGCCACCGGGACCACGGAGAACAGTTCGAGGGACGACACGAAGATGACGCTGTCGAGCAGTTCCTCAAGCGGTTCGGCGGCGGCGGCCACGGCGTCCGGGGCGTCGAGCGGGTTCGGCATGGGACCTCAGTCTGTCAGCCGGCCGTTGGCGATCCAGTCCCGCCACTGGCCGGCCAGAACGAGGTCGGCCAGCCGCCGGTAGCCGTCGGCGCCCGGGTGCGCGCCGTCGCCGGCCGTGGCCTCGCGGACCCAGACGGGATCGTCGGCCAGGCGCAGGGTGGTGTCGACGAACGGGACGTGCCGCGACGCGCAGAGGGCGGCCATCCCCTCGGCGAGCGCCGCGGTGCGGCGCAGGTGCCCGTCCCCGGCGACGACGACCGGCGGCGGGCCGACCACCAGCGGGAGGACGGCGCGGCTCAGGCTCTCGTCCAGGCTCTCGTCCAGGATCGAGGCCAGGTTCTCCAGGCAGCGCTCCGGGCCGACGCGCACCGCGCCGTTCTCCAGGATGGCGTCGTTGCTCCCGAAGGAGACGACGAGCCGGTTGTCCGCCCCGGGCGCGGTCCGCGGCAGCACCTCCCGCCGCCAGCGCTCCGCGACGTCCTCGGAGGTGTTGCGCCGGACGCCGAGGTTGAACGCCGTGATGCCGCCGCCGCTGGCCTCCAGCACCCGTCCGACCCACCCCCGGTACTCCGGGTCGCCGACCCCCTGGACGAACGAGTCACCGATGAAGCAGATCCGCATGTCCTCGACCATTCGGCCGACCCTAGCGATCGGCCGGGCCCCGGCACGCGTGCGCCCAAGGGGCGGACAGGGCGCGCCCTAGGCCAGACGTGCCACGGCCAGGGCCACCGCGCGGTCGAGCGCGGCCGCGGCGTCGCACGGCACGTCGGGCCGGACGCCGGTGCCCTCCCAGTTGGTGCCCGAGACCGGGTTGACCGCGCGGGCGACCGGCACGCTGAGCTCCAGGTGCGGGTGCACCGTCCAGCCCTCGCGCGGGTGGGCGCCGCCCCGGGTGGTCTCCCCGACGACCTCGGCGCGCCCGAGCTGCTGCAGGTCGTAGGCGAGCTCCTCGCCCGCGGAGAAGGTGTCCGCGCTGGTCAGCACGTAGAGCGGTTTGTCACCGCCGAAGCGGGCGCCCGGCACGAACGGGGGCGTCCAGGACTGCTCGGCCACCTCGCCCTGCCGCGAGAGCATGGTGTTGAGGTGCGTGCGGCCGTCGAGCAGGTAGCCGCAGATGAAGGCGACGGTGTTCGGATCGCCGCCGACGTTGCGGCGCAGGTCCAGCACGAGCGCGTCGGCGGGCGCGACCAGGGAGAGCGCCGCGGCCAGCGGCTGAGCCGCCCAGTCCAGCGGGAACACCATGGGCCCGATCTCCAGGACCGCGACGCCGCCGTCCAGGAGCTCCACGCGCGGGACACCGCCCAGGGAGGCGTCGAACCGCCGCCGCGCCGTGGCGAGCACCGCCGCACCCTGCTCGGGCGGCACCGGCACGGCGTGGTACTTGAGGGCCAGGTGCAGATCGCCGTTGACCGACCGCAGGTCGGAGGTGACCGCGTCGGCCAACCCCTCGGCGGACTCGGCCGGGTAGGCCCCGTCGGCGCTCCGCCGCCGCAGCAGGTCCGCCAGTTGCCGGGCGGCGTCGGGGAAGACGTAGTTCTCGCGGACCAGGTCGGCGATCGACTCGACGACGGCGGTGGCGTCCAGCGCGGCAGGCGATGTGGTGGGGATCATGGGAGGGAGTAGATCAGTGGCTTGCAAAAGCGTCAACCGTACTTAACGCTTGATCTGGTGAGCCATCAACCGGATGAAGACGAAGGCGTCCAGCGAATCAGCGCGCCCCTGCAGCACACCGCACTCGCCCACCCCCTGCGCCAGCGCCTGCTCTTCGCCCTGAGCGCCCGGCCGTCGACGATCAGCCGGCTCGCCGCACAGCTGGGAGTGAACAAGGGCAGCGTCTCCCACCACCTCAGGGTGCTGGGCGAGGCGGGGCTGATCCAGGACGCGGGAACACGACGGGTGCGCGGCGGCACCGAGAAGTACTACCGGCGGTCCGCCGAGCGACTCCTCGTCGACGAACCGCAGGCCGAGGGCACGGCCGCACTCTTCGGCGCCGTGGCCCAGGAGTTGGACCGCTCGCCCGCCGACCACCTCCTGACCCTGCGCCACCTCCGCCTCAGCCCCGCCAAGGCGGCCCGCCTCGCCGGGGCCCTGGCCGCCCTCGTCGACGAGGCGGAGGAGGACCCGGAGGGCGAACCGGTGCACGGCATCCTGGTGACGCTCTACCGGCACGCTGGGGGGTAGGGCCGGTTGGCGCTCCTTGGTCCGGAACGGGAACACTTCGAGGTTCGGGTGGACGGTGGGTTCGGAGCTCCCTAGCCTTCGTGGTGCCGGGCGGCCGGTTCGCCGCCCTCGCCGCTCCGGAGGAGGAGGCGGTCCGTGCTCTTGGATGGTGACGCCTGGCGTCGGCACTTCGACGGGTACCGGCGCGACGCGTTCCGGCTCGAAGCCCAGCCCGTCTACACGATGCCGCGCGAGGCGGAGAACCTCGCCCGGTTCCTGCGGGGCGAGCCCAAGCCGGCGGAGCACAACGCGGCCTGGCACGCGAGGGTCCGGGGTTTCGTCTCCTCGGGCCGGACCATCGGGCGCGTCCGGGTGGTCCGGCAGCCGTTGACGGACTACCAGCGCTACCAGTTCGCCTGGGGCATCCCCGGCAACATCGCCGCCGGTGAGGACATCCGGATCCTCGACATCACCGGGCAGGACCACGGCATCCCGCTCCAGGACTGGTGGCTGTTCGACGACGTCTCTGTCGTGCGGCTGAACTTCCGCCCGGACGGCACCCAGATCAACCGCGAACTGGCCGACCACCACGCGGAGGAGTGCCGCGAGTTGAGGCGGCTGGCACTCGCCCACGCGGTGCCGTTCGCCGACTATCTGAAAGCCCACGGGTGACGCTGGAACCTGATCGGCTCCGGCCGGATCGCACAGGAAGTCGGATCGGCCGACTTCCTGTGCGGGAGGAGGCCGGTGGGCGCATGTGCCGCGGCCGGGCCAGTCCGGGTTCATCCCCGCCGCAATGGGCAGGGTGGGGGTGGCTCGCTGGTGGGGTTGTGGGTACGGGGGCAGGAGACGGCGGCGATACAACGGAGTTGCCGGGCGGGCGTCCAGTACGTCCACATGACGTCGTGGGGGTAGGTGGTGAGGAAGTCCCGGGCGTGGGCCTGTCGCTGGTCCGGGGCGAGGTCGGTGTCCAAGGCGGGGGCGTCGGCGAGTTGCCTGCCCAGCCATGTGAGGGCGTCGGCCGGGTCATCGGTGGTGAGCTTGATGTGGGCGGCCGTTTTGGCGAGCCAGTGCATGACTTCGAGGGGTGGGGTGGGACTATTCCAGGCGGGCCGTCTGCCATTCTGGGGCTCGGGCGGTCGTCGTTCGATGTCCTCGGGCCGCTTGCTGCCCACCCAGGTGTAGCAGTGCCAGTGGAGTTCGGGCCGGTGCCAGTGATCCATACGCGCCCTCCCTTCGCGGATGGGTCGGCCCCGCTCCCGATCGGTTCGGGAGCGGGGCCGAATCCTGCGGGAGCGGATCGGGTCAGACAGCCGTGTCGAACCGGGCAGGCTCGATGCCGGCGGCGGCCAACTCGGCCGTGCTGAACCTCAGCTCGATGCCCGGGCGCTTGGTGTCGCCCATCACCCAGAGCCCGCCGGCCACGCCGGGCACCTCGCGCAGGGTCGCGCAGGTCTCGTGCTCCGACTGCGGGTTGCCGCCGCACGCCTTGTAGGCGGTCAGCTCCGACGGGACCTCGATCTCGTACAGGTCGTTCTGCTGCACGTGCCACCTCCTATGGATCGCCGGTAGCCACGGTGACTCCCGGCGTCGGGCGGGCACCCAACGTAAGTGCAGGAGAGGGGTGTTACGGGATGCTTTCCTGTTCCCTCAAATACTTGTCCCGAATGCCTTCGACCGCGCGACGCATCTCGTCACCGGACAGGGCTCCGGCTGCAAATCCGTCGTACTTATGAATGTATGTCTCCACGTCTCGTGGGTCGGTGACCATCAGCTCGGCATGCACCGTTTCGACCGTGACCATGCGGTCGTCCCGGATGACGAAGGAGTGCGCGGGAACATCGGTCTGCGGGGCGGAGAGCGGCACGATCCGGATGTCCACGTGGGAGAGGCGAGAAGCCGAGATGATCCGGTCCAGCTGCCCGGCCATCATGGCGGCGGGCACGAGGCGCCACCGGAGAACCGGCTCGGTGATGACGAATCGCAGCGTCTTGGTGGCGTCGTAGAGCGACCGCTGCCTAGCGAGCCGGGCTGCGACCGCCCGCGACAGTTGTTCCTCGGTGAGATCTCTTCTCCCGAAAACGGCCCGTACGTATTCCGGGGTCTGCAACAGACCCGGGACGAGGGAGGGTTGGAATACGCGAATCAGTCCGGTGGTGTCGTCGAGTGCTTTGATCTGCTGCTGCTTGCGGTGGTGCCCCAAGCGGCGGATCAGCCGCCAGGCCGTCGCCTCCGTGGCCTCTGCCCGCGCGGCCGCCATGTACTCGGTCTTGACCTCGTCGGACACGCCTATGGCCGTGAGGATGCGTTCCACGTCCACGACGGTGGGTGGCGCCTTGCCGGTCTCGATCTTGCTCAGCTTGCTCGCGGACATGACGGCGCCACGGGCCACGGTCTTGGCTTCCTTGCCGGAAGCCTGCCGGAGTGCCCGCAGCGCCGTCCCGAGCTGCGTTCTGTTCACGCGGCGTACTCGGCCCACCAAGCCGGGAACGGTACGGCGTGTGCCATGGCGGTGTCGCGGTACGCCTTGAACTCGGCGAGGCGGTCGGTGGTGAGGAAGTCGGTGCCGAGGTACGTGCCGTCGCCGTCGTAGTTCATCGCCGCCACGTTCTCGTCGTCGAACAGCCAGAAGTCCGGGGCCTCCGGGATCGGGTTGGCCTGGTCGGTGGTGTCGAGGATGAAGAACTCCTCGCCGGCGGCCATGTTGCGGTGGTAACCCCAGGTGAGCTCGAACCGGAGGTAGTCGGTGAGCGGGCGCGAGAGGATGTGGACCCGGTACATCCGCTTGCCGGCGTCGGTGGCGTCGGTGACCGTCGTGACCCAGCCGGCGGTCCGGTAGCCCGCCGGCTGCGCTTCACCGGCGAGGAAGGCCTGGTAGGCGTCGACGCCGCCGGACCGGCTGTAGTCGTCCAGGGTCTCCAGCCGGAACGCCTCGCGGCTGAACGTCGAGAAGCAGGCCCCGAGGGTCCTAGATGAGGTTGTCACGGAGCGCCTTTCGGATGAGTTCGACCGGGATCTCGACCAGGGCCTCGTGGGCCGGGAGCCGGATGTGGTGCTCGGTCACCCGCTCGCCCTGGACGGCGAGCGTGCCCCGGTCGGTCAGGTACAGCGTCGGGCACTCGCCCTCATCGCAGGAACCCACAAGTCGTGTCAGCTGCACTGCTGCCTCCGCACTCGGTCGGTGTCATGACGATGGTCCCGAGGCCGTTGGGGCGCAGGCAAGAACTTCGTGTTTCCGCTACTGGAAAGCGGCTCGGCATCGAACAGGTGCGCGGTGAGGGGCGGCCGCACCGGCGGCCCCACCCTCGGAGGAGAGCGGGGGGCGGCGGGGGTGCACAGGAAGTCGGATCGGCCGACTTCCTGTGCAGGGGTGCGGAGGGGGAGCGGGGCGGGGCCCTCGTGGCCGTGGTTCCGGTCGCACGCCACCTGTCGGGAGTGGATCACGGGCGTAGGGTGTCGGCATGTCGCTGAGTCACATCACCCTCGCTTTCCGGCCGTTCGATCGAGCTCGTGGAGCTGCGGATGTCTTCGACCTGCGGGGGGATGTTGGAGGGCTATCCGTGCAAGCTCATCAACGACCTGAAGCTCAGTAGCCTCCACCGGCAGGCCGAAAGCGCGTTTCCTTCCGGGCCGGTCCACGTTGTTCCGCCTTCCCGTGAGTATCCGGACCAGACCGCCGGTGGTTTCGGCCCTGTCGAGGTCCTGCCTGCCGTGACCTGCATCGGCAACTTTCGCTCAGCGGCGGTTGCTGCCGAGCTCAACCCGGTGCTGCACCGCTCCGCTCTTGTGGTGGCCTGGTTCCAGCCTGGCCCGGACGTCCCGTCGGGTGAGGGTGCAGATCTCGCGATTCGTGGCATTCACTGGGAGGAACTGGCTGAGGATTACGAGCTCTAGGCGCGGGTCGGGTCGCGGTTATGCGATGACGGTCGCGATGGGGGCGGTTGCCGCGTAGCGGGGGAGGCCGCCGGCGTCGGGGAGTTCGTCCTCGAAGTCGCAGGAGGCGATGGCGTCGTAGCCGCGGGCCCAGGCGGCGGTGAGGAGGCGGGACACCGGTTCGACGAGGGAGGGGCCGCCCGGGGCGGCTTCGGCGTCGATCTTGAGTGGCCAGCCGATGAAGTCGTCGGCGAGTCCGGCGTCCGGGTTCGGGCGGGTGTCGAAGTCCATTCCCTCCGCGCGGACGCCGTAGTAATCGTCGACCTGGCCTCCGAGGATCACGGCGATGAGCTCGGCGAGGAACTGTGGACTGGTGCCTCGGACGTAGATCTGGCAGTTGGAGTAGTCCTTCTCCGCGCTCATACGGCTTCCTTCCGGGCGTGTATTGGTGCGGATCGAGGGGTGGCGGGTGCGCAGGAAGTCGGACCGGCCGACTTCCTGTGCGGGGGTGTTCGTCAGGCGGGCGAGGGTGAGGGTGAGGTGGTGGTGGGGCGGGGGAGGCGGGCGGCGAGGGTGAAGTGGAGGGCGGCGAGGGCGGTGCCGCCGACCGTCATGCCCGGGTTGTGGGCCGCGGCGCCGATGGCCGCGTCGGCGAGTTGGACCGCGCCGCTGACCAGGAGGAGGGGTGTGAGGCCGCGGCCGGTTCGGCTGAGCAGTAGTTGGTACAGCAGGGCGGCGCCGAGTGGCAGGGCGCGGGCCGCGTAGGCCTGGGCGTAGAGGTCGGTGAGCGGGGTGGCGGGGTCGGTGCCGCCGGGCAGGGCCAGTTCCGGGGAGAGCAGGCCGGCGACGCTGAACGCCATGGACAGGGCGGCGCCGGCCGCGTTGGCGATCACCAGGGCGCGGGTGCCCCGGCCGGGGGTGGCGATGGAACGAGACATTGAGTGAGCCCTCGAATCGTTCTAAGTGTGAATGGTTATTGGATGCTAGCGTTCGTTGTGTGAACGATGTCAACCCCCTACCGCTTGCCGCCTCCGTGGTCTTCCGGCTCGGCACGCTCGGCAGTGTCGTCACGGCGCGGTTCACCGCCGCGCTGGCGGAGTTCGGGCTCAAGCCGAAACACGTCGGCCTGATGGTGGCGCTGGACTCCGGCGCACCGCCGTCCCAGCTGGAGCTGGCCCGGATCATGGCGGTGGCACCCAGCCTGGTCGTCTCGCTGGCCGACCACCTGGAGCAGATCGGCGCGGTGGACCGGGTGCGAGATCCGGCGGACCGGCGGCGTCAGGTGCTGGCACTGACCGACGCCGGGCGGGAGTTGCTCGCCGACTGCACCGCGCTCGCGCACCGGCTGGACGAGGAACTCACCGCCTCGTTGGCTGACTCCGAGCGGGAGGCGTTGCGCCGTGTGCTCGGCCTGCTGGGCGCCGAGGCGGGCTTGCCGACGATCGACTGAGGCCGGCCGCCCCGGCGTGCGAGCCTGGGGTGGTGATCGCCGTCGGCTGTCTGAGAGTTGAGGGGTGGGGAGGGGTGGTGCGGCGCATAGGAAGTCGGACCGGCCGACTTTCTGTGCGGGCGGGGTGGTGGGGGTGGGGCGTTGTGGGGTTCCGGAGCAGTGGCTGCGCTCTGCCGTCGGCCGGCCTCTCGCGGGGAGCGAGGGTCGCGGGGGTGCGAGGCGGAGGGGAGGCGGCCGGTGGCGTCGGGTTCGTGGAGCTCGACGCGGTCGGGGTGGGTGGTGGGATCCCTGGGGGTGATTGGGTGCTGCTCTTCTCGGCGGTTCCCGAGTTGGTTGGCGTCCCTGGTCCGGGTCAAGTGAGGGGCGGGGTGCTGGGCTGCATAGGAAGTCGGATCGGCCGACTTCCTGTGCGGGTGGGGGTGGAGGGCTGCGGGGGTCAGGGGCAGGGGTCGGGTCTTGCCGTCCGGTGGTCCCTCATGGGGGAGTGATGGGGTGGCGGAGCGGGTGCGGTGGAGGTGGTTGGCGGAGGGGTGGGGTGCCGGGTGTGGGCGCGGTTCGCGTGGTTGTCATCGGGGTCGATGGTCAGCGGCAGTTTCCGGCGGGTGGGTCGCAGAGTCGGACGTCGGTGACGCCCGGCAGGTCGGTGATCAGGCGGCGCAGGACGGCGAGATCGGCGTCGGGGGTGCGGGGGTCGAAGGCGACGACGAGTCGTACGCGGTCGGCCTCCGGCATGGAGACTCGGGTGGCGCCGTGGCCGAAGCCCGAGCCGTCGAGGAGGAGTTCCGGATGGGGGCCGGCTCCCAGGAGGGGGCTGTCCTTCCGGAGGGTGGCGACGAACGCGTCCGGTTCCCGGAAGTAGGGGGCGATCCAGGTGACGCCGACGGCCCAGGCGACGGAGCCGAGGGTGGCCGTGGCGACCAAGGCGCCGAGCAGGAGTGGCAGGCGCCGGGGTTCGGGTCGTGCGCGGCTCGCCGCGGTGAGGAGGACGACGCTCGCGGGCGTCAGCACGATCAGTCCGAGCGGGGCGCCGAGGACCGAGACGGCGAGCAGTCCCCAGCCGAACACCAGGCAAGCCGGCCGGAAATCGGTGCAATCCTGCGAGAGAAGCGGTGCGGCGGCGGCGAGCGAACCGAGGATCAGCGGAATGCCGATCAACGATTCGACGAAGAGAACCCCCAAGACCAGCGCCGGCGCGGCACACAGCGCCGCCGCCACCGCCAGGACCCGCCCCGCCCGCGGAACCGGCCGGCTCACGCTCAAGGTTTCCATGCCACTCCACCAATATTGAACATGTTCAAACCTGGTGGGGTCACGCTACCAGTGGGCTCCCTGGGGGTGATTGGGCACTGCTCTACTCGGCAGATTCCGAGCTGGTTGGCGTCCCTGATTTGGGTCAAGTGAGGGGCGGGGATGGATGGTGGGGCGCGGATTGGGTGCGGTTGGGAGGAGCGGGGGAGTTGGGGGTGATGGGCTGGGGAGGGAGTTGGGTTGGTCGACTTCCTGTGTGGTGGGGGGTGTTGGTCGTGGCGGCGGCGTTGTGGTGGGGGCGGGGGCTGGTGGTAGGCGGGGGAAATCCAGGGGAGCGGATGGGTGTGCGCTGCTACGGTCGGGCGCTATGAGCTGGCTTCCTGATGACTTCGTCCACCCCGTCCTGGTACCGCTGCCGGGCGGTGGCCATCACCTGCGGCCGATCCGGGAGGCGGACGCTCCGCTCGACTATCCGGCTGTGATGGGTTCGCGGGAGCGGCTGTGGGCCATGTTCGGCCCGGCGTGGGGCTGGCCCGCGGCCACCATGACCTACGAGGCCGACCGGGTCGACCTGTTGCGTCACGAGAAGGAGATCGCCGCACACCAGTCCTTCAACTACGCCCTGTTCGACGCGGCGGAGACCGCTCTGCTCGGCTGCGTCTACATCGACCCGCCGGAGAGGGCCGGCGCGGACGGTGAGATCTCCTGGTGGGTGGTGGACGAGCTGGTCGGCAGCGAGGTCGAGCAGGCCTTCGACGCCCTGGTGCCGCAGTGGATCGCCGCCGACTGGCCGTTCGAGCAGCCGCGGTTCCTCGGCCGCGAGATCTCCTGGTCGGACTGGCTCGCCCTGCCGGAGTATTCCGGCAAGTAAGTGGTTGTCGATCGAACGGCGTCTCGATCGGGTGACTGCGGTGGATTCCGCAGTGGAAGCAGGGTCTCCAGGTAGCTCGGGTGTGCGATCCCGTTCCGAGTGGTTCCCGGAGGCCCTGTTGTACACCTGGATCGCCCGCCAGGCCGGGCAGTTCAGCCCCGAAACCAACCCCGACAACCGGCAGCGCATACCTCACTGACCAGCGAGGACGCTGCTGCGGCCGTCCCCACCCCGCAGGGCGAGGGCGGCCGGGACCACGGCGGCGACGAGCCCGATGGTCGCGCAGACCGCCAGCAGTTCGCCGAGGGCGGCCCACGGCACCACGGCGGGCGTCGGACCGACGAGCTGCCGCAGCGCCGCCCAGGAGCCGCCGATGCTGATCGTCGACGCGATCGCGCCGACGATTGCGCCCGCGCCGACACAGAACAGGGTTTCCACGGCGATCGCACGCAGGACCTGCCCGCGAGTCGCACCCGCCAGGCGGAGCATGGCGATTTCGTGGCGGCGGTCGCCGAGGGTCATGACGAGCGTGTTGGCCAGCGCGACCATCGCATAGAGGATCGACAGGCCGAGGATCATCAGCATGCCGTTCTTCGAACTCTCCTGGTTGGCGTCCGTCGCTGCCGCCGACATCTCCTCCGGGGTGCTGATGCGGGCGCCCAGGTCGGAGACGGCGGATTCCAGGGCGGAAGCCGTGGCTGCTCGGTCGGCGTCAGGCGCGAGGCGGACGATGATGCGGGACGGGAGGGCAGTGGTCCCGGCGTCGGTCGCGTCCAGATAGGCCTGGACGCTGTCCGCTCCCGCCTGGAGTACCGCCGCGACCGTGAAGTGCTTCGGCGTGCCGTCGGCGAGCCAGGCGGCCACGGTGTCTCCGGCGTGCGGGTTGCCCGGCCAGATGGTGTTGACGACGATCGAGCCGGGGCGAAGGTCGGAGACGGAGCCGCTGATGACGGGGAGTTCGGCGACGTCGGCAAGCGATGCGGAGTCGACCGCTGCTGCCTGGAGCTGGAAAGTGCTCGGCCCCTGCTCCTCCGCGTACACCGTGGTCGGGGTGGAGGCGACGGCTGTCACGGAAGAAACAGCGCGCACTCGGTCGACCAGGGTCCGGTTGAGCCCCGGCGTCCCCGCCGGGGAGATCACCCAGTCGGCCCGGGACAGTTGCCGCCCGACCGCGCTCACCTGCGCCGCGTTGATGGTGCCGATGCTGCCCAGCAGGCACCCCGCCAGGCTGACGACGATGACCACCGGGGTCGTCGTCGCCGCCGTCCGGCGGAACGCGGTGAGCGCGCCCTGCCGTGCCGTCGACCAGACCGCGCTGTCGGACAGAGCGGGCAGAGCGGTGACGGCCCGGATGACCGGCCGGGCGAGGACGCCCGCCAGGGTGACGCAGGCGCCGACGATCACCAGGATCAGGGAGGCCGAGGCAGCGGCGTTGGAACCGGCCTCCGGCTGCACGGTCGCGGTGCCGCCGACCGCCACGACGCCCGCCGCCAGCGTGAGCCCGCCGACCACCCAGCGGACCCGGTCGGCCGCCTTCGGCCTGCGCTCCACGCCCGCCTCGCGCAGGGCCTCGCCCGGGCTGATCAGCCCGGCCCGCACCGAGGAGACGACGACCCCGACGACCGCGGTCACCAACCCGATCGCGGCCGCCGCGAACAGCGCCCAGCCGGCGATCGGCACGGCGAAGTCCGCGCCGACGACCCCGTGGTCGACCAGCCAGCCCCGGCAGAGCGGTGCCCCGACCACCCCGAGCGCGCAGCCCGCCACCGAGGCGAGCACGCCCACCAGCACCGCCTCCGCGTAGATCAGCCGCCGCAGCTGCCGCCGGGTCGAGCCGATCAGCCGGAGCAGCGCCAACTCCCGCCGGCGCTGGGCGATCGAGAGCGCGAAGGTCCCCGCGACCACGAAGACCGCGACGAAGCCGGCCACCCCGGCGGCCAGCCCCAGCGGGGTGTCCACGTTGTCCATTCGGCTCAGCAGGAAGGCGTGATGCGGGTCGGCGGCGGCGCGCTCCTTGCCCGTCAGGACGAGGGCGCGGGCGACACCCGCCCCGCCCGCCTCGGCGGCCGCCCGGCGGACGGCGTCGGCCGGGCCGTACGCGGCCAGCGCGTCGACGGCCGGGGAGATCCGGGCCGCCTCGGCGTCGGTGAAGAACACCGCGTGCTCGAACGGCACCTGCCCGGTGACCCCGGTGACGGTCACTGTTCGGGGCCCGGCGGCCGTCAGCAGCGGCAGGGTGCGCCCGATCAGCCCGGCGTCCCCACCGCCGACCACGACCTGCCCGGCAGCCACTGGAGCCGCTCCCGCGGCCAGCTCGTAGCCGCCCGCCTCGGCGGTCGACCAGCCGCGCCCGACCTGGTCGGACGGACCCCCGGCGAGCTGGGCGTAGAAGGTGTGGTCCTCGATCACCCGACCCGTCCGGGCGACCGCGGCGACCACCTCGGCGGTCAGGCCCGGCTGCTGGACGACCGCGGCGTGCTGGACCTGGCCGGAGTCGTCGGTGAGGTCGATGCCGCTGTCCGGCACGACCACGGCGGGCGCGCCGGACCAGCGCTGCCGCGCCTGGTCGGCGACCCCGGCGGTGGCGCCGATCACCAGGAGCGCCGTCGCCATCAGGCCGACGCCGAGGGCGAGCGCGACGAAGGTACCGACGAAGGACGTCCAGCGAATCCGGAGGGTGGAGAGGGCGACGGTCAGCATCCCAGTACCTCCAGGTCCGGCTCCAAGCCCGACTCCAGGCTCGCCATCCGGGTGGCGATCCGGTCGGCCGTCGGGTGGTCGAGCGAACCGGCGAGGCGGCCGTCGGTCAGGAAGACCACGCGGTCCGCGTACGAGGCGGCGACCGGGTCGTGGGTGACCATGACGACCGCCCGCCCGGCGTCGTCCGCCAGGCCGCGGAGCAGGGCGAGCACCTCGCGGCCGCTCCTGGTGTCCAGCGCGCCGGTCGGCTCGTCGGCGAGGACCACCGCCGGACGGCTGATCAGCGCACGCGCTATCGCCACCCGCTGCTGCTGCCCGCCGGACAGCTCGCCCGGCCGGTGACCGGCCCGCTCGGCCAGGCCGACCGAGGCCAGCGCCGCCAGTACCTCGCCCTTCGCCGGACGCCGGCCCGCCAGCTTCGGCGGCAGCGCGACGTTCTGCGCGGCGGTGAGGGAGGGGAGCAGGTTGAAGGACTGGAAGACGAAACCGATCCGCTCCCGGCGGAGCACCGTGAGGTCCCTGTCCTTGAGACCGCCGAGCTCGGTGCCGTCGACCAGGACCCGCCCGCCGTCGATGCCCTCCAGCCCGGCCGCCGCGCGCAGCAGGGTGGACTTGCCCGAGCCGGACGGGCCCATGACGGCCGTGAAGGTGCCGAACGGGAAGCCGAGGCTCACCTCGTCGAGGCCGACGACGGGCTCGGGGCCGGAGCGGTAGGTCTTGGAGACGGAGCGGAGTTCGACGGCGAAATCCGTGCCTCGGGCTGCGGTGCTCATGGCAGCAAGTACATCGGCCGGCCCGGTGGCCGGACAATGAAGTGCACTTCGCTCTTTCAGGTGTAGTCCACTACACCCCAACGGCGATGGCTAGTGGATGACGATGCCGCCGTTGCCGGTGCGGACGGTGAGGGTGCGGGTCGCGTCGCGGCCGAGCGGGAGGGTCACCTGCGGGGGAGCGCCGCCCGCGCTGCGGGCCTCGATCGAGTACTCGGCGCCGCCCGGCACCGACAGGTCGGCCCCGCCGTCGCCGGTGGTGATCTCGACGCCGGCCGGGGGCGCGGCGAAGGCGGCCCGGACGCCGCCCGACCCGGTGGTGATCCGGGCACTGGGCGAGCGGCTGTCGGTCACCGTCACCTCGCCCGAGTCGTTGCGCAGCGTCAGCGGACCGGCCGAGCCGAGGACCCGGATCGGGCCGGTGCGGCTGGTCACGTCCAGCGGCCCGCCGAGCCCGGCGGCCGTGATCTCGCCGCTGACGGAGTCGACGGTGGCGGCCAGCCCGGCCGGCACGGTGACCCGCAGCTGGAGCGAGCACTCGGTGCCGCACTCCGCGTGGACGGTCACCTCGCCGTCGGCGGCGGCGACCGCGACCCGGGGCGCCGTCCCGAGGTAGCTGCCGGTCGCCGTGACCCGCACCACCGAGTCGTCGCCGGGGATGAGGGTGACGCCGGCGCTGCCGGCGGAGATCCGCAGCAGGGTGCTGTCGGCGGCGTCGGCGCGCAGCGTCTCGGCGTAGCCGCGGTCGGCGGCGAGCAGCGTGACGATCCCCCAGCAGGCGGCGGCGACCGAGGCGGCCAGGACGGTGAGTCCTGCGCTGATGATCCAACGCGGCCGGGCGGTTGGTGGGGGTGGAGGGGAGGTTGCCGGCGGGAGTGGAGGGGTGGCCGGGGAGGTAGGGGAGGTGGCCGGCGGGGGTGGGGGGGAGGTGGGAGGGGTGCCGATGTCAGGCTCCCAGGTAGCGGAGGACGGCCAGCACCCGGCGGTGTCCGCCGTCGACCTTCGGCAGGTCGAGCTTGGTGAAGATGTTGTTGATGTGCTTGCCGACGGCGCTCATGCCGATCGTCAGCGACTCGCCGATGTCGGTGTTCGACGCGCCCTCCGCCATCAGCTTGAGCACGTCCAGTTCGCGGGCGCTGAGCGCGGCCAGCGGGTCGCGCCGGCCGCCGCGGACCAGCAGCTGCTTGACCACCTCGGGGTCGAGCACGGTCTCGCCGGCGCCGACCCGCTCCAGCGCGGCCACGAAGTCGTCGACGTCGTCGACCCGGTCCTTGAGCAGGTAGCCGATGCCGCCGCCACCGTTGCCGACCAGCTCGACGGCGTACCGCTCC
Organism: Kitasatospora sp. NPDC093806; assembly: GCF_040683335.1. Taxonomy (NCBI): domain Bacteria; kingdom Bacillati; phylum Actinomycetota; class Actinomycetes; order Kitasatosporales; family Streptomycetaceae; genus Kitasatospora; species Kitasatospora sp. NPDC093806. The sequence continues at coordinate 366,644 of NZ_JBFBDO010000001.1, forward strand.
TCGACGTACTGGGAGAGCACGAGCACACCGGTCTCCGGCCACCGGGCGCGGATCGCGAGCGCGGCGCGCAGCCCCTCGTCGACGAAGGTCGGCGGCATCCGGACGTCGGTGACGACGACCTGGGGGCGGTGTTCGGCGACGGCCCGCAGCAGCGCCTCGCCGTCGGCGACGGCGGCGGCCACCTCCAGCCCGGCCTCGGTGAGGAGCAGGACGATGCCCTGCCGGAGCAGGGCGGAGTCCTCGGCGATCACTACCCGCATTGCACGTCCACTTCGATCAGGGTCGGTCCGCCGGCCGGGCTGGTCACCCGCAGCCGGCCGTCCACGGCGGCCACCCGGCCGGCCAGGCCGGACAGTCCGCTGCCGCCGGCGGGGTCGGCGCCCCCGCGGCCGTCGTCGCCGATGGTAACGGTGAGCCGGTCGCCGGCCCGGCGGATCTCCACCCAGGCGGTCCGGGCCCCGGAGTGCTTGGCGACGTTGGTGAGCGCCTCGCTGACCACGAAGTAGGCGATCGCCTCGACCGCGGCCGGGGGCCGGGGTTCGGCCCGGACGTCGAGCCGGACGGGGACGGGGGAGCGGGCGGCGACGGCGGTGAGCGCGGCTTCGAGGCCCCGGTCGGTGAGCACCGGCGGGTGCAGGCCGCGGGCCAGGTCGCGGAGTTCGGCGATGGCGGCGCGGGCTTCGGCGCGGGCCTGTTCGACGAGCTGCCGGGTGTCGTCGTCGCCGTTCTTCCGTAGCCGGGAGACTGCTCGGCCGAGGGTCATCGACAGGGCGACCAGCCGCTGCTGGGCGCCGTCGTGCAGGTCGCGTTCGATCCGGCGGCGCTCGGCCTCGACGGCGCGGACGAGCTGGGCCCGGCTCTCGGTGAGCTCCTCGACCCGCCGGGTCAGGGCCAGGTCGCGGGGCGGGGCGAGCAGGGTCCGGGCGAGCGCGGTGTCGGCCCGGATCAGGGCGCGCACCAGCAGCGGGGAGCCGAACAGCCCGGTGAGCAGCGCGGCGGCCGCGACCAGCAGGGCGGTGCCGGTGTCGTCGACGGTGAGCGGGCCGAGCACGGCGTGCCCGTCGGGCAGCCGGGACCGGTAGACGGGCAGGGCGGCGAGGGTGAGCGGCGCCGCCCAGGCGAGCACCACGCCGCCGTTGGTGAGGACGGAGAGCGGCAGCAGGGCGAGGAAGTAGCCGGCCTGCCGCCAGCTGGAGCGGCTGGTGGCCAGGGCGCGGGCCGAACGCAGCAGCGCGGGGGAGAGCGCGGGGCGCGGCGGGGCTGGGAGGTCGAGTCCGCAGGTCGCGGCGTGCCGGGCGCGTTCGGCGGCGGCGAGGCGGTGCAGTGCCCAGCCCGCGGCGACGATGACCGGCAGACCGGTCAGTGCGACGGGCAGCAGGCAGACGCCGATCAGCAGCGCCAGCAGGACGGTGAGGCCGGCCAGGGCGGCGAGGCCGTCGGTGGCGAGGTGGGCGCAGGCGCTCCAGAGGGTGGGGGTGGCCGGGTACGGGCGCGGTCCCCGCGATGGCCGTGCGTCACCGCTCGCCGTTGCCACCCGTCACTCCCCCGACCGCTCCCCGAATCCGGCGGACCTGACTTTAACCGGGGAGCCAGAGATTTGTTGAGGGTGAGGGGTGGGGGAGAGCGGGGGGTGAGGGGCGGGGCCGCGGGCGCGGGCGACGGGCGGGGGCGAGGGGCCGAGGCAGGAGCCGCCACCCGCTGTCGGTGGCGTGTCAGTGGCGTGTGCGTCCAATGGGTCCGGTCTGTCGGTGCCCGAGAGGGGAGGAGCGGCGATGTCGTTGCAGGACGACTGGGATGCCGTGGTCATCGGTTCGGGGATCGGAGGGCTGGTCTGCGCCGCGTACCTCGCGGCCGGCGGCCGCCGGGTCCTGGTGCTGGAGCAGTACGACGTCGCGGGCGGCAACAGCCACGTGTTCCGCCGCCGCCGCTCCTACGAGTTCGACGTGGGCGTGCACTACCTCGGGGACTGCGGGCCGGGCGGCGTGCTGCCGGCGATCTTCGCCGGGCTCGGCCTCTCCGACCGGGTCCGCTACCGCGAGATGGACCGGAACGGCTTCGACCGGATCGTGGTCCCCGGCGTGGAGATGGACATGCCCGCCGGCTGGGAGCCGTACCGGGCCCGGCTCAAGCAGGCGCTGCCCGCCGACGCGGCCGGCATCGACACCTTCATCGACGTCTGCGCCGCGGTCGGCGAGGAGATCCACTCGGCGATGCTGGCTGCCGAGGACCTGACCGTGGCCGACCTGATGGTCCGCACCCCGGTCTCGGTCCGCTGGGGGCGCCGCACCCTGGCCGAGCTGTTCGACCACTGCGGGCTGTCGCCGCGCGCCCGGACGGTGCTCGCCGCCCAGTCGCCCAACTACGGGCTGAGCCCGCGCCAGGCCACCGTCTCGATGCACGCCTCGGTCACCGACCACTACGTCCGCGGCGCCTACTACCCGCTGGGCGGCGCCCAGCAGCTGGTGGCCTCGCTGGTCGAGGTGCTGGAGTCGCACGGCGGCGAACTGCGGACCCAGGCCCGGGTGGAGAAGGTCCTGGTGGCGGACCGCAAGGTCACCGGGGTCGGGCTGGCGGACGGGACGACGGTGCGGGCGCCGCTGGTGGTGTCCAACGCCGACTACCGGCGCACCGTGCTGGACCTGGTCGGCGCCGAGCACTTCCCGAAGAAGCTGGTGACGAAGACCCGGGAGGCCGTCATGGGCCTGCCGTTCGCCACCCTCTACCTCGGGCTGGACCGGGAGCTGGAGCGCCCCAACGAGGCCAACCTGTGGTGGTACCGGGGCGAGGACATCGACGAGTACTACGCCTCGCTGGGCCGCGGCGAACTCGACCCGGTGCCGTTCCTGTTCGTCTCCTTCGCCTCGCTGAAGGACCCGGAGTCGACCACGGTGTGCCCGCCGGGGCACACCAACCTCCAGGTGATGACGCTCTGCCCGCCCGGCACCGAGTGGTGGGGCCTGGAGCGCGGCCCCGCCGACGGTGGCTCCTACCGCCGGGACGCCGGCTACCAGGCGCGCAAGCAGAAGCTCACCGAGGCGATGCTGGCGGCCGCGGAGGAGGCGCTCGGCCCGATCCGCGAGCACATCACCCACCTGGAGGTCGGTACTCCGATCACCCACGAGCGGTACGTCCGTTCGACCGGCGGCACGCCGTTCGGCCTGGCCGAGTGGGGCGGGGTGGGGGCCCGCCCCGACACCCGCACCAGCGTCGACGGCCTGTACGTCGTCGGGGCGAGCACCCGCTACGGCAGCGGTATCACCGGGGTCGCGGTCGGTGGGGTCGCCTGTGCCGCACAGATCATGGAGCGCCGGCTGATCCACGAGGTGCACACGGGCGCGGTGCTGTCCGACCCGGACCTGTTGCCGGAGCGCCCGGACGGCTGGGACCCGCTGGCCGTCTCCCGCGGCTCGGCCCGGCGCACCGCCCGCGGCCTGCCCCGCCTGGGCTAGCCCCGCCTGGGCTAGCCGCGAGGCAACCGACCGGGCACCCGCGCCCGTGGACCGCGACCAGCGGTGCACGGGCGCGGCGGCGTTCCCGGCCCCGACCCCGTCCCGGCCTCCCGCCCCCGGGCCGCTGACCAGTGCGGACGCGGCTTTGCGCGTGTTTGACACCCCTTCCCGGGATGGGAAAGGCTTGGCGGACAGGCTTTTCCGGCAGACGCGAGGGGGTGTGACCTTTGACCAGCGAGGAACTCTTGGCGTTGCTCGCGGCCGTGGGGCACGCGCAGCGTCTGCGGGTGATCGCCGAACTCGCCGAGGGCCGGATGTACGTGAGCGAGCTCGCCCGGCGCCTGGGCGTCTCCCGGCCGCTGCTCTACATGCACCTGGAGCGGCTGGAGACGGCGGGCCTGGTCGTGGGCCAGCTGGAGCTCAGCCCGGACGGGAAGGCGCTCAAGTACTACGAGCTGGCCCCGTTCGACGTGCGCCTGAACGCGGACACGATCCTCGCGGCACTCCGCGAGGACAGCCAGACGTGAACTGAAGGGGACAAGTACATGACCGGCGCCCTCATCGCCATCGCGATCGTCCTGATCGTCATCGGCGGCATCACCACCAGCACGGTCGCGTACTTCAGACTCCAGCGGCACCGTTCGGACGCCGCGGCGATGGCCGAATACCGTCGCCTGGCCGAGGAGGCCGTCGCCAACCAGCAGGCGCTGAACGGCAAGTTGACGGAGCTGCACACCCGGGTGGAGGCCGTCGAAACCCTGCTGCGCAGCGTCGAGTGACCCGCCGGTAACCCACTGGCCTGCGACTTTCACGGGTCGCTGAATGACGTGGTCCGGCTCTGCGGCGCTCCCTAGACTCACGAGTGTTCCCGCCGAGCCGGCCCGCTTGTCCCGTGGGGCGGACCTGCCAGAGCCCTGCTCTGCCGGGTTCCAGCGTGGCATCGGCAGTCCACCGGCGGTGGACGCCGCGGCGGCCTTGCCTGCCACCACGAGGGAGAGTGATCAGGAATGTTCGGCCCTGGCGTCGACTTCTACCCGGAGACCTTCCCCCCCACGGTCCGCTGCACGGTGCCGGGCACCGATCCGGCGGCCTGGGCCGCGCGTCACCGGGCCGGCCTGGACGAGCTGCTGCACGAGCACGGGGCGGTGCTGCTGCGCGGCTTCGCGATCGAGGAGGCGGGCGCCTTCGAGGCGGTGGCGTCCTCGCTGGTCGACCAGCTGTACGGCGACTACGGCGACCTCCCGCACGAGAAGGACACCGACCGGGTGTACGGGTCCACCCCGTACCCGGCCGAGCAGTCGATCCTCTTCCACCACGAGAGCTCGCACATGGCGCAGTGGCCGAGCCGGCAGTTCTTCTGCTGCCTGCGGCCCTCCGAGGAGGGCGGGGCCACCCCGATCGTGGACGGCCGCAAGGTCTACGCCGCGCTGCCCGAGGAGCTCCGGGACCGCTTCGAGCGGCTCGGCATCCGCTACGTGCGGAACTTCATCACCGGCCTGGACATCGCCTGGCCGGACATGTTCGGGACGGACGACCGGGCCGAGGTGGAGGAGCGCTGCCGGGCCCAGGACGTGGAGTGCGAGTGGCTGCCGGACGGCTCGCTGCGCACCCGGCAGTGGGCGCCGGCCGTGGTGCGCCACCCCCGGACCGGCGAGCCGGTCTTCTTCAACCAGCTGTTCCTGCACCACACGGCCTGCCTGGAGCCGTCCATCCGGGAGCTGATGAGCTCGCTGTTCGGCGACGACGAGGCCGCGTACCCGCGCAGCGCCTCGTTCGGCGACGGCTCCCCGATCGACGACGCGACGGTGGCCCTGCTGCGCGAGGTCTACGACGGGCTGGCGCAGCGGTTCCGGTGGGAGCGCGGCGACCTGGTGGTGATCGACAACATGCTGGTGTCGCACGCCCGGGACCCCTTCGTCGGGGACCGCAAGATCATCGTCGCGATGGGGGACATGGTGGTCCGCCGCGAGGCGGTCGCCGGACGCAGGGCCGACTGAGGCCCCGCGCGGAGCCGACCGAAGCCCTGAGCGGAGCCGACCGCGGCCCCGAACCGAACAGTCCACCGAACCGCAGTCCTCGACGTCGCGGGGCCGGGGCTCGCTGCCCGGCCCCGCGACGCGTGTGCACGGAAACAGCCGTCGAACGAAGGAGGAGGAGCGGCGTTGGCTCCGACAGTGGAACACCCGAGTGTGATCGAGGGCGAGAACCGGCCGGTCGCGGCCGGCTCGGTCGTCGAACTGGTGCGCCGGTACGCGCGGCAGACCCCGCACGCGCCGGCCGTCGAATCCGCCGGCAGCATCCTGACGTACAGTCAACTCTGGCTCTGGGTGCGGGAGATATCCGCCGCGCTGGACGAGGCCGGGGTCTCGGCGGGGGACCGGGTGCTGCTCCGGGCCGACCGGACGCCGGGCGTGATCGCCGCCGCGCTGGCCGTGATGTCGCTGCGCGCCGCGTACGTGCCGGTGGACCCGACCCACCCCGCCGACCGGATCGCCGCCGTGGTGGCCGGTGCCGATGCCCGCGCCCAGGTGCACGACCGGGCCGGCGCCGCCGGGCGGCTGCCCGGGGCGGACGTGCCGTCGATCGACGTGCACGAGCTGGCCGGCCGGGCGCTGTCCCAGGAGCGCGAGCTGCCGCAGCCGGACGACATCGCCTACGTGGTGTTCACCTCCGGCTCCACCGGCACGCCCAAGGGCGTCATGATCGAGCACGGCTCGCTGGTCAACTACGCCTCCTGGTGCGGCTCGGTGGTCGGCGCGGACACCGCCGACAGCCCGCTGTTCGCCAGCCTCGGCTACGACCTGGCGATGACCTCGCTCTGGGTGCCGCTCGCCCAGGGGCGCCGGGTGGTGACCGTGGCCGGACTGTGGGACCAGGAGACGCTGTTCGGCGAGCGCGCGGAGCCGTACGGCTTCGTCAAGCTGACGCCCTCGCACGCCCGGTTCTTCGACGTGCTGGCGCAGCCGCCGGTCTACCGGCAGGCGACCCGCACCCTGATGTTCGGCGGCGAGGGGCTGGACCCGGCCCTGGTCCGCTCGCTGGGGGAGCGGATCGACGGCGTGCGGCTGGTCAACCACTACGGGCCCACCGAGACCACGATCGGCTGCTGCGCGCACGTCTTCGACAGCACCCGGATCCCCGGCACGCCCACCGTGCCGATCGGCCGGCCCGCCTGGAACACCCGCGCCTACGTGGTGGACGAGCAGCTGCGCCCGGTCCGGACCGGCACGCCGGGGGAGCTGGTGGTGGCGGGCCGCGCGGTGGCGGCGGGCTACCTGGGCGGCGTCGGGCGGGAGAAGTTCGTCGACGAGAAGGAGCTCGGCGGCGCGTCCGGCCGGGCCTACCGCACCGGTGACGTGGTCGAGCTGCTGCCGGAGGGCGCGCTGCTCTACCTCGGGCGCCGGGACGACCAGTTGAAGGTCAACGGGCACCGGGTCGAGCTCGGCGAGCTGCGCCACCACGTGCTGGCCGTGCCGGGGGTCGCCAACGCCGCCTTCGACGTGGTCCGCGGGCCGGTGGACAGCCTGGAGGTCTTCGTCCTGCCGGCCGCGCCGTACGCCGGGGACCCGGCCTTCGGCGACGTGGTCCGCCGGGCGCTGGCCGAGGTGCTGCCGTCCGCGCTGGCGCCCAACGACGTGTTCGTGGTGCCGGAGATCGTCTTCAACGCCAACGGCAAGGCCGACGTCGCGGCCACCCGCCGACTGCTCGGCCGAACCTCCCCCGACCTGCCGTGACGGGTCTGTGAGCGGTCCGCGGGTGGCACTCTCAGGGGACCGTCAGTGCCGTGTCAGCGCTCCTCGACACGATGATCGGGACATGACGGCACCACCCACGACGAGATCCGGAGTGCTGCGACGTGACGAATCCCTTTGACGACCCGGACGGCACGTTCCTGGTACTGGTGAACGACGAAGGCCAGTACTCCCTGTGGCCGGCCTTCGCCGAGCGCCCCCAGGGCTGGACGGTGGCGCTCGACGAGGGCCCGCGGGACTCCGCGCTGGCCTACGTCGAGGAGCACTGGACCGACCTGCGTCCGCGTAGCCTGCGCGAGGCGTAGGGCGCAGTGGACGCGATCCGGGCCGAAGGGGTCCGCAAACGCTACAAGAACAAGCAGGCGCTCAGCGGACTCGACCTGGCCGTGCCCGCCGGGACCGTCCTCGGCCTGCTCGGCCCGAACGGGGCCGGCAAGACCACCACGGTGCGGGTGCTCACCACCCTCCTCGAACCCGACGGCGGGCACGCCCGGGTGGCCGGGTTCGACGTCGTCAAGGAAGCGCGCGAGGTCCGCCGCCGGATCGGCCTGGCCGGCCAGTACGCCGCAGTGGACGAGCTGCTCACCGGCCGGGAGAACCTGGTCCTGATCGGCACCCTGCTGCACCTCGGCCGCAAGGCCGCCCGGGAGAAGGCCGGACAGCTGCTGGAGGAGTTCAAGCTGGTGGACGCCGGCGACCGGCCGGTCAAGGAGTACTCCGGCGGCATGCGGCGGCGCCTCGACCTGGCCGCCTGCCTGGTGGCGGCGCCCTCGGTGCTCTTCCTGGACGAGCCCACCACCGGCCTCGACCCGGTGAGCCGGATGGCCCTGTGGACGGCCGTGCGCCGACTCGTCGCCGACGGCGTGACGGTGCTGCTCACCACGCAGTACCTGGAGGAGGCGGACTACCTCGCCGACCGGATCGCCGTGGTCGACGAGGGCCGGGTGATCGCCGAGGGCACCCCGGACGAGCTCAAGCGCAAGACCGGGCCGGACCGGCTCCACCTCGCGCTGGTGCGGCCGGAGCAACTGCCGGCGGCGCTGGCCGCGATCCGCCGGGTCACGGTCGCCGAGACCACGGTGGACGAGGAGCGGCACGAGCTCGCCGTCCAGCTCGACCACGGCGTGGGCGGCATCGCCGCGGTGGCGGTGGCCCTGCAGGAGGAGGGGGTCGAGATCGCCGACTTCGCCCTCCGCCGGCCGACGCTGGACGACGTCTTCGTCAACCTGACCGGCCAGAAGGTCTGACCGGCCGGCCCGCCTCACCGGCCGGTCGGACCGGCCGGCGCACCGCCCGATCCACCTCGACCGATCCGCGGCCGACCGGCCGAACCTGACTCAGTGACAGCCGGCCCGCGGTCCCTGCGGCATGCCCATCGACCGGGCACCCGCGCTCCCGCACCGGCCCTGGCCTCCGGGGGGAGAGCGCAGATGTTACGAATCCACTTCACCGCCGGCGACCTCGCACGGGTGCGGCTGAGCCCCACCGCCGGCCCCTACGCCGAGACGGTGTTCGCCCTCGGCCTGCTCACCCGCGGCGGCGGTCCCGGCTACGCCCGCTGGCGCCGGCAGTCCGCCGCCCGGCTGCCGCAGCTCGCGACCCTGCCCGAGGCCGTCCCGGGGGCGCTGCTGCGCCCGGGCGCGCCGGACGGGCCCGGGGCCGACCCGGCCCGCCGGACCGAGCGGCTGCGCCGGGTGACGGAGAGCCTGCCCGAGGTCTGGCGGGTCGCGGTGGCGCCGTACTGGGACCAGCTGCTCGGCTGCCTGGAGGCGGACTGCGACGCCCGCGGCCGGATCGTGATGACCGGCGGGGTCGAGCGGCTGCTCGCCACCCTGCACCCCAAGATCCGCTGGAACGCGCCGGTGCTGGAGATCCACGGCGCACCCGACGAGGACGTCCGGCTGGACGGCCGCGGCCTGGTGATCAGCCCCTCGGTGTTCCTCGGCCACCAGCCCGGCCAGCTGATCAACGACGACCAGGAGGACGGCCAGCTGCTGCTGGCGGTCTCCGCGCTGCTGGACGCCGAACGGGCGGCCGAACTGTGGGGCGAGCGGGAGGCGGGCCGGCAGTCGCTCGGCGCGCTGGTCGGGCAGACCCGGGCCGCCGCGCTGCGGGCACTGCGGGCCAGCTGCACCACCAGTCAGCTCGCCGACCGGCTCGGCATCTCGGTGGCCGGAGCGAGCCAGCACACCGCGGTGCTGCGGCAGACCGGGCTGATCACCACCCGGCGGGTCCGCAACACCGTCTTCCACTCGGTGACCCCGCTGGGCGTGGCGCTGCTGGACGGCCGGACGGCGCGGCCGGCCCGGTCCGGCGCCGGGCGGTCGGCCGCCCGGCTCTCCCGGGAGCACCCGGCCCCGGCCTCGCACCTGTGGCCGCACCCGTCGCACCCGCCGCACGGCGCGGTCGCGCCGGTCGGTCCGGTCGCGCCGGTCGGCCCAGCGCGGGAGAGCGAGCGGTGGTAGCCCGCGAGGGCCCCGACCTCGAAGTGCTCCGGGCCGGCACCGGCGGGTTCCGGCTGATCTGCGTGCCCTTCGCCGGCGGGTCCACCCGCTCCTTCGCCCGGCTGGCCCGCAAGTGCGACCCGGACTGGACGGTGATCGGCGTCCAGCCGCCGGAGCACCCGCCGCGGCCGATCCGCCCGGGCGGCGGGATCGACGCGCTGGCCCGCTGCTACCTGGACCTGCTGGACGGCGAACTGCGCGGGCCCGGCCTGCTGTTCGGGCACAGCCTGGGCGCCGCCGTGGTGCACGCGATGGCCCGGCAGCGCGGGGCGGACTGGCCGGACGGGCTGCACCTGGTGCTCTCCGCGCCGCCGGAGCCCGGCCGCAGCTCGGACGACCTGCTCTGCCTGGACGACCGCCGGCTGTTCGCCGAGGCGGGGCGCCGGGGGATGCTGCTGGAGCTGGAGATCTCCGAGAAGTTCGCGGTCTCCTACATCGTGCCGGTGCTGCGCCGGGACCTCACCTTCGTCGCCGCCGCGGGCTGGCGGCCCGGCCCGGTGACGGCCCCGGTGCACCTGCTCGGCGGGACCGCCGACCGGGTGAGCCCGCCCGCGCTGCTGCGCCGGCTGGAGCCGCTGGTCGGCGCGCGCAGCAGCCGGCTGCTGGAGGGCGGCCACATGTTCGCCGTCGACCACCCGGCCCGCACCGCCGATGCGTTGGCCGACATCGCCCAGCGGCTGCTTCCGGTGACCTGAGCCGGTCCCTCCCCGCCCCGAACCTCACATGCCGGAGCCCCGGCCACCCCCGTCGCGGGGGTGGCCGGGGCTCCGTCGTGCCCGTCCGGTCCGGCTACTCCGGGCTGCCGGCCGCTTCGGCGGGGCGGCCGCGGAGGGTCAGGGTGGTGCAGAGGAGCGTCGTGCCGAGGGTGAGGGCCACCGCCGCGCCGATCACCGTGGGCAGGATCCACAGCGGGCCCTCCGGCACCGGGGAGCCCAGCACGCTCAGGCTGAGCGGGATCAGCGTGGCCGCCGCGACCACCAGCCCGAGCAGCACCCCGGATCCGGCGACCAGCACGCTCTCCACCGTCATCATCCGGATGATCTGCTGCTTGCTGGCCCCGATCAGCCGCTGCAGCATGAACTCCCGGCGCCGTTCGGTGGTGGCCAGCACCTGGGTGTTCACCAGCGCGATGGTGGCGTAGCCGATCACCATGGCGACCACCAGGAAGGACATCCAGGTCTGGGTGTCGGCCTCCTTGGCGTGCCCGGCCTCGACGGTGGCCCGGGTGGCCACCCGGAGCCCGGGGTGCCTGTCGCCGAGCGCGGCCAGCGAGGCCCGCAGCCTGCCGGTGTCGGTGCCCGGCGCGGCGCTCACCAGGATCTGCTGGACGGTGCCCTCGTCGGTGTGCGCGGCGAGCAGCCCGGCGGGCAGCAGGGCGGTCTCGTAGCCGCGCCGGGCGTCGACGGTGGCGACCACCCGCAGGGTGACCCGGGTGCCGTCGCCGAGCCGCATCGGCACCTGGTCGCCGACCTTGTGGCCGCCGAGCCCGGTGGGCAGGGCGACGGTGTCGCCGGTCAGTGCGCCGAGGTCGCCGGAGGAGACCCGGTAGCCGGTGGTGGCGGCCACGCCGGCCGCGGTGACGCCCTGGAAGAGCACCTCGGTGGGCTCCAGCCGGTCGTCCCGGTCGTCGTTCTTCTTCTTGCCCGCGGGCGGCTCCGGCGGCGCCAGGTAGCCGGCGCTGGAGAGCTGGGCGGAGGCGGCCGCGACGCCGGGCACCCGCCCGACCTCGTCCACCAGGGAGAGCGGCAGCCCGCCGGTGGCGGAGGCGACCACCAGGTCGGCCTTGAGGTTGTCGGTGAACGCCTCCTGGGCCCCGGCGGTCTGGGTGGTCTGGAGGTAGATCATCGCGGTGGCCAGCCCGGAGGCGAGCATCACCGGCAGCACCGCCGCCGCCGTCCGGCTGGCCCGGGCCCGGGTGTTGAGGGTGGCGAGCCGGCCGGCCAGTCCGGTGAAGGCGCGCAGCGGCGCCCGCAGCACGGTGGCGGCGAGCTTGGCCATGCCGGGGCCGAGCAGGCCGAAGCCGGCGGTCCAGAGCATCGCCCCGGGGATCGCGGTGGAACCGGCCTGCGGGCCGTCCATGTTGGCGGTGACCAGGCCGAGGGCGGCGCCGCCGACCAGGAAGAGCACCGCGAACACCAGCCGGGTCCAGTTGAACCAGCGGCGCTGCAGGCTGGCCTCGGCGAGCGCCTCGGTGGGGCGGGTGCGGGCGGCGCTGCGGGAGGCGATGAACGCCGCGCCGAGCGCGGTGATCAGGGCGACGCCCGCGCCGGCGGCCTGCGGGACCCAGCCGGCCCGGAAGGCGATGCTCTCCGGCACCACCCCGGCCGAGGCGAAGGCGTCCAGCAGCAGCCGGCCGACCCAGGGGCCGGGAACGGTGGCCAGCGCGGTGGCGATCACGGCGAGGAACAGCGTCTCGCCGAGGACCAGCCGGCGCAGCTGGCCGGGGGTGGTGCCGATGGCGCGCAGCAGGGCGAGTTCGCGGCGGCGCTGCTGGATGGAGAGGCCGAGGGTGCCGGCCACCACGAAGACCGCGACCGAGGCGGACAGGCCGCCGAACACCGCGGACAGCGTGATCAGGGTCTGGCCGCGCTTGATCACCTCGGGGTTCTCGGCCCGGCCGCGCTCGTCGCCGGTCAGCACCTTGAGCGGCTGGCCGGAGCCGGCCAGCGCGGCGGCGACGGCCTTCTTGACCGGGCCGGGCGCGGTGTCGGGGGCGGTGAGGACGCCGATCGAGTCGGCCTGGCCGGGGTGGCCGGAGACCTTCCCGGCCTCGGCGTCGGAGACGAACAGCGTGCGGTCGGCGGCCGGCCCGTCGACCAGGCCGGTGACCTGGAACTCGGCGGGTTCGCCGCGGACCACCAGCCGGACCTTGTCACCGGGCTTGACGCCGGCCGAGGCGGCCAGCGCGGTGCCGAGCGCGATCCGGCCGGGCTGCTCCGGCGCCGAGCCCTCGGCGAGCCGGTAGGGCGCGAGCCGGGCCGCGGACCAGTTGAAGCCGGTGGCCTTCGGCGCGGACCCGCCGCCGTCGGCCAGCAGCGCGGCGCCGAAGGAGAGCCCCGGGACGGTCTCGGTGACCCCGGGGACGCTGCCGATCCGGGCGGCGAGGCCGGCGTCGATCCGGATCCGCTCCTGGAAGGTGTCGCGCCGGGTGCCGGCGTAGGACTGGTCGCCGGTGACCACGACCGGGGCGGCGGCGAGCCGCTCCGGCGGCGCGGCATTGTGGATGCCGGTCTCCATCAGGGCGCCGCAGCCCATGACCAGGGCGGCGCCGAGGAAGAGCGCGATGAACGACCCGACGAAGCCGCCCTTGTGGTGGCGCAGGGTCTGGAGCGCGAGCCTGATCATCGGTGGGCTCCGCGCGGCGAGTTCTGGGCCCAGGCGCCGAGCTGGGTCATCCGGTCGGCGACCTCGTCCGGGGTCGGCCGCTCCAGGACGCCGACGATCCGGCCGTCGGCGAGGAACAGCACCCGGTCGGCGTGGGCGGCGGCGATCGGGTCGTGGGTGACCATGACGACGGTCTGGCCGGCCCACTGGACGGCCTCGCGGAGCAGCTGGAGCACCTCGCGGGCGGTGTGGGTGTCGAGGGCGCCGGTCGGCTCGTCGCCGAACACCACGGCGGGGCGGGTGACCAGGGCGCGGGCGATGGCGACGCGCTGCTGCTGGCCGCCGGAGAGCTCGCCGGGCCGGTTGCGCTTGCGGTCGGCCAGGCCGACCCGCTCGATCACCTCGTCGACCTCGTCCTTGCGCGGCTTGCGGCCGGCCAGCCGCAGCGGCAGCGTGACGTTGTCGACCACGTCCAGCGCGGGCAGCAGGTTGAAGGCCTGGAAGACGAAGCCGATCCGCTCCCGGCGCAGCTTGGTCAGCTCCTTCTCGCCGAGCGAGGTGAGCTCCACGCCGTCCAGCCGGACCGAGCCGGAGGTCGGCCGGTCGAGCCCGGCGGCGCAGTGCAGGAAGGTGCTCTTGCCGGAGCCCGACGGGCCCATCACCGCGGTGAAACTGCCCCGGGGCAGGCCGACGGTGACGTCCTCCAGGGCGGCCACCGTGTTCTTCGAGCCCTTGTAGATCTTGCGGACGGAGTCGAGCCGCACGACGTCCTCGGGGTGCGGGTTCGGTGTCCCGTTCATCTTGTACTGCCCCTTCCGGGCGGTTCGGGTCGTGGTACGCGGCGGGCGGGTCGGCCGGGCCGGGGGTCAGCCGTGCCGCAGGGCGGCCAGCGGCCCCGGTTCGGCGAGTACGCGCTTGGCCGGTGCGAGCGGATCGGTGGGCGGGCGGAGCAGGGTACGGGCGACCCGCAGGTGCAGCCGGGCGGCGGCGACCAGGGGCCGGCTCCAGAGCGCGGCGAGGAGCAGGCAGAGCAGGGCGGCGCCGAGCGCGGCGGGCCAGCCGTCGATCCACAGCGCGGGGCCGTCGACCGGGCCGAACCGCACGCCGGCCGTCACCGTCCCGTCGGCGCGGGTGGAGTCGACGGCGTGGAACCAGAGCGGCAGCGAGACCCCGGCCAGCAGGACCAGCCAGACCAGCAGGGCGACCGCGTCGAGCAGCAGCAGGACCGGGAAGAGCAGGATCAGGCAGGCGCAGTCGCGGCCCAGCGCGGCGTCGCCGAGCCGGGCCGGGAGCCGGGCGGTCAGGTCGAGCCCGGTGAGGTCGCGGTAGCGGTAGGGGATCGGGTCGGCGACCAGGACGGCGCGGCCGCGTTCCACCTGCGCGCAGCAGCGGACGGCCCAGGCGGAGCCGGCCACCAGCAGCACGGTGAAGCTGAACAGGCTGAGCACGACGCCGACCAGGACGGCGGTCAGGGCGACGGCGAACAGGGCGGGGCCGGTCACCAGGTAACTGGCGAGGTAGCCGCTCGCCCGCCAGGGGGCGGCGGAGCACAGGGTCCGCAGCGGGCCGTGGGCCGCGCCGAGCCGGTCGCCGCGCAGCCGCGGGTCGGCCGGTTCGGGACGGCGCGGCGGCCGGGGGCGGCCCGCTCGGCCGCGGCGGCTCACTCCACGCTCCGCAGCAGGGTCTCGACGGCGGCCAGCCGGTCGTGCAGTTCGGTCAGCCGGCCGTGTAAGACCTCCTGGTTGGCGACGGCCTCCTCGGCGAGGCGCCGGAACTCGGCCATCGCGACGGCGTCCGAGCGGTGCCGCTGGAGCTTGAAGAAGGCGACCGTGCCGGTGGTGATGCCGATCGTGATGATCAGTACGAGGGTGATGGCGATCGCGGCGCCGGTCATGTGCTCGTCCCTTTCCCGTCTGGCTGCTCCCCGCCGAGTGCCGCGAGGATCGTGTCCGCATTCAGGCGCACGTCGAACGGTGCCAGCTCGTAGTACTTGAGCGCCTTGCCGTCCGGGCTCAGCTCCAGCCGGCCCGCGACCAGACCGGCCGTCTCCAGCCGCTCCAGGTGCATGTAGAGCAGCGGCCTGGACACGCCCAGCCGTCGGGCCAGTTCACTCACGTACATCCGGCCGCCGGCCAGTTCGGCGATCACCCGGAGGCGCTGCGCGTGGCCCAGGGCCGCGAGCAGCGCCAGAAGCTCCTCGCTGGTCATCGTCAACCACCCCAAGCTCCCCTACCTGTAATCTGGAACTTACATATGGCGCAGAGAGCTGTCAATGGCGATGCGGACGGCCCGGGCCCGGACGGCGCGAAGGTCCGGCTCGTGGTGCCGAGCCGGACCTTCGAACGCGCTTTCCTGGGGTGACGCCGCGTCAGACCTGTGACCAGGAACGGAACTGGCGCAGACCGTAGAGCAGCGGCGGCTGCGGCTGCGGGTGGGTGATCCGCCGGGCCTCGCCGAACACCGTGACGTGGTCGCCGACCCGCTGGGTCAGCACCACCTCGCAGTCGGCCACCGTCCGGGCGTCCCGCACCAGGTGCGGTCCGGCCGAGTCCGGCACCGGCTCCCAGTCGATCAGGTCGAAGCGGTCCGGGTTGCCGGAGGCGAACAGCTGGGCGGTCTCCCGGGCGCTCTCGTGCAGCAGGTTCACCGCGAAGGCGCCGGACTTGACGATCGCCTCCAGGGTCGGGCTGCCGAAGCGCAGGCAGACCAGCAGGGTGGGCGGGTCGAGCGTGACGCTGCACATCGAGGAGCAGGTCATCCCGCGCGGCACCCCGTCCAGGTAGGTGGTGGTGACCGACACGCCCGTCGGGAAGCCGCTCATCATGGTCCGGAACTCGTCGGCCGTCACCTCGGCGGCGGACTGCAGGGTGGAGTCGGTCATCGTGCACCGCTTTCCTGGTCTACGGGAAGGTGGACGGGGGTCGGCCGGACCGGGGCGACGGGGGCCCGGCGGTCGACCAGGTTCAGCAGCGGCCCGGTCATGACGGTGGTCGTCACCGCCATCGTGATCAGGGCCAGCACCATCGGAGCCGTCAGGATCCCGGCGGCGTAGCCGGCCTGGATCACGATCAGCTCGGTCAGGCCGCGGGTGTTCATCAGCACGCCGATCCGGCGCGCGGTGTGCCGGTCCTCGCCGCCGAAGCGGGCGCCCAGGTAGCCGCCCAGCCCCTTGCCGAGGCAGCCGAGCAGCACGGTCACCAGGATCAGCGACCAGGACGCGGTGTCGAAGGCCCGGTTGAGCACGGTGATCCCGGTGGCCGCGAAGAAGGTCGGCACCAGCATCCGGCCGGCCCTGGTCACCGAGGCGACCGCCCGGGCCCAGGGCGCGGACTCGTCCCCGGGGATCGCCAGGCCGACCGCCGCGGCGCCGAGGATCGCGGTCATCCCCAGCTCCTCCACGGTGAAGGCCACCGCCAGGGCGGCCGTGCCGAGCGCGGTCGCGGCGGCCACCGGCAGCCTCGCGCAGAACTCCTGCGCGGCCCGGGTCCGCAGCAGGAACCGGATGGCGAGCGCGCACCCGCCGCCGAACAGCAGCGCGAGGGCGGAGCGCAGCGAACCGGCCGGGTCGCCGGCGCCCAGGCCGATCGCCACCGTCAGCAGCAGCCAGCCCAGCGCGTCGATGACGATCGCCGAGGACAGCGCCAGCCGTCCCGCCGAGGACTCGCTCATGCCCCGGTCGGCCAGGATCCGGGCCAGCACCGGGACGGCGGTGATGGACATCGTCACCGCGGTCATCAGCAGGAAGGCGGGCATCGGCGAGCCGCCCCGGGCCGCGTCGTCGCCGGTGACCAGCACCCAGCCGACCAGCAGCACCCCGGTGAGCAGCGGTGGGAGGAGAGATCCCGCCGAGACCCACGCGGTGGCGCGGCGCGGTGGCCGGTTCGGCCCGATCCGCAGTTTGTGGGCCAGGCCGACCAGGAAGAGCACCAGGCCGGCCTTGGCCACCAGTTTGACGTCGTCGAGCACCGGTGCGGGAAGTGCCGCGTCGAAGGCGCGGTCACCGAGCAGGGCGAGCGCGGCGGGCCCGGCCAGCAGGCCCGCCAGGATCTCCCCGATCACCCCGGGCTGGCGCAACCGCTCGGCCGCGCTCCTGCCCAGCTTGGCGATCAGCAGGACCACGGCCAGCGCCGCGGCCAGGTGTGCAATGCGAAGCAGGAGCCCGAGGACGTCCATGCCGAGCGATCCCTTCCGGTCGCGAGCAGGTCAGCGCATCTGGGCCGCGAAGTAGTCGTACGCCTTCGGCAGGACCTGGGCGAGCCGGTCGGTCTTCTCCCGGATGAGCCGGAACTCGCGCTCCGCCGCGGACGGGTCGGACAGGGCCAGGGCGGGCGAGGGCTTCAGCTCGATCCCACCGGTCCCGAGCAGGATGCACATGTACGAGTACGGGGGCAGCCCGTGGTAGCGCGGGAACACCGTCTCAGAATCGGGCAGCTGGGTCTTCCACTGCTCGATCCGCTCGGCCAGCGAGTCGGGGATCTGCCGGGTCTTGGTGTCCCGCCAGTACTGGTTGTCGGCGCGCTTGGCCCCGACGTAGTGCAGCACCAGGAACTCCCGGACGCCGTCCATGACGTTGGCGATGGCGCTGTTGTAGAGGTCGCGGTGGGTCGGGTTCCAGTCCTCGCCCGGGAAGTTCTTCACCAGCTGCTCGATCGCGTGGTGGATGAAGAAGATGCCGGTCGACTCCAGCGGCTCGACGAAGCCGCTGGCCAGGCCGATCGCGACGCAGTTGCGCGACCAGGAGTTGCGGCTGCGGCCGATCCGCATCTTGATGTGGTTGGCCTGGACGTCGTCGGCGGCGGGGCCGACGAACTTGCGCAGGGTGGCCTCGGCCTCCTCCGGGGACAGGTAGTCCTTGGCGTAGACGTAGCCGGTGCCGACCCGGCCCATCAGCGGGATGGTCCAGATCCAGCCGGCGTCCTGGGCGGTGGCGGTGGTGCAGGGGCGGATGCCCCGGCGCTCCATGTCCATCGGGACCTGGAGGGCGACCGCGCTGTCGTTCGGCAGGGTGTCCTGGTAGGAGATGAACGGCTCCTCCAGCGCCTTGTTCAGCAGCAGGCCGCGGAAGCCGGTGCAGTCGACGAACAGGTCGCCGGTGACGTCGCCGTGCTCCTTGGTGCGCACGCCGCTGATGAAGCCGCGCTCGTCCAGCTGGACGTCCTGCACGTCGTCGACGATGTGCTTGACGCCGCGCTCGACCGAGTAGGTGGTCAGGTACTTGGCCAGCAGCGCCGCCTCGAAGTGGTAGGCGTACGGGAACTGGGTCTTGCCCTGGTGCTCGGACATGGTGAGACCGGCCATCTCGTCGGCGGTCTCGTCGAACGGCTGGTCGATCAGGGTGCCGTCGAGCATCCGGGGGCTGAGGCCCTGGTCGATGACCGAGGCCATCACGAAGCAGTCCTTGTCGAACCGGTCGGTCGGGCCCTGCTGGAGCCACCAGTCGGTGAGCGGGAAGCCGTTGACCGACCGCATCTGCTCGAACGGGTGGTAGAAGTAGTGCCCGGGCTCGCGCCAGTTCTCGAAGCGCACCGCGAGCTTGTACGTGGCGTTGCACGCCGGCATCCAGTCCCGCTCCTTGAGTCCGAGGAACTCGAAGAAGTGCCGGATATCGCTGAAGGTGGCCTCCCCGACGCCCACCGTGCCGACGTTCCCCGATTCCACCAGGGTGATGTCGATCCGCTCGCCGAATGCCGCCTTGAGATACGAGGCGGTCATCCACCCGGCCGTTCCCCCGCCGACGATCACTACCTTGTTGAGCATCGCTTACTCCCGTCGCTGGCCTTGCCTGCGAATTCCCTGTGGTGGCGCCACCGAAAACGAAGCCTAGGTTTGCCGGCAAATCCTGGCTACGTATTTCAGGCACCCGTGAAAGTCGCAGGTCGCCCCGGGGGCCGGCGGCCGGCGGGCCGGGCGTCAGCGCGCTGTCAGTGCCGCTGGCCAGTATGGCGGCGTCGGCGGTGCCGCAGGGCACTCGAACTGCAATGGAGTTCTGCATGACACAGCAAGGACAGGTCCCGCCGTTCGCCGTGATCCCCGGCGCGCAGGTCCACCAGGTGCTGTCCGGCCAGGAGAAGCGGACGGTCGAATTGGTGGAGGCGGCCTATCGGCTGCACGGCGAGGGTGCCACGGTGAATCCCCCGTCGTACTTCCTGCGATTCCCCGACCGACCCTCCTCGCGCATCATCGCCCTGCCCGCCTCGCTCGGCGGTGAATCCCCGGTGGACGGGCTGAAATGGATTTCCAGCTTCCCGGAGAACGTTTCCGCGGGAATCCCCCGGGCGTCCGCGGTGCTGATCCTCAACGACCACGCGACCGGCTACCCGCTGGCCTGTCTGGAGAGCTCGATCGTCAGCGCGGCGCGGACCGCCGCCTCGGCGGCGCTGGCCGCCGACCGGCTGACCCGGGAGCGTGAGCGGCCCCGCCGGGTGGGCTTCATCGGCACCGGCCTGATCGCCCGCCACATCCACACCTACCTGGCCGCGACCGGCTGGGAGTTCGACGAGATCGGCGTGCACGACCTGTCCGCCGAGTCGGCGGAGGGCTTCCGCGACTACCTGGAGCGCTCCGGGACGGCCGGCCGGGTCGCCGTGCACGAGCGGGCCGAGGACCTGGTCCGCGGCTCCGACCTGATCGTGCTGGCCACCGTCGCGCCGAGCCCGCACCTCACCGAGCCGGCCTGGTTCGACCACCACCCGGTGGTGCTCAACGTCTCGCTGCGCGACCTGGCCCCCGAGGTGCTGCTCGACGCGGTGAACGTGCTGGACGACGTCGAGCACTGCCTGAAGGCCGACACCTCCCCGCACCTGACCGAACAGCTCACCGGCAACCGGGACTTCGTCGACGGGACGCTGTACGACGTGCTGACCGGCGCGCTGCGGGTGCCGGCCGGCCGGACGGTGGTCTTCTCGCCGTTCGGCCTCGGCGTCCTGGACCTGGCGGTCGGCCGGCACGTCCTGGACGAGGTGCGCCGCGGCGGCGGGCTCAACGTCGTCGAGGGCTTCTTCCACGAGGTCGACCGGTACGGGCGCGTCGCCGCGGCCGGCTCCTGAGGCGGGTGGGCCGATGTCCGTGATCACCGCGCCGGAGGACTTCCACGTCGACGACCTGTTCGTGGACCTGGGCCCGACCCTCGGGGCCCCGCTCTTCCTGAAGTGCGAGGCGTTCAACTTCGCCGGCTCGATCAAGCTCAAGGCCGCCGCGGCGATGGTGGCCGACGCCGAGGACCGGGGCGCGCTCGGCCCCGGCTCGGTGCTGGTCGAGTCCTCGTCGGGGAACCTCG
This sequence comes from Kitasatospora sp. NPDC093806, assembly GCF_040683335.1. NCBI lineage: Bacteria > Bacillati > Actinomycetota > Actinomycetes > Kitasatosporales > Streptomycetaceae > Kitasatospora > Kitasatospora sp. NPDC093806. The sequence continues at coordinate 386,949 of NZ_JBFBDO010000001.1, forward strand.
GTGTCGCCCTGAGCCTGATCGCGGCCAGCAAGGGCTACCGGTTCCTGTGCGTGACCGACACCCGCTGCAACCTCACCACCCGGCGGATGATGGAGGCGATGGGGGCGCGGGTCCACACCGTCACCGAGCCGGACCCGGAGGGCGGCTTCCTGGGCGCCCGGCTGGACTACGTGCGCAAGCTGTGCGCGGGCGACAGCCGGTACCTGTGGCTGAACCAGTACCTCAACGAGTACAACTGGATCGCCCACCACCGGACCACCGCGCCGTCCATCGCCAAGCAGTTCCCCGACCTCGACGTGCTGTTCGTCGGCGCCGGGACGACCGGCACGCTGATGGGCTGCGCGCGCTACTTCCGGGAGTCCGGCCGCCGGGTGACCGTGGTGGCGGTGGACTCGGTCGGCTCGGTGATCTTCGGGGCCCCGCCGGGACCGCGGATGATCCCGGGGCTCGGCGCCGGCGTCCGGCCGCCGCTGCTGGACGAGTCCTACGTGGACGACGTCGTGCACGTCCCGGAGCCGGACGCGATCCGGATGTCCCACCGGCTGGCCTCCCGCGGGCTGCTGCTTGGCGGCTCGACCGGCACGGTGCTCGCCGGGGCGGTCGGCTGGCTGGCCGAGCACCGCGGGGACGAGCCGACCACCGCGGTGGCGATCGCACCGGACCTGGGCGAGCGCTACCTCGACAACGTGTTCCGGACCGACTGGGTGAACGAGGTCTACGGGGAGCACGTCCTGGACCTCGATCCGATCGGCTGACCAGCCCCCGACCGTCACTCGAAAAGCCCATGTCATCACGGTGGGCGACGTCAGACCCGCGACCCCCGCCTACCCCCAGGCGGGGGTCGCGCCGTGTCCAGGCTCGAATTCCCGTTCGGCGGACGGGAGTTCGAGGTGGGCGGCCGAACCGCGACGTTCTGGCCGAGTTTCGACTTTCAGTTGACCCTCCGGCCCAACACCTGTCATTCTCGACTTACACATGGTGGACGTGACGATCGGTAAGGAGCATGGGCCAGTGAAGAAGCAGCCGATCACCGTGAGGGTGGCGTGCTGGAGTGCGTTGCACCCCGGCAAGGCCATCGCCGGTTGGTTCGCGTTCGTCGTGCTGTGCCTCGCGGTGGGCATCGCGGCGGGGACGAACAACGCGGTGGCCAAGGACTACTACGTCGGCGAGTCCGGCCGGGCGGACAAGATCGCCGCCGCGTCCGGCCTCCAGCACAAGCCGGCCGAGCAGGTGATGATCTCCGCCAAGTCCGGCACGCTGGACAAGGCCAAGGCCGACGCCGTCGCGGCGGACATCACCGCCCGGATGGGCAAGCTGGCCGAGGTCGAGCAGGTGGCCGCGCCGGTGAAGTCCGCCGACGGCCGGATGACCATGGTCGAGGTGACCATGAAGGGCCCCGAGCTGGAGGCGAAGAAGAACGTCGCCCCGCTGCTGGAGCAGACCGAGCAGGTGCAGAAGGCCAACCCCGACCTGGTGGTCGAGGAGACCGGCAGCGGCTCGGTCAGCAAGGGCCTCAACGAACAGCGCAGCTCCGACCTCGCCACCTCCGAGGCGATCACCTTCCCGGTCACCCTGATCACCCTGGCGGTGGTCTTCGGCTCGGTGCTGATGGTCGGCGTCCCGCTGCTGCTGGCGATCTCCTCGATCATGGCGGCGATGGGCCTGTCCATGGTGATCTCGCACGTCATGCCGGACGCCGGCGTCGGCAACAACGTCATCCTGCTGATCGGCATGGCGGTCGGCGTCGACTACGCGCTCTTCTACCTCAAGCGTGAGCGCGAGGAGCAGAAGAACAGCGGCGGCAAGCTCAGCCCGGAGGCCGTGGTCGAGATCGCGGCGGCCACCTCGGGCCGGGCGGTGATGGTCTCCGGCGTCGCCGTGATCATCTCCACCGCCACCCTGTACCTGGCCACCGACATCATCTTCTCCTCGCTGGCCACCGGCGCCATCGTGGTCGTCCTGGTCGCCATGGCCAGCTCGATGACCGCGCTGCCCGCCCTGCTGGTGAAGATCGGCCACCGCGCCAACCGCCGGGCGGCCCGCCGCGCGGCCAAGGACGCCTCCCGCGGCACCGCGCCGAAGGCGGCCAAGCCGCGCAAGGCGGAGCTGGGCAAGGCCTGGACCGCCGTGCTCCGGCCGGCCAGCGAGAAGCCGGTCGCCACCCTGCTGATCTCCTGCCTGGCGATGGGCGCGCTGGCGCTGCCGGCCTTCGGGATGCAGCTGCGGGTGCTCAACCGCGACACCCACTCGCGGCAGATCCCGGCGATGCAGACCTACGACCGGCTGAACGACGCCTTCCCGCACCTGCGGGTCCAGCACACCGTGGTGGTCAGCGCGGACCCGGGCCAGGCCGGCGCGGTCGGCGCGGCGCTCCAGGAGCTCGGCCGCAAGGCGCAGGCCGACCCGGTGTTCGCCAAGGGGGTGCAGCCGCAGCTGCAGACCTCGGCCGACAAGCGGGTCAGCCAGCTCACCCTGAACGTGCCGTTCCGGCAGAGCTCGGACGAGGCCGGCGCCTCGCTGGACCACCTGCGCGACGACTACGTGCCCGCCACGGTCGGCAAGCTGTCCGGCGCGGAGTTCGGGGTCACCGGTGACTCGGCCCGCGACGCCGACTACCTGACCCACCAGAACGACAAGCTGCCGCTGGTGGTCGGCTTCCTGCTGCTGCTGACCTTCCTGATGACGGCCGTGGTGTTCCGCTCGGTGGTCATCGGCCTGGTCGGCGTGGTGCTCAACCTGATCTCGGTCGGCGGCTCGCTCGGCCTGCTGGTGATCTTCTTCCAGTGGGGCCTGGCGTCCACCCTGTTCGGCTTCGACGAGAGCGCCACCAACGCGATCGGTTCGCGGGTCCCGCTCTTCCTCTTCGTGATCCTGTTCGGCCTCTCGATGGACTACCAGGTCTTCGTGGTCAGCCGGATCCGCGAGGCGGTGCTGAGCGGGATGCCCACCCGGCAGGCGGTCCTGGACGGCATCGCCCGCTCGGCCAAGGTGGTCACCAGCGCCGCGGCGGTCATGGTGACGGTCTTCGCGAGCTTCATGTTCCTGCACCTGGCGGAGATGAAGCAGATCGGCTTCAGCCTCGCGGTCGCGGTCCTGCTGGACGCCTTCATCATCCGGGTGATGATCCTGCCGGCCGCGCTGACCCTGCTGGGCCGGCTGGCCTGGTGGCCCGCGAAGCTCCCGCGCCGGGGCGACGACCCGGCCGCGCCGGTGCCGGCCACGGTGGGAACGGGTGTCTGACCACACCCCCAGAGACTGGCGTCGGACCGGGGCCCCCGCCCGGTCCGGCGCCGCCTTTCGTGGCGGCCCGGGCAGCGGCCATACCATCCGGTCCGCCGCCGCTCGGCGAGATGGTATTTCCCCGCACCTGACAAATTCGACACGATGGGCCAGAGCTTACGACGACGGGGGTCCTGGCCATGGAAATTCTACTGCTCGGTTCGCTTTCGCTGTCCGTGGGGAATCGCCGCTGGGCGGTCGCCTCGAAGCGGGTCGGGGCGGTGCTGACGCTGCTGGCCGCGGCCCCCGGATCGGTGGTCACATTCGACCGGCTCATCGACGAGTTGTGGGCGGAGCAGCGTATTGCCAATGCCCGGAACGCGTTGCAGGCGAATATCGGCCGGCTGCGCAAGCTGCTCCAGTCGGTGACCGGCTCGGACGAGCTGGTCCGCACCGTCGGGCACGGCTACCTGCTGGACGTCCCGGCCGAGGCGGTGGACGCGCACCGCTTCCTCGTCCTGGCGGAGACCGGTGCCGAGCTGCTGGGCCACCACCCGGCGGAGGCGCTGCCGGTGCTGGAGCGGGCGCTCGGCCTGTGGCGCGGTCCGGCGCTGCAGGACGCGGTGAACTCCTGCGAGGGGATGCGCTGCCGGATCCAGGCGGCCCACTTGGAGGAGCGCCGGCTGACCGCCTACGAGGACCTCACCGAGGCCAAGCTGGCGCTGCGTCACAACCGGGTGTCGATAGCGGGCTTGCGGGAGGCGGCCGCCGAGCACCCGGAGCGGGAGCGGCTGAGCGAGCTGCTGATGCTCGCGCTCTACCAGGAGGGCCGGCAGACCGAGGCGCTGGACGTCTTCCACGGCGCCCGGCGGCGGCTGGTGAGCGATCTGGGACTGGAGCCCGGGCGGGCGATGCACCGGGTGTACCAGGCGATCCTGGAGCAGGACGAGGTGCTCGGGGAGCCCCGCCGGGCGCTGGGGGCGAGGATCGCCTAGCCCGAGGGAGGCCGGCCGGGAGTCCGCCGAGCGGACACCGGCGCGCGCCGAGCGGACGCCGCCGCGGGGGGACCCGCGGCGGCATAAACAATCGTCCACCAAGATCCGTAAAAGTCTCTTGGTGGACGATACAGGTATGCCCTGCTAGCATCGTGAATGCTCTTGCCGACATGCGGGAGAAAGTCTGGAATTACGTTTCGGGCGGTCGGCGGGGGCCTTCCGGTTCTTCGACGAGCGATTCCGCTTGGCCAGGGGGGCAGTGTGAATGTTGAACTACGCCATGCCAGGGTTGTCGCGACGATTTCCAATAATCGAAGTATATCCAAAGCGGCGGCCGAGCTCAAGATTCCACAACCTTCGCTCACGGCCCAGTTGCGAAGAATCGAGAAAGCGATGGGCGGGGAGCTCTTCATCCGCTCGCGCTCAGGAGTCGTCCCAACCATTCTGGGCGAGCGATTAATCCCCATGATGCTGGACCTCGTCGAGCGCGCCGACGCGCTGATCGCCGAGGCCTCCGCGACCGTCTCCGACATCCTCTGCTTCGGCAACGCCGAGTGGACCCCGCCGACCCTGCGGGGCGCGCTGCAGGCCGCGGTGCCCGGCAAAGAGGTGCGGACCGAGACGGTCGGACCGGACATCGCCGTCGCGGCCCTGCTGCGCGGAGCGCTGACGGCGGCGCTGGTCCCCGACGCCGGCATCGGGCCGCCGGAGAGCGAGCCGGAACCCGCGCTGGCCCGGGTGGTGGTGGTCCGCGAACCCGTCTGGGTGGCCCTGCCCAAGGGGCACCCGCTGGCCGAGCGGCCGATCGTGGGCGTCGCCGACCTCGCCGCGCTGAAGTGGGTCCGCTTCACCCGGGACCACTGGTTCCACCGGGTCGAGTCGGCCCTGTTCGAGGGCTTCGGCGTCACCCCGCAGCTGCTCCACCGGGTGGCCAGCCACGCCGAGGCGATGAGCTGGGTGAGCGAGGGCGGGGCGGCCGCGCTGGCCACGCCGACCGGGGCCAACAGCGACGTCCGGCTGGTGCCGCTCGCGGGCACCCGCCGCACCGAGATGCAGCTGATGTGGCGCAACGGCTCGATCAGCCGGGCCACGGTCGGCCGGCTGGCCGACACGGTCCGGCAATACTACTGCGAGTACGCCCGATCGATCCCCCGGTACTGGTCCTGGATCGCCGAACACCCGGAGGATTTCGCCGAATTGGGCGGGTATCCGACCAGCCCCGTCAGCGCCCGGTCAGCGGTGGGTCAGGGCCTTGTCAGGGCGCTCGACCAGCATGGCCGACATGAGCCTGAACACCGACGTTGAGCGTCGCGCCAAGATCAAGGAACTCGTCTGCGACATCCTCGAGATCGAGGAGGACGAGGTCACCGACACCAGCCTCTTCAAGGAGGACCACGACGCCGACTCGATGGGCGCCATCGAGATCCTGTCCCAGCTGGAGCGTGCCTTCGGCATCGACATCGACCAGGCCGAGCTGTCCCGGATGGTCAACCTGAACGGCGTGGCCGCCGTGGTGGAAGACGCCCTGGCCGCCAAGGCGTAACTCGGGTCTCGGGACGGGAGTGCACGTGCACGAGAACGAGCAACGGCCGCGCCGCGTCGTCATCACCGGCCTCGGCGTGGTCACCAGCATCGGCCTCGGCGTCCCCGCCTTCCTGGACGGCCTGCGGGCCGGCCGGAGCGGGGTCAAGCCGATCACGGCCTTCGACACGACGGGATTCGCCCACTCCAACGGGTGCGAGGTCGACGACTTCGCCCCGGGGGAGTGGATCCACCGGTTGGACCCGGACGAACTGGGGCGCGCCACCCAGTTCTCGGTGGCCGCCGCCAACATGGCGGTGGCCGACAGCGGGCTGAGCCCCGAGGAGCTCCGGCGCCGCCGGGCGCTGGTCTCGGTCGGCACGACTGACGCGGAGTCCCGCGACCTGGACGTGCTGGTCGGGCAGCAGCTGGAGCACGGCCCCGAGTCGTGGTCGGCGGACGTGGTCCGCCGGACCCAGGCCGGTGGGCTGTCGCTCGGCATCGTCCGCGAACTCGGCCTCACCGACGTCGAGGCGCTCACCATCCCGACCGCCTGCTCGGCCGGCAACTACGCCGTCGGCAGCGGGTTCGACGCGATCCGGGACGGCGACGCGGAGATCGCGCTGTGCGGCGGCGCCGACGCCGTCTGCCGCAAGACCTTCTCCGGCTTCTACCGGCTCGGCACCATCGCCCCGGACGCCTGCCGGCCCTTCGACAAGGACCGCAAGGGCATCCTCACCGGCGAGGGCGCCGGCATCCTGCTGATGGAGAGCCTGGAGTCGGCGACCGCCCGCGGCGCGCGGATCTACGCCGAGGTGCTCGGGTACGGGCTGAACTGCGACGCGCACCACCCGGTCGCGCCGGACCGGGACAGCCTGGCCCGCTGCATGGAGATCGCCCACCGCAACGCCGGGGTCAAGCCGGAGGACATCGACTTCATCTCCGCGCACGGCACCGGCACCAAGGCCAACGACGTGACCGAGGCCGGCGCCATCCGGCAGGTGTTCGACGCACCGCCGCCGGTGGTCTCGATCAAGTCGATGATCGGGCACGCGATGGGCGCGGCCAGCGCGCTGGCCTCGGCCGCCTGCGCGCTCGCCATCTCGCACGGCTTCATCCCGCCGACCATCAACCACCGGGAGACCGACCCGGAGTGCGGCGTGGACTGCGTGCCCAACGAGGCCAGGACCGCCGAGCTGAACATGGTCCAGAACAACGGGCTCGCCTTCGCGGGCAACAACGCCGTGCTGATCCTCGGCCGGTACCGGGAGGCGTCGTGACCACCGCACCGCAGACCGCCACCGACCGGGCCGGGCTGGTCTTCACCGCCTGGTCGGCGGTGTCCCCGTACGGGGTGGGCAGCGAGCCCTACCGGGACGGCGTGCTGGCCGGCCACTCCGGCGTCGGCGAGCTGGACCGGGAGGCCCACCCCGGCCCGTTCGCGCGGGCCGGCCTGATCCCGGACTTCAGCGCCGCGAAGTACGTCGGCAAGAAGGGCACCCGCAACATGGACCGGGTGACGGCGATCACCGTCACCGCGGTCGGGCGCCTGCTCGCCGACTGCGGACCGGGCCTGACGGAGCGTCCGGAGCAGATCGCGCTGGTGCTCGGGACCGGCTCCGGCAGCCTCCAGAGCACCATGGACTTCACCAAGGGCTCGCTCACCGGCGAGCGGCCGTACCACGTGGAACCGGCCAACTTCCCGAACGCCATCATGAACCGGGCCGCCGGGCAGAGCGCCATCTGGCACGGGCTCAAGGGTCCCAACACCACCATCACCGGCGGCCGGCTGGCCGGCCTGCTCGCGCTCAGCTACGCCGCCCGGCTGCACCGCGGCGGCCACGCCACCCGGGTGCTGTGCGGCGCCGCCGAGGAGTACTCGGAGCAGCGGGCCTGGATCGAGTGGCACGGCCGGGTGGGCGAGGACCGCGAGACCCCGCTCGGCGAGGGCGCCTCGGTCTGCCTGCTGGAGCGCGCCGAGGACGCGGTCGAGGCCGGGCGCACCCCGCTGGCCCGGCTGCTCGGCACCCGGTTCCGCGCGTTCGCCGAGCGCGGCGACGCCCGCGCGGCGCTCGCCGGCTGCGTCCGGGACGCGCTGGCCCGGGCCGGCGTGACCCCCGCGGACGTCACCCTGGTGGCGCCGCTGGGCGCGGGCGACGGCTTCGACACCGTCGAGGAGCAGGCGCTCGACGACGTGCTCGGGGCCTCGGCGGAGCCGGAGTGGATCCGCTGCCGGCCGCTGCTCGGCGACACCGCCGGCGCGGCGACCGGGCTCCAGCTGGCCGCGGTGCTGGCCCGGGCGGAGCTCGGCGGGCTGACCCCGGACGGGGTCGCGCTGGTCACCGGCATCGAGCGGGACGGCCAGGTCGGCTGTGCCGTGATCGGCGGGTGGGCGCGGTGACCGGGACGACGGACGGGTCGGCGGCCCGCAAGGTCGCCCTGGTGACCGGCGGCTCCCGGGGCATCGGCGCCCACGTGGTGGACCGGCTGGCCCGGGACGGCTACGACGTCGCGTTCTGCTACCGGTCGGACCAGGACGCGGCGGAGGCCGTCGCCAAGGAGGCGACCGGCCACGGCGCCGCGGTGCTGGCCCGCAAGGTGGACGTGGCCGACGCCGGCGAGGTGCGGACCTTCGTGAAGACGGTCGAGAAGGAGCTGGGGCCGCTGCACACGGTGGTCTCCTGCGCCGGCATCGTCCGGGACAACCCGCTGGTCATGCTCTCCGAGGCGGACTGGGACGCGGTGCTGCGGACCAACCTGGACGGCACCTACCACGTCTGCAAGGCCGCGGTCTTCGCGATGATGAAGCGCCGCACCGGCTCGCTGGTCACGCTGTCCTCGGTGGCCGGCGTGTACGGCAACGCCACCCAGGCCAACTACTCGGCCTCCAAGGCCGGACTGATCGGCTTCACCAAGGCGGTGGCGAAGGAGGCCGGCCCGTACGGGATCCGGGCCAACGTCGTCGCGCCGGGGTTCATCGAGACCGACATGATCTCCGGACTCGCCGAGGGCTACGCCGGGAAGATGGCCGAGCGCATCCCGCTGGGTCGGTTCGGCCGGCCCGAGGAGGTCGCGGACCTGGTCTCCTTCCTGGTGTCCGAGCGCGCGTCCTACATCACCGGCCAGGTGTTCGGCGTCGACGGCGGACTCGTCGTCTGAGGCCCGCCGGCCCTCTTCCTCCCGTCCTCAAAAGGGGTTCTTTGGCATGGCCAAGAAGACCAAGATTCCGCGGTTCTACTTCTCCCTGCGCAGCCCGTACTCCTGGCTGCTCCACCGGGAACTGACCACCCGGCTGCCCGACATCGCCGAGGGCGTCGAATGGGTGCCGTTCTGCGAGCCGGACGCCAAGACCACCGAGATGCTGGCCGAGTTCGGCGGCGAGTACGTGGTCGGCGAGATGACCCGGGCCAAGAACATGTACATCCTCCAGGACATCGGCCGGCTCGCGAAGGACCGGGGCATCGACATGACCTGGCCGGTGGACCGGGACTCGGTCTGGGAGGTCCCGCACCTGGGCTACCTGGTCGCCGAGGCCAAGGGCCAGGGCCGCGCCTACATCGCCGCCTGCTACCAGGCCCGCTTCCTGGAGGGCCGCGACATCTGCGACCCGAAGGTGGTCGGCGAGATCGGCGATTCGCTGGGCGTCGACGGCGACCTGGTCGCCGGCGCGGTCGACGACCCGGACCTGCGCGCCGAGGGCACCCGGCTGCTGGCCCAGGCCGGCACCGACGGGGTCTTCGGGGTGCCGTTCTTCGTCCACGGCTTCACCCGCTTCTGGGGTCTGGACCGGCTCGACGACTTCGCCGCCTACATGCGCGGCAAGGGCCTCGCCGCGACCTCCCTGCCGGAGCCGTACAACGGCGCCGTGCGGCTCGGCCCGTCGATCGACGACGGCCACGCGGGCGGCTGCGGCTGACCCGCCGGCACCGCACGCCAGTTGGGCAAACACCGCCGGGGCGCCAGGACGGCGCCCCGGCACATTCTGCGTCAGTTGCAGGTCAGCGAGGTGTCAGCGGGCGCGACAAGCATCGTCCGTACCGCCGGGTGACCTTGTCGAGGGGATAGCTATGGATGACGTTCGGACGGCCGGCCTGCCACTCACCGCGGGCCAGCAGGACATCTGGTTCGACGAGAAGATCACCGGTGGCGGCGCCAGCTACAACACGGCGATCTTCTGGGACATCCAGGGGCCGCTGGACCGGGACCTCTTCCTGACCGCGCTCGGCCGGCTCGTCGAGGAGTCCGAGTGCCTGCGCACCCGGTACTTCGAGGTCGACGGCGAGCCGCGGCAGATCGTCGAGCCGCTGCCCGAACCGCCGCTGGCGATCACCGACGTGAGCGCCGCGGCCGACCCGTTCGAGGCCGCCCGCGACGGCATCCGCGCCGACATGGCGATCCCGTTCGACATCGCCTCCGGCGAGCCGCTGTTCCGGCTCAGCGTCTACCTGCTGGCCGAGGACCGGATCGTCTTCTGCCTGAACAACCACCACCTCGCCTCCGACGGCTTCAGCTACGTCATCTACTGGCAGCGGCTGTCCGCGATCTACGCCACCCTGCTGGAAGGCGGCGACCCGGACGAGGGCCGGTTCGCCCCGCTGCAGACCCTGATCGACGCCGAGGCCGCGTACGTCGACCACAAGCACCACGCCCGCGACCGGGCCTACTGGGAGCAGCGGCTCACCGACGCGCCCGAGCCGATCACCTTCTCCCGCCGGGACGCCGAGCCCGCGCAGACCTTCCTGCGCGAGCAGACCGTGCTGCCGGTGGAGATCGCCGAGAAGATGCGCGCCATCGCCTGGGAGATCCGGGCGACCTGGCAGAGCGTCGTGGTGGCGGCCGTCGGCGCCTACACCCAGCGGATCACCGGCGCCCAGGACGTGCTGCTCTCGCTGCCGGTCACCGCCCGGGTCGGCGGCACCATGCAGGTCATCCCCGGCATGGTGGTCAACTACGTGCCGCTGCGCCTTGCCGTGCACCCCGGCCTGACCCGCGGCGAGCTGCTCGCGGCGGCGTACAAGGAGCTCGCCGGCGGGCTCAAGCACCAGCGCCTGCGGGTCAGCCGGATCCGCCGCGGCATGGGCCTGTCCAGCGACGACCGCCGGGCGTTCGGGCCGTTCGTCAACATGATGCCGCAGATCGAGAAGCTGTCGATCGGCCCGTGCGAGGCCGTCATGCACAACCTCTCCACCGGCCTCATCGACGACTTCGAGTTCACCCTGGCCGACAAGGGCGAGGCGGGCATCGCCCTCGACCTCAGCGGCAACGAGGCCCGCTACGACCGGGACGAGCTGCGCGACCACCTCACCCGCTTCCTCACCTTCCTCGACCGGTTCGTCTCCGCCGACGCGGACACCCCGCTCGCCGCGCTGGACCTGCTCGCCCCCACCGAGCGGGCCGAGCTGACCGCCGCGCTCACCGGGCCGGTCCGCACCGAGCCCTACCTCGGCGTGGTCGACCGGGTCCGCGAGCACGCCCGGCAGCGCCCCGACGCGGTCGCCGTCACCGACGACGGCGGCGTGCTGACCTACGCCGAACTGGCCGGCCGGGCCGGCGCCGTGTCCGAACTGCTCGCTGGCGACAGCGGCGTGGTCGCCATCCTGACCGAGCCCGGCCGGGACTTCCTGGTCGCCGAGCTCGGCGTGCTCGGCACCCGCCGGGCCTTCCTGCCGCTCGACCCGCGCGCCCCGCTGGCCCGGCTGACCGACCTGCTCGCCGACAGCGGCGCCACCGCCGTCCTCGCCGACCGGGCCCACCGCGAGCTCGCCGAGCGGGCCGGCGTCCAGGTCGGCCGCCCGGTCACGGTGCACGAGCTGGACGGCGCCCGGGTGGCCCCCGAGGCCCTGGCGCCGGTCGGCGACGACCCGCGCGACCTCGCCTACGTGATCTACACCTCCGGCTCCACCGGCCGCCCCAAGGGCGCCCTGGTGGAGCGCGGCGGCATGGTCAACCACCTGCTGGCCAAGGTCGAGGACCTCGCCCTGGACCAGGACGCCGCGGTGGTCCACAGCTCCCCGGTCACCTTCGACGTGACGGTCTGGCAGACCCTCTCCGGCCTGGTCGCCGGCGGCCGGACCCGCCCGGTCCACCGGGACGTCCAGGCCGACCCGGACGCCCTGTTCGGCACCATCGCCGCCGAGAAGCTGACCGTGCTGGAGGTCGTCCCCTCGCTGCTGCGCGCGACCCTGGACGCCTGGGACGCGGCCGGCCGCTCGCCCGCCCTGCCCACCCTGCGGGTGCTGATCTCCAACGGCGAGGCGCTGCCCGCCGAACTGTGCGCGCGCTGGTCCGGCTACCACCCGGCCGTCCCGGTGGCCAACATGTACGGGCCCACCGAGTGCTCCGACGACGTCACCCACGAGTTCGTCCGGCCCGGCGAGACCGTCGACGGGCCCACCGCGCCGATCGGCCGCCCGGTCCGCAACACCACCCTGTACGTGCTCGGCGACGACCTGACGCCGGTGCCGCGCGGCGTGCCCGGCGAGCTGTTCATCGGCGGCGCCGGCGTCGGCCGCGGCTACCTCGGCGACCCGCGCCGCACCGCCACCACCTTCCTCGCCGACCCCTTCGCGGGCGGCGGCGCCCGGATGTACCGCACCGGCGACCGGGTGGTGCTGCGCGGCGACGGCAAGCTGGAGTTCCTGGAGCGGCGCGACCACCAGCTGAAGATCCGCGGCCAGCGGATCGAGCCCGGCGAGGTCGAGTCGGCGCTGCGCACGCTGGCCGGCGTGGGCGACGCGATCGTGGTCGGCGTGCCGGACCGGGCCGGGCACAAGCGCCTGGTCGGCTACCTGGCCCCGGAGGCCGCCGGCGACGAGGCCGCGGCCGCCGCCGCGCTGGACACCGACGCGCTGCGCGCCGAGCTGGCCGCGCTGCTGCCCGGCCCGATGGTGCCCTCCGTGCTGATCGCGCTGCCCCGGCTGCCGCTGACCGCGCACGGCAAGGTGGACCGCAAGGCGCTGCCCGCCCCCGCGTTCGAGCGGACCGAGACCGGCCGGGCCGCGGCCACCCCGCAGGAGGAGGTGCTCTGCCAGGTGCTGGCGGAGGCCCTCGGCCTGCCCCGGATCGGCCCGGACGACAACTTCTTCGCGCTCGGCGGCGACTCCATCACCGTCATCCAGGTGGTCAGCCGGGCCCGCAAGGCCGGCCTGGCGGTCACCCCCCGGGACGTCTTCCGGCACCGCACCCCGGCCGGCATCGCCGCCGTGGTCCGGGCGGCCGAGCCGGCCGCCCCGGAAGCGGAGGCGGACGGCGTCGGCGCCGTCGAACTCACCCCGGTGATCGACCAGTTGCGCGAGGAGCTCGGCCGACTGGACGGCCCCGCCCGGGAGTTCGCCCAGTACGCGACCGTCACCCTGCCGGCCGGCGCGCGCACCGAGGAGCTGCTGCCCGCGCTCCAGGCGGTGCTGGACCGGCACGACGCGCTGCGGCTGCGGCTGACCGAGCCGGTCCCCGGCCTGTGGTCCGCCGAGACCCTGCCGGTCGGCGCCGTCCGCGCCGAGCAGGTGCTCCACCCCGCCGCGGCGGACGCCGACTTCGAGGGGCAGCTGGCCGCCGCCCGCGCCCGGCTGCGCCCCGAGGAGGGGCTGCTGGTGCAGGCCGTCCGGCTGCCCGGCGAGGGCCCGGCCGACCGGCTGCTGCTGGTGATCCATCACCTCGCCGTGGACGGCGTCTCCTGGCGGATCCTGCTGCCCGACCTGGCGGCCGCCTTCGACGCCGCCCGCACGGGCACCGCGATCCGCCTCGACCCGGTCGGCACCTCCTTCCGGCGCTGGGCCAAGCTGCTCTCCGAGGAGTCCCGGGCCGCCCACCGGGTCGCCGAACTCCCGTTCTGGGCCGAGCAGTCGACCGCCGAGCGGGCCCCGGTCGCGGACCGCCGCACCGACCCCGCGCGGGACGTCCACCGCACCGCCGGCCGGCTGCGCGTCGAGCTGTCCGCCGACCGCACCGCCGAGGTGCTCACCCGGGTGCCCGCGGTCTTCCACGCCGAGGCCAACGAGGTGCTGCTGACCGCGCTGGCGCTGGCCGTCGGCGACTGGCACCGCAAACACGGCCGCACCGGCCGGCGCACCCTGGTCGAGCTGGAGGGCCACGGCCGCGAGGACGTCTTCCCGGGCGTCGACCTGTCCCGCACGGTCGGCTGGTTCACCAGCGTCCTGCCGCTCGCCCTCGACCTCGGCGAGCTGGACTGGGCCGAGGCGTTCACCGGCGGCGCGGCCGCCGGCACCGCCCTCAAGCGGATCAAGGAGCAGCTGCGCGCGCTCCCCGACCACGGCCTCGGCCACGGCCTGCTGCGCCACCTCAACCCGCAGACCGCCGGGGTGCTCGGCCGGCTCGGGACCCCGGAGATCGGCTTCAACTACCTGGGCCGGTTCGCGGCCGGCAGCGGCGGCGCCTGGTCGGTCGAGAGCGGCGGCGCCGGTCTCACCGCCTCGCCCGACACCCCGCTGCGCTACGCCGTCGACCTGGTCTCGATCACCGAGGAGCGGCCCGGCGGCGCCGTCCTGGTCGCCGACTGGACCTGGGCCGAGGGCCTGCTGTCCGAGCAGGACGTCCGGCAGCTCGCCGAGGGCTGGTTCCGCGCCCTGGAGGCGCTCGCCGCGCACGCCGCCCGGCCCGGCGCCGGCGGCCGCACCCCGTCCGAGTTCCCGCTGGTCGCGCTGACCCAGCCGGAGATCGAGGCGTACGAGCGGGAGTTCGAGAACCTGGCCGACATCCTGCCGCTCTCCCCGCTGCAGCGCGGCCTGCTGTTCGCGGCCGAGTTCGACCGGCACGGCATGGACGCCTACACGCTCCAGGTGGTGATGGACTTCGGCGGGCCGCTCGACCGCTCGGCGCTGCACGCCGCGGCCGGCGCGCTGCTCGCCCGCAACCCCGGCCTGCGGGCCTCCTTCCACAGCCGCGACCTGGGCGACCCGGTGCAGATCGTCTCCGCCGAGGTGCCGCTGCCGTGGACCGAGGTCGACCTCACCGGCGTGCCGGCCGAGGAGCAGGAGGACGAGGTCCGGCGGCTCACCGACGAGGAGTGGCTGCGCCGCTTCGAGGTCGAGCGGGCCCCGCTCACCCGGTTCACCGTCTACCGGCTCGGCGCCGAGCGGCACCGGGTGGTGTGGACCGCGCACCACATGCTGGTGGACGGCTGGTCGCTGTCCGCGGTGCTGGCCGGCGAGCTGGTCGAGCTGTGGGCGAACGGCGCGGACGTCGCGGCGCTGGCGCCGGTGGTCCCGGCCCGCGGCTTCCTGGAGTGGTCGGCCGCGCAGGACAAGGCGGGCGCCCGCGAGGCCTGGCAGAAGGAGCTGGCCGGCATCGACGAGCCGACCCGGCTCGGCCCGGCCGACCGGGGCCAGGTCTCGGCGCTGCCCGGCACCTGGGAGAGCGAGCTGGACACCCGGCTGACCGACGCGCTCGGCGGCTGGGCGAAGGCCCGCGGACTCACCATGAACACCGTGGTCCAGGGCGCCTGGGCGATCACCCTCGGCCGGCTCACCGGCCGCCGCGACGTCACCTTCGGCGCGGTCTACTCGGGCCGCCCGGCCGACCTGCCCGAGGTCGACCGGATGGTCGGCGCCTTCCTGCACACCCTGCCGGTCCGGGTGAACCTGGACCCGGGGCTGAGCGCCGAGGCGATGCTGGCCGACCTCCAGGACCGCCAGCTCGGCCTGGAGGAGCACCACCACCTCGGCCTGGCCGAGGTGCAGCAGGGCGCCGGCATCGGCGAGCTGTTCGACACCGTGGTCAGCTACCACAACTACCCGGCCGGCGTGCTGGACGGCATCGCCGAGCGGATCCCCGGCCTGCGGCTGCTGGGCTGGGAGGCCCGGGTCGTCGCCGAGTACCCGCTGGCGCTGAGCGTCTTCCCCGGCGAGCGGATCCGGCTGGAGGCCCAGTACCGGCCCGACGTGTTCGGCCCCGAGGAGGTCGCCGCCACCGTCCGGCGCTTCGTCCGGGTGCTGGAGGCCCTGGTCGCCGACCCGGCCACCCCGCTCGGCCGGCTGGAGACCCTGGACGAGACCGAGCGCGGCCAGCTGCTCGGCGACTGGTCCGGCGCGGCCCGCGCGCAGCAGCCGACCGAGCTGCTCACCACCGAGCTGTTCGAGCGCCGGGCGGCCGCGGCCCCCGACAAGACCGCCGTCCTGCTCGGCACCGAGGAGACCGGCTACGCCGAGCTGAACCGCCGGGCCAACCGGCTGGCCCGGCGGCTGACCGGGCTCGGCGTCGGCCCCGAGCGCACCGTCGCGGTGCTGCTGCCGCGCTCCGCCGACCTGGTGGCCGCCGCCCTCGGCGTGCTCAAGGCCGGCGCGGCCTACCTGCCGGTCGACCCCGGCTACCCCGACGACCGGATCGGCTACATGCTGGCGGACGCCCGCCCGGCCGTCCTGCTGACCGACGCCGCCACCGCGGCCCGGGCGGCCGAGCACGGCTGGCCGGCCGGCGAGGTCCTGCTGGTCGACGACCCGGAGACGGCCGCGCTGGCGGACGGCGACCTCACCGACGCCGACCGGACCGCCCCGCTGCGGGCCGGCCACGCCGCCTACGTCATCTACACCTCCGGCTCCACCGGCCGCCCCAAGGGCGTCGTGGTCGCCCACACCGGCCTGCTGGCGATGGTCGCCAGCCTGGTCGAGCGGTTCGGCCTGGACGAGGAGACCCGGGTCCTGCAGTTCGCCTCGGCCAGCTTCGACGCCTCGGTCTGGGAGTTCATGCTGGCGCTGCTCAACGGCGGCACCCTGGTGATCGCCGACGACGAGTGCCGGGCCCCCGGCCAGCCGCTGGTCGACCTGCTCAACCGGGCCCGGATCAACCTGGCCGGCCTGCCGCCGGTGGTGGTCGGCGGACTGCCCGAGGGCAGCACGCTCCCCGCCGACCTGCGGCTCGCGGTGGCCGGCGAGGCCGTCCCCGCCGAGGTGGTCGAGCGCTGGGCCGACAAGGTCCGGCTGTTCAACGGGTACGGCCCGACCGAGGCGGTGGTCGCCTCCACCGTCGGCGGCCCGCTGGAGGGCGACGGCCGCCCGCCGATCGGCCGGCCCACCACCGCGCACCGGGTCTACGTGCTCGACCGCGACCTGGTGCCCGTCCCGGTCGGCGTGGCCGGTGAGCTCTACGTCGGCGGCGGCCTGGCCCGCGGCTACCTGGGCCGGCCCGACCTCACCGCGCAGCGCTTCGTCGCCGACCCGTTCGGCCCGGCCGGCGGCCGGCTCTACCGGACCGGCGACCTGGTCCGCTGGCTGCCCGACGGCCAGCTCGACTACCTCGACCGCGCCGACGACCAGGTGCAGCTGCGCGGCTTCCGGATCGAGCTCGGCGAGATCGCCTCGGCCCTGCTCGCCCAGCCGGGCGTGGAGCAGGCCGTGGTGACGGTCCGGGAGGACGACGGCGAGCGCCGGCTGGTCGCCCACGTGGTGGTCGCCGACCCCGCGGTCACCGGACTGCTGCGCGAGCGGCTGGCCGAGTCGCTGCCCGAGTACATGGTGCCCTCGGCGGTGGTCGCGCTGGAGGCGCTGCCGCTGACCGCCCAGGGCAAGCTCGACCGCAAGGCGCTGCCCGCCCCCGAACTGGGCGGCCGGACCGAGGGCCGGGCCCCGCGCACGCCCACCGAGGAGATCCTCTGCGGCCTGTTCGCCGACGTCCTGGACGTCGAACGGGTCTCCGTGGACGACGACTTCTTCGCCATCGGCGGGCACTCGCTGCTCGCCACCAAGCTGGTCAGCCGGGCCCGCAGCGCGCTCGGCGTGGAACTGCCGATCCGCGCGCTGTTCGAGCAGAAGACGGTCGCGGCGCTGGCCGGCTACCTGGCCGGCGCGGCCACCGCCCGCACCCCGCTCGCCCCCGCACCCGAGGGCACCGAGCCGCCGCTGTCCTTCTCGCAGCAGCGGCAGTGGTTCCTCAACCGCCGCGAGGGCGACAGCGGGGCCTACAACTCGCCGGTGGCGCTGCGGCTCAACGGCCGGCTCAACGCCGAGGCGCTCCAGGCGGCGCTCGCCGACCTGGCCGAACGGCACGAGGTGCTGCGCACCGTGCTGCCCGAGGTCGACGGCGTGCCCACGCTGCGGGTGCTGGACGCCGCCGCCGGGGCGCCGGTGCTCAAGGCCCGGCACACCACCGCGGACGGCCTCGCCGCCGCGCTGGCCGCCGAGGCCGACCAGGGCTTCGACCTGACCGCCGAACCGCCGCTGCGGGTCCGGCTGTTCGACCTCGGCCCGGACGAGCACGTGCTGCTGCTGGTCTTCCACCACATCGGCTTCGACGGCTGGTCGATGGCGCCGATGCTGCGCGACCTGGCCGCCGGCTACCGGGCCCGGTCCGCCGGGCACGCCCCGCAGTGGCGGCCGCTGCCGGTCCAGTACGCGGACTTCGCGGTCTGGCAGCGCGAACTGCTCGGCTCCCCGGAGGACCCGGACAGCCTGGTCGGCCGGCAGCTCGACTACTGGCGGGACGCCCTCGCCGGGATCCCCGAGCAGCTGGAGCTGCCCACCGACTTCCCCCGTCCGGAGGTCGCCGGCACCGAGGGCGACGAGGTGATGTTCGACCTGGACCCGGCGCTCTACGCGCAGCTGGTCGAGATCGCCCGGAACACCGGCACCACCGAGTTCATGGTCCTGCAGGCCGCGTTCTCCACCCTGCTCGGCCGGCTCGGCGGCGTCACCGACGTCCCGCTCGGCATCACCGTCGCCGGCCGCACCGACGAGGCGCTCGACGACCTGGTCGGGGTGTTCATCAACTCCCTGGTGCTGCGCAGCGACCTGAGCGGCGACCCGACCTTCCTGGAGCTGCTGGACCGGCTCCGGGAGAGCGACCTGGCCGCGTTCTCGCACCAGGACGTGCCCTTCGAGCAGGTCGTCGAGGCGGTCCGGCCGAGCCGCTCGCTGGCCCGGCACCCGCTGTTCCAGGTCGTGCTGAGCATGCAGAACAACGAGGAGGGCCGGCTGGACCTGCCCGGCCTGCGGGCGAACCTGGAGTTCATGCCCACCGACCGGGTCAAGGTCGACCTGGTGCTGCAGATCGTGCCCTGGCCGGAGACGAACATCGTGCGCGGCCTGCTCGGCTACCGCACCGACCTGTTCACCCGGGGCACCGTCGAGCGGATGACCGAGCAGTTCGTCCGGCTGCTGCACGCGGTGGCCGCCGACCCGCGGGCCCGGCTCAGCACCCTGCCGCTGCTCTCCGACGCGGAGCGCGCGCAGGTGCTGGACGGCTGGAACGCCACCGACCACGCCGGCCCGGAGCGCACCCTGCCCGAGCTGTTCGCGGAGCGGGCCGCCCGGACCCCGGACGCGCCCGCCGTCACGGCCGGCGCCCAGCGGATCACCTACGCCGAGCTGGACGCCCGGTCCAACCGGCTGGCCCGCCGGCTGATCGAGGCCGGCGCCGGACCGGAGCGGTTCGTCGCGCTGGCCGTGCCGCGGCCGATCGACCGGGCCACGGCGGCCCTCGCGGTGCTCAAGTCGGGCGCGGCGGTGCTGCCGGTCGAGGCGGACGAGCCGCCCGCCCGGATCAAGGCGCTGCTCGCCGAGCTCGCCCCGGTCGGCCTGCTGACCACGGCGGGCCTCGCCCCCCGGCTGCGCCCGCTGCAGCTGCCCACGGTGGTGCTGGACGCCCCCGAGGTGCTCGCCCAGTCCGACGGCCCGCTGGCCGACGGCGAGCGGACGGCGCCGCTGCGCCCCGAGCACGCCGCGTACGCGATCCGCGCCGAGGGCGCGGACGGCCGCCCGGCCGCCCTGCTCGTCGAGCACCGCGCGGCGGCCGAACGGGCCGCCTGGGCGGAGCACGGCGGCGCCGAGGCCGGACTGCTCGCGGTGCTGACCGAGGGCGGCGCCGCCGCGGCCGAGCCGCTGCCCGCCGACTGGGCTGGACCGGCGACCTTCGGGCCGCGCGAGGCGGCGGCCTGGAACAGCCGGCGCTACGTCCTGGACGAGTGGCTGCGGCCGGTGCCGCCCGGAGTGGTCGGCGAGGTGTACGTCGCGGGCGCGGTCCTGCCGCGCGGCTACGCCGGACGCCCCGGCGACACCGCCCAGCGGTTCGTGGCGAACCCGTACGGCCCGGCCGGCTCGGTGCTGCTGCGCACCGGCGAGCGGGCCAAGTGGGACCCGACCGGGGTGCTGCTGGCCCCGGGCGAGGCGGCGGTGCAGCCGGCCGCCCCGGAGGCGGACGAGCCGGCCACGGCCGAGGCGCCGCTGACCGAGGCGGAGCGGGCGCTCTGCGGGATCGTCGCCGAGGTGCTCGGGAAGCCGGAGTTCGAGACGGGCCTGAACTTCTTCGACCACGGCATGGACAGCATGAAGACGCTGCGGGTGGTCAGCCTGGCCCGCAAGGCCGGGCTGGAGGTCAGCATCGCCGACGTCTTCGCCCACCAGACGGTCCGCGAGCTGGCCGGTTCACTGGCCGGTTCGCCGGCCGAGGAGGAGCCGGCCGCGGCACCGGAGGCGACGCCGGAACGGCGCGGCAGCACCGACATCATGGCCGAGGCGATCGAGACGATCGCGGCGGCCGACGGCCACGACGACGAGTCCGACCCGTTCAGCCCGATGCTGCGGATCGAGCGCGGCGGCGACCGCCCCGCCCTGTTCTGCCTGCACAGCGGCGTCGGCTTCGCCCTCTCGTACCTGCCGCTCACCCGCTACCTCGACCCGGCCCAGCCGGTCTACGGCGTGCAGGCGCCGTGTGTGGTCGGCGACGCCCCGCTGCCGGAGAGCATCGAGGCGGCCGCGGCCGGCTACGTCGAGTCGATCCGCGCCGTCCAGCCGGAGGGCCCGTACCACCTGCTCGGCTGGTCGCTCGGCGGCATCCTCGCCTACGAGGTCGCCGTCCAGCTGCGGGAGGCCGGCGCCGAGGTCGGCCTGGTGGCCAACCTGGACGCCTACCCGCGCACCGGCCTGGCCGACGAGCGGGACGAACAGGCCCTGCTCGGCTGGCTGCTGGAGGGCATCGGACACCACCGCTCGGAGTTCGGCGACCGCGAGCTGACCATCGAGGACGTCTACCAGGCGCTGCGCCGGGACAACAGCCCGATGGCCCGGATGGGCGAGCGGCGGATGGCCCGGATGGCCGACCTGATGCGGCACCACCAGGGCCTCAACACCCGCTACCGGCCGCGTGGTTACGACGGGCGGATGACGATGTTCGTGGCCACCCGGGCGACCGGCTGGGGCGCGGAGGGCAGCGACCCGACCGAGCTGTGGCGGCCGTTCTTCGACGGTCCGATGGACGTCCACCGGATCGACAGCACGCACGACGACATCCTCGGCCCGGAGCCGCTGGCCCAGGTCGGCCCGGCGGTCGCCGCCGAACTGGCGCGGCTGCACGACGAGTCCAAGGGTGGGAAGGCATGAGTACGACCCTCGTGGTCGGCGGGCCCACAGGCCTGCGGGCGGTCCTGGTCGAGGTCGGCGCGGTGGCCGGACGCCGCCTGCGCCACCTCGGCCGGGCCCCCGGCCGGGTGATCGGCGTGGCGCTCAGCCCGCTGGTCTCGATGGTGATGCTCGGCTACCTCTTCCGGGACGCCGTGACCCTGCCGAGCGGCGGCGACTACGCCGAGTACGTGTTTGCCGGCGGCGCCGTCCAGGTCGGCCTGGCCTGCGTCGGGCCGACCGCGATCTCGGTGGCCATGGACCTCAGAGGCGGGCTGGTCGACCGGTTCCGGTCACTGCCGATCAGCCGCTCCGCGGTGCTCTTCGGGCACACCCTGGCGGACCTGCTGGTCGGGGTGCTGGGGCTGGCGATCGTCACGGTCGCCGGCCTGCTGCTGGGCTGGCGGCCGAGCGGCGGCGTGCTGCCGATGCTCGGCGGGTTCGGGCTGATCGTGGTCTTCGCCTACGTGATGATCTGGCTCGGCGTGCTGCTCGCGATGACGCTGCGCGGGGTGGAGACGATCAGCGTGGTCACCCCGTTCATCGTCGTCGTGCTGCCCTTCCTCTCCAACGCCTTCCTCGCCCCGCAGAACATGCCGGCCGTGATCCGCCCGGTCGCGGAGTGGAACCCGGTCAGCGCGGTGATCTCGGCCTGCCGCGAGGCCTGGGGCAACCCCGCCCCGACGGCCGGCGGCTTCCCGGCGGAGCACCCGGCGGTGGTGCTCGTCGTCTCGCTGGGCGTGCTGTTCACCTTCTGCTCCGCGGTGAGCCTTCACCGCTTCCGCACCGCGGGCTCCTGAGCCCCGAGACTGCCTGAGCCCCGAGACTGGGAGTAAGCCATGACCATGCAGCGGACGTCGGACCCGACCGCCCCGGTGTCGGGTCCGCCGGACCCGGCCGACGTCGAACTCACCGACCTCGACCTCACCGACCCGCAGACCTTCCTCGACGTCGACCTGACCGCGATGTGGCGGCGGTTCCGGGCGGAGAGCCCGGTGCACTGGCACCCGCTGCCCGGCGGGAAGGGCTTCTGGGTGCTCTCCCGGTACGAGGACCTGCTCACCGTCTACCGCGACAACAAGCAGTTCACCTCCGAGACCGGCAACGTGCTCACCACCCTGCTGCAGGGCGAGGACTCGGCCTCCGGGAAGATGCTCGCCGTCACCGACGGCCCGCGCCACCGCGACATCCGCAACCTGATGCTCAAGTCCTTCGCGCCGCGGGTGCTCGCCCCGGTGGTCGAGGGCGTGCACCGGCGGACCAGGGAGCTGATGACCGAGGTCCTGGAGCGCGGCCGGCTGGACTTCGTCACCGACGTCGCGGACCACATCCCGATCAACACCATCGGCGACCTGATGGACATCCCGCTCGCCGACCGCGCGCAGCTGGTCGAGTGGAACACCCAGACGCTGTCCCGGCACAGCTCCGAGGACAGCGAGCTGGAGGAGCTGCTGGCCCGCAACGAGATCCTGCTGTACTTCTCCGAGCTGGCCGCCGAGCGCCGCCGCAACCCCGGCGAGGACGTGCTCAGCGCGCTGGTCACCGGGCTGGTCGACGGCCGCCCGCTGAGCGAGGAGGAGGTCGTCCTCAACTGCTACAGCCTGATCCTCGGCGGCGACGAGTCCAGCCGGATGTCCGCGATCGGCGGGCTGATCGCGCTCGCCGAGAACCCCGACCAGTGGCGGGCGCTGAAGGAGGGCACGGTCACCGTCGACAGCGCCGTCGAGGAGGTGCTGCGGTGGACCACCCCCGCCATGCACTTCGGCCGCCGCGCGCTGGTGGACGTGCCTGTGGGCGACCAGGTGATCAAGGCCGGCGACGTGGTCACGCTGTGGAACAGCTCGGCCAACTTCGACGAGGAGGTCTTCGACGACCCGTTCGCCTTCGACCTCGGCCGCAACCCGAACAAGCACGTCGCCTTCGGCCACGGCCCGCACTACTGCATCGGCGCCTTCCTCGGAAAGGTGCACGTGAACGCCGTGCTGGACTCGCTGCGCAGCATGGTCTCCCGGGTCGAGGTGCTCGGCCCGCCGACCCGGCTCTTCTCCAACTTCGTCGCCGGATACAGCGGCCTGCCCGTCGAACTGACCGCCGAAGGAGCCCGCTGACATGACGACCGACCAGGAGTACCGCGAAGAGCTCAGAGTGGCCGGCGGGACCACCATGGGCGTCCTGTGGGCCGCCCCGGCCGGCGGGCCGGGCGCGGCGGACGGGGCGGAGGGCCTGCGGCTGCGGGCCGAGGAACTGCTCGCCGAGCACGGCGCGGTGATGATCCACGGCCTCGGGATCGCCGACGCGGAGGAGTTCCACGCCGCCGTCGACCGGTTCGGCGACCGGCTGATCCGCAGCTACCGGGGCGGCAACACCCCGCGGGTGGCCGTCTCGGACGGGGTCTTCACCTCCACCGAGTACCCGGCGCGGTTCGAGATCTCGCTGCACAACGAGCTCTCCTACGCGCACAGTTGGCCGCGCCGGCTGTTCTTCGGCTGCCTGCTGGCGGCGGAGACCGGCGGGGCCACCCCGGTGTGCGACGGCGCGGCGCTGCTGGCCGCGCTGGACCCGGAGCTGCGGGCCCGGTTCGCCGCCGGGGTGACCTACCGGCAGTACCTGCACGGGGGTTACGGCCTCGGCAAGTCCTGGCAGGCCACCTTCGAGACCGAGGACCGGGTGGAGGTGGAGGGCTTCCTGCGGGAGTCCGAGGCCGAGTTCGCCTGGACCCCGGAGGGCGGGCTGCGGGTGATCCAGCACCGGCAGGGGATCCTGGAGCACCCGGTCACCGGCCGGCCGGTCTGGTTCAACCAGGCCGACCAGTGGCACCCGTCCAACCTGCCCGAGGGTGAGGCCGGGACGCTGCTGTCGCTCATCGACAGCACCGACGACCTGCCGCACTGGGTCACCTACCGGGACGGCAGCCCGATCCCGGACGAGGACCTGGCGAAGGTCCGGGAGGCCGCCCGGCGGCACCGGCTCTCGGTGCCCTGGCAGGACGGCAGCCTCCTGGTCGTCGACAACCTGCGGGTCCTGCACGGCCGCGAGGCCTACACCGGGGCGCGCCGCGTCCTGGTCTCGATGACCTGACGCGCCCCGCGTGCCGCCGCCTCCGGCCCTCAGGGCCTGTCTTCACACGCCCGGCAGGTGGGGGTGTGGAGACAGGCCCTATGCCTGGGCGGCGGCCGTCCAGCGCTTGAGCACGTCGGCGGCGGCCCCGGAGTCGACGGCCTCGGCGGCCCGCGCGTACCCGTCGGCCAGCCGCTCGGTCACCGGGCGCACACTGGGGGAGAGCGCGGCCAGCCCGGCCGCCGCCGACAGCAGCACGGCGTCGCGCACCGGCCCGGGCGCACCGTCCAGCATCGCCCGGGCCACCGCGGCGTTGTGGACCCGGTCCCCGCCACGCAAGGCCTCGGGGGCGGCCGGCGCGATCCCGAGGTCGCGCGGATCGAAGGACTCGGTCCGCACCTCCCCGTCGGCGACCGACCAGACGGTGGAGGTGGTGGAGACCGTGAGTTCGTCCAGCCCGTCGTCGCCGCGGAACACCAGGGCGCTCACCCCGCGGCGCGCCAGTACCCCGGCGAGCAGCGGGGCCGCCCGCAGGTCCGCGACGCCCACCGCCTGCGCGGCCGGCCGGGCCGGGTTGGCCAGCGGGCCGAGCAGGTTGAACACCGTCCGCACGCCCAGCTCCTTGCGGGTCGGCGCGGCGTGCCGCAGCGCCGGGTGGAACACCGGCGCGAAGCAGAAGGTGATGCCGACCTCCTCGACCAGCTCGGCGACCCGCGCCACCGGCAGGTCCAGGCCCACCCCGAGCTCCTCCAGCACGTCGGCGGAGCCGCACGCGGAGGAGGCGGAGCGGTTGCCGTGCTTGACCACCCGGGCCCCGGCCCCGGCCGCGACCAGCGCCGACATGGTGGAGACGTTGACGCTGTCCGAGCCGTCGCCGCCGGTTCCGACGATGTCCACGGCCGGCCCGGCCACGTCCAGCGGCAGGGCGTGCCGGTACATCGCCCGGACCAGCCCCTCCAGTTCGGCCACCGTCTCGCCCTTGGCCCGCAGGCCGACCGCCAGCGCGGCCACCCGGGCCGGCCCGGCGGCACCGGACATCACCTCGTCCATCGCCCAGGCGGTCTGCTCCGCCGACAGGTCCCTGCCGTCCAGCAGGGCGCCGATCAGCTGCGGCCAGGTGGGGTTCGCGGGCACGGACGCCACGGGGATCCTCCTCGAACGGTGCCGGGCCCTCGCCCGGTCGGGTCTCTGCCGATCTGTGCCGTATCTCTCCCGCCCAGTCTGCGCAGCGGCGGGTAGACCCTTCCAGACCAATGCCCCACCGGACGTACGGTCCACTTCGGGTGGACCTTCGAGCGGACCTTCGAGAGGACGAGGACGATGAGCCTGCAGATGGCCCTGGAGGTCGAACGGAGTTCGGACGACTCCCTGACCTCGCAGATCCAACAGTTCATCAAGAACGAGATAGCCGCCGGCGTGCTCCATCCGGGCACCCGACTACCGTCCAGCCGCCGGCTGGCCAGCGATCTGGACGTGTCGCGCAGCGTGGTGGTCGAGGCGTACGGCCAACTCGTCGCCGAGGGCTACCTGGAGGCCGCCCAGGGCTCCGGCACCCGGGTCGTCGACCACCTGCCGGCGAGCGGCGCCGTGGTGCCCGCCCTGCTCGACGAGGGCTGGGTCCCGGCCGTCCGCTGGGACCTGCGCCCCGGCGCGGGCAACACCCCGGCCTTCCCCCGCCGCGAATGGCTGGGCTGCTACCAGCGCGCCCTCCAGGGGGCCGGCCCGGAGAGCCACGCCTACCCGCCGCTGGCCGGCATGGCCGAGCTGCGGATCGAACTCGCCCGCTACCTCGGCCGGGCGCGCGGGGTGCGGACCACGCCCGGTGAGGTGCTGGTGGTCTCCGGCTTCGCCCAGGCGCTCGGACTGCTCTGCGGCGTGCTGCCGCAGTTCGGCATCACCGAGCTCGGGATGGAGGACCCGGGCCACCCCGGGCAGCGGCAGTTCGTCCGGGAGAGCGGGCTGCGCCCGGTGCCGGTCCCGGTCGACGAGGACGGCATCGACGTCGACGCGCTGGCCCGGACCGGCGTCCGGGCGGTCGTGGTCACCCCGGCCCACCAGTTCCCCACCGGCGTCGGCCTCACCCCGGCCCGCCGCGCCGCCCTCGCCGCCTGGGCGCGCGAGGTCGACGGCTGGGTGATCGAGGACGACTACGACGGCGGCCTCTGGTACGAGCGCGGCGGCCGCCCGCTCGCCCTGCAACGGCTCGACCCCGAACGGGTGGTGTACGCGGGCACCGCGAGCAAGACGCTCGCCCCCGGCCTGCGGCTCGGCTGGGTGGCCGCGCCGCCGCAGCTGCTCGGCCCGCTGCTGCGCCACCGCGCCCGGCACGACCTCGGCACCGAGAGCCTCACCCAGCTGGCCTTCGCCGAACTGCTCCGCAGCGGGCTCTTCGACCGCCACCTGCGGCGGATCACCACGCTGTGCCGCAGCCGCCGGGAGGCCCTGGTGGAGGCGGTCCGCAAGCACCTGCCCGGCACCACCGTGCTCGGCGCCCGGGCCGGACTGCACGCCTACCTGCGGCTGCCCCCGGGCACCGACGAGGCGGCGCTGGTGGCCGGGGCGCTGCGCCGCTCCGTGCTGGTGCGCGGCGCGGCGGGCTTCCACGTCCGGCGGCCGTGGGACGCGCCCGCCCTGGTGGTGGGCCACGCCCACCTGCCGCGTTCGGCGCTCACCGAAGCCGTACGCCACCTGGGATCGGTCGGGCACTGGTTCGAGCCGTCGGCGAGCCCGCGTCCAGGAAGTTCCGCAGCATCTGCAGGCCGCCGGTGGTCATGATGCTCTCCGGGTGGAACTGCACGCCCTCGATGGGCAGTTCGCGGTGCCGCAGACCCATCAGATAGCCGTGGTCGGTCGCGGTGGCGGTGGTCTCCAGCTCATCGGGCAGCGGCTCGGAGACGATCAGCGAGTGGTACCGGGCGACCTCCAGGGTGTGGCCCAGGCCCTGGAACAGCCCGGCCCCGTCGTGCCGCACGGTGCTGGTGCGCCCGTGCATCACCTGGTCCGCCACCTCGACCCGGCCGCCGTACGCCAGCGCGATCGCCTGGTGTCCGAGGCAGACGCCGAGCAGCGGGACCCGGCCCGCGAAGGTGTGCACCAGCTCGACGTGGCCGGAGTCGGACGGGTGCCCGGGGCCGGGCCCGAGCACCACCGCGTCCGGGTCGAGCAGGGCCAGCTCCTCGGGCGTGCGGGTCAGCGAACGGACCACCGTGGTGTCCGCGCCCAGCGTCCGCAGGTACTGGTCGATGATGTGGACGAAACTGTCGTACGCGTCGATCAACAGCACCTTCATGCCGTCAGCTCCTCACCGGTCAGGGCCCAGTAGGCGGCCGCGAGCTTGGCCAGCGTCTCCTGCCACTCCGCCTCCGGGAGGGACTGCGCGACCATGCCGGCCGAGCTCTGGCTGGAGTACACCCGCCCGTCGTACTCGATGGTCCGGATGCACAGCGCCAGATCGGCCCAGCCCCGGACGTCCACCAGGCCCACCGCGCCCGCGTAGGCGCCGCGCGGCTCCCGCTCCAGCGAGTCGATGATCTCGCAGGCCCGCTTCTTGGGCGCGCCGGACATGGTGCCGGCCGGGAAGGTGGCCTTGACCGCGTCCCAGACGTCGGTGCCCTCGGTGAGGGTGCCGCCGACCGTCGAGACCAGGTGGAAGACGTGCGAGAAGCTCTCCACCGCCATCAGCTTCTCCACCGGCCGGGTGTTCGGGACGCAGACCCGGCCGAGGTCGTTGCGGCACAGGTCGACCAGCATGATGTGCTCGGCCTGCTCCTTGACGCTCTCCCGCATCTCCTTGATGCGCTGGGCGTTCTCCGCCTCGTCCGGGCCGCGCCGGGTGGTGCCGGCGATCGGACGCATGGTGATCTCGTCGTCCTCGATCCGCAGGAACAGCTCGGGGCTCGCGCCGATCAGCATCCGGTCGGCCCGGGGCATCAGGTACATGTACGGGGAGGGGTTGCGGCCGCGCAGCCGCCGGTAGACCTCGACCGGGGTCAACGCGGTCTCCACGTCGATCCGGTGGCCGATCTGGATCTGGTAGATGTCGCCGACCCGGATGTGCTCCAGACAGCGCTCGGCCCACTCCAGGAAGGTCTTGCGGTCCACACTGTCGCGCACCGACAGCGGGACGGGCGCCGCGGGCACCCCGGCCGGCGCGGCGGTGGCGGCGGCCGCCGTCCGGGCCAGCGCCGGGACGTCCACCGGCTCGGCGGCGGCGGGCAGTTCGGGGCCGGTCGCGGTGAGGTGGTGGACCAGGCCGGTCACCAGGTCGTACCGGACCACGTCCCGGAACAGGGTCAGCGTGACCTCCGGGCCGTTGGGCTCCTTGGTGCGCGGCGGCAGCGTCTCCATCAGCCAGGTCGACTCGTAGGAGAAGGTGGTGAGGAAGCCGAACGCGTAGTCGGAGGACGGCAGTCCGGTGTCCACCCGGAACGCCTGCTGGGCCCGCGCGAGCAGGCTCCACAGCTGGCCCGGGGCGGTGAACAGCAGCCGGGTGGTCCCCGGCTCGGGGTCGGCGGCGACGGACAGCCCGATCCCGGGCGCCGCGGCGGCCAGTGCGGCGCCCAGCGCGGGCAGGCCGTCGACGTCCACATGGCCGTCGTACACCCGGATTTCGCCCAGCCGGCCGAAGCCGACGGTGGCCGAGCGCAGGTCGGCGGCGGCGCCGTCCACGCTCTCGAAGAGGAAGACGTCCCGCTCCGCCAGGGTGCGGCGCAGGCCGGTGTAGAGGTCCAGCGGGTCGTGCGGCGGCAGTTCGCTCGCGGTGACCCGCACCGTGATCGGCGTCCAGTCCGGCGTGGCCATGAAAGCTCCGTTCCGTCTCGGTTGAGCGGTGACCGGTGGACAGCACAACAGTTCGCCGGTCCGGGCGACCAGACCAATCCCGGGGCACCGGTGCGGTCCACTCGGCCTCCGCTTGACCCGTGCGGCGACGGTGAATTCAAGTGGATCCGCCGATGCTCGACCGTGGCTTACGACCGTGGACGGAGAAGCACCGATGAACCAACAGCCGGACTGGCCCGACCAGGTGGCGCTGCGCGCGGTGACCGCGCGCCTGGCCGCCGCCCCACCGCTGGTGTTCGCCGACGAGTGCGACCAGCTGCGCCGCCGACTGGCCGCGGTCGCCCGCGGCGAGGCCTTCCTGCTCCAGGGCGGCGACTGCGCGGAGACCTTCGAGACCACCGGGACGGAGGCGGTCCGCGGCAAACTCAGAACCCTGCTGCAGATGGCCGTCATCCTCACCTACGCCGCTGCCGTGCCGGTGGTGAAGATCGGCCGGATGGCCGGGCAGTACGCCAAGCCCCGCTCCAGCCCGGTCGAACAGCGCGACGGGCTCACCCTGCCCTCGTACCGCGGCGACGCCGTGAACGGGCGCGAGTTCACCGCCGAGGCCCGCCGGCCCGACCCGGAGCGGCTGCTGCGGATGTACGAGTCCTCGGCGACCACCCTCAACCTGGTCCGCGCCCTCACCGGCGGCGGCTTCGCCGACCTGCGCCAGGTGCACGACTGGAACCGGGGCTTCGTCACCGGCTCCCCGGCCGGGGAGCGCTACGAGCGGCTCGCCGACGAGATCGAGCAGGCGCTCGACTTCATGCAGGCCTGCGGCGTCGACACCCGGGAGCTCAGCACCGCGGACTTCTTCGTCGGGCACGAGGGCCTGCTGCTGGAGTACGAGGAGGCGCTGACCCGCAGCACCGAGTCCGGCCGGGAGTACGCCACCAGCGCCCACTTCCTCTGGATCGGCGAGCGCACCCGGGCGCTGGACGGCGAGCACGTCGCCTACTTCTCCCGGATCAGCAACCCGATCGGGGTCAAGCTCGGCCCGACCGCCGACCCGGACACGGTGCTCGCGCTGCTCGACAAGCTGGACCCGGCCCGCGAGCCCGGCCGGCTGACCTTCGTGGTCCGGGCCGGCGCGGACCGGGTCCGGGACGTGCTGCCGACCCTGGTGGAGAAGGTCGCCTCGGAGGGGGCCCGGGTCTGCTGGGTCTGCGACCCGATGCACGGCAACACCTTCACCGCGCCGAGCGGCCACAAGACCCGGCGCTTCGACGCCGTCCTCGACGAGGTGGTCGGCTTCACCGAGGTCCACCACGCGCTCGGCACCCACCCCGGGGGCATCCACGTCGAACTCACCGGGGACGACGTCACCGAGTGCATCGGCGGCGGGTACGAGGTCCGCGCGGAGGACCTGCGCCACCGCTACGAGACCGCCTGCGACCCCCGCCTCAACCACGGCCAGTCCCTGGACCTCGCCTTCCGCCTCGCCGAGCTCTACCGCGCCACCCGCCCCGCCTGACCGCGGTCGCCTTGGAACCCGGTGCCGCCCGGCCGCAGTGCGCCGGGCGGCACCGGGTTCCTACCGTCGAGCCGGGGTCCGGGCGGCGGTCGGCACCGGCTCCGCAGTCGCCGGGACCGGGCGGGGGCGGAGGAGGAGGGCCACCAGGGCGGCGCCGACCAGGGCGGTGGTGGCGGCGGTCAGCAGGGTGTGGTCGAGGGCGGTGGCGAAGGCCGTGCGGAGCAGGTCCTCGGGCAGGCCCGGCTGGGGGCGGCCGGCGCTCAGCGCATGGGCGGTGGCGGCGGGGTCGGCGACGGCGTCCGGGTGGCCGGTCAGCGCGGAGCGCAGGCCCCGGTGCAGGACGAGGCCGAACACCGCGATGCCGAGGGCCTGGCCCAGCTGGCGGAAGGTGTTGAGGGCGCCGCCCGCCATCCCGCCCCGCTCCGGCGGCACCGCCGCCATCGCGGCGGCGGCGAGGACCGGGCTGACCGCGCCGACGCCGAGCCCGGTCAGGGCCAGCCCGGGGAGCAGGGCGGCCCAGCCCGAGGAGGCGTCCAGACCGGTCTGCAGCAGCCCGCCGAGGCCGATCACCGCCAGCCCGCCGGCCAGCGGCACCGCCGTCGGCAGGCCCGCCAGCCGGCGGCCCGCCACGGCGGAGACCAGGAAGGCGGTGACGCTCATCGGCAGCAGGGTGAGCCCGGCGGCCATCGGCCCCCGGCCGAGCACCGACTGGAGCCAGAGCGAGGTGTACGGCAGGTAGGAGAACGCGGCGGCGGAGTAGACGGCGCCGCAGAGCAGCACCCCGGTGAAGGCCGGTCGGCGGAACAGCGCGAGGTCCAGCAGCGGGTGCGCGGCGCGTCGCTCGATCAGCAGGAAGGCGGTGAGCGCGGCGACCGCGACCGCCGCCGCGCCGAGCACCGCGGGGGAGGTCCAGCCGTCCGCGCCGCCGCGGATCAGCACCAGGACCGCCGCGCCGGCCGCGAGCGTGAACGCGACGGCGCCGGGCAGGTCGAGCCGGCCCGCCCCGGGATCGCGGGACTCCGGCAGGGTGCGCCGGGCGAGGACCACCGCGACGACCGCCACCGGCAGGTTGACCAGGAAGATCGACCGCCAGCCCAGGTACTCGGTGAGCAGTCCGCCGGCCACCGGCCCGACCGCCGCCGCCGCGCCGCTGACGGCGCCCCAGACGCCGAACGCCACCGCCTTGTCGCGGCCCTGGTAGGCGAGGTTGAGCAGGGCCATCGCGGTGGCGAACATCGCCGCGCCGCCGCCCGCCTGGACGATCCGGGCGGCCACCAGGGTGCCGCCGTCCGGGGCGAGCCCGCAGCCCAGCGAGGCGAGCGCGAAGACCACCAGGCCGGCCGTGTAGACCCGGCGCCGCCCCACCCGGTCGGCCGCCGCGCCGAGGCCGAGCAGCAAAGCGGCCAGGGCCAGCGCGTAGCCGTCGAGCACCCACT
This sequence comes from Kitasatospora sp. NPDC093806, assembly GCF_040683335.1. Lineage (NCBI taxonomy): Bacteria > Bacillati > Actinomycetota > Actinomycetes > Kitasatosporales > Streptomycetaceae > Kitasatospora > Kitasatospora sp. NPDC093806. The sequence continues at coordinate 418,813 of NZ_JBFBDO010000001.1, forward strand.
GCAGGCCGTCGAAGTCCATGCCGAGCCCGGCGCCGATGTCCGGCAGCGCCACGATCACGATGCTGACGTCGGTCAGCAGCATGAACACCCCGAGGCTGACCGCGACCAGCGGCCCCCACTTCCGCATCCCCGTCCCCGTTCCCATCCCCGTGCTCCTCCGCTTCCGTCCCGGCCCGTGCGACCGGACGCCCCGTCACTCTCGGCCCTGGGGCGACCGGTGCGCCGCCCGGGCGGGCGGTTCCGACGGAATCCGACACCGCCTACCATCCGGGTGATGGAAACCGTGACGCTGGACGGGCTGGACCGGGCGCTGCTGCACGCCCTGCAGGTGGACGGCCGGGCGCCGTTCCGGCGGATCGCCGAGGTGCTCGGGGTGTCCGACCAGACGGTGGCCCGCCGCTACCAGCGGCTGCGCGCCGCCGGGGTGGTGCGGGTGGTGGGCCGGACGGACGCCCGGCGGCTCGGCGAGGTGGACTGGCTGACCCGGATCCGCTGCGTGCCGGACGCGGCGACGGCGATCGCCGAGGCGCTGGCCCGGCGGCCGGACACCTCCTGGGTGAGCCTGCTGTCCGGCGGCGAGATCGTCTGCAACGCCCGCTCGCAGGTCCGGCCGGAGCGGGCGGAGCTGCTGCTGGGGAAGCTGCCCCGGACGCCGCGGGTGCTCGCGGTGAGCGCGCACTACCTGCTGCGCACGTACGTCGGCGGGCCGGTGGCGTGGAGCGGGCGGACCTCGGCGCTGAGCCCGGAGCAGGTCGGCCGGCTGCGCGCGGCGGCGGCGGCGGTGGCGGGGGCGCCGACGGCGGCGCCGGTGATGTCGGTGACGCCGGACGAGCTGGACCGGGCGCTGCTGGCGGCGCTCGCGGTGGACGGGCGGACGCCGCTCGCGGAGCTGGCGGCCCGGACCGGGGCCTCGGAGGCGACGGTGCGCCGGCGGCTGGCCGCGCTGGTGGCGGACGGGCTGCTGTTCTTCGACGTGGACGTGGAGACCCGGCAACTGGGCTTCGAGATCGAGGCGTTCTGCTGGCTGACGGTGGCGCCGGGCCGGCTGGCGGCGGTGGGGCGGGCGATGGCGGAGCAGCCGGAGGTGGGGTTCGTGGCGGCGACCACCGGGCCGACCAACCTGGTGGCGGGGCTGGTCTGCCGGGACATCGAGGCGTTCTACGACTACCTGACGGAGCGGCTGGGTGCCCTGGAGGGGGTCGGCGGGCTGGAGACGGCGCCGGTGCTCCGGAGCGTCAAGCGCTCCGGAGTGATGATCCGCTGATCGAATAACCCTTTTCTCTCGGCATATTGGCCGGAATCACATGCCTTCTGGCAGATAGTTTGTCTACCTATCATCAGACAAATTAAGCATCGTGCGAATTCTGCCGAAAATAGCTCGCCATGCCTTCCGGGCGCCCTTAGTATCGGAACGAACACTTTCGGTGATCGTTCGGATGTGGACTGCGAAGGGGGACGTCATGGACGGGCAGCTTCGAACCGTGCTGCGTCATGTCGCGTACCCGTCCCTGCTGTTCATGCTGGCGGCCATATCGGTCGCGACCCTGCGCCTGCGCTGGGACCTGGGTCGGGTGAGCCAGCTCTTCCTGATCGGGACCATTGCCTACATGGCCCTGCTGGAATGGCTGATCCCGTACGAACCGGAATGGTCGCCGAGCGGGCGCGAGTGGGGCTGGTACGGCGTCTACTTCGTGCTGACGATGATCGGCGGGGCACTGTCCCAGGTGCCGGTGGCCGCCGTCGTCGGCTGGCTGGCGCCACCCCGTCCGGCCCTGCCACTCTGGGTGGAGATCCCGGCCGCGCTGCTGCTCGGCTCGCTCGCCAACTACCTGATCCACCGCTGGTGCCACACCAGCCCCCGGCTCTGGCGGCTGCACGGCGTGCACCACGTGCCCGACAAGGTGAACGTGGGCAACAACGGCGTCAACCACCTGCTGGACGTCCTGCTCACCCAGGGCGTCGTCCAACTCGCGCTGGCGCTGGCCGGGTTCTCGGTGCCGGCGGTGTTCGTGGTGGGCCTGTTCGTCGTCGCCCAGGGCTACTTCGTGCACGCCAACATCGACGTCCGGCTCGGCGTGCTCAACCACGTCCTCGCCGGGCCGGAGCAGCACCGGCTGCACCACAGCACCGACCTCGCGGAGGCCGGTCACTACGGCTCCGACCTCTCGGTCTGGGACCACGCGTTCGGCAGCTTCACCTGGCGGCCCGGCCGCCGGCCGGCCGCGGTGGGGCTGGTGGACCCGGCCGACTTCCCGGCCACCGCCGAGGTGGTCGCCAGCCATCTCCAGGCCTGGCGGAGGCCGACCCTGGCCGACGACTCGCCCACCCGCCCGACCTGACGCCCCGGCCCGGCCCACCCGCCTGGCCCACCCGCTTCGCCTTTCAAGACCCCTCCCCACCGGCTCGTCCCTCCGGCCGACCCGGTTTCCGGCCTGCCCGGGAACCGGTGCGCGGCCGCTGTCCCCCTGCGCGGGCGGCGTTCCCGCACCCCGCCGCCCGTGCGAACGCAGCGACCCAAGGACTCGACCATGACGGATTCCCGCTTCGTCACCGCCCCGGCCTCGCCCCGCCCCTCCGATACCGCCGCCCCGCCCGCTCCGGCCGCCGCCGGACCCGGCCACGGGCGCGAGAAGATCGCGATCATCGGCATCGGCTGCCGCCTGCCCGGCGGGGCCGGCGACCACCGGTCGTTCTGGCAGAACCTGGTCGACGGCAAGGACTGCATCACCGAGACCCCGCGCAGCCGGTACGACGTCGCCACCCTCGGCAGCCGGGACAAGGCCAAGCCCGGCCGGCTGGTCGGCGGCCGCGGCGGCTACATCGACGGCTTCGACGAGTTCGACCCGGCCTTCTTCGGCATCAGCGGCCGCGAGGCCGACCACATGGACCCGCAGCAGCGGAAGCTGCTGGAGGTGGCCTGGGAGGCACTGGAGGACGGCGGCCAGCGGCCCGCCGAGCTGGCCGGCCGCGAAGTCGGCGTCTACGTCGGCGCGTTCACCCTGGACTACAAGATCGTCCAGTTCTCGGACCTCTCCTTCGAGGGCCTGGCCGCGCACACCGCCACCGGCACCATGATGACCATGGTGTCGAACCGCATCTCGCACTGCTTCGACTTCCGCGGCCCCAGCGTCTCCCTCGACACCGCCTGCTCCTCCTCACTGGTCGCCGTCCACCTCGCCGCGCAGAGCCTGCAGCGCGGCGAGGTGGACCTCGCGCTGGCCGGCGGCACCCTGCTGCACATCGCCCCGCAGTACACGATCGCCGAGACCAAGGGCGGCTTCCTCTCCCCGCAGGGCCGCTCGCGCACCTTCGACGCCGCCGCCGACGGCTACGTCCGGGCCGAGGGCGTCGCCGTGGTCGCGCTCAAGCGGCTCTCCGACGCGCTCCGCGACGGCGACCCGATCCACGCCGTCGTCATCGGCAGCGGCGTCAACCAGGACGGCCGCACCAACGGCATCACCGTGCCCAACCCGGACGCCCAGGTCACCCTCATCGAACGGGTCTGCGCCGAGGCGGGGATCACCCCCGGCGACCTCCAGTACGTCGAGGCGCACGGCACCTCCACCCCGGTCGGCGACCCGATCGAGGCCAACGCGCTGGCCCGGGCGCTCGCCGTCGGCCGCCGCCCCGGCGACGCCTGCTACGTCGGCTCGGTGAAGACCAACATCGGGCACACCGAGTCGGCCTCCGGCCTGGCCGGGCTGATCAAGTCCGCGCTGGCCCTCAAGCACCGGCTGATCCCGCCGCACATCAACCTGGAGCGGCTCAACCCGGCGATCGACCCGGCCACCCTGCCGTACCGGATCCCCACCGAGCCCACCCCCTGGCCGGACCACCGGGGCCCGGCCCGGGCCGGGGTCAACTCCTTCGGCTTCGGCGGCACCAACGCGCACGTGCTGCTGGAGGCCGCGCCCGAGCCGGTGCCCGCGGCCGTCGCCGAGCCGTCCGTCGAGTCGTCCGTCGAGCCGTTCGCCGAGTCGTCCGTCGAGCCGTCCGCGACCCCGGCGGACGCCGTCGACCAGCCCGCCTGGACGGTGCTGCCGCTCACCGCCCGCGAGGCCGCCGCGCTGCCCGAGCTCGCCGCCGGTGTCCAGGCCGAGCTCGCCGGCGTCCGCGGCGGCACCCCGGCCCGCCCCGCCGACCTCGGCCACACCCTCGCCCACCGCCGCCAGCGCCACGACGCCCGGCTGGCGATCGTCTACGACGCCCGCGAACACGCCGCCCGCGCCTCGCTCGACGAGGCGTTCACCGCCCACCTGCGCGGCGAACCGCACCATCGGGTGGTCACCGGCCACCGCCGCGAGGCCCGGCACCGCCGGCTCGCCTGGGTCTTCACCGGCATGGGCCCGCAGTGGTGGGGCATGGGCCGCCGGCTCTACGCCACCGAACCGGTCTACCGGGAGGCCGTCGACCGCTGCGCCGAGCACCTCGCCGAGCTCACCGGCTGGTCGCTGACCGAGGAGCTCGCCGCCGACGAGGCGCACTCCCGGATGGCCGAGACCTGGCTCGCCCAGCCCGCCAACTTCGCCGTCCAGGTCGGCCTGGCCGCGCTCTGGCGCAGCCGGGGCGTCCACCCGGACGCGATCGTCGGCCACTCCACCGGCGAGGTCGCCGCCTTCCACGAGGCCGGCGTCTACGACCTGGCCGACGCCGTCAAGGTCGTGGTCCACCGCAGCCGGCTCCAGCAGAAGCTGGCCGGCACCGGCGGCATGCTCGCCGTCGCGCTCACCGAGGCCGAGGCGCTGCGCCGGCTCCGCCCGTACGGGGACGCGGTCTCGGTCGCCGCCGTCAACAGCCCCAGCTCGCTCACCCTCGCGGGGGACGAGACCGTGCTGGCCGAACTGGCCGCCGCGCTCACCGCCGAGCAGGTCTTCGCCCGGCAGCTGACCGTCGAAGTGCCCTACCACAGCGCCCGGATGGAGCTGATCAAGGACGAGCTGCTGGAGTCGCTCGCCGACCTCAAGCCCCGCCCGGCCCGGGTCCCGCTCCACCTCACCGGCCGCACGGGCACCGCGCACGGCACCGAACTGGACGCGGACTACTGGTGGGACAACGTCCGCGACACCGTCCGCTTCCGGCAGGCGGTGGAGCGGCTGACCGACGACGGCTACGGCCTGTTCCTGGAGATCGGCCCGCACCCGGTGCTCGGCCGCTCGATCCAGGAGACCGTCGAGGCCCACCCCGGCACCGCCGACCGGCCCGCGCTGCGCACGCTGCCCTCGATCCGCCGCCAGGAGGACGAACGGGCCACCTTCACCGCCTCGTTGGCCGAGCTCTTCACGCTCGGCGTCGAGGTCGACTGGACGGTGCTCCAGCCCGCCGGGCGGACCGTCCCGCTGCCGCGCTACCCGTTCCGGCGGGACCGCCACTGGGTCGAGCCGCGGGCGGTCGAGCAGGTCCGGCAGGGGCGGGTCGACCACCCGCTGCTCGGCCGTCGCCTCCCCGGCGCCGAACCGGCCTGGGAGGCCCGGCTGGACGCGGAGGCGCTGCCCTACCTGGAGGACCACCGGATCCAGGGCGACGTGCTGTTCCCGGCCGCCGGCTACCTGGAGATGGCCGTCCAGGCCGTCCGCGCGCTGACCGGCGGCACGGACGCCGCGCTGGCCGGCATCGAGCTGCGCAAGGCGCTGTTCCTGCCCGACGAGGAGAGCCGGGCCGTCCGGCTCACCCTCTCCGCCGAGCACGGCGCCTTCACCGTCGCCACCGGCGACGGCCCCGACCGCACGGTGCACACGGTCGGCACCGTCCGCCCCGGCCAGCGCCGCCGCCCCGCCCGGCCGCTGGACGTCGCGGCGGTGCGCGACCGGGCGGTCCGCCGGCTCGCCGGGCCGGACTGCTACACCGCGCTCGCCGCCCTCGGCTACCACTACGGCCCCGCGTTCCAGGGCATCGAGGAGGTCTGGATCGGGCCCGGCGAGGCGCTGGCCCGGATCCGTCCGACGGCGGCGGTGGCCGGGCAGGGGCAGCACCACCAGGTGCACCCGGTGGTGATGGACGCCTTCTTCCAGACCCTGCTGACGCCCCAGCTGCTGGCCGGGCGCCCGGACGGGGCGGGCATCCGGCTGCCGGTCACGATCGAGGAGGTCCGGCTGGACGCGGTCGGGGACCGGACGCTCTGGGTGCACGCCACGATCACCCGGGACGCCGGCCACGAACTCGTCGGCGACCTGGCGGTGCACGACGAGCACGGCGCGCCGCTTGGCGGGATCACCGGCTTCCGGGCCGCCGACGTCGAACAGGCCGCCACCGCGGTCGGCCTGGGCACCATCGACGGCTGGCTCGCCGAACCGGTCTGGACCGAACTGCCGGCCGTCGCCGACGTGCCCGGCCCGCTCGCCGAACACCCCGACCACTGGCTGCTGTTCGCCGACCGGGGCGGCGTCGCCGAGGCGCTCGCCGCGCGGATCACCGCCCGCGGCGGCAGCTGCGCACTGGTGGAGCCCGGCACCGGCTACCGGCCCGCCGAGGGCGGCCGGCCGGCCACCGTGGCGCCCGGCTCGGCCGCCGACCTCGCCCGACTGCTGGCCGACCGGCGGGCCACCGGCGCACCCGACCCGGCCGCCGTCGTCCACCTCTGGAACCTCGACCGGCCCGAACTGGCCGCCGCCGACCACGCCACCGTCGCCGCCCACACCGCCCCGGGCGCGTACAGCCTGGTCACCCTCGCGGCTCTGCTCTCCGCCGAACTCCCGGCCTGCCGCCTCCACGTCGTCACCCGCTCCGCCCAACCCACCACCCCGGACGACCCCGTCGAACCCCTGGCCGCCCCCGCCTGGGGCATCACCCGCGTCCTCCGCCACCAGGAACTCCCGGCCCACCAGGGCAAGCTGATCGACCTGGGCCCCACCGGAACGCTCACCCCACCCCCGCCCCCCGCCTCCGACGCCCACCCGGCACCCACCGAGGCCCCCGCCTCCGGCTCGGCCGCCGCCGCGACTCCCGCTGATGCCTTCGCCCCCACCTCCTCCGCTGCCCCCGCTGCGAGCGTGGCCGGGGCGGCCGTCTCGCTCGAAGCGGATGCGTTGCTGCGGGAGTTCGCGGTGGCCGACGAGGATGAGGTCGCGTTGCGCGGCGGCCGGCGGCTGGCCTGCCGGTTGCGGGCGGCGGAGGGGTTGAGCCGGCCGTTGGTGCCGAGTCTGCGGGCGGACGGCGCGTACCTGGTGACCGGGGCGTTCGGGGCGCTCGGGCGGCTGCTCTGCCGGACGCTGGTCCGGCGGGGGGCCCGGCGGCTGATCCTGGTCGGCCGCAGTGCGCTGCCGCCGCGTGAGCGGTGGCGCGAGCTCGACCCGGCGAGTCCGGCCGGGGAGCGCGCGGCGTTCCTGCGCGAGCTGGAGGCGCTGGGCGCCGAGCCGATCCCGGCGCCGCTGGACGTCACCGACGAGGCCGCGCTGGGCGCCTGGCTGGCCGAGTACCGGCGGCTGGACCGGCCGCCGATCCGCGGCGTCTTCCACCTGGCCGGGCAGGTCCGGGACACCCTGGTGGGCGAGTTGGACCGGGCGACCTTCGACGCCGTGCACGGTCCCAAGGTGCTCGGCGGGTTCGCGCTGCACCGGCAGCTGGCCGGCGAGCCGCTCGACCACTTCGTGCTGTTCGCCTCGATCGCCTCGCTGCTGACCACCGCCGGCCAGACCAACTACGCCGCCGGGAACGCCTTCCTGGACGCCCTCGCCCACCACCGCCGGGCTCTCGGTCTGCCCGCGCTGAGCCTCGACTGGGGCCCCTGGGCCACCGGCATGATCGAGGAGCTCGGCCTGATCGAGCACTACCGGCACAGCCGGGGCATGAGCTCGCTGGCCCCGGAGACCGGGATGGCGGTGCTGGAGCGGGTGCTCGGCCAGGACCGCGCCCAGCTGCTGGTGGCCACGGTGGTGGACTGGCCGGTGTTCCTCTCCTGGTACCCGGCCCCGCCGCCGCTGGTTGCGGACCTGGCCGCCGCCGCCCGGGAGGCCGCGCCGGCGGCCGAGCAGACCGGCCTGCTGGACACCCTGCGGGCGGCCGGCGAGCCGGAGCGGCTGGCGCTGCTGACCGAGCGGTTCACCCTGCTGGCCGCCACCGTGCTGCGGGTGCCGGCCGAGCAGATCGAGCCGTCCGCCGGGCTCGGCGGGCTGGGCCTGGACTCGCTGCTGGCGATGGAGCTGCGGGCCCGGCTGAGCACCGAACTCGGCACCACCCTGCCCGTCGTCGCCCTGCTCGGCAACGCGCCGGTGGCCGAGCTGGTGGCCCGGCTGCACGAGTCGCTGGCCGAGCTGCTGGCCGAGGACCCGGCGGGCGAGGGCGCGGCGGAGGTGGAGCTGTTCGAGGACGAGTCGGCCCACCCGCTGACCCAGAACCAGAAGGCGCTCTGGTTCCTCAAGCAGCTCAACCCGGACGGCTTCGCCTACAACATCGGCGGCGCCGTCGAGGTGCGGGTGGAGCTGGAGCCGGAGCTGATGGCGGTGGCCTTCCGGGCGATGGTGGAGCGCCACCCGAGCCTGCGGGCCAACTTCGTGCTGGACGGCGGCCGGGCGGTGCAGCGGATCTCGGCCGCGGTGGAGCCGGACTTCGGGGTGTTCGACGTCGAGCACCTGGAGTGGGACGAGATCCACGCGATGATCGTCCGCGAGTACCGCCGGCCGTACGACCTGGAGCGGGACCCGCTGGTGCGGTTCCGGCTGTTCCGGCGCGGTCCGGCCCGCTGGGTGATCATGAAGGCGGTGCACCACATCGTCTCGGACGCGATCTCCACCTTCACCTTCATCGAGGAGCTGCTCGCCGTCTACGAGGGGCTGCGGCAGGGCCGTCCGCCCGCGCTGCCCCCGGTGACCGCGCGCTACCTGGACTTCCTCAACCGCCAGAACGCCTTCCTGGCCGGCCGCGAGGCGCCGAGGATGCTCGACTACTGGCGTTCGCACCTGCCGGCCGAGGTCCCGGTACTCAGCCTGCCCACCGACAAGCCGCGCCCGGCGGTGCAGACCCACAACGGGGCCTCCGAGTTCTTCGTGCTGGACGAGGAGCTGAGCGCACGGGTGCACGCGCTGGCCCGCGAGCACAACGTCACCGTGTTCATGGTGCTGCTCGGCGCCTACTACCTGCTGCTGCACGCCTACGCGGGCCAGGACGACGTCATCGTCGGCAGCCCGGTGACCGGCCGCACCGACGAGGAGTTCGCCGGCGTCTACGGCTACTTCGTGAACCCGCTGCCGCTGCACGTCTCGCTCGCCGGCGAGCCGACCGTCGCCGAGCTGCTGGACCGGGTGCGGACCACCGTGCTGGGCGGGCTGGACCACCAGGAGTACCCGTTCGTGCTGCTGGTGGAGAAGCTCGGGCTGCAGCACGACCCGAGCCGCTCGGCGGTCTTCCAGGCGATGTTCATCCTGCTCCACCACAAGGTGGCCACCGAGAAGTACGGCTACCACCTGGAGTACATCGAACTCCCGGAGGAGGAGGGGCAGTTCGACCTCACCCTGTCCGCCTACGAGGACGAGGCCGAGCGCCGCTTCCACTGCGTGTTCAAGTACAACACCGACCTCTTCCTGCCCGCGACGATGGCCCGGCTGGCCGGCCACTACGTCAACCTGCTCTCCGCGCTGACCACCGCCGGGCCGGAACGGGCCGCCACCGGGCTGGAGTTGCTGGGCCGCGAGGAGCGGGCGGTGGTGCTCCGGGAGTGGAGCGGCGCCGACCGCCGGGTGCCCTACCGGGAGCCGGTGCACGAGCTGGTGCTGCGGGCGGCGGCGGCCGATCCGGCGGCGCCCGCGGTGGTGGCGCCGGCCGAGTCCGGGCCGACCGCCCGGCTGAGCTACGGCGAGCTGGCCGAGCGGTCCGGGCGGGCGGCGGCCCGGCTGCGCGCGCTGGGCGCCGGGCCGGGCACGGTGGTGGCGCTCTGCCTGGAGAAGTCGCCGGAGCTGATCGTCGCCCTGCTCGCGGTGCTCCGCACGGGGGCCGCGTACCTGCCGCTGGACCCGGGGCACCCGGTGGACCGGCTGGCGTACATGGTCGAGCACGCCGGCGCGGGGCTGCTGGTCGGGGACGACCGGGAGCGGCTCGGCGGGCTGCCCGCCCGGCTGGTCACCACCGCCGAACTCGACGGCGCCGAACTCGGCGGCGGCGACGGCGGGTTCGAGGACGTTCCGGTGGCGCTGGACGACCCGGCCTACGTCATCTACACCTCCGGCTCCACCGGCCGTCCCAAGGCCGTCCGGGTCGGCCACGGCAACCTCGCCTCGGCGTACCAGGCCTGGCGCGCCGAGTACCGGCTGGACACCGACGCGCGGGTGCACCTCCAGATGGCGAGCCCGTCCTTCGACGTGTTCACCGGCGACGTGGTCCGCGCGCTCTGCTCGGGCGGCGCCCTGGTGCTGGTCGGCCGGGAGCTGCTGTTCAACACGGCCCGGCTGGACGAGGTGATGCGCGCCGAGCGGGTGGACGCGGCGGAGTTCGTCCCGGCCGTGGTCCGCACCGTGCTGGACCACTGTGAACGGACCGGCCGGGACCTGGCGTTCATGCGGCTGCTGGTGGTCGGCTCGGACGTCTGGAAGGTCGAGGAGTACGAGCGGCTGCGGGCCCTGTGCGGCCCGCAGACCAGGCTGGTCAACTCCTACGGCCTGACCGAGGCCACCATCGACAGCGCCTACTTCGAGGGCCCGGCGGACGGGCTGGAGCCGAGCCGGATGGTCCCGATCGGGCGGCCGTTCCCGAACAGCTCGTTCCACCTGCTGGACGCGCACGGCCGGCCCGTCCCGCCGGGCGTCACCGGCGAGTTGTGGATCGGCGGCGACGGCGTGGCGCTCGGCTACGCGGGCGACGAGGAGCAGACCGCCCGCCGCTTCGCCACCCTGCCGCTGGGCGGCGCCGACGGCACCGAGCCGGTCCGGCTCTACCGCACCGGGGACCTCGCCTGCTGGGACGCCGACGGCGGGGTGCACCTGCTCGGCCGGGCCGACTCGCAGATCAAGGTCCGCGGCCACCGGATCGAGCTGGGCGAGATCGAGACCCAGCTCGCCGCCTGGCCCGAGCTGGAGCGGGCGGTGGTCACCGTCCGGCCGGACCGCGGCGGCGAGCACGTGCTCTGCGCGTACTGCGTGCCCGCGCCCGGGCGGGTGCTGGACCGGCGCGAACTCCGCCGCCACCTGGCCAGCTACCTGCCGACCTTCATGATCCCGGCGCACTTCGTCGAGCTGGCCGCGCTGCCGCTGACCGCCAACGGCAAGGTCGACACGGCCGCGCTGCCCGAGCCCCGGACGGACGCCGACGAGCAGGCGGTCGAGCCGCCGGTCACCCTCTACGAGCTCCGGATGGCCGAGCACTGGCGGGCTCTCCTGGGCATCGAGGAGCCGGGCCTCCAGCACGACTTCTTCGAGTCCGGCGGCTCCTCGATCAAGCTGATCGAGCTGATCCACGGGCTGCAGGCCGAGCTCAACATCCGGATCCCGGTCAGCCAGCTGTTCAAGGTCACCACCCTGCACGGGATGGCGAAGACCGTCGAGCACATCATCACCGGCCGGATCGAGGGCGCCCAGCCGTACCTGTGGTTCAACCAGGAGCAGCAGCAGACGCTGTTCTGCTTCCCGCCGGCCGGCGGGCACGGCCTGGTCTACCGGCAGTTCGCGGCGCACCTGCCGGAGTACCGGATGATCGCCTTCAACTACGTGACCGGGGACGACAAGGTCGACCGGTACGCGGACCTGGTGGAGGCGCTCCAGCCGGAGGGGCCGTGCGCGCTGCTCGGCTACTCGCTCGGCGGCAACCTCGCCTTCGAGGTGGCCAAGGAGCTGGAGCGGCGCGGCCGGGCGGTGCCCAATGTGGTGATCATGGACTCGCACCGGATCCCGGAGTCCTTCGACCTCGCCGACGAGCACGTCCAGGCCTTCGAGCGGGAGCTGGCCGAGCACCTGCGGCGGCACACCGGTTCGACCGCGGTCGCCGAGGAGACCCGCGAACAGGCCCGGGACTACCTGCGGTTCTGCAGCCGCACGCCCAACCTCGGGGTGGTCACCGCCGCGCTCAGCGTGATCTCGGACGACGAGAAGGTGGCGCTCTACGACGCCGGCCGGCACGGCGCCTGGCACGGCAGCTCGGCCACCCGCACGGCGGTCTTCCAGGGCTTCGGCACCCACGCCGAGATGCTCGACCGCGACTTCATCGCCCACAACGCCGGGCTCGCCCGGTCGATCCTCACCGGAGCCACCGCCCATGCGTCCTGAGACCGCCCTCGGCCTGCCCGTGCCCAACGCGCCCGCCCCCGGCCTGCCCGTCCCCGCGCGGGAGGCGGACCCGTCCGCGCTCGGCCGGCCGGAGCCGCCGCTGGCCTACCCCTTCGAGCCGAACGGGCTCGAACTCGACCCCCGCTACGCCGAGTTGCGCGAGCGCCCGCTGATCCGGATCCGGATGCCGTACGGCGACGACGCCTGGCTGGTGACCAGGTACGAGGACGTCCGCACGGTGCTCGCCGACCCGCGGTTCAGCCTGGCCGCCGCGATGGGGGAGGACCAGCCCCGGATGCGCCCGGTGGCCCGCACCGGGGCCGGCCTGTTCTCCACCGAGCCGCCCGAGCACACCCGGCTGCGCGCGCTGGTGGCCCGGGAGTTCAGCGCCCGCCGGGTCGAGGGGCTGCGCGAGCGGGCCCGCGAGCTGGCCGACGAACTGCTCGACGCCATCGTGGCGGCCGGTCAGCCGGCCGACCTGGTCGAGGACTTCGCCATCCCGATGCCGACCACCATCATCTGCGAGGTGCTCGGCATCCCGGCCGCGGACCACCGGATGCTCTGGGAGTGGGCCGAGACGGTCCTCTCCGCCGTCACGCCCGCCGAGGTGCTGGCCGTGGAGGGCCGGGCGTTCATCGACCACATGGCCGGCGTGCTGGAGCTGCGCGGCCGCGAGCCCGGCCCGGACCTGCTCACCACACTGGTCCGGGCCTGCCGGGAGCAGGGGCTGATCAGCGAGGAGGAGCTGCTCTCGATCGCCTGCGATCTGCTGATCGCCGGCTTCGTCTCCACCACCAACCAGATCGGCAACTTCTTCCACCAACTGCTGGTGAACCCGGAGGAGGCGAAGCGGCTGCGGGAGCGGCCCGAGCTGATCCCGCGGGCGGTCGAGGAGCTGATGCGGTACGTGCCGCTGCTCACCGGCTTCAGTCTGCCCCGGTACGCGACCGCCGACGTGGAGCTGGGCGGCGTGGTGATCCGGGCCGGCGAGGCGGTGATGATCGCCACCGCTGCCGCCAACCGCGACCCGGAGGTGTTCGAGGAGCCGGAGCGGCTGGACCTGGACCGCCCGGTCAACCCGCACATCGGCTTCGGCCACGGCGTGCACTACTGCATCGGCGCCCACCTGGCCCGGCTGGAGCTCCAGGTGGCGATCGAGCGGGTGCTGACCCGGCTGCCCGGCCTGCGGTTGGCCGTCCCCGAGCCCGAACTGCGCTGGAAGCAGGACGCGATGGTGAACGGCCTCCAGGCGCTCCCGATCGCCTGGTGAGCACCGTGAACACCCGAGGCGCCACCCGAGGCACCACCCACGGACCGACGAGGAAGGCTGGCATGACGACGAGGGCTGTGATGACGAAGGACGGCGGTACCAGACCCCGCCGGGAGACGATGATCATCGTCGGCGGCGGTCTGGGCGGCCTCTCCACCGGGTGCTACGCCCGGATGAACGGCTACCGGACCAGGATCTTCGAGATGCACGAGATCCCCGGCGGCTCCTGCACCGGCTGGGACCGCAGCGACTTCACCTTCGACTGGTGCATCAGCTGGCTGCTCGGCAACGGCCCGGGCAACGAGATGTACCAGATCTGGCTCGAACTCGGCGCCCTCCAGGGCAAGGAGATGCGGCACTTCGACGTGTTCAACATCGTCCGGGGCCGGGACGGCCGGGCGGTCCGCTTCTACTCCGACCCGGACCGGCTGGAGGCGCACCTGCTCGGCCTCTCCCCGGCCGACGCCGCGCCGATCCGGGAGTTCTGCGCGGGCATCCGGACCTTCCGCAAGGCGCTGGCGGTCTACCCGTTCCTCAAGCCGGTCGGCCTGATGGGCCGGCTGGAGCGCTGGCGGATGCTGGCGTCCTTCCTCCCGTACTTCAACACCATCCGCAAGTCGATCACGGTGCTGATGACCGACTACGCCCAGCGGTTCCGGGACCCGCTGCTGCGCGAGGCGTTCAACTTCATCCTGTACGAGAAGCACCCGGCCTTCCCGGTGCTGCCGTTCTACTTCCAGCTCGCCTCGCACGCCAACCAGGCGGCCGGGGTGCCCGAGGGCGGTTCGCTCGGGCTGGCCCGGTCGATCGAGGAGCGGTACCGCAAGCTCGGCGGGGAGATCACCTACAACGCCAAGGTCGAGGAGATCCTGGTCGAGCGGGACCGCGCGGTGGGCGTGCGGCTCAGCGACGGCCGGGAGTTCCGCGCGGACGTGGTGGTCTCCGCCGCCGACGGCCACACCACGGTGATGAAGCTGCTCAAGGGCAAGTACCTGAACGACACCTACCGCAGGCTGTACACCTCGCTGATCGACGAGCCGGGCCAGCTGTCGCCCGGCTACGTGTCGCTCTTCCTGGGCCTGCGCAAGCCCTTCCCGGAGGGCGACCCGTGCACCACCTACCTGCTGTCGGAGCGGGAGTCGGCGGAGCTCACCGGGATCCGCTGCCCGTCCATGAACGTGCAGTTCCGCACCCGGCACTACCCGGAGCTGGCGCCGCGCGAGTCGACGGTGGTGTTCGCGACGTACTTCTCCGAGATCGGCCCGTGGCGGGCGCTGCACGAGGGCCCGGAGCAGTCCTCCCGGGTGCGGCGCGGCGAGGAGCTGCACACCCTGCCGGTGAAGCACGGCCGGGAGTACATGGCGGCCAAGCGGCGGGTCCGCAACGGCATCGTCGGCTTCCTGGACGAGCGGTTCCCCGGCTTCAAGGACGCGGTGGCGGTGGCCGACGTGTCCACCCCGCTCACCCAGGTCCGCTACACCGGCGTCTACGACGGCACCTTCCCGGGCTGGAACCCCTTCGTGGAGGGCGCGGAGACGGTGGAGGAGGAGATCAAGAAGAGCGGTCCGGTGCTGCCCGGGCTCTCGGACTTCTACCTCTCCGGAGTCTGGGCGACCATCGGCGGGCTGATCCGGGCGGCCGCCGCCGGGCGGCACGTCGTGCAGTTCATCTGCCGGGACGACGGGCTGGAGTTCACCGCCGAGATCGACCGCAGCGCGCCGCCGCCGACGCACCTGCTGATCCCGGTGGGCCGGGTGCCGGAGCAGGCCGGGACGAGTACCGACAGTGGAAGCGACGTGGAGAACGTGGAGACGGGAGCGCTGGCATGAGGATCGAGAAGTGGGTCGTCCGGGAGCACCTGGACGGCGTGCCCGATGTGAACCGGGTCTACGAGAAGGTGGTCGAGGAGGTCGGGATCGACCTGGCCCCGGACGAGATGCTGTTCCGCACCCGGTACGTCTCGGTGGACCCGTACCAGAACGGCCTGGCGCTGGAGACGCCGATCGGCCACCACATGGGCGCGGACTCGATCATGGAGGTGGTGGAGGCCGGTCCGGAGGCGGCGTTCCGGGTCGGCGACCTGGTGCAGGGCTTCGGCGGCTGGCGCAGCCACGTCGTCCACAACGGCGCCGAGGAGCTGTGGAAGACCGGCATCTTCCCGATGGTCTTCCCGGCCTACCGCCGGCTCGACCCGGCCTGGTACGACGAGCGGCTGCCGGTCTCCACCGCGCTCGGCATCATGGGCGCGCCCGGGATGACCGCCTGGGGCACGCTCTCCTGGTTCCTGGACGTCCGGCCCGGCGACACCGTGGTGATCAGCGGCGCCTCCGGCTCGATCGGCACCCTGGTCGGCCAGCTGGCGAAGCGGGCCGGGGCCGGCCGGGTGGTCGGCACCACCGCCTCGCCGGGCAAGGCCGAGTACCTGCGCGAGCTGGGCTTCGACGACGTGGTGCGCTACGACCAGACCGACGACGCCGAGAAGGCCCGGCAAGCGCTGCTGCTGGCCGCGCCGGACGGGGTCGACCGGTACTTCGACAACCTGGGCGGCACGATCACCGACGCGGTGTTCACCATGCTCAACGTGGACAGCAAGGTGGCGGTCTGCTGGCAGTGGGCGACCACGGTGAACGGCGAGCTGACCGGGCCCCGGCTGCTGCCGTACATCATGTTCCCGCGCACCACGATCCGCGGGATCTTCGCCCAGGAGTGGTTCACCGAGCCGCTGCTGGAGCGGATGCACCGGGAGCTGGGCGGGCTGGTCCGCAGCGGGGAGATCCGCTACCACCAAACCGTGCACAAGGGGTTCGACGAGATCCCGCGGGCCTACCGGAGCCTCTACCTGGACCGGGAGGCCAACCGGGGCAAGGTGCTGGTCGAGGTGTGAGCCGGTCCCGGGCGGGCGGGAACGCCCGCCCGGGCAGACCGGTCAGTCCTCGTCCGGGCCGCCGGCGTCGGAGCTGTCCGGGGTGCCGGTGAGCGCGTAGCCCTGGCGGCGCGCCTCGTAGCAGGCCACCGTCGCGGCGGCGGAGACGTTCAGCGAGCCGACCCGGCCCAGCTGCGGCACGAACACCACCTGGTCGCAGAGTTCGAGCGCGTCGGCGGTCACGCCGCGGTCCTCGTGGCCCAGCACGAAGGCGACCGCCGGGGTCAGCTCGGCGGCGAACATCGGCACCGCCTCGTCCGCCAGCTCCAGGCCGACCACCTTGAAGCCGTCGCCCTTCGCCGCCGCCACCGCGTCCGCGACGGTGGGGAAGTGCTCCACCTTCAGGTACTTGTCGGTGCCCATCGCGGCCTTCTGCGCGCCCGAGGAGCGCACCGAGGGGGTGTCGCCGGTGAGGTACAGCTTCTCCGCGCCCATCGCGGCGGCGGTCCGGACGATCGAGCCGACGTTGAACGGCGACTGGAGGTTCTCCAGGATCATCGCGAGCCGGAACTCGTTGCCACGCCGCCACGAGCGGTGCAGCCGCTTCAGTTCGGTCCCGCGGAGCTGCTTCACGACGTCGTCCCTCGTCCACTCTCGGGGCCCTCGCCCGCCGTCGGGCGGGGCCGCGCTTCCAGAATCCGGAACCCGTTGACCGAGGCCACACGGGTGGTCGGGTAACCCTGCTCGTTCAGCCACTTCTGCAGCGAGTCCGAGCCCAGGTGCTTTTGCACCACCAGGAACGCCGAACCGTCCGGGGTGAGCCGGCCGAGCCACTGCTCCAGCAGCCGGCGCAGCGCCGCCTTGCCGATCCGGATCGGCGGGTTGGAGTAGATCGCCGCGAACCGCTGGTCGGCGGGGACCTCCTCGGGCAGCGCGGCCTGCACGTTGCCCAGCCCCAGCGCCTCGGCGTTGTGCCGGACCAGCTCCAGGGCGCGGTTGTTCACGTCCACCGCCCAGACCGGGAGCCGCTTGCGCCGGGTCGCCCAGGTCAGCGCGATCGGGCCGTAGCCGCAGCCGACGTCCAGGATCGGGCCGCGCACCCGGGGCGGCGGGGCGTGCTCCAGCAGGATCCGGGTGCCCGGGTCCAGCCGGGTGCGGGAGAAGACGCCCGCGTCGGTGGTCAGTTCCAGGGTGAGGTCCGGCAGGGTGACCGTGATCGGACGGCGCTCGCTGGCGACCTCGGGTGCACCGCTGAAGTAGTGCGAGCCGGACATGGTTTCCCCGTCGTTCGTAAGGGCCTCGGGGCCACCGGGAGGTGTGGGTAAGCCCTGCTGGTACGGCACCGATCGTACCCCGGTGGCCGGGAGGCCCGTCCGCGCGCACGGCCCGTACGGCGCGGCCGCCGTCGCGCCCGGGCGGCCGCCGACGGATACTTCCAGTACCCCCACCGGGCCGGGGGGAGCCTCCGAACAGCGAGGACGGACGCCATGCCGCAGAACCACGAGGACTACCTGGACGAGGTCGACGAGGCCGTGGAACCGGAGGGAGCGGCGGAGGAGGACGAGTACGACGAGCTGGCCGAGCGCCGCGCGCTCGGCGCGGACCCGGCCACCGACGTCGCGGACGTCGCGGAGCAGAGCCGGGTCGTCCAGCTGGACGAGGACGAGTACCGGGAGTAGTCCCCGCAGCTACAGCGCCCCGCGGCGCTGGAGCCAGCCGAACGCCGCCCAGCCCGGCAGCACCGGCAGGACGAGCGTGAGCAGTCGGAAGAGCGCGACGGCGGCCAGCGCCCCGCCGCCCTCCATCGAGCCGACCAGCTCCAGCCCCTTCGCCAGCATGCCGTCCACGACCCCGGCCCCGCCCGGCGTCGGCGCCGCGCTGCCGGCCGCGTTGCCGACCAGGAACACCACCCCGACCGAGGCGAAGGCCGGTTCCCGCCCGACCGCCCGGGCGCAGCAGTACAGGCAGGTGATCAGGGTGATCGACACCAGCAGCTGACCGGTGAAGCCGATCGCCAGCCGGCCCGGGTTGCGCAGCAGCTCCACCAGCCGGGGCAGCACCTCGGTGGTCAGCGGCCGCAGCCGCGCGGCCAGCCAGCGCCGGGCCGGCGGCACCGCCCAGACCGCGGCCAGCAGGGCGCCCGCCACCGCGAGGCCGCCGGCCACGGTCGGCAGCGCGTCCAGTTCCGAGCCGCCGGGCTCCACGCCGGTCAGGTAGACGAAGGCGCCGAGCTGGAGCAGGTGCAGCACCAGGCCGAGCAGCTGGCCGACGCCGACGCTGGACAGCGCCTGCGCGGTCGGGATGCCGGCCCGCTGGAGGAAGCGGGTGTTCAGGGCGACGCCGCCGACCCCGCCGGGGGAGACCAGCTTCACGAAGGAGCCGGCCAGCTGGACGAGCACGGCGTTGCGGAAGTCCAGCCGCTCCGGGACGAAGCCGACGAAGCCCATCGCCGAGACGACGTGGCTGGCGGCGGCCGCGAGCAGGGCCAGCACGAGCCAGAACGGGTCGGCGTCGGCGACGGCGGCGATCGGGTTCTGCTCGCTGACGAAGAACTGGGGCAGCAGCAGCCAGCCGGCCGCCACGCCGCCGACGACGACGAGCAGGGTGCGGGGGCGCAGTCGCTCCAGCTTGACCGGGCGGACCGGCGCCTGCGGGCGGCTGCGGAGCACCTCGGCGCGGATCTCGTCGAGCAGGTCTTGGACGGGCCCGGCCGGTGCGGGGGTCTGGTCGTGCCGCCCGGGGGCCTTGTCCCCCTGGGCCGGGGTGCTGCCGCGCTGGGCGGGGGTGCTGTCGTGCCGGGCGCCGGCCTTGTCGGGCCGGGCGGGGACGGCGGCGGTGCGGCGGGCGGCGGCGGCCCGCTTGAGGGCGTGCCGGGTCTCCCGGGCCAGTGCGATCGGCTGCAGCAGCGGCAGCGCCGCGCCGACCGCGTCCGGGCCGAGCACCGCCACCGCCGCGCGGACCGACCGCTCGGCGCCGACCCGCAGGGCCAGCGTGGTCAGCAGCTGGGCGATGTCGGCGCGCAGCACCAGTTCGCTGGCCGCGATGTCGCCGTCCGCGAAGCCCAGCAGGTGCACCGCCCCGGCGCCGTCCACCAGCAGCGCGGACGGCACCAGCGCCCGGTGCGAGATCTCCCGCCGCTGGAGCAGCGCCAGCTGGCCCCAGGCGTCGGCGAGCAGCGCGTCGGTGAGCTCCTCGTCGGCCAGCTCGTCCAGGGTGCGGCCGGGCAGCCGCTCGTAGGCGACCAGCGCGGTGTCCGGGCCGAGCTCGGCGGTGGCGGCGATCCGGCAGGTGCGGACCCCGGCGGCGACGGCCGCGTAGGAGACCAGCGCCTCGTGCTCCAGCCCGGTGCGCAGCGAGCGCAGGGCGCGCGGGTGCGGGGCGGTGCGCAGCCGCAGCCGGCGCCAGGCCCGCTGCACCAGGGCGGCGGTGACCGCCTGCCGGTCGAGCAGCTGGACGTCGAGTTCGGGGCGGCCGGAGGTCTGGCGGACCAGGTAGCGGTCCGGGCCGGCCGGGGTGGCGGCGACCGGGCGCAGGCCCGCCCCGCGCAGGGTGTGCAGCAGCTGCGCGGGCCCCGGCGTCGGGTTGGGGGCGCCGACGGCGTAGCGGGTGCCGTGGGCGGCCGTCCAGCCGATCAGCAGCCCGAGCAGCAGGGCGGTCGGGGTGGCGACCCCGCCGGCCAGCCCGGCCAGGGCGGCGAGGGTGAGGGCGATCCGGGGCACCCGCCGTTCGCGGGCGCCGGAGGCGATGAGGAAGGCGAGGACGGGGGCGAGGTAGCCGTACACCGGCTCGGTGTGGGTGAGCGGGTCGCCCGGCAGCGGCTGGGTGAGCGCGGAGACCAGGGAGAACGGTGCCGAGCCGTCGATCCAGAGGTCGAGGGCGAGCGAGCCGCCGTACGCCAGGACGGCGGCCAGCAGGCCGTCGGCGAGGTGCTGGAGGACGTGCCGGCGGTCGCGGGTGCCGTCGAGCAGCCGGCGGGCGGCCGAGTAGCCGGGGACGAGGAGCAGCGCGGCGGTGGTGAGGCCGGTGGCGAGGCCGCCGAGCGGGTGCGGCACCAGGCGGGCGGCGTCGGCGACGTCGGCGGCGATGCCGTTGGTGGTGGCGCGGGCGTAGTCGGCGAGCAGCAGGGTGAGGGCGATCGCGGCGAGGCCGGCCAGCAGCCGGATCAGCGCCACGGGCTGCCGGACCCGGCCGGTGCGGGCTATGCCGGGGGGTGTCGGCGGGTGCTGCTCGGTGGTCGCGGGTGTCGCCGTCGGTGCCGATGACGGTGCCGATGACGGTGCCGCCGTCGGTGTCGTCGGTGCCGTCGCCGGAGCGGGCACCCCGTCGGCGGTGGGGGCACCGCGGGTGCCGCTGCTCGTTCTCCCCGTCACGTTGACCACGGATGGCATGCTCCCATGCGGGGCCGTCCGGCCGGGGCGTGTCTCGGGGCGCGGGCCGGGCCGGGCGTCACTACTCTGCGTCCATGAGCGCCTGCGAAGACCTCGCCGCCGCACCCCGGGACATCGCGGCCCTGCCGCCGGCGGACGGCTGCGCCGACTGCCTGGCGCAGGGGCGCCGGGACTGGGTGCATCTGCGGGTCTGCCTGGACTGCGGCCACATCGGCTGCTGCGACTTCTCGCCGCAGCGGCACGCCACCGCGCACTTCCACAACAGTTCCCATCCGGTGATCCGGTCCTACGAGCCGGGTGAGGACTGGCGCTGGTGCTACGTCCACGAGCTCATGGGTTGACGTCCCGGCGGTCATGGGTTGAGGTGTAATCCAGGGCCAATCGGGACATAAGGCCCGTATGCCCGTACACCTGTACGGCCCCCGGCCGACGTCCGGCGATCGTCCGACGATCGGGTCGACGTCCGTCCGGCCGGCGGGGCCGCCGAAGGGAGGCCGACGATGACCAAGCGAACACCCGGCAGCACCCACAAGCTCCGCCGTGGCACCCAGGAACTGCTCGAACGGCGGGGCATGGCGATGAGCCCCACCCCCGTCCCGCCACGGCTGGGCGGCGGCGGTCCACAGGCCGGCGCCGGCGCGTACGCGAGCACGTCCGCCTTCCGGCACGGCGGCCGGGACTCCGGGGCGGCGGTCATGCACTCCGCGCCCGCGCAGCACGCCGAACTCAAGGGCCACCGCCACCGCGGCGCCGAGAAGCACAGCGCGCACTGAGGGCACTGAGCGCACCGACTGTCCCGCCCTCCTGGTCGCCGCCCTGGTCACCGCCCTGAGCTCGTGTCAGGACGGTGGCCAGGGGGGATCGGTGGCGTTGTCGGTGGCCTGCGGTACCTTCGTGCCGATCGACGGAGCGGTGACATTGGGGGCAGGGCGATGGCCGAGCTGATGACGGATTCGGTGACCGGGTCGGTGACCGAGTCGGTGACCGAGGAGCCGGTCGAGCTCCAGCTGGAGCGGTACCGGACGGAACTCACCGGCTACTGCTACCGCATGCTCGGCTCCGTCTTCGAGGCCGAGGACGCCGTGCAGGACACCATGGTCCGGGCCTGGCGCGGGTACCGGGGCTTCGAGGGCCGGGCGGCGCTGCGCTCCTGGCTCTACCGGATCGCCACCAACGTCTGTCTGGACGCGCTGAACGGCCGCAACGGCCGGGCCCGTCCGATGGACCTCTCCGGCCCGTCCACCGTGGCCACCGCCTCCGGCGCCCAGCTGCCCGAGGTGCACTGGATCGGCCCGGCGCCGGACGGCCGGGTGCTGCCCGAGAGCGGGGACCCGGCCGAGGTGGCCGCGCAGCGCGAGTCGGTGCGGCTGGCCTTCGTCGCGATGCTCCAGCGGCTGGCGCCCCGGCAGCGGGCCGTGCTGATCCTGCGCGAGGTGTTCGGCTGGCGGGCCAACGAGGTCGCCGAGCTGCTCGGCGTCACCGTCGCCTCGGTCAACAGCGCGCTCCAGCGGGCCCGGGCCGCGATCGCCGCCGACCCCGCGGCCGCCCGGCCGGCGCCCGTCCTGGACGAGGACCACCAGGCGCTGCTGGCCCGGTACGTCACCGCCTTCGAGGCGTACGACATGGACGGCCTGGCGGCACTGCTGCACGAGGACGTCACGCTCAACATGCCGCCGTACGAGATGTGGCTGGCCGGGCGCGGGGAGATCCGCGACTGGATGCTCGGCCCGGGCTGCGGCTGCCGGGGCTCCCGGCTGGTGCCGGTCACGGCCAACGGCAGCCCGGCGTTCGCGCAGTACCGGCCGGGTGCGGAGGGCGGGCACGAGCCGTGGGCGCTGATCGTGGTGGAGGTGTCAGAGGGCCGGATCACGGGGCTCACCAACTTCCTCGACACCGATGTGCTGTTCCCGCTGTTCGGGCTGCCGCCGCGGCTGGCGGCCGGGCAGGAGCTGCCCGAGGTCGGGTAGCCCCGCGCCGTCCGGTTCGACCGGGAGGACGCCCCCGTCGATCGGGAGGCCGCCCCCGTCGACCGGGAGGACGTCGGCCAGCCCGCTGAACGCGATCAGTTCGCGCAGCGGGCCGCCGGCGTTGCGCAGGGCCAGCCGGACGCCGTGCCGGGCGGCGGCGCGTTTGAGCCGGGCCAGGGCGTCGACGACGGCCAGGTCGGCGGTGCGCAGGGCGGCCAGGTCGCAGGTGAGGTCCTTGGATTCGGTGTTCACACAGCTGAGACCGGCCGGGCGGACCGCTCTCATCGGCCGGTCCGAAGTTTTTTGGAAAACTTCGCCGAGGAGCGATGAGTTTCCGATGAGCCCCCGGTCTAACTCTTCGAAAGCGCGGCACCGAGCGGCGCACACTTCGAACAGAGGACAGCGACACCATGACCGAGAACCTCGGCACCGTGACCATCACCCGCGAGCTGCCCGCCGCCCCGGCGGACGTCTTCCGCGCGTACGTCGAGCCCGAGCAGTTCGTCCGCTTCTGGGGCCCGGTCGGCACCCACGTGCCGCTGGCGACCGTGACCATCGAGCCGCAGGTCGGCGGGCGCTTCGACAGCACGATGGTGATGGACGAGACCGGCGACGAGTACCCGGTGCGCGGCCGGTTCACCGCCATCCGCGAGGGCGAGCTGCTGGAGTTCCTGGAGGAGGGCGTCGGCATCCTCGGCCGGATCACCCTGGTCGACCTGGGCGAGGGCCGGACCAAGGTGATCATGCAGCAGGAGAACGTCCCGGCGATGTACCTGGGCCCGGAGGCCGAGGCCGGCCACAACTCCTCCTTCGACCGGCTGGTCGCGCACCTGGAGGAGCGCGCCGCGGGCCGGAGCTGAAGCGGCGGCGGGCGCGGCTGGCAGAGTGGGGCCCTGTTGCCCCGCGATCGAGGAGGTCCGCCGTGCCGGCCGAACCGTTGAAGTCCCGTGAAGAGTGGTTGGCCTCGCTGCCGCGCGTCTACGCGGCGGCGGGGTGCGTCCTGCGGGACGAGTCCGGGCGGATCCTGATCGTCAAGGCCGGGTACCGGGAGCACTGGCAGTTCCCGGGCGGGACGATCGACCTGGGGGAGGGGCCGGCCGAGTGCGCCGCCCGGGAGCTGGAGGAGGAGACCGGGATCGTCCGGTCGGCCGGGGAGCTGCTGGCGATCTCCTGGACCCACCCGTCCGGTGAACTCGACCATCCGGCCGGGCACTTCCTGTTCGACTTCGGCACCGTCCCGGACGGCACCCCCGTGACCGTCCCGGCCGGCGAACTGGACTCCCACCGCTGGGCGAGCGACGCCGAGGCGCTCGAACTGCTGGGCCCGGCGCGCTCGTTGCGGCTGCGCGCCGCACTGGAGGCGAAGGCCGACGGGCGGGTGCGGATCGTCACCACGCACGTGTCGGGCTTCTGAAGTCCTCCGTGCGGCACGGGAGTTCCGGGGCCCCGCCCGTCCCTGGGCGCGTTGTCCCGGGGCCCCGGAACGGTCCGGGTCAGGCCTGCTCGCCGCCGTCCTCCGCGCTCGACGCGATGAACGCGGCGAGCAGCTCGGTGACGAAGGTCTCGACCTCCGCCTTCTCCACGCCGAGGTCGTCGAGCACCCCGGCGCCGTTCTCCAACTCCAGCAGGGCGAGCAGGATGTGCTCGGTGCCGACGTAGTTGTGGCCGAGCTTGAGCGCCTCCCGGAAGGTCAGCTCCAGCGCCTTCTTGCCCTGCGCGTCGTACGGGATGAGCGCCGGAACCTCGGCGGCGGCGGCCGGCAGGGCGGCGGTCGCCGCCCGCCGGAGCGCCTCCGAGGTGACGCCCTGGGCGGACAGCGCCTTGACGGCGAGGCCCTCCGGCTCGGCGAGCAGGCCGAGCAGCAGGTGCTCGGCGGTGATCTCGGCGTTGCCGGCCTGGCGGGCCTCCTCCTGGGAGACGATCACCACGTTGCGGGCCCGGTCGGTGAACCGGCCGAAGCCCTGGCTCGGGTCGAGGTCGTTGGGGGCGCCCGGGTCCTTGGGGACGAAGCGCTTCTGGGCGGCCTGCTTGCTGACGCCCATGCTGCGGCCGATGTCGGTCCAGGAGGCGCCGGAGCGGCGGGCCTGGTCGACGAAGTGGCCGATCAGGTGATCGGCCAGCTCGTCGAGGTGGTCGGCGGCGATGACGGCGTCGGAGAGCTGGTCGAGCGCGTCGCTGTGGATCTTCTTGATCGCGTCGATCAGGTCGTCGAGACGCAGGGACGTGGTCTTGGGAACGATCGGATTCTCCATAGCGTCAACCTTAGGTTGTCGATCCGGGATCGTCAACCATCAGTTGACGCTATGGAGAGTTGATCTCTTTCAGTCCTTCTTCTCCCAGACGTACGCCGCCGAGACCGGGTGGCTGCGGTACTTCTCCCACTTCGGCTTCAGTGCGATCCACCCGTCGTCCACCACCGCCTCGCGCATCTCGACCAGCGTCCAGCCCGCCGCCAGACCGGCGGTGAGGTGGTCGGAGACCAGGTGGACGTGGGTGGTGATGGCGACGTCCGAGCCGTCCGCGCCGGTGAAGTGGGTCGGCATGCCGGCCGCCATGATGAAGTACGGGTGCAGGCCCACCAGCACGCAGCGCCCACCCGGACGGGCCAACCGGAACGCCTCCCGGTAGTACGGGCCGAGGTCGGCCAGGTGCTCGTCGATCAGCGAGGAGACCACCAGGTCGTAGGCGCCGGCGGCCAGCCCGGTGGCGGCCACGTCGCCCTCGGTCAGGCTGTCGTGGGCACCCCGCTCCTTGGCTCGCGCGAGCATCTCGGGCGTGAGGTCCACCCCGTCCAGCACCAGGCCCTCGCCGGCCCGGCCGCGCAGCCAGGCCCCCGTCCGCCCGGTGCCGCAGCCCAGGTCGGCGGCCCGGCGGACGTCCGCCCAGGCGGGAACGGCGAGCCGGTCGAGTACGGCGAGGTCCATCGCGTCCTCGACGGTGTCCTCGTAGGTGGCCACCCAGCCGGCGTAGCCGGTCCGGACGTCCACGGTGGGGTAGTTACGGGTGTCGAAGTCGGAGAAGTCCACCATGCGGGCAGTATCGTCCGCACTCCCGACCGCCCGCGAACGGTTTTCCGACTCTCCTCCCGTCTCAGAAGGTCAACTTGAACCCGTCGTGACTGCGGTCGAACCCCAGCGAGGCGTAGAACCGGTGCGCCTCGGTACGGCGCTTGTTGCTGGTCAACTGGACCAGCGTGCAGCCGCGCGTCCTGGCCCGCTCGACCGCCCGCACCATCAACTCGCGCCCGAGCCCGGCACCCCGGCGGTCCGCCCGCACCCGGACGGCCTCGATCAGCGCCCGCTCCGCGCCGCCCCGGCCGAGACCCGGGATGTAGGTCAGCTGGAGGCACCCGAGCACGGTGCCGTCTCCCTCGTCCAGCACCATCACCTCGTTCCGGGTATCGGCGTCGATGTCGTCGAAGGCGCGGGCGTAGGCTTCGCTGATCTCGACGGTCGCGGGGTCGGTCACCCCGTCCTCGTCGATGAGCAGCGCGACGATGGCGGGCAGGTCCTGGCGGGTGGCGGTACGGAAGATCACGCCCGGAGTGTGACAGACGGGAGCAACGGCATGCGGATACTCACCCTGCCCGAGGCCGAGGTGCCCGGCGAACTCAAGCTCCAGGTAGCCGCGTTGCAGCACCAGGCCTGGCCCGACCCGGCCGGCCCCACCGCCGCCCCCGTCCATGACCCGGCCCTGCACCCGCTCTCCCTGCTCCTCCTCGACGGCGACCGCGTGGTGGCCGCCCTGGACATCCTCTCCAAGCCCCTCCATCACGCCGGCCGGACGTACGCGGCCAGCGGCCTGAGCGCCGTCGTCACGGACCGCGCCGTACGCGGCCGCGGCCACGGCCACCACCTCGTCACCGCCGCCCGCACCACCATCGAACGCAGCGGCGCCGACCTCGCGATCTTCACCTGTGACCGCGAGCTGCTCCCCTTCTACGAGCGCGCCGGCTTCTCTCTCCTCCCCGGCACCACCCTCATCGGCGGCACCCCCGAAGCCCCCTTCCCCAGCGACCAGGAGGGCTTCGACAAACTCACCGTCGCCACCTTCCTCACCCCTCAAGCCCGTCACCACCGCCCTGACTTCCTCCACACCCGCATCGCCCTCCACCCCGGCGAAATCGACAAACTCTGGTAGCCCATCGCGAGCGTGGAGTAGGAAGTCGGCCCGTCCGACTTCCTACTCCGGCGGCACTGCACGACGTCGTCGGCGGCCGATGAGGATCTGGCGGCAACGCCAGCGAGTGGCCCAGGACTCGGCCCGCCCCATGCCGGCCATCAGGGCGGATGTGAAGAACAGCCACCAGACCAGTCGGCCGACGGCGGGCTGGTCCGGATCCACCAGGCTGGAGGCTCCGTAGGCGATGGTTGTGGCTCCCATGAACACTCCGGAGAACACGAGGAGTTCGACTCGGCTCGGCTTCATGCCACCCGCCCGGTGAAGGTGCCCCATCCGTGGACGAGCTCATCGGTAGGGCCGGCCTTGAACTCGCACCAGACGATCTTGCCCGCGCCCCGCGCTTCCCAGCCCCAGTCGTGGGACAGCGACTCCACCAGCAGCAACCCCCTGCCGCGCGTCGCAAGCTCGCCCGGCGAATCCGCGTCGGGTAGGAGGGGAGAGCTGTCGGCCACCTCGATGCGCACCCGTCCGCCGGTCCAGCGGACCGCGACACGGCACCGGTCACCGGTGTGCTCGACGGCATTGGCGATCAGCTCGCTGGTGCACAGCTCCAGTTCTTGGAGGGCATCCTCGGACAGCGCGACCCGCCAGGTCCGGACGATCTCCGAGACCAGTCGACGGGCCGCCGGTACGGCTTGGACGTCCGCGTCGACGCCCCATTCCTGTGGCACCGGGAACGATGCCGTGTTCATCGGGCTGATCATCTCGGCCGGTCCGGCACATCAAGGGGCTTGGCGAACAAGGGAGCCTCCGGCTTGAACTCGGGCAAGCGATCCCGCGCGGCGGGATCGCTTGCAGAAAAACAAGCGCTCCCCCCTGCTGTGATCGACTGGTCGACCAATGAGGTCATCTCCAGGAAAACAGCTGGCAGTTAGCAAGAACCAGAGCGTTCCTGGTGCAGTCCTGACGCATACTCAATGCATCAGGGGCCCTGGCCTGGGCTGATGTCTCAGTAGAGCGAAGGGGCAGGCGGGATGGCGCTCATCAGGCGGCAGCTAGCACGGCGGCGGAAGGCCGTCGGCTACAGTCAGGAGTCCTTCGCGGCGGCACTGGGCGTTGATCGTTCGACGGTCGCCCGCTGGGAGCGAGGCGAAACTGAGCCGCAGCCGCATTTTCGACCCAAGCTTGCCGAGCTTCTCGAAGTCACCACCGCCGAGCTCGAAGCACTTCTGTCACCGCTGCACCACGACAACGTGTCGCCAACTGTCGTTCTTTCCGATGAAAGAACCCCATCCGCCAGTCTCGTTATGTCCCAGATCTACTTCGATGCGAGTGACGTTGATGATATGAACCGTCGAGAGTTCCTACAGATACTGAGCATCACAGGAGCCCTGGCCGCGTTGCCGCCGGGCGAAGGAGTCGCGGCGGCCGGGAGCCACACCGGATCGCTTTCCATGGCTGATCTTGACCGGTATGAGCAGCTCAACACGCACCTGTGGCAGGCCTTCTCGATGGCGCGCTCAAAGACTGCAACCTACCCGCTGGTTCGCGATCAACTTGGTGCACTGGTCGAAGGGTTCGATCGGGTTCAAGGCGAGGACGCACACCGTCGCCTTTGCATGCTCTCGGCGGATCTGTTCCAGCTGATCGGTGAGGTCTTCTTCGACAGCAACCGGTATACCGACGCCGCCCACTGCTACCACCTTGCCGCCAGTGCTGCCAGGGAGGTCAGGGCGCACGACCTCTGGGCGTGCGCCCTGACTCGGCATGCGTTCATCAGTCTGCATGAACGACGGTTCGGCAAAGCGGTGTCGGTGCTCAATGCGGCCACCGCGGTGGCTCGGCGGGGTGATGGGCAACTATCGACCCGTCATTGGGTGGCCGCCGTCCAAGCGGAGGCGTTCGCCGGCCTTGGCGACCTTGATTCGTGCGGTCGGGCTTTGGAACTCGCCGGTCAGGTGCATGAGGTGGGAGGCGAGGTTCACAATGGGGGGTGGCTCCGATTCGATGGCTCTCGTCTGGCCGAGGAACGTGGCACCTGCTTCGTGCGGCTCGGGCGCCCCGACCTCGCGGAGGAAGCCCTGGGTGAGGCACTGGCTCAGCAGCTGTCCCCGCGTCGCAGGGGAAGCGTCCTCACGGATTTGGCCATACTCGGCGTCCAGCGCCAGGACACCGACCTGCTCCTGACGCATGCGGAGGAAGCTCTGGATCTCGCCCAAACGAGCGGATCGGGCTATATGAGCCACAAGCTGCGGGAACTGCACGAGCATCTTGAGCCGTTCAAGGCCGACCGGCGCATCTCTGCTCTGAGTAGCCGGATCGCCGGCTTGCCCACGACCGCATCCTGAGATGACGAGAGGACCGAGCATGCAGAACGAGGACGGCCGTATCTTCCGTGAGGCGTGGATCGCCGGGGTGGTGAAGCACTACCCCGGCGAGCCGAAGGCGGGGTATGTCGCGCCCTGGGAGGAGACGCCGGAGTGGGAGCGGCAGGCGGCTGCGGCGGTGTTCGGGCAGGTGCGGGACTTCGTGGCGGTGAGTGGCGGTCGGACCGGCAAGCTGAGCCGGGAGCAGAAGGGCCGCTTCGTCGCGCTCTGCTGGATCGCGCAGATCCACAAGCACATCGCGGATCCGAAGCCGAGCTACGTCGCTGACTGGGACGCCCTGCCGAAGTGGCAGCAGGAGACGGACGCCGACATCTTCGAGCACATCGAGCGGACGGTCTGAAGCGCGCGGAGTAGGAAGTCGGCCCGGCCGACTTCCTACTCCTGGAGTCTGCCTGCCCTGCCTTTCCTGGTCACGCGCCCAGGAGGCGGGAGCGGACGGCGGCTATGGCGGTGGTGGTGACGCCGGCGGTGAGGAGGTAGGGGGTGGGGGAGAAGTCGGTGAGGGTGGTGGTGACGGCGGCTTCGGCGGTGGTGCCGGCTTCGGCGAGGACGGCGTCGATGCGGCGGTACTGGTCGGGGAGGCCCAGCATGCCGTAGAGGGGGCGGACGTTGGGGGCGCTCTGCAGGTAGTCGGCGACGATCTCGGCGGGTTCGACGTCGGCGAGGGCGAGCAGCAGGAGGGCGGCGAGGCCGGTGCGGTCGCGGCCGGCGCCGCAGTGGACGACCAGGCCGCCGGGGCGGGCCTCGGCGATGGTGGTGATCAGCCGGGCGGCGGCGTGCGGGCAGTGGTCGAGGTAGGGGCGCAGGGCGAGCGGGGTGCCGTCGAGGTGGCCGTAGGTCTCCCACCAGGCGGGGCCGGCGAGTTCGTCGAGCGGGACGCGGATCAGGTCGACGCCGTCGGGGAGCGGGAGGAGCGGCTTGTACTCCTCGATGTTGCGCAGGTCGACGATGGTGCGGATGCCGTGGTCGAGGAGGGCGTCCCAGCCTTCGGCGGTGAGGCGGTCGAGGTTGTCGGCGCGGACGACGGCGCGGTGGGCGGTGCGGGCGCCGGTGGTGGTGCGCAGTCCGCCGAGGTCGCGGACGTTGAGACAGCCGTCCCAGACCAGGGTGCGGTCCTCGGTGGCGGTGGTCTGCGCGTCTGCCCGGCTCATCGGTTCCCCGTTTCCTCGACGGGGGCCCGTTACCCCCTCGTTATATGGACTATCGGTGGGGAGGGATGGTTCCTGGGATGGTCGGACGATACGAGTGGATCAGGCGGCGGTCTCGGCGGTGACGAGCTTCGCCATCGGCTCCGCGGCGTGCTGGCCGAGCACCGAGCCGGCGGCGATCGCGGCGACCAGCAGCGCGGTGGACAGCCAGGCCATGGTCGCCACCGGCAGGGTGAAGGCGCCGACCACCCGGGCCGCGCACTCGGTCAGCAGCGCGGTGCCCCAGATCGCGGAGAAGGTCCGCTCGTGGCGGCGGAAGGCGCGCGAGCCGTCCGCCCGGCCGGCCGCCAGCCGGTCCCAGGCGGCGTCCCGGGCCGCGTCGCCCTTGGTGAGGAAGGGGCGCAGCGCGGCGGACATCAGCGGGCGGGCGGTCAGCGCGGAGCCGAGGACGGCCAGCGCGAGGCCGCCGCTGAGCACCGCGTCCTTGGCGAGCATCAGCCGGGCGTCGCCGCTGACGGTGGTGAGGGCCAGGCCGAGCAGGTTCACGCCGAGCATCAGCGCCGCGAACAGGTTGAGCGAGCGCTCCCGGAGCAGGCCGAGGGCGGTCCGGGCGGCCGGGATGGTGCCGCTCCAGGCGAGCGCGGCGAACTCGCTCATCCCGAAGGCCGAGTGCAGCAGGTAGAAGCCGGCCAGCGGGGCGGCGATGTCGAGGGCGAGCGGGCGGAGCGCGGTGGTGAGCGGGTTCGGGGCCTTGGCGACGGTGGTGGTGCCGGCGGCGGTGGCTGCGATCTGGCTCATGGTGGGTCCTCCCCGGACGGACTGGTGAAGCGGGCTGCGGCGCCCCTTCGTCGTGCCTCCAGTCTTCCGAGCCGGCCCCCTTGCGCAGCAGTGTCGTCCGTTGCCCGATCCGCATGACAGTTGTCATGGTGCGGAGGGTGACGGCGACCGGTCAGCGGTCCGGGGCGGCGAAGTCCCAGAGCGGCCGGCCGAGGGTGTCCAGGCAGCGGACGGCGGCGAACCGTTCGTCCCCCGCCGAGAGGAAGCCGTGGGCGACGCCGCGCAGCACCGTCCGAGCGGCGGCGTCCGCCCGCGTCCAGGCGCCGATGAGCACGAGCAGCCCGTCGGTCAGCTCGGCGCGCTGGATCCGGGCCACCGGGACGGCCAGCAGGGTGGTGTTGACCTGCTCCAGTTCGGCGGGGGTGAGGTAGGGCGCGCCGTCGACGGCGTCCCGGTCGCGTTCGGCCCGGCGGCGCAGCTCGGGCAGGCCGTAGTGGCGGACGGCGGCCACCGAGTCGTCCAGCGCGACCCGCCAGCGCGGCCCGGGCAGTACCTCCCACCAGACGTCCTCGCCGACCGGCAGCACCTCGCCGATCCGGGCCCGCCAGGACTCGATGCCGTAGACGGCGCGCGGGTCGGGGCGCAGCCGGGGGAAGGCGGCGGCGGTCCAGGCGGAGCGGCGGACCAGGCTCAGGTCGAAGGTGTAGCGCACCCGGCCGTCGGTGCGCTGTTCGACCAGGCCGAGCAGGGCCCAGTGGGTCTCGTCGGGGAGATGGAAGGTCCGGGGTCCGCCGGTGAGGCCCAGGAGGCGGAGGGCGGGCGCGAGGTGGTCGCGCAGCCCGCGCTCGTAGAGCTCGTGGGCGGGGGACATGGCGGTTCCTGGGGTCGGGCGGAGGAGCGGGAGGTCCGGGGCGGCCGGGGCGTACGGCGGGGAGGGCGTGCGGCGGCCCGGCGGCCGGACGGATCGTCCACCTACAACGTAGGCAGGAGGGCGGCTGTAGGGCCGCAGGCGAAGGCCAGCAGGCCGTGGGACCTTCGCCCCGAAGGCGGGTTGCCTTGGTCCGGTATGACCGGCGCACACCGGTCGGTGGGTAACGGTCCGGGTTCGCCGGGCCGGGGCGTTCGCCTGAATGGCGCATCATGTGGCGGGTGCAGAGTGCAGAACGCCCCGGAGCGGGCACCGACAGCCCCGTCGGCCGGTCCGGACCGGTCCCGACGTCAGGCCCGCCACCAGGTCCGCCCACGGGTGCGGCCGCCACCCCCGTCGATCTGACCGCGGCGGTCCGGGCCGCGCAGGACGGGGACGAGGAGGCCTTCCGGCTGTTGTTCCGCAGCGTGCAGCCGGGGCTGCTCCGCTACCTGCGGGTGCTGGTCGGGGGCCGGCCCGAGGACGCCCAGGACGCCGAGGACATCGCCTCCGAGGCCTGGTTGCAGATCGCCCGCGACCTGGGCTCCTTCACCGGGGACGGGGACGGCTTCCGGGGCTGGGCCGCCACCGTCGCGCGCAACCGGGCCCTCGACCACCTGCGGGCCCGGCGCCGCCGGCCGGTCGCCGACCTGCCGTTCGACTTCCTGTTCGACCGCGACTCGGGGGACGACACCGCGGGCGCGGCGCTCGCCGCCGTCGGCACCTCGGACGCGCTGGCGCTGATCTCCCGGCTGCCGCGGGACCAGGCCGAGGCGGTGCTGCTGCGGGTGGTGCTGGGGCTGGACGCGGAGAGCGCGGCCGAGGTGCTCGGCAAGCGGTCCGGCAGCGTCCGGATGGCCGCGCACCGGGGGCTGAAGCGGCTCGCCAAGCTGCTGGAGCAGTCCTTCGCACCGGGGGTGACGGGGGTGGTCGGGGTGGGTGTCCCGGCGGCCCGGACGGTGCGGGACGGCGGTCGGACGGGTGCTCGGGAGGGCGCCGGAAGATCCGCGAAAAAAAATTCTCCGCAGGGTGTGACAGAACGCCGGGCCGCGACGCTGAAGGACATGAGATGAGCACCAACCGACCCCGTCGGATCGACCGTGACACCGCCGAGCAGCTGCTCGCCGGTGCCGTGGGCGGCCCGTCGGCCGGGCAGGACGCCTCGCTCACCGGTTCGGACGGCAGCCCTGGGTATGCGGGGATTGCCCGTGTGCTCGCCGCCGCGGCGGCTCCGGTGACGCAAGGCGAACTGGCCGGGGAGGAAGCGGCCCTGGCCGCGTTCCGGGAGGCCCGTCTCGCGCCCGTCCCAGCAGTACTCGCACCCGCACCCGTCCGGAGACGATCGATGGCAACCGCCGCGCTGACGAAGGCCTTCAGTACGAAGGCCGTCGCCGTCGTGCTGGGGGCCACGGCGCTCGGTGGGGTCGCGGTCGCGGCCGGGACGGGCAACCTGCCGTCACCGCTGGGAGGCGGTTCGGGCGAACCGGACCACCGCCCGGTCGCCCCGATCGCCTCCGGCCCGGCGTCCGCACCGGGGACGCGGTCCGGTGGGACGGCCGCCGCCGGCTCGACGGTCTCGCCGTTCGGGTCCGGTCCGTCGGGTGGAACCACCGGCTCCGGCCCGTCCGCCGGGGCCGACCGGCCGACGGTGCCGAACGCGCCCGCCGCACCGTCCGCGCCCGGCCGCGGGCAGTCGAACGGCGCGGTCCCGGCCGCGCTCTGCAAGGGCTTCACCGAGCGGGTGGGCAAGGGCGAACGCCCGCGCCAGCTGGCCACGGACCCGCAGTTCGCCGCCCTGGTGGCGGAGGCCGGCGGTCCGGACAAGGTGGAGGACTACTGCGCGCGGGAGCCCAAGGGGCCGGGCGACGACGGCCACACGGGCGACAAGAGCGACAAGAGCGGCAAGAACGACAGCAGCGACAAGGGCGGCTCCCGGCCCAACGGGAACGGCGCGGGCTCGGCCACCGGCTCCGGCGACAAGAGCCCCGGTGACTCCGGCTCCGGTTCGGCGTCCGGTGAGAAGAGCGGCGGTACGGGCAAGGAGCCCAAGGCCGCCACCGCACCGGCCTCGACCGGCTCGGGTTCCGGCTCCGGGCCGGGCCTCTCGGCCGCGCCGCCGGCACCGTCCGGCAGCGCGCACCCGAAGACCGACCGCACCGACAAACCCGACGACACCTCGACCAAGAGGTGACCCAGTTCTCCGGATGGGCGGCGAGCAAATCCCCCCGGGCCCGTCGCTCATCCGGACTGCACCACCCGTACCACCCGCACCAGCCGTAGGACCCGCACCACCTGCACACCCCGCTCCACCCGCTTCACCCGCTCCACCCCGAAGACCCCGAGTGGCCGGCCGGCCCCCCCGTGCCCGCCGTCCACCCGGCCGGCCCGACCGGACCGGCAGGCGCTCACCCCGGACGCGCCGCCGGACCGCAAGGCCGGACCCTCCGGTCCGCCCGCCCGCAGTCAGGGCGGACCGGGAACCCTCCGGGCCGCCCGCCCCGCAGTCGGGCGGCCCGGAACCCGCCGGCCCGCCCGCCCGCAGTCAGGGCGGGCCGGCACCCCGCTCGACCAGCACACACCTGGACCCGACCGTGACCGTCACCTTGCACGACCACGAGCCGGCGGCCGGGGATCCGCTGCCCGGTTCCCCGGCCGCCACCCCCTTGGGGGAGGCCGCCGAGACCACCACCGCCCCGGTGTTCGTGGACTCATCCGGCCGCCGACAGCGCCGGGTCCGGCGGCTGGGACTGCTGCTCGCAGTCCCGGCCGCCGGCTACCTGGCGCTGTTGACCAGCACCGTGCTCGGCGGTCCCACGGTCAGCGCGCCGTTCCTGCCGCTGCCGGCCGCGCCGAGCGCCGCCGCGCCCGCGCCGGAGCCGGCCGAACCCGCGCCGCCCCCGGTGCCGGAGATCACCGGCGAGCCCGGGCCGGACAGCGTCCAGCCCACCGCGGGCCCGCACGCCGCCCGTCCGACGGGCCCGGCGGGCACCGTGGCCACCGGCAAGCCCAGCGCCCCGGGCCCGGAGCCGCCCGCCCCGCCGCCCGCCCCGCCGGCCGGCCCCGCCCCGGTGACGACGGGCGCGCCGACCCCGGGCGGCAACGCCAACGGCGGCGGCAACGGCGCCACCGCCGCCCCCGGCCACGGCCGCCCCACCGACGCGCCCGGCAACTCGGGGAACGCCGGCAACTCCGGCAACGCCAACGGCGGCAAGCCCGCCAAGCCGACCCCCACACCCTGACCCCGGCTCCCGAGTCACTCCGGCACCCGGTCAACGGCCCCGGCCCTCCCGAAAGCAGCACCGCACCGTGAGCGCACCCCGCCGAAGAGCCGGCCGAGCCCCCGCCGCCCCGCCCCGCGACACCCGGGGGACCGCCCAGCCCCGGCGCAGGGGCCGTCGCGGCGTCGTCCGCCAGGGCCCGCTGCGCGCCCACTGGCTGCTGTTCACCGCCGTCCTGCTGGCCCTCGCCGCCGCCCTGCTGCTCCAGGGCTACACCCAGCACCTCTTCGACGCCCGCCCCGACCAGTCCGCCCGCCCGGCCGGCCGGGCGACCGTCCCCGCGGAGGTCCGCACCGGCGGCCCGGTGATCGACGCCGGCGGCCCCCGCCCGCGCAGCGCCGCCCCCGCCCGCGGCACCATCGCGCTCACCTTCGACGACGGCCCCGACCCGCGCTGGACCGCCGAGGTCCTGGACACCCTGCGCCGGTCCGAGGTGCACGCCACCTTCTTCGTGGTCGGCACCCAGGCCGCCGCCCACCCCGAGCTGGTCCGCCGGATCGTCGCGGAGGGCCACCAGCTCGGCGTCCACACCTTCACCCACACCGACCTCGGCGCCCAGCCGGCCTGGCGCCGCTCGCTGGAGCTGCGCGAGACCCAGCTGACCCTGGCCGGCGCCGCCGGGGTGACCACCGCGCTGCTGCGCCCGCCGTACTCGTCCACCGCCGAGGCGCTGGACGACCCCGGCTGGGACGCCGTCCGGCAGGCCGGGCGGGAGGGCTACCTGACCGTGCTCAGCACCCGGGACAGCGAGGACTGGCGCCGTCCCGGCGTGGAGGAGATCGTCGGTGCCGCCACCGCCGGACGCGGCGACGAGGGCCAGATCGTGCTGCTGCACGACGCCGGCGGCAACCGCTGGCAGACCGTCGCCGCGCTGGACGGCATGCTCGCCCAGCTCAAGGCGCGCGGCTTCCGGTTCAGCACGGTGAGCGAGGCCGTCGGCCTGCCCGACCCGGTCCGCAAGGCCGGCGCCGCCGAGCACTGGCAGGGCCTCGCGCTGATCCAGGTGCTGCGGGCCGGGGGCTGGACGCTCACCGTCCTGGGCTGGCTGCTCTGGGCGGCCGGGGCGGTCAGCGTGCTGCGGGCGGTCGCCGTGCTGGTCGCCGCCCGCCGGCACAAGCGGCTGCGCCGCCGGCACCCGTGGGGGCCGCCGGTCACCGAGCCGGTCAGCGTGATCGTGCCCGCGTACAACGAGGCGGCGGGCATCGAGGCGGCGGTCCGCTCACTGCTCGCCTCCGACCACCCGGTCGAGGTGATCGTCGTCGACGACGGCTCCACCGACGGCACCGCCGACCTCGTCGAGGCGCTGCGGCTCCCGTACGTACGGGTGCTCCGGCAGGCCAACGCGGGCAAACCGGCCGCGCTGAACACCGGCATCGCGGCCGCCCGGGCGGAGCTGCTGGTGATGGTCGACGGCGACACCGTCTTCGAGCCGGACGCCGTCCGGATGCTCGTCCAGCCCTTCGCCGACCCGACCGTGGGCGCCGTCTCCGGCAACGCCAAGGTGGTCAACCGGGGCGGGCTGCTCGGCCGTTGGCAGCACATCGAGTACGTGGTCGGCTTCAACCTGGACCGCCGGCTGTTCGACCTCGCCGAGTGCATGCCCACCGTGCCCGGCGCGGTCGGCGCCTTCCGGCGCTCCGCGCTGCTGGCCGTCGGCGGCGTCGCCGAGGAGACCCTCGCCGAGGACACCGACCTCACCATGGCGCTCTGCCGGGACGGCTGGCGGGTGGTCTACGAGGAACGGGCGCGGGCCTGGACCGAGGCGCCCGCCTCGCTGGGCGCGCTCTGGCGCCAGCGCCACCGCTGGTGCTACGGCACCCTGCAGGCGATGTGGAAGCACCGCGGCGCGCTGCGCCAGCGCGGGCAGGCGGGCAAGCTGGGGCGGCGCGGGCTGCTCTACCTGCTGGTGTTCCAGGTGCTGCTGCCGCTGCTCGCCCCGGTGGTGGACGTCTTCGCGCTGTACGGGCTGGTGTTCCTGGATCCGGTGCGGATCGCCGGGATCTGGGCGGCGTTCCTGCTGGTCCAGTTGCTGATGGGGGTCTACGCGTTCCGGCTGGACCGGGAACGGCTCGGGCCGCTCTGGAGCCTGCCGCTGCAGCAGTTCGTCTACCGGCAGCTGATGTACCTGGTGGTGATCCACTCGGTGTTCACCGCGCTGGCCGGGTCGCGGCTGCGCTGGCAGCGGATGCAGCGCTACGGCAGCCTGCGGGTGCCCGCGCGGCCGGACCAGCCGGTCTTCGTCGACTCGGCCCCCGGACCGGTCGCCGTCGGCGGCTATCGTGCACACGAGCACGACACGGTCCGGGACCCCGGGCAGGGCTTCTGAGGGGAGCGGTTCCAGTGATCGGACGGGCGCTGAACGGGCGTTACGAACTCGTGGAGATACTCGGCGTCGGCGGCATGGCCACCGTCTGGCGCGGGGTGGACCACGTGCTGGGCCGTCAGGTGGCCGTCAAGGTCCTCAACGGGGGCCTCGCCGACGACCCGCGGTTCGCCGAGCGGTTCGGCCGGGAGGCGCAGCACGCCGCGATGCTGGTCCACCCGAGGATCGTCATGGTCTTCGACTCGGGCGTGGACCAGGGCGCGCCGTACATCGTGATGGAGCTGGTGCAGGGCCGTTCGCTGGCCGCGCTGCTGGCCCAGCGGCCGGGGCTGCCGGTCGAGCAGGCGGTCGGGATCGCGGCGGCGGTCTGCGAGGGCCTGGCGCACGCGCACGCCGCCGGGCTGGTGCACCGGGACATCAAGCCCGGCAACATCATGATCACCGACGACGGCGGGGTGAAGGTCGTCGACTTCGGCATCGCCCGGGCCGGCTCCTCGCACAACCTCACCCAGACCGCCTCGGTGCTCGGCACCGCCGCCTACCTCTCCCCGGAACAGGCCACCGCCAGCCCGCTGGACGGCCGCACCGACCTGTACGCGGTCGGCTGCGTGCTCACCGAGATGCTCACCGGCGCGACGCCGTTCACCGCCGAGACGCCGGTGGCGATCGCCTACAAGCACGTCGGCGAGCAGCCGCTGCCGCCGTCCGCCCGGCGCCCCGGCCTGCCGCCCGCGCTGGACGCCGCGGTG
The DNA here is from genome assembly GCF_040683335.1 of Kitasatospora sp. NPDC093806. Taxonomy (NCBI): domain Bacteria; kingdom Bacillati; phylum Actinomycetota; class Actinomycetes; order Kitasatosporales; family Streptomycetaceae; genus Kitasatospora; species Kitasatospora sp. NPDC093806. Next base: position 457,174 of record NZ_JBFBDO010000001.1, read on the forward strand.
CTGCGGCTGCTCGCCAAGAACCCGGCCGCCCGCCCGCCGGACGCGACCGCGGCGCGCGCCGAACTGCTCGCCTGCGTCCCGGGGTTGATGGTCTCCGACCCGACCGCCGAACTCCTCGCCGCGGCCCCGCTGCCGCCCGCCTTCCCGGTCCCCGACCAGCAGCACACCACCCTGCTGCCGCCCACCCCGCGCGACGTCCCGGCGGCCACCTCGGTGATGGCGGCCGTCCCGGCGGCCCCGCTGCCGATGCCGGAGCCCGTCCAGGAGAACCGCCGCAAGCCGCTTGTCCTCGGCGCGCTCGGCCTGGTCGGCATCGCCGGCGCCGCGATGCTCGCCCTCACCGCCTTCGACGACCCGGCCGCCCCGGCCGCCAAGCCCGCCGCCGGCGCCCCCGCCACCACGGCCGCCGCCACCCCCACCCAGCCGCCGGCCGCGACCCCCACCCCGACCGCGTCCGCCACCCCCACCACCGCGGCCCCCACCACCCCGCCCGCGCCGCACAACCAGACCCCGCTGGTCCAGATCAACGCCCTGCGCCAGAGCATCGCCCAGACCCAGGTGGAGAAGGACCGCAACCGCCAGATCGACCTCCTGCGCACCCTCGACGAGGCCACCGCCCGCCTCAACGAGGGCCAACCCGACGAAGCCGCCCGCGAGTTGAGGGGCGCCCAGAAGACCGTCCGCGACCTCGCCAAGAAGCACGCCATCGACGGCCAGACCTACCAGAACTGGAACTCCCGCCTCTCCTCCCTCATCACCTCCCTCAACGCCTCGGCCGACGCGGAGGACTGATTCCCCGACGAGTGGCCGGTTCCGGTCGTGGACGGGATCGTCCAGGTCTGGACCCTGTCGGTGAATTGCCCCGTTCGGCACGCTCGATCCCATGTATCTCGTTCACGCCGCTCTGCGTCGCCCGGCGGACGGGCGGGCGCTTCCGCCCGGGGTCCGTGGTCTGCTGCTGGCCGCCCGCTGTCCCGGGGAGGGGATCGAGCACGTCGTCGTCCACCGGGAGGCCGTGCCGCACCCCGTGCTGGGGGTGTTCCTGCTCGCGGGGTCGCTGGTCGAGGCGGAGCGGCGGGTCGCGGTGTTCTGCGACCGGGTGCTGGCCGGGGTGCCGGAGCTGGCCGGGTGGCGGGTGGAGCGGGCGGAGGCGCCGTTGGTCGGCCCGTTCTACGAGCGGTTGCTGGCCGCGCCCGGTCCGGCTGGCCGGAACGGTCCAGGGACGTTTCCGTCCACCGGGGAAGCCTTCCCGGGGGCCTGAGCGGCGAGCAGAGTAGGGGATGTCGGAGGGAGCGCCACCGCGGGGCGCGAACACCGGAAGCCCGAAAGCCGCCAGCAGGTCACCACCCCGAAGAGGAGCCCGTCATGTTCCGCACCGTCACCGTCAAGGCCGCCGCGGTCACCGCCCTCGCCCTCGCCCTGACCGGTCTCGTCCCCGCCGTCGCCTCCGCCGACATCATCTGGGACGGTCCGGGCGCCACCCCCACCGCCCCGGTGACCGCCCCGGCCACCCCCAAGGCCGCGCCCGTCGCCCCCGCCGTCGCCCCCGCCGCCGCGTCCGCCGCCGCGGACGACATCATCTGGGACTGACGCTCAGGCGCCGAGGAAGCGCTGCAGCTCGGTGAGCACGTAGTTGGCCCCGGTGTAGCCGATGCCCTGGAACCACAGCTGGTCGTCCACCGGGAACGCCCGGTGCCCCTTGACCGCCTCCAGGCCCTGCCAGGCCGGACTCGCCAGCGCGGCGGTCCTGCCGGACCGGACCGGGTCCCCGTAGGTGCCGTACAGCAGCAGGTCGCCGTCGGCCTTCGCGAGTTGGTCGGCCGGGACCTCCAGGTCGAACTGGTCGACGTTCTGCGCGTCCGGCCGCCCGAGGCCGACCTCGGTGAGCAGTGAGCCCGGGAAGTTCTGCTTCCCGTACAGCCGGATCCCGCCGCCCTCGACGAACCGCACCAGGCTGACCTTCCGCCCGCCCGCGCGGGCGTTGGCGAGCGCGGTCACCACCTGGTTGACGTGCCGCTGGTACGAGGCCGCGAACGCCGCCGCCGCGTCCTGCCGGCTGAGCGCCTGGGCGTGCGTCTGCGCGTCGGCCTTCCAGTTGGCGCCGGTGCCCTGGGTGAGGACGGTCGGGGCGATCGCCCGCAGCGCGTCGTACCGGGCGCCGTCGCGGGCCTGGTCGGAGAGGACGAGGTCCGGCCGGAGGGCGCGGATCGCCGCGAGGTCCGGGTCGCCGACCGGTCCGACGGAGGAGATCGGGGCGAGCCGGGAGGCGGGCCAGTAGTCGGGGAGGGCCGGATCGGCGGCCGCCCGGGCCGCGCCGACCGGGGTGATGCCGAAGGTGAGCGCGGAGTCCAGTTCGGCGGTGCCGAGGGTGACGACCCGCATCGGCGCGCCGGGCACGGTGACCGGCCCCATCGCGGTGGAGACGGTGACGTCGGGCAGCGGGGTGGGGGAGGGCGCCTCGGCGGCGACGGCCGCGAGGTCGACGGGCGGGGGCGCGGCGCGCCGGGTGGTGCAGCCGGTGAGCGCGCCGGTGGTGAAGGCGGTACCCCCGAACCCGCCGAGCGCGGTCAGCAGGGTGCGGCGGGAGATCGGGGGCATCGGCAACCTCCGGCGGCGGACGAGGGGGACGGCAGCGCGTCGATTATGTCCGAATCGAAGCGGGAAAAGGCGTTAAATGTCCGCCTTGACCGCCCATGGCGCGCCCGGCACCACCAGCGGCGTCCCGGTCACCGGGTCCGGCACCACCACCGAGTCCAGCCCGAACACCTCGCGCACCAGTTCCGCCGTGACCACCTCGGCCGGCGGTCCCTGCGCGACGATCCGCCCGTCCCGCATGGCGACCAGGTGGTCGGCGTACCGGGCCGCCTGGTTGAGGTCGTGCAGCACCGCGACGACGGTCCGCCCGCGCTCGACGTTGAGCCGGCGCACCAGGTCCAGCACCTCCACCTGGTGCGCGATGTCCAGGAAGGTGGTCGGCTCGTCGAGCAGCAGGATGTCGGTGCCCTGGGCGAGCGCCATGGCGATCCAGACCCGCTGCCGCTGCCCGCCGGACAGCTCGTCGACGCCGCGCTCGGCCAGCTCGGCGGTGGAGGTGCGCTCCAGCGCCTCGGCGACCGCCGCCTCGTCCTCCGCCGACCACTGCCGCCACCAGCTCTGGTGCGGCTGGCGGCCGCGCGCCACCAGGTCGGCCACCGCGATGCCCTCGGGGGCGGTCGGCGACTGCGGCAGCAGCCCGAGCCGCCGGGCGATCAGCTTGGTGGGGACGCGCGCCAGCTCCTCGCCGTCCAGCAGCACCGCGCCGCGGGCGGGCTTGAGCAGCCGGCCGAGCGCGCGCAGCAGGGTGGACTTGCCGCAGGCGTTCGGGCCGACGATGACGGTGACCCGGCCGTCCGGGATCCGCAGGTCCAGCCCCTCGGCGACGGTGCGGGCCTCGTAGGCGAGGGTCAGGTCCCGGGCTTCGAGCCGATGGGCCGGCTCCGGCTGACCGGGCAGCCCCGGCTGGGCGGGAGTCCCCGGCTGAGCGGTCGGCTCCGGCTGGGCGGCGGGCATCAGGAACCTCCACGGCGGGATCGGAGCAACAGCCACATCAGGTACGGCGCGCCGACCAGCCCGGTCACCACGCCGACCGGCAGTTCGACGGGCGCCAGCAGCCGGCGTGCCACCAGGTCGGCCAGCACGACGACCAGCGCGCCGGTGAGCGCCGAGCAGAGCAGCGGGATCTGCGCGGACCGGGCCAGCCGGACGGCGATCTGCGGGGCCATCAGCGCGACGAAGTCCACCGGCCCGGCCGCGCCCGCCGCGCAGGAGGCGAGCACCACGCCGAGCAGCGCCATGCCGAGCCGGATCCGGTCCAGCCGCAGGCCGAGGCCGACGGCGGTGGCGTCGTCGAAGGAGATCGACCGCTGCGCCCGCGCCGCCCAGAGCGCCACCGGCGCGGCGGCCAGCAGCACCCAGGCCAGCCAGCCGGCCTGCTGGTAGCCGGAGCCGTTCAGGCTGCCGGTCATCCACACCTTGGCGGCCTGCGCCTGGAAGCCGTCGCCCTTGGTCAGGAACACCGAGGTGAGCGAGGAGAGCGCGACCGAGATCCCGATGCCGATCAGGACGAAGCGCTGCGCGTGCAGGCCGCGCCGCCAGGCCAGCAGGTAGACCAGCAGGCCGGCCGCAAGTCCGCCGGCCACCGCCGCGTACGGCACCTCGCCGGTGGAGCCGACCACGCCGTACGCCAGCAGGCCGACCACGGTGGCGGTGGCGCCCCAGGAGACGCCGACCACGTCGGGGCTGGCCAGCGGGTTGCGGGCGACGGTCTGGATCAGCGCCCCGGCGAGCCCCAGCGCGGTGCCGACCAGCAGGCCGACCACCACCCGGGGCAGCCGGAACTCGCCGACCACCAGCTGGTGCGGACTCGGCTGCCCGAGCACCACCTTCAGCACCTCGCCCGGCGCGACGGTGGACTCGCCCAGGCAGAGCGAGGCGACCGCGGTGGCGGCCAGCACCAGCAGCAGGCCGAGCGCGGCCAGCGCCGAGCGCCGGTGCAGCAGGAACGAGGCGCGCCCGGCGCGCAGCACGGTGTAGCCGCGCAGCGGCACGGTCGCGGTCACGCCGCCACCACCTTCCGCCGCCGGACCAGCGCGACCAGCACCGGCACCCCGACCAGCGCGGTCATCACCCCGGCCGGCACTTCGGACGGCGGGAAGAGGACGCGGCCGAGCGCGTCGGCGAGCAGCAGCAGCGCCGGGCCGAGCACGGCGGAGAAGGCGAGCACCCAGCGGTGGTCGGCGCCGGCCACCGCGCGGGCGGCGTGCGGCACGGCCAGGCCGACGAAGGCGATCGGGCCGGCCGCGGCGACCGCCGAGCCGGTCAGCACGGTGGCGCCGAGCGCGCCCACCGCCCGGACCGCCCCGGTCTTCGCGCCGAGCCCCTTGGCGGTGTCCTCACCGAGCGCCAGCGCGTCCAGGCCGCGGGCGACCGCGAACACCAGCACCGTGCCGACGGCCAGGAACGGCAGCAGCTGCCAGGCGACGTCGGCGGTGCGGCCGGAGAGCGAGCCGACGTGCCAGAACCGGAACTGGTCCATGGTGGCCGCGTCGGTGGTGAGCACGAGCGTGTTGAGCGAGGCGATGAAGGCGGACATCGCCGAGCCGGCCAGCGCCAGCTTGACCGGGGTGCTGCCGCCCCGGCCGCGGCCGGCGAGCGCGTAGACCACGACGGTGGCGAGCACCGCGCCCGCGAAGCCGAACCAGACGTACCCGGTGAGGGTGGAGATCCCGAACACGGAGATCGCCACCACCACGCCGGCCGCCGCGCCCTGGCTGACACCGAGGATGCCGGGGTCGGCGATCGGGTTGCGGGTGACGCCCTGCATGACGGTTCCGGCCAGGCCGAGCGCGGCGCCGACCGCGAGGCCGACCACCGTGCGCGGTACCCGCAGCTCGCGGACGACGACGGCGTTGGTGGTGTCCCCGCCGTGCAGCAGGGCGTCGAGCGTCTCGCCGAACGGGATGCTCCGGCTGCCGACCGCCAGGCTCAGCAGCACCGCGGCGGCCAGTACGGTCAGCGCGGCGGTGAGCCCCAGTATTCGGCGGCGCAGCAGGCCTCGTCTGCCGGGCGCGGTGGTGTCGGTCATGGCCTCTCCCGCAGATAGCTCAGGCAAACCTAAGTTCCCCGCGGAAGCCGGGGCAAATCGCCCCGCCAGGCCGGTCGGACGGTTGGATAGCCTGACGCCATGCCTGTGACCTCGGACGCCCCGCTCACCGTCGGCTTCGACCTCGACATGACGCTGCTGGACACCCGGCCCGGAATCCGGGCCACCTACCTGGCGCTGTCCGCCGAGACCGGCGTGCACGTCGACGCCGACCTGGTGGTCACCCGGCTCGGCCCGCCGCTCCTCGACGAGCTGCGCAACTGGTTCCCGGAGCAGGGCCTGGACGCGGTCGCCGACCGCTACCGCACGCTGTACCGCGAGTACGCCTTCGCGCCGACCGTCGCGCTGCCCGGCGCGCACGCCGCGCTGGACGCGGTCCGCGCGCACGGCGGCCGGGTGGCCGTGATCACCGGCAAGTACGAGCCCAACGCCCTGCTCCACCTGGAGCACGCGGGGATGCGCGCGGACGCGGTGGTCGGCGACCTCTGGGCGGAGACCAAGGGCGAGGCGCTGCGCGAGCACGGCGCCACCGTCTACGTCGGCGACCACCTCGGCGACATCCGGGGCGCCCGGTACGCGGGCGCCGTCGCGGTGGGCGTGACCACCGGCCCGTACGGCGCCGAGGACCTGCTGGCGGCGGGCGCGGACGTGGTGCTGCCCGACCTCACCGGCTTCCCGGCCTGGCTGGCCGGCCACCTCGGGGCGGCCGGCGCGGAGGGCTAGGCCTCGGCGCGGGCCCGGCGGCGCTGGGCCCGCGCGGAGAGCAGCAGCCCGGTCAGGGCGACCAGGAAGCCCAGCGGCATCAGCATGCTGAGCCAGTACGCGGCCGTCGGCAGCGGCGTCAGGTGCAGGAACAGCGGGACGAAGGTGACCAGGGTGGCGAGCGCGCCGAGCCCGAAGACGATCGTTCCGGTCTTGACGTAGACGTCGCCGCGGTCGGCGCTCTGGCTGCTCACGGGGCTTGCTCCTCAACGGCGGGGCGGGCGGGGTCGACTGCCGTCCCAGTCTCGCAGAGCCGTCCCGTCCGCCGTCGCCCGCGGGGCGCCCGGAACCGCTTCGCAGGCGAGCGGCCCGGTCACGTTGCGCAGTTTTCCGGGCGCTGGGAGTTTTGATCCCTGCTGGGCGGGGGTATGCAGGCTGTGCCGAGGGGTGCGATCAGTGCGCCCCGCTCTCTCCGACCGGGGGTGTGAGCCAGTGGAATGCGCCGAGTCGCGCCCCGGCCATGCCCGTCCCGGGTCGCCCGTGGCCGCCAGAGCTCCGCACGGATCTTTCGCGGAACACGGATGAGACAGTGACTGACCGTTAGTCTGCTCCTTACAGTCTGCTGACCGTACGCACCTCGCCGGGTGCGTCCCCCCAAGGTCGGCCGGCACTCCCACCACCCAGTGATCCCCGGCCAGGGCCGGGATCCCTCACACCCACATCGAGGACTTTCGAGATGCCCACCGGCCAGGTCAAGTGGTTCAACGAGACGAAGGGCTTCGGCTTCCTGTCGCGCGACGACGGCGGCGACGTCTTCGTCCACACCAAGGCGCTGCCCACCGGGATCACGTCGCTGAAGCCGGGCCAGCGGGTCGAGTTCGGCGTGGTCGCCGGGCACCGGGGCGACCAGGCGATGCAGGTCCAGCTGCTGGAGGCGCTGCCGTCGGTCGCCGCCGCCCAGCGCAAGACCCCCGACGACATGGCGGCGCTGGTCCAGGACCTCATCACGATGATGGACGCGGTGCTGCCGGGGCTCCAGCACGGCCGCTACCCGGCCAAGCCGGCCGGGCAGAAGCTGGCCGTCCTGCTGAGGGCGGTGGCCGACCAGTTCGACGTCTGACGGCTCCCGGGGGCCCGGCGGCCCCCGGGGGAGCTCAGAAGTCCAGCGCGCCCGGGCCGAGCGGGGGCACCAGCCCCTCCGCGGCGGCCCGGGTGAGCAGGGCCCGCACGGCCGCGTGGCCCTCCTCGCCGAGGTCCGCGGTGAACTCGTTCACGTAGAGGCCGATGTGCTGGTCCGCGACGGCCGGGTCCATCTCCTGGGCGTGCGCCAGCACGTACTCCCGGCTGGCCGCGGGCTCGTCCCAGGCCTGCCGGACGGACGCCCGGATCGCCGCGGTGAGCTCGCGCAGCCGCTCGGCGCCCAGCGAGCGCTTGGCGATGATCGCGCCGAGCGGGATCGGCAGGCCGGTCTCCCGCTCCCAGGCCTCGCCCATGTCGGCGAGGCAGCGCAGCCCGTACTCCTGGTACGTGAACCGGGCCTCGTGGATGACCAGACCGGCGTCCACCCGGCCGTCCCGGACGGCGGGCATGATCTCGTGGAACGGCAGGACGACGACCTCGCCCAGGCCGCCCGGCACGGCGGTGGCCGCCCAGAGCCGGAACAGCAGGTAGGCGGTGGACCGCTCGGAGGGGACGGCGACCGTCTTGCCGGTCAGGTCCTCGCCGCCCTCGGGGCGGGTCAGCACCAGCGGGCCGCAGCCGCGGCCGAGCGCGCCGCCGCAGGGCAGCAGGGTGTACTCGTCCAGCACCCAGGGCAGCGCCGCGTAGCTGACCTTGAGGACGTCCAGTTCGCCGCGCTCGGCCAGGCCGTTGGTGACGTCGATGTCCGCGAAGGTGACCTCGGGGGCGTCCGCGCCCGGGACCAGGCCGTGCGACCAGGCGTGGAAGACGAAGGTGTCGTTGGGGCAGGGCGAGTACGCGATGCTCAGCCGTTCAGCCACGGCCGGCCTCCTTCGGCTCGTCGGCGCGGTCGTCTGCGCGCTGGTCGGCGTCGTCGTCGACACCGGGGTGGGACTTCAGCAGTTCGGGGTAGGGCAGGGCGGCGAAGGCGCGCTCCAGCGCGGCCAGCGCCTCGCCGATCCGCCAGGCGGCCCGGTCGCGCGGGCCCACCGGGTTGGAGACGGTGCGCAGCTCGAACGCCGGCACCCGGTGCCGGGCGGCCGCCTCGGCGACCCCGAACCCCTCCATCGCCTCGGCCACCGCGTGCGGGTGGCGGGCGGTCAGGGCGGCGGCGCGCTCGGCGCTGCCGGTCACCGTCGAGACGGTCAGCACGGTGCCGGTGACGACGCCGCCGTCGGCGGTGGCCGTCAGGGCCTCGGCGGCGAGCGCCACGGCGGCCGGCGCCGGGGTGTGCCGGACCGTCCCGAAGCCCAGCTCGGTGACGTCGGCGAAGCCCTCGGGCGTCTCGGCGCCCAGGTCGGCGGCCACGATCCCGGTGGCGAGCACGGTCGAGCCGATCGGCGCCCGCGGGGCGAAGCCGCCGGCGATCCCGGCGGAGACCACCAGTCGGTAGCGGTCCGCGGTGAGCGCGGTGGCGGCGGCCGCGGCCGCGGCGCCCGGGCCGACCCCGCCGGCCAGCACGTCCACCGTCACGCCGGACGGGTGCGCGACCCGGTCGAGCCCGCCGCCGGGCAGCGCCACCCGGACCGGGTCGGCGGCCGGACCGGCGGTCAGGCCGCGCAGTACGGCGGCGGCCTCGGCCGGCACCGCGACGACGACGAGCAGCCGGGCCCGCGCGGGGCCCGACTGCTCGTCGGAAACTCGTACCGTCACCGGTCGACCGTCAGTCGGCCTGGGTGTTCAGCTGGAAGTACCACACGCCGTAGATCGCGTCGGGGGCCTTCGGGTCGGTCTCGACCACGGTGATCAGGGTCTTGCCGGAGGCGTTCAGCGCCTTGCTCGCCGGGACGGAGCCCGAGTAGGTGGCGTCCTTGGCCGCCGAGGCCAGGATGAACCGGCCGCCCTGGCCCTGCTGGCCACCGTTGGTGTTGGCCCACCAGCCGTGCTCGGCCACCTCGGGGCTCACGCCGACGCCGATCCGGTCGCTGACCGTCACGTCGGACTTCGGGAGGCTGCCGTCCTCCAGGGCCTTGCCGGCCTTGTCCTGGCACTCCTCCTGCTGCTGCTCGGTCAGCGGCTGGCCCGCGTTGAAGCAGAACGGGTCCGCGACCAGCGAGGAGTTGCCGACCACCAGGGTGGCGCGGTGGTCGCTGATCTCGTGCTGGTTCGACGCGTACGCGATGGACCCGCCGACCGTGCCGGCGGCGATGACGACGACGGCGCCGAGGCCGGCGACTGCGCGGGTGCTGAGGCTCATGCGTCAGAGGCTACCGGGCTTTCCCGATCACGCTACGCGGGGGTCGGCAACCGCGTGTTGTGGCCCGGTATGTCCCCGACCGCGTTCCAATGGGCCGCTACGCCACCCGGGGCGCGGCCGGGTGGTGCCGCACGCCCACCCGCAGGAGCGAACGGACCGTCCAGAGCAGCATCGCGCCGAGCACGGCGGCCGCCACCGAGAGGCCCAGCCCGCCGTTCAGCGGCAGCAGGATGCCGACCGCGCCGCCGGCCACCCAGGACAGCTGGAGCGCCGTCTCGGAGCGGGCGAAGGCGGAGGTCCGCACCGACTCCGGGACGTCCCGCTGGATCAGCGCGTCCAGCGACAGCTTGCCCAGCGAGGCCGCCATCCCGGCCGTCCCGGCGACCAGGACCACCGTCGCCGCCCCGTACCAGAGCGCGGCGGCGGCCGTGGCGCAGCCGGCCACCAGCAGCATCACGGTGACCGTCACCTCCGGGCCGCGGGTGCGCAGCAGCGAGCCGAGCAGCGACCCGAGCGCGTTGCCCGTCCCGGCGGCCAGCGCCACCAGCCCGAGCGCCAGGGTCGGCCGCAGGCCGCCGATCGGGTCGTCACGGAGCAGGAACGCCAGGAACATCACCAGGAAGCCGACCAGCCAGCGCATCGCCGCCATCGCGCGCAGCGCCAGGATCACCGAGGGGCCGACGGTGCGCAGCGAGGCCCGGGGCTTCTGGGCGGCGGCCGCCGGTTCCGGGGCGGGCGGCGGCGCGGCCTTGCCGTGCAGCAGGCCGTGGTGCCCCGGCGGGTGCTCCTCGGCGTGCAGCACGGCCCGCTGCTCGCCCTTCGCCGAGTCCACCGCGTGCGGCAGGTGGAAGGCCATCAGGGTGCCCGCCACGAAGACCAGGAAGGCGCCGCGCAGCGGCCAGCCCGGGCCGATCAGGTGCAGCAGCCCGCCGACCCCGGCCGCGACCATGGTGGCCAGCAGCCCGGCCAGGGTGACCCGGGAGTTCGCCTTCACCAGGGACAGCCGGCTGGGCAGCAGCCGGGGCACCACCACGCTGCGCACGACCCCGTACGCCTTCGAGGCGACCAGGACGCCGAGCGCCTCCGGGTAGAGCGCCAGTCCGCCGCCGACCACCACGCCGGCCATCGTCCAGGCGAGCACCGCGCGGGCCAGCATCGACATCGCCATGGCGGCCCGGCGGCCGTGCGGCAGCCGGTCCAGCAGCGGGCCGATCACCGGGGCCAGCAGGGCGAACGGGGCCATGGTGACCAGCAGGTAGAGGGCCACCCGGCCGCGGGCCTCGCCGGTCGGGACGGAGAAGAAGATGGTGGAGGCGAGCGCGATGGTGATCAGCATGTCGCCGAAGGCGTTCAGCGCGTGCAGCTCGATCAGCTTGGCCAGGCCGGACTCGCCGGCGCCCTCGGCGGCGGTGGCCCGGCGGATCCGGCGGCCGGTGCCGTGCACCACCTTGCCGGTGCGGGAGCCGGCGGCGGAGGCGGTGCGGACCAGGAAGTGGCGGCGGGGTTCCCCGTCCGCCGGCTCGGGCTCGCCCGGTTCCGGGGACTCGTCCGCGGTGGGACCGGGCTCGGGCTCGGTGACCTCGGGAGTGGCCTCGGGTCCGGTGGAGGCGGGCCCGGTGGCGGCGGGTCCGGTGGGCTCGTCGGCCGGGGCGGCGGGCAATGGAGAGGGGTCCACCGGCTGCGGTTCGCCCGCAGCGTGGACCGGAGGCTGCTGTCGCGGCACGGCGTTCGCCTCGTCGGGACTGCCGGCCTGCGAGGCACGCAGTGCGTGCTGCGACGGGTGTTCGTCCGCCACATGCCCATCCTGCCCCAGAATCGCGGCGGTGACGCGGGATTCCGCTTCGCGCGGCGCGGCCGGAACCGTCCTCGGACACCCTCCGCGGGGCTCGCGGACGCTCCCGGACCCGCCCCGGACTGTGCCCGGTGGCCGACCGGCGGGTAGCCTGCCCAGGAGCCGCCCGAGGGCCCGACCGGCGCCGGCCGGACCTGACGAGCGGCGCGGCCGGTATCCGGGGCGGGCCGCGGTCGCGCAGAATGGACGAGGGCAACCGAGCCGCGACGGAACGGGCAACACGCCGTGGGTGACAGAAGAACTGGGAGAGAATCGACGCCGTGAGTGCTGCGATGCGAAGCCGTACCCCTGATCGGCTCTGTGCCGAGGCCGTCGAACTCGCCCGCCAGGCCGCCGAGGAGGCCGTCGGCGCGGAAACCGTCGGCGCGCACCTGGGCGCCCAGGCGGAGGCCGACCGCGTCGTCACCCACACCTTCGAGTGCCTCGACGCGGCATACCGGGGCTGGCACTGGGCCGTCACCGTGGCGCGCGCCCCGCGCGCCAAGAACGTGACGCTGGACGAGGTCGTGCTGCTGCCCGGCTCGGACGCGATCCTGGCCCCGCAGTGGGTGCCGTGGAGCGAGCGGCTGCGCCCGGGCGACATGGGCCCCGGCGACCTGCTCCCCACCGACGCCGACGACCTGCGGCTCGAACCGGGCTGGACCGGCGAGGACGAGCCCGCGCCGAACTCCGCGGTGGCCCAGGCCGCCCAGGAGGACGTGCTGGTCTCCGACGCCGACTCCGACGTCCAGCAGGCCCCGGCCCGCGCCCGGATCGGCGCGGTCGCCGACGAGCTGGGCCTGGGACGCAGCCGGGTGCTCTCCCGGCTCGGCCTGCACCTGGCCGCCGACCGCTGGGAGAAGGCCCACGGCTCGCAGACCCCGATGGCGCAGTCCGCCCCGGCCTCCTGCGTCAGCTGCGGCTTCCTGGTCCCGATCGGCGGCTCGCTCGGCCAGGCCTTCGGCGTGTGCGGCAACGAGTTCGGTCCGGCCGACGGCCAGATCGTCTCCTTCGCGTACGGCTGTGGCGGGCACTCCGAGGCGGCCGTCATCCCGGCCCCGCCGGCCCCCGCCGAGCTGATCCTGGACGAGCTGGTGGTCGAGCCGCTGGCGCTGCACCCGGACCGGCTCTCCGGCTCGGTCGAGCCGGACGCCCCCACCGAGGAGCTCGGCCACTCCTGAGCCGCGACAGCCGCGCCGGCCGCGATGTCTGCGACCTCGGCCCGTCCCACTCCGGTGGGGCGGGCCGACGCCGTTCCGCCCCCCGGTGGCCGGGGGCGTGTCCGGGTCGGCCGTTCCGGCAGGGAAGAATGCCCCTCGTAGTGCACAACAGGGCGGCGGAAGGCGGCAGGTCCAGTGGAACCTCGGATCATCGGCAGCGGCACGGACGAGCACCTCACCGACCCCTTCGGCAGCGCCGGACTGCGTCGGCGGGTGCTGGACGCCTGGGCCGCCTCCCCGGCCCGGTTCCGGGAGGACGCCAACGCCGAGGAGGAACTCGCCCTCGGCGGTTACCGGGACCGGCTGGTCGTCGAGCTGGCGCAGAACGCCGCCGACGCCGCGGTCCGGGCCGGGCGCGGCCCCGGCCGGCTGCGGCTGACCCTGGCGGACGGCGTGCTGGCCGCCGCCAACACCGGCGCGCCGCTGGACGCCGCCGCCGTCGAGTCGCTCTCCACCCTGCGCGCCTCCTCCAAGCGGGAAGGCGTCGTGGAGGGTGCCGGGCAGAGCACCGTCGGCCGGTTCGGCGTCGGCTTCGCCGCCGTGCTCGCGGTGACCGACGAACCGGCCGTGCTCGGCGGCGCCGGCGGGGTGCGCTGGTCGCTCGGCGAGGCCCGCGCGCTGGCCGAGGCGCAGCCCGCGCTCGCCGACGAGCTGCGCCGCCGGGACGGCCACGTGCCGCTGCTGCGGCTGCCGTTCGCCGCCGAGGGCCCGGCGCCCGAGGGCTACGACACGGTGGTGGTGCTGCCGCTGCGCGACGCGGCCGCCGAGGACCTCACCCGCCGGCTGCTGGCCGGCATCGACGACGCCCTGCTGCTCACCCTGCCCGGCCTGACCGAGGTCGTGGTGGAGACCGCGGAGGGCACCCGGACGCTCACCCGGACCGCCGCCGAGCCGCGGCCGGACAACATTTCCCAGGTCACCATCACCGACGACGGGGGAGCGCGGCCGCGGCGCACCGTCTGGCAGACCGCCGGCGCCGCCGGGGCGCTGGCCCCGGAGCTGCTCGCCGACCGGCCCACCGAGGAGCGCGCCCGCCCGTACTGGACGGTGACCTGGGCGGTGCCGGTGGCCGAGGACGGCGCCCCGCAGCAGCCCGGGATCGCGCCGGTGCTGCACGCCCCGACGCCCAGCGACGAGCCGCTCGGCCTGCCCGCGCTGCTGATCGCCTCCTACCCGCTGGACTCCACCCGCCGACACGTCGCGCCCGGCGCGCTCGCCGACTTCCTGACCGAGCGCGCCGCCGACGCCTACGCCGACCTGCTGCGCGCCCGGGGCGGCGACCTGGGGTCGCTCGGCCTGGTGCCCGGCCCGCTCGGCCAGGGCGCGCTGGACAACGCGCTGCGCGGCGCGGTGCTCTCCCGGCTGCCCGGCACGCCGTTCCTGCCGCACCCGGCGCCGGTCGAGGAGGGCACGCCCGCGCTGCGGCCGCGGGACGCCACGCTGCTGGAGGGCGCGGACGGCTCGGTGGTCGAGGCGCTGGCGCCGATCTTCCCCGGCCTGCTGCCGGCCGGCCTGGAGCGCCGCACCGAGCTGCGGGTGCTGAACGTGCGCCGGGTGCCGCTCGCCGAGGTGGTCGACCAGCTCGGCGGCCTGGACCGGGAGCCCGCCTGGTGGCGCAACCTGTACGCGGCGCTCGGCGGCGCCGACCCGGAGGCGCTCGGCGCGCTGCCGGTGCCGCTCGCCGACGGGCGGACCGTCACCGGCCCGCGCCGCGTCCTGCTGCCCTCGGACGACGCCGACTGGGCGGCCTTCCCCGGCTACCCGGAGGCGCTGGCCGACGCGCTCGCCGTGCTCGACCTGCGGCTGGCCCACCCGGAGGCCGCGCACCCGCTGCTGGCCAAGCTGGGCGCCGGCGCCGCCACCCCGGCCGGGGTGCTGGACACACCCGAGGTGCGGGCCGCGGTCGCCCGCTCGCACGAGCTGGCCGAGGACGACCCGGACACCGCCGCCGACCTCGCCGAGGCCGTGCTGTCCCTGGTCAAGGCGGCCGCCCCGGCGCCCGGCGAGCACCCCTGGCTGGCCCGGCTGGCCCTGCTCGACGACGAGGGCGAGCCCGCCCGCGCCGGTGAACTCCTGCTCCCGGACAGCCCGCTGGCCGCGCTGGCGCGCGAGGACGAGGCCGGCTGGGTGGACGAGGAGCTGCTGGAGCGCTGGGGCCCGGAGGTGCTCGCCGCGGTCGGCGTGCCGGCCGAGTTCGTGCTGGTCCGCGCCGAGGACGTGGTGCTCGACCCGGACGACCTGGAGCGGCTCGACCCGACCGCGCCCGCCGACCGGGCGGCCGGCGGCCACCCCACCGGGCTGATCGACGAGGCGCCGGACGGCCTCGCCGACTGGGCGGAGGAGGTGCTGGAGACGCTGCACGCCGACGACGCGGACGCGCTGGGCGTCCCGCCGGTCGCCGCCGAGCTGCTCGCCGTCCGCGACCTCGACCTGGTCGACGACGACGCCTGGCCGCAGGCGCTGGCCGCGCTGGCCCGCCCGCCGTACCGGGACGCGGTGGTCACCCCGGTCCGCGCGCTGCTGCCGGACGGCTCGTACGCCGACCTGCCGCCGTACACCGCCTGGTGGTTGCGCGACCACCCGGTGCTGGACGGCCGCGAGCCCGCCGGGCTGCGCGCGGCCGGGGCCGACCCGCTGCTGCGCGGCCTCTACGACGAGGCGCGCACCACGCTGGACGAGCAGTTCCTGCACGCGCTGGGCGTGCGCACCACGCTGGCCGCGCTGCTCGCCGAGCCGCACGGGCCGGACGAGGTGCTGGACCGGCTCGCCGACCTGGACGCCGAGGTCGGCCACCGCCAGCTGCACGGCATCCACAGCGCGCTGGCCCGGGTCGAGGCGTCCCGGATCGAACCGCTGGACGTGGTGCGGGCGGTGCCGCCGCTGGACCGGACCATCGGCCGCCGGCCGGACCGCACGGTGGTCGTGGACGCCACCGAGGCGGTCGTCGCCGACGCCCCCGACCTGGTCCAGCTCCTGCACGACCACCCGCTGCTGCCGGTCGCCCCGGCGCTCGCCGCAGACCTCGCCGAGCGGCTGCACGTCTCGCTGGCCAGCGAGGTGGCCGGCGGGCGGGTGCTCTCCGAGGGCACCCTGCACCGGGTCCCGGCCGTGGTGCGGGAGCTGCTGCCCGGCTGCCCGGTCGCGTACGAGGAGCACGAGGAACTGCTGGTGGTCGGCCCGGACGGCGAGGAGGCCGCGGTGGACTGGCGCTGGGACACCGGCGCGCAGGCGCCGGAGGCGCCGTACGACCCGGAGTCGGCCGAGGAGGCGGACGAGGACGACGAGTTCGAGGTGCCGCCGGTGCCCGGGCTGCTGCACGCCGCCACCCCGGAGGGGCTGGCCGCCGGGCTGGCCTGGTCGGTGGGGCAGTGGCACCGCCGGTTCGAGGTACTGGCCGCGCTCAGCGAGCCGGACCGGGCCTACGAGCTGTCCGCGGCCCGGGACTTCGAGGGCTGAGCCGCCCGCTGCTCCGGTACCCGCCGCGTCAGGAGCGGGTGCCGGAGCGGGTCCGGCCGCGTTTGGTCAGCCACAGGTAGATCCGGAGCGTCAGCAGCACCCAGACCGCGAACAGGACGGCCACCGCCGCCTTCTCCTGCCCCGGCCCGGTCTCGACGCCGGTCAGCGCGGCGATCGCCCCCGCGGCCAGGCCCAGGACGCCGACGAACAGCAGGCTCCCCAGGAAGGCGGTGAACGCCTCCAGCTCCCCGCCCCTGCGTGCCATCCGCCGCCCCCTGGCGCTCGTTCCGCTTCGTTCCGCTTCGTGGGTCAAGCATCCAGTCTGCGGCGCATGATCCGCCAGACCACTTCCAGCACGAGTCCGGCGGTCACCGCGATGCCGACCCCGATCCACGGGTCGCGGGTGCCGGACAGCGAGAGCTGGAAGAAGTCGGAGAGCGCGGGCACGGTCAGCACCAGCGTGAACGCCCCGCCCATCGTGCCGATCAGCAGCAGCCGCCACCAGTTGTACGGGCGGGCGACGATCGCCAGCACCCAGATGGCGACCAGGAACAGGGTCAGGGTGGCCACGCTGGTGTCCGACTTGAGGTCGGTCGCGTGGTCGGCGCGGGCCAGCGCGTACGCGGTGAAGGTCGCGGTGCCGGCGATCACGCCGCCGGGGATCGCCAGCCGCAGCACCCGGCGGACGAAGCCGGTGCGGGCGCGCTCGTTGTTGGGCGCGAGGGCGAGGAAGAAGGCCGGCACGCCGATGGTCAGGGTGGACAGCACCGTGGAGTGCCGGGGCAGGAACGGGTACGGCGAGTGGGTGATGATCACCAGCAGCGCCAGCAGCACCGAGTAGACCGTCTTCACCAGGAAGAGCCCGGCCACCCGCTCGATGTTGCCGATCACCCGGCGGCCCTCGGCGACCACCGAGGGCAGCACCGCGAAGGAGTTGTTCAGCAGCACGATCTGGGCGACCGCCTTGGTCGCGTCGCTGCCGCTGCCCATCGCCACGCCGATGTCCGCGTCCTTGAGCGCCAGCACGTCGTTGACGCCGTCGCCGGTCATCGCGACGGTGTGCCCGCGCGACTGCAGGGCGCCGACCAGCTCGCGCTTCTGCTGCGGGGTGACCCGGCCGAAGACGGTGGTCCGTTCGGCGGTGTCGGCGAGTTCGGTCGGCTCGGCGGGCAGGGTGCGGGCGTCCACCGGGTGCTCGGCGCCGGGCAGCCCGAGGTGGGCGGCGACCGCGCCGACCGAGACGGCGGAGTCGCCGGAGATCACCTTGGCCTCGACCTGCTGGCTCTCGAAGTAGCGCAGGGTGTCGGCGGCGTCCTCGCGCAGCCGCTGCTGGAGCACCACCAGGGCGAGCGGGTGGAGTCCGGCGGCCGGGTCCGGGGCGTCCAGCGGGACGGGGGTGCGGCCGAGCAGCAGCACCCGCAGGCCCTGCGCGCCCAGCTCGTCCACCTCGACCAGGGCGGGGTGGCCGGCCGGCAGCAGCACGTCGGGCGCGCCGAGCAGCCAGCTGGCCTCGCCGCCCTGCGGTTCCAGCAGCTGGACGCCGCTCCACTTGCGGGCGGAGGAGAACGGCATCGCCTCGATCACCCGCCAGCCGCCGTGCCGTTCGTTGCCGGTGCCGTCCTTGCTGCCGCCGTTGCCGTAGGCGTCGATGACGGCCTGCATGGACGGGTTGGGGCGGGCGTCGGCGCCGGCCATCACGGCCAGGGCCTGCTTGACCGTCTCCTTGAGCGCGCCGTCCGGGCCCGCGCCCTCCGGCTCCGTGCCCTGAGGGCCCTCGCCGTTCGCCAGGACCCGCAGGTCGACGACGTCCATGCCGCCCTCGGTGAGCGTGCCGGTCTTGTCCAGGCAGACGGTGTCCACCCGGGCCAGCCCCTCGATCGCGGGCAGCTCCTGCACCAGGCACTGCTTGCGGCCCAGCCGGATCACGCCGATCGCGAAGGCCACCGAGGTCAGCAGCACCAGCCCCTCGGGCACCATCGGCACGATCCCGGCGACCATCCGGCGGACCGCCTCGCGCCAGTCCCGGCCCTCCACCGCCAGCTGGCTGATGATCAGGCCGATCGCGGTGGGGACCAGCAGCCAGGTGATGAACCGCAGGATGCTGTCGATGCCGCTGCGCAGCTCCGACTTCACCAGGGTGAACCGGCTCGCCTCCTCGGCCAGCTGCGCCGCGTACGCCTCCCGGCCGACCTTGGTGGCGGTGAACGCGCCCGCGCCGGCCACCACGAAGCTGCCGGACATCACCAGGTCGCCGGGCTGCTTGAGGACCGGGTCCGGCTCGCCGGTGAGCAGCGACTCGTCGATCTCCAGGCCGTCCGCCTCGGTGACCTCGCCGTCGACGATCACCTTGTCGCCGATGCCGAGCAGCACGGTGTCGTCCAGCACGATCGCGCCGACGGCGATCTGCTGCACGGTGCCGTCCCGGCGCACCTGCGGCTTCGCCTCGCCGATCAGCGCGAGGCTGTCCAGGGTCTTCTTGGCGCGCAGCTCCTGGATGATGCCGATCGCCGTGTTGGCGACGATGACCAGGCCGAACAGGCCGTCCTGGATCGGGCCGACGACCAGGATGATCCCGAACATCACGCCGATGATCGCGTTGAAGCGGGTGAAGACGTTGGCCCGGACGATCTCCTTCGCCGAGCGGCTGGAGCGGACCGGGACGTCGTTGACCTCGCCGCGGGCGACCCGTTCGGCCACCTCGGCGGCGGTCAGCCCGCCGCGCCGGCCGGGCAGCAGCCCGAGCGGATGGGCGCCGTCGGGCCGGTCGCCGGGCGTCTCGTCCGGGGGCTGCGCAGGCTGCGTCATGGCACCGACTCTACGGGCGCCTTATGTCCGATGCGTGCTACTAAAGGACTATTCAGTCCGACCGGGTGGCCGGGTCCTGAACCTCGGCCTCGCGGGCCCGGGCGCGGGCGATCGCGTCCCGGCGGGCGCGGCAGTACCAGAGGCCGATCAGCCCGAGGCCGCCACCGGCCAGGCAGATCCACGGCCAGTTGGCGTGGTCGTTGTCGGAGAGGGTGTCCCAGAAGGGGAGGAGCACCAGGAAGGCGACGAACCACAGCACCGTGCCGCCGCCGACGATCGCGACATCGTTGGCCTCCAGCGGCGGGGGCGAGGGGTGCAGTGGCGTCTTGGGCATGGGCCCTAGGGTACGGTGCGGCGGGCGCCTGACCGATCTGGTGCGCCACTTGTCCGCATCTGATCTGGTCTACGCGCGAAGATAGCGTGCGAGCGATTGCGGAACCCATACTTGTGTCCCCGGTCGGCCGCGGCATGTCCAGGACACCGTGCTTCGTGCCCGTCCCAGTGCCAGCCCCGCCGGGCCGCCCGGCCACCGTCGCTCCGGGTGGGTCCCCCTCTCCTCAGCCCCCACCAGAGGACGCAGCATGCCTGTGGCCCAGCCGACCACCGAGTCGCCCGAGCCCGCCCAGCCCTCCGCCGACGCGCCGAAGCCCCCGTCCGGCGCGCTGGACCGCTACTTCCGGATCAGCGAGCGCGGCTCCACCCTGCCGCGCGAGATCCGCGGCGGCATCGCCACCTTCTTCACCATGGCGTACATCCTGGTGCTGAACCCGATCATCCTGGCCAGCGCCACGGACCTGAACGGCACCCACCTGGACAGCGCCCAGCTGGTCACCGCCACCGCGCTCACCGCGGGCCTGACCACGCTGCTGATGGGCGTCATCGGCAACGTCCCGATCGGCCTGGCCGCCGGCCTCGGCGTCAACACCATCGTCGCCCTCCAGCTCGCGCCCAAGATGACCTGGCCGGACGCCATGGGCATGGTCGTCCTGGCCGGCTTCGCGATCATGATCCTGGTCGCCACCGGCCTGCGCGAGCGGGTCATGAACGCCGTCCCGCTCGGCCTGCGCAAGGCCATCGCGATCGGCATCGGCCTCTTCATCAGCCTCGTCGGCCTGGTCGACTCCGGCTTCGCCAGCCGGATCCCCGACGCCGCCCACACCACCGTGCCGCTCCAGCTCGGCACCGGCGGCCACCTGACCGGCTGGCCGGTCCTGGTCTTCGTGCTCGGCCTGCTGCTCACCCTGGTCCTGATGGTCCGCAAGGTGCCCGGCGCGATCCTGGTCTCGATCGCCGTGATGACCGCCGTCGCCGTCGTCATCGACAAGTTCGCCGACATCCCGGCCCTCAACTGGGGCCTCACCGTCCCGGCCTGGCCCGGCAACCCGGTGGCCGCCCCCGACTTCGGGCTGGTCGGCGAGGTCAGCCTGTTCGGCGGCTTCGAGAAGGTCGGCGTCCTCACCGGCGCCCTCTTCGTCTTCACCGTCCTGATGTCCTGCTTCTTCGACGCGATGGGCACCATTCTCGGCGTCGCCGACGAGGCCCACCTGCTGGACGAGAAGGGCGACCTGCCCGGCATCAACAAGGTCCTGATGATCGACGGCATCGCCACCGCGGCCGGCGGCGCGACCTCCTCCTCCGCCAACACCTGCTTCGTCGAGTCCACCGCCGGCGTCGGCGAGGGCGCCCGCACCGGCTTCGCCTCGATCGTCACCGGCGCCCTCTTCGTGGTGGCGCTCTTCCTCACCCCGCTCGCCACCATGGTCCCCGCCCAGGCCGCCACCCCCGCCCTGGTCACCGTCGGCTTCCTGATCCTGGCCAACTCGATCAAGGAGATCGACTGGGCGGACTACACCATCGCGATCCCGGCCTTCCTGACCATCGTGATGATGCCGTTCACCTACTCCATCACCAACGGCATCGGCTTCGGCTTCATCGCCTTCTGCGTCCTGCGCCTCGCCGCCGGCCGCGGCCGCGAGGTCCCGGTCGCGATGTACGCGGTCTCCACCGTCTTCGCCTTCTACTACCTGATGCCGGCCCTCGGCCTCCTCTGACCGCCCCCGGCATCGCCGCGGCCCCGCACTCCTCCCCGGAGCGCGGGGCCGCGGTCATGGTCGGAGGCGGCGGTACTCAGTCCTCCTCCGAGAACTCGTGCGTCTCGCGACGGTACGGCTGAGGGACGGCGGCCAGCCGCGGCGGCGTCCAGAGGTCGTCCCGTTCGTTGAGGCTGAGTTCGCCACCACGTCGCAGCAGCCAGATGACCTCGTAGTGGTACTGCAGCACCGCGTCTCCCGGCAGACGGGTCAGCAGGCCCGACACCAGCCGGACGATGTCGTCCTCCTGCCCGGAAAGGTCATCGGCCTTGTCCGGCCTGAACGCCACCGAGACGGTCGGCGTGACCTTCAGGTCGGTGATCAGCGGATTCCACGGCTTGGGATTGGTGGCGAACACCCGGACCCAGGTGCCGAACCTGGTGTCGACGCCTTCGGTGAGCAACCGCTCCGGCTCTGTGGTCGCATCGAACAGCCGGAGGCCCTGTGCGATGTCGTTCAGCGTATGGGCCACCTCGGCGACGGACAGCGGCGTGGCCAGATTGAAGCTGTGTGAGATTGACATGCCTGGAGATCCGTTCGGCGTGTACTAGGGATAGATGTGCACAATGTTGCCCTGCTTGTCGATCACCACGGCTTCCTCCAGCCCTTCGATCGGCCAGTCGTGGAGCTGGGACTTGAGAGCCGGGACGCCCACGGGTGAGTCCGCGAGGTTAACCACGATTCGTCCGGTCTGGCCTTCGTTGATCTTCTCCTCGATCCGTGAGCCGATGTTGCGGGCGCTTCTACTCGATGGTGAGACGCAGTCGAAGATCTCACCTTCGATTCGGTAATCAGGATTCTTTCGCCCGGGAACCGACGGATTCTGTTCGACGTGGTACCCCTGTTTTGCCAGGATCTGAGCCGATTCGTTCTCGCGCTGAAGTGCGAGTCGGTTCTCGGGTGATTCGTCCGGGTTGACCTTCGTCGTGGGTCCATTCGGTGTGGCATTGGGGTCGGGGGTCCTCGACGGCTGGGTGCGGATTTCACCGGCGCCCTGGCCGCCTCCACCATTGCCCTCCATGTGGACCCGGTCCGGCCCCATCGCATCCTGCGCGATCTGGCTCGCGCCGAGGCCTGCCATGCCCGCGCCGGTGGCGATGAGTCCTGCGGAGAGGATGTTGACGGGGACACCGACCACCGCACCCGCGCCGGTGAGGTCCAGGCCGACGCCCAGGACTTCGCCTCCGGCGCCGAGGGTCGCGAGGCCGAGGCCGCCGGCGATCTCCAGCACCGCGCCGGGATCGTGGATCATCGCATTGCCCACGGAGGCCAGGTCTTCCACGGCGGTCTTCCCGACGTCCAGGAGGAAGTCTCCGGCGTCGGAGAAGAAGTCTCCGACCTTGTCCAGCCAGCCCGGCTCCTCGGGGGCCTTGTCGCGAGCCTTTGCGATCTTGTTCGCGGCGGTGTCGCCGGCGTTTTTCACCTGGTTCCTGGCGGTGCTCAGCGTCTGTCGCGCGGCAGCGCGCGTGGCCTCGCCGGGATCGGAGAACGGCAATTCGTGCCCGGCGTTCCGCTCTGCGTCCTGGTGTTCGGACCTGGCTCTGCCCGTGGCGGTCTGGCCTTCGCGCCACTGCCGGATCGCGTCCGCGGCTTGGCCTTGAGCCCATGCCAGCACTGATTGGTAAGCGGCCAAGGCCGTGGAGGCGTCGTGGAAGGAGTCGCCGGCCTCCAGCCACTTCTGGGGTTCGCCGTGGAAGGCCTGGCGGAACGCATCGCCCGCTTTCCCCGACCAGCCGTCGACGGTGTCGATGCGTCGGAGGCCCTCGCCGGTGGAGTGCAGGGTGTCGCCATAGCTTTTGAGCCATGCGACGGTCGAGGCAATCGATTCGATATTGCCCGGTATGAGTTCCTTCGGGTCGGTGGCCTGTCCGAGGTCCGTCGTCACTGCTCCGCCGCCGGGTCCCTGGCGTCGGAGGAAGCCAACGTGCCGCCCAGTTGGCCGACGAGCTGTCCGTCGATCTCGCGGTAGGCCTTCACGCTCGCGTTCAGTCGCTGGGAGACCTGGGCGGCATCCTTGGCCAGATTCTCGACACCGATCTCCCAGCGGGTGCAGAAGTTTTCCAGGACGTCGGCCAGGTGTCCGTGTCCGATTTCTTCTTTCCGGGGGTCGAGATCGCTGACCTTTCTGAATCGAAGCTTCGTCAGGGTGCCGGTGATTCCGGAGGCCGCTTTCTCCAGAGCCGCCAGGTCGACCTTGAATCCCTCGGCCATGAGTTGACCCCTCCGCCGGTCTCCGTGGCTGTCAATCGACTGTCGGATCGGTTGACGCTAGCACGAACGATTCGGTCGCAGTGTGGGAATTCCGACGCGGCTGGCGGAGATTTTTACAGCAGGGCATTGAAGTTGCTGGTGGGTCTAATGGTGGAGTTGTGACGTGGCGCTGTTCCGGGGGCCGGTAGCGTCGGGGGACAGGCCGGCGAGGGTGAGGAGAGTGGGATGGGTGCTGGGGTGGTGCGGAGGATCGTTGTGGTGCGGCATGCCAAGGCGGTGGCGCACGATGCCGTCAGGGACCACGGACGGCGGTTGGCGGAGCGGGGGCGGCGGGACGCGCCGGCGGCGGGGCGGTGGTTGGCGGAGCAGGGGGTGGTGCCGGAGCTGGCGATCGTGTCGACGGCCGCGCGGACCCGGGAGACCTGGGAGCTGGCCGGTGCCGAGCTGGGCGGGGCACCGCGGACGGTGTTCGACGAGCGGGTGTACCTCGCGGACGTCGAGGAGCTGCTGGCCGTGCTCCGGGAGGTGTCGGCGGAGGTCGGCACCGTGGTGGTGGTCGGCCACAATCCCGGCGTGCACGAGCTGGCCGAGACGCTGGCGGGCGAGGGGGAGGAAGACCTGCTGGACCGGATGGACGCCAGGGGCTTCCCGACCTCGGCCGTCGCGGTGCTGGAGTTCGACGGCTCCTGGCGGGGCGTCGGACCCGATGTCGCCAGGCTCACCGGTTTCCGGACCCCGCGGGGGTGAGGGCGGAGTCGGGTATCAGCCCCAGATCAGGTCCGCCATCGGCGCGACGACGACGGCCGGCCGGGCCTGGGTGTGCGCGGCGGTCTGGGTGGTGGTGGCGGCGAGACCGGCGAGGGCGACGAGGGCGAGGGTGGTGACCGCGGCGGCCTTGGCGATGACGGTGCGGAGCATGGTGGTGGTCCTCTCGAATGCGAAGCAGTGGGTTCTCGGGGGGCGCGTCCCGCGGTGACGTTTCCTCCGGTCCGTCGTCCGGGGCTGTCCCCTTCCGACGACCACTAGCTTCGTCGTGGCTCGGGCCGGGGGGAAGGGCGGAGAGGTGGACGGAAGCGGCCCTGGACCGTTTCGGTCAGCTCGGCCGGAAGCGGACGCCGGTCGACCGTGGAACCCGGGAGCCCCGCTTGGGGCGCGGTCCAGAGGGTCAACGTCAGGCAAAGTCCCTGGTCAGCGGCCTGTCGTATGTGGAAGGATCAATTCCGTATCGAACACGGGTTTCACCACGGGGGAGCGGGGATGCTGACCGCATTGGGCCTGGACAGCGCTTCGGAATCGGTCTACCGGGCGATGCTCGCCTATCCGGGTGACGGTGTGGCCGGCCTGGCCGCGCGCCTCTCGCTCGGCGAGGAGGACATCCGGGACGCCCTGGACAACCTGAGCGAGCTGGCCCTGTTGCGCCCGTCGGCCGAACGGCCCGGCGAGCTGCGCGCGGTCTCCCCGGACGTCGGGATGGAGCTCCTGATGGCCCGCCAGCAGGCCGGTCTGGCCGCCGCGCAGGCGCGGATCGAGGCCTCCCGTGCGGCGGCCGCCCAGCTCATCGCCGATTTCGCCGATCTGCGGCCGGGGGTGAGCACGCCGGACATCGAGCAGCTCGTGGGCCTGGACCAGATCCGTGACCGGCTGGCCCGCTTCTCCCGGGAGGCGCGGGAGGAGGTGATGACCTTCGCCCCGGAGGGCGGGCAGAAGCCCCAGAACATCGAGGCGGCCAAGCCGCTCAACCTCGTCCTGCTGGAGCGCGGGGTGCGGATGCGCACCGTCTACCTGGACAGCGTCCGCAACAGCCCGCACACCGTCGAGTACGTGAACTGGCTGGCCTCCCGAGGGGGACAGGTCCGGACCGTCCCGTCGCTGCCCACCCGGATGATCGTCGCCGACCGGTCCGTCGCCGTCATCCCGGTGCGCAGCGACGACACGGCGGCCGGAGCGGTGGTCCTGACCGGGCAGGGGATGCTGACCGCGCTGTGCGCACTGTTCGAGAGCGTCTGGGAGGGCGCCCAGCCGCTGGGGGTCGCGGCCCGGCCGGACGGGAACGGGCTCACCGCCCAGGAGCGCACCACGCTCGGCCTGCTCGCGGCCGGGCACACCGACGACGCCATCGCGAAGCGGCTGGGCGTTTCACCGCGCACCGCCCGTCGGGTCGCCAACGATCTGATGGAGCGTCTCGACGCCCGCAGCCGTTTCCAGGCCGGGGTGCACGCGGTCAACGCCGGCTGGCTGTCGTAGGCCCCGCCCCCGAGCTCCTGCACGCCGGTCGGTGCCGGGCCGCTCGGCCGCGGCCCGGGCACGGAACGAGGGCGCGAACCGGTGGTCGGTTCGCGCCCTCGTCGTTCAGTCACGGGCCGCAGTCGGCGCCCGGAATCGTCAGGCCGTCACGCTCGCGGTGATGCCCTTGACGCCGACGGCGCCGCCGGGCACCTCGATCCAGCTGCCCCACGTGCCGGCGGTCCGGTCGGCGTCGCGGGTGTAGACGCGGCCGTCCGCGGCGACCGCGTAGACGTGGGTGGTGTTGCCGGTGGTGGCGCTGGTGAGGGCGATCAGGTTGGTGCTGTCCATCTTGGTCCAGCTGCTCCAGGAGCCGGCCTTGTAGTCGGCGTCGATGTTGTACATCGCCCCGTCGGCGCCGATGATCTGGATGTGCGAGTTGTTGTCCGTCACACTCGCGGTGATGCCCTTGACGCCGACGGCGCCGCCGGGCACCTCGATCCAGTCGCTCCACGTGCCGGCGGCCCGGTCCGCGTCACGGGAGTAGACGTGGCCGTCCGCGGCGACCGCGTAGACGTGGTCGGTGTTGCCGGTGGTGGTGCTCGCGAGCGCGGTCAGGTTGGAGCTGTCCATCTTGGTCCAGGTGCTCCACTTACCGGCGCCGTAGTCGGCGTCGATGGTGTACATCGCTCCGTCGGCGCCGATGATCTGGATGTGCGCGCTGTTGCCGCCGGCGGTGGCGCTGATCGCCTTGACGCCCACGGCGCCGCCCGGCACCTCGATCCAGTCGCCCCACGTGCCGGCGATGCGGTCGCCGTCACGGGTGTAGACGCGGCCGTCCGCGACGGCGTAGACGTGGGTGGTGTTGCCGGTGGTGGCGCTGGTGATCGAGGTCAGGGTGGAGTTGTCCATCTTGGTCCAGCTGCTCCACTTGCCGGCCTTGTAGTCGGCGTCGATGTTGTACATCGCGTTGTCGGCGCCGATGATCTGGATGTGCGAGTTGTTGCTCGTCGGGGTGGCAGGAGTGGTGGTGCCGCTGGGAGCGGGGGCGGGGGCCGGAACGGGGGTGTTCACCGCGACCGGGGAGATGTACCCGCTGATGGTCTGGCCCCAAGGCGCGCTGCCCACCGCGTAGTTGCTGGTGCTCTCGGTCTGGACTATGCCGTCCGCGTAGGTGCGGTGGCCCTCGTTCCCGCCGACCATGGTCACGGTGCCGTTGCCGACGGCGGTGACCAGCGCGACGTGGTCCGCCCAGTCGGCACCGGGCCGGTAGTTGAACACGACGGCGTCGCCCACCCGCGGGGTGTTGTGCAGGGTGCCGAAGGTCTTGCCGTAGTCGTAGAAGTCGCGCGCCGCACCGCTGAGGTAGCTCAGGTTGGCGGCCCCGGCGCGGGCCCAGGCCCAGCCCGCGAAGTCGGCGCACCAGGCGTGGGCCGCGTGGCCGCCCCGGCCGCAGGAGTTCGACGTCCGGTCACCGCTGGTGTAACCACCGTGCGCGCACGGGCCGTTGCCGATCTCGGCGGTGGCGGCGGCGGCGACCGACGAACCGGTGTCGGCACTGGCCGGCGTTGCGACGAGGCCGCTCAGTGCGAGGCCGGCCGTGGCGGCGGTGAGGGCGACCGAGCGGGAGATACGGGACGGCTTGGCGGTGGAAGGCATGGGACTCTCCGTGATCGGGACAGGACGTACCTGTGGCAGGGCGCGAAGGGGGTGAGGTGGCCGAACTGGACACCGGGACGGTGAGAGTCACTCGACCTGAAGGCCTGAACCCGCCTGCGACGCCCCTTCTGGCGCGTCGTCCGGCTTGTCGGCCCGGTGTCTCTCCCGCTGACAACGACAAGCTTCGTCGCAGCTCAGCAGCAGTGAAAGGGGCTGAGCCGGGACGGAAGCGGCCCTGACCGGATCCGTCCACGGCGGCCTCACGGACCTTCGGCGCGGTGCCCCCGAGGGGCGGAGGGCGGCCGGTCCCGATCAGTGCCGGCCGCATGACGAGGCCCCCCTCGCACGGTGTCGCGAGGGGGGCCGTCTCCGGTTGTCAGTGGACGCAGAACTCGTTGCCCTCCGGGTCCCGCATGACGGTCCAGGAGCCGCCGGGTTCGCTCACCTCGCGCAGGACGGTGGCGCCGAGGGTCAGGAGGCGGTCGACGGTGGCGGGGCGGGCGTCGGGGCCGGGGTGGAGGTCGAGATGGAGGCGGTTCTTGCCCTGCTTCGGCTCGGGGACCCGCTGGAAGAGGAGACGGCGGCCGAGCCCGGTGCCGGTGGCGGGGTCGTGCGGGTCCTCCGGGTGGCGGACGGCGGCGAGGGCGTGCCAGGCGGGCCGGCCGTCGACCTCGGTGAGCAGGTCGGGGGTGATCCGGCCGGCCGCGAGGAGGCCGTCGATCAGGGTGCTGTGGTCCTCGACGGTGTAGTCGAGGGCGGCGGCCCAGAAGGCGGCCTGCCGGTGCGGGTCGGCGCAGTCGATGACGAGCTTCCAGTGCATGGGCATGTAACCAGTTATATGGGTTACGAGGTCGGGCGGGCAAGGATCGTCGAGGGGGTGTGTCAAGAATCGGATCGTGTAGGGGAGTTGGCGAAGGGCATACTCCGGGGACGGGAGACGGGCGAGGGGGAAACCGCTGATGGTGCGACAGGATCCGCCGACGGGGGTCGAGGAGCAGCTGCTGCCGGAGCTGTTCCGGACGGCCGACCAGGCGTCGCTGGAGGGCCAGCGGCAGACGCTGCGCTGGTACCGGGGGCTGATCTCGATGCTGGTGGTCGCGGCGGTGGTCGGCTCGCTGCCCGGGCCGGAGCACCGCGGGGACGCCGACCTCACGCCGCTGTTCTCGGTGGTGGCGTTCCTGGTCGCCGGCTACTTCTGGTCCCGGCTGCGCCGCAGCAACCCGCAGGCGCGCTGGTACGAGGCGCGGGCGGCGGCCGAGTCGGTGAAGACGCTGGCCTGGAAGTACTCCGTGCGGGCCCGGCCGTTCGAGGGGGACGCGCGGTCGGGTGACGTCGACCGCGGCTACCTGCTGCAGGTGGAGGACGTGCTGCGGGCGTTCGAGGACCCGCGGATCGTGCCGCCGGGGACGGTCACCGAGATCACCGAGGAGATGCGCCGGGTGCGGGCGGAGTCGCTGACCGCCCGGCGGACGCTTTACCTGCGCACCCGGGTGGAGGGGCAGCGGACGTGGTACCGCTCGCGGGCCGAGTCCTGCGAGTCGCAGGCGGTGTCCTGGGGACTGGCGGTCGCGGCGCTGATCATCCTCGGCGCGGCGGCGGCGATCGCGCAGGCGACCGGGGCGCTGCCGCTGCACGTCTTCGGGGCCAGCTCGGCGGCGGCCGCGGCGGTGATCGCCTGGACGCAGCTGAAGCAGCTCCGGCCGCTGGCCGCCGCGTACCAGCTGGCGGCGCGCGAGCTGGAGAACGTCGGCAACCAGCTGTCCGACCTCGACCTGCGGGCGCCGGACGCCGAGCAGCGCTGGGCGCGGATGGCGGCCGAGGCGGAGGACGCGGTCTCGCGCGAGCACACCACCTGGCGGGCCCGCCGGGCCTTCCCCCGGTAGCGGCGGGGCGGCGGGGGAGCGGCTCAGGCCTCCAGGGGGGCTAGGCCGAACGGGTGGCCGGCCGGGTCGATCAGCACCCGGAGGGTGCGGCCGTGCTGGTAGGTGGGCTCGGTCGCGCCGAGCGCGAGCGCGCGGGCGGTGGCCTCCTCCAGGTCGTCCACGTAGAAGTCCAGGTGGAAGTGCTTGCCGCCGTCCGGCTCGGTCCACGGCTCCGGCCGGTACCCGGTGACCCGGCCGAAGCCGAGCGGGCTGCCGCCCTCCGGGTTGTCCAGGATGGCGAACCGCTCGTCCACGTGCCGGGTCTCCCACCCGAGCAGCTCGCCGTAGAAGGCGGCCAGCGCGACCGGGTCGGCGCAGTCGATGGTGACCATGGCGAGGCGGGCGAAGCCGGTGCCGTTCTGCTCGGCCTGCGCGGCCTGTGCGTCGGCGACGTCGGACATTTCTGGTCGGCCCTTCTGCTGAGGGGTGGTGCGGCGCCGGGGGTCCGCGTGGACCGGGCCCCAGAACCAGCATCGCACCGGGAGTCACGGAGGGCACGGCCAGCGCTGTCCGGGGCACGGCGCCGGTGTAAGGCCGGGTAGGGTTCCGGGCCTGTCGATGGGACTGTGCACGGGGTCTCGGCAACGGTCGAGCCGACAGCCCATCAGCCCGTCCGGGGGAGAACCGCATGCTGGTGAACATCGACTGGCGGGCCGTCGAGCGCACGGGCGAGGACCCGGGCGTGCCGAACTGGTCGATGCTGCGGCTGCGGGCGGAGGCCGCCGCGGAGCTCTGGCCGGGCGACCCGGAGGCCGCGCGGTTCGCCACCGAGGTCGGGGTGCCGTTCGCCCGCGGGCTGTTCCGCCTGCTGCCGGAGCACGCGCGGCGGCGGCCGGAGAACCCGGACCGGGCGTTCGCCCGGGAGCCGCTGACCGAGTCGCTGGTGGAGACCGCGCACGGCCGGCTGCGCCAGCTGGGCGAGCTGTTCGGCGGGTTCGTCTTCGTCAACCTGGACGACGGGACGATCTGGGTCTGCGACCCGGACTCCGAGGTCGAGTACGAGCTGATCCACGGGGACGTCTCCTCGTTCAGCTACCTCGTCTACAAGGTCGAGGTGGAGCGGCCGCTGGACGAGGAGCGCCCGACGCCGTACGACTGGGCCGACGCCGAGGAGTTCGTCCGGGAGGGGATGGCCCGCTGGGACCCGCTGCCGTTCGAGCGCGGCGCCCGGTTCTGGGAGGCGTTCCTGGACACCTGGGCCACGATGTAATCCAATTTTCTTTAGCGAGAGTAATGACGTAGGCTAAAGAACATGCCCGAGATGTCCGAGCAGGACCTCGCAGCGATCAGTCAGCTGCGGTCGTCCGCCATGCGCCTCTCCCGACGGCTCCGCCACCAGCGGGTCGAGGAGTCGCTCAGCCCTACCGAGATCGGGGTGCTGGGCACCCTCGCGCGGTGCGGGAAGGCCACGCCGGGTGAGCTCGCCCGGAAGGAGCACGTACAGCCGCCCTCGATGACCAGGATCGTCGCGATGCTGGAGGAGAAGGGCCTGGTGCGGCGCGAGCCGCACCCGGAGGACCGCCGGCAGGTGGTCGTCAGCAGTACCGAGGAGGCCGAGGCGATCCTGGCGGAGTCCCGCCGGCGCCGGAACGCCTGGCTCGCCGAGCTCGCCCAAGGGCTCGACGAGGAGGAGTGGGCGCTGCTCCGCGAGGCCGCGCCCGTGCTCTACAAGCTCGCACACCTCTAGGCAGACCTGATCCGGTAGCCGCCGGAGGACGAAGGAGAACCGCATCACCGCAGGACCGACCACCGAAACCAGGAGCGCGACGGCCGTCCCACGGGCCGCCGCGCCGCGAGGGGAGACCACCGTGACACCGCCGGCCGCAGCCAGCGCCGCCGCCATCCGTACCCGGACCGACGACCCGACGACCGACCCCGCCGCGAGCAGCACCGCGGCCGCCGACGCCCAGGCACCCGCCCCCACGGGGCTGCCCGGCAGCGGCGACGACGACCCCGACGAACGCACCGCGGCGGACGACCCCGCCGCTCCCGGCCGCAGCCACGCGGCCACATCCCCCGCCGGGGCGACCGGCCCGACCGACCGCACCCTGACCGACCGCACCGGCCCGACCGGAGCGAAGTTCACCCGGCCCGGGGGGATGTTCTCCGCACTGCGCGTTCGCAACTACCGCTACTACTTCGCCGGCCAGGTGGTGTCCAACACCGGCACCTGGATGCAGCGGATCGCCCAGGACTGGCTGGTGCTCAGCCTCACCGGCAGCCCGCTCGCGGTCGGCATCACCACCGCCATGCAGTTCCTGCCGATGCTGCTGCTCGGCCTGTTCGGCGGGGTGCTCGCCGACCGGATGCCCAAGCGCCGGCTGCTGGTCTACACCCAGGGCGCGATGGGCCTGCTCGCCGCCGGACTCGCCGTGCTGACCATCGGCGGCGTGGTGACCCCGTACTACGTGTACGCCTTCGCGCTGCTGCTCGGCCTGGTCACCGTGGTCGACAACCCGACCCGGCAGGCCTTCGTCTCCGAGATGGTCGGCCCGAAGGACCTCGCCAACGCGGTCAGCCTGAACGCCGCCAACTTCCAGACCGCCCGGCTGGTCGGCCCCGCCGTCGCGGGCCTGCTGATCGCCGCGGTCGGCAGCGGCTGGGCGTTCGCGGTGAACGCGCTCTCCTTCGCCGCCGTGATCGGCGGGCTGCTCGCCATGCGGACGAGCGAACTGCGGTCGACCGAGCCGATCGCCCGTGAGAAGGGGCAGCTGCGGGAGGGCCTGCGGTACGTGAAGGAGCGGCCCGAGCTGCTCTGGCCGATGGTGCTGGCCGGGTTCATCGGCACCTTCGGCTTCAACTTCCCGACCCTGCTGGCCGGTTTCGCCACCGACACCTTCCACGTCGGCGCCGGGCAGTACGGCCTGCTGAACACCGCGATGGCGGTCGGTTCACTGGCCGGCGCGCTGCTCGCGGCCCGCCGCGGGGTGCCCCGGCTGCGCCGACTGGTGGCCGCCGCGCTGGCGTTCGGGCTGCTGGAGGTGGTGGCCTCGGTCGCGCCCGACTACTGGACCTTCGCGATCCTGCTCACCTTCATCGGGGTGTTCGGGCTCAGCTTCAACACCTCGGTCAACTCGGCGTTGCAGCTGGGCACCGAGCCCGCGATGCGCGGCCGGGTGATGGGCCTGCTGGTGCTGGTGTTCACCGGCGGGACGCCGATCGGCGCGCCGATCGTGGGCTGGGTCACCGCCTCGTACGGGCCCCGGCTCGGGCTGCTGGCCTGCGGACTGGTCTCGGCGCTGGCGGCCGGCACGGTCGGCCTGGTGCTGGCCCGCAGTGCCGAGCTGCGGCTGCGGCTGGACCTGCACCCGGGCCGCGGCGGCCGGGTGGTGGCCCTGGTGCCGCGCCCCGGTGCCGGCGTGAAGTCCGGGCTGGCCACGGCCTGCTGACGTGAGGCCGGTTCCGGGCCGCCGATGGCGGCGGCCCGGAACCGGCGAACCGGCGAACCGTCAGAGCCGGATCTCCAGCACCTGGCCGGGCCAGACGCCGTTCGGCTGCGCGACCTCGAAGGACTCGGTCTCGGTGAAGCCGAGCGCCCGGTACTGGGCGACCAGCCGGCGGTCGGCGCCCCCGTAGCAGTCCACCCGGACCAGCGAGATGCCCCGGCGGCGGGCCTCCGCCAGGACGTCGGCGATCAGCGCGGCGCCGATCCCCGAGCCTTTCCGGGAGCGGTCGGTGACCAGGTTGCGGACGAACAGCTCGCGCTCCGCCACCGCGGGGACGTACGAGCCGGGCTCCTCGGCGACGACGCAGGCGCCGACGGTCCGGCCCTCCTCGTCCACCGCGAGCCGGAGCAGGAACGGTTCGGCGCCGTACGCGGTGACGTGCTCGATCCTGGCCGGGACGGTGCTGAAGGGCTGGTCGCCCCATTGGCCGGTGCGGCCCCGGGCGGCCAGCCAGGCCACGGCGCCGTCGAGCAGGGCGAGGAGATCGGGGATGTCCGCGGGACCCCCGGTGCGGATCTTCATGGAGATCGTTCTAGCCCAAACCGCCGTCCGGGGGAAGATGGGCCCCATGAGGCTCTTCGTGGCGGTACTGCCTCCGGTGGAGGCGTTGCAGGGGCTGGTCGACGCGGTGGCCCCGGTGCGCGGGCTGCCCGGCGCGGACCGGCTGCGCTGGACGGCGGTCGAGGGCTGGCACCTGACCCTGGCCTTCCTCGGCGAGCAGCCGGCCGAGGGGGTGCCGGAGCTGGCGGCCGGACTGGCCGCGGTGGCCGAGGTACACCCGGTGCACCGGCTGCGGCTGGCCGGTGCCGGACGCTTCGGCGACCGGGTGCTCTGGGCCGGGGTGGAGGGCGAGACCTGGGCGCTGCGCCGGCTCGCCGAGGCGGTGAACGAGGCCACCGCCGGGGCGACCGGGGAGGTGGACGCGTTCGCCTTCCACCCGCACCTGACGCTGGCCCGCGCCGGTTCGACCCGCGGCCACCGGCGGGCGGTGCAGCGGGTGGCCGCGGCGGAGCTGGACGGGCTGGCGCGGGCGCTGGACGAGTACCGGGGGCCGGAGTGGGAGGCCGCCGAGCTGCACCTGATGAAGAGCGAGCACGACGGCGGCGGCGCGCACTACGAGACGGTCCGCTCCTGGCCGCTGGCCCGCTGGGGCGAGTAGCCCGCCGGCCCGCCGGGGCGCGTGGTCAGGCGGGCCAGATCCGCATCGCGTCGGCCGCGACCTGCTCCAGTTCGGCGCGGGTGGCGCCGTCGCGGGCGCGCTGCGACATGCCCTGGAGCACGACGGCGGTGAAGTTGGCCAGGGCCGCCGGGTCCGTCCCGGGGGGCTCGTGGCCGGCCGCGACGTCGGCGCGGATCCGCGACTCCAGGGCGCGGACGTTGGCGTTGCGCAGCTCCCGGACGGCCTCGGCCACCTCGGGCGAGGTGCAGTTGACCGTCGAGCTGATCATCAGGCAGCCCCACGGGTGCTCGGGGTCGGTCGCCTCGGCGGCGGACTCGTGCAGCATCCGGGCGATGCCGGCCCGGGCGGTGGGCTCCTCGTCCATCGCCCGGGTGGAGTACGCGCCGTAGGTCTCCCGGTAGCGGGCGATCACCTCGTCGAAGAGGGCGCGCTTGTCGCCGAAGGCCGCGTACAGGCTCGGCGGGCGGATGCCCATGGCGGCGGTGAGGTCGGCGACCGAGGTGGCCTCGTACCCGCGTTCCCAGAACAGCCGGAGGGCCTGCTCCAGGGCGGCCTCGCGGTCGAAGGAGCGGGGTCTGCCGCGCTTCGCGGTGGCGGTACCGCCGGTCGTCACGCTCGTCGTCGCCATGCCGAGATTCTATATCGAGCACTACAGAAGGCGTGCTACGGTTCATTTCGTTAGCGACCGCTACAGAAATGGGAGGGCATCGTCATGAGCAGGCTCGCGGGGAAGACGGCACTGGTCACGGGCGGCAGCCGGGGCATCGGGCGGGGCATCGCCGAGCGGCTGGGGCGGGAGGGCGCACTGGTCGCCGTCCACTACGGCCGGGACGCGGCGGCGGCCGAGGAGGCGGTCAAGACGATCGAGGGGGCCGGTGGCCGGGCCTTCGCGATCGGTGCCGAGCTGGGCCTCCCGGGGGACGCCGAGGCGCTGTGGACGGCCTTCGACGCCGGACTGGCCGGGTACGACGGGGGCAGCGGGCTGGACATCCTGGTGAACAACGCCGGGATCGGCCTGGACGGGCGGATCGGCGAGGTGGCCGAGGCCGACTTCGACCGGGTCTTCGCCGTCAACGCGAAGGCGCCGTTCTTCCTGATCAAGCACGGGCTCGGCCGGCTCCGCGACGGCGGCCGGATCGTCAACGTCTCCTCGGGTGTCACCCGGGTGGCGTTCCCACCGGCGGTCTCCTACGCGATGACCAAGGGCGCGCTGAACACCCTGACCCTCACCCTCGCCCAGGAGCTGGGTCCGCGCGGGATCACCGTCAACGCGGTGTCGCCGGGCATCGTCGCCACCGAGATCAATCCCTGGCTGGAGGACCCGCGGGCGCATGCCGTGGCCGCCGCGCACTCGGTCTTCAACCGGGTGGGCGAGGCCGGCGACGTCGCCGACGTGGTCGCCTTCCTGGCCTCGGACGACGCGCGCTGGGTCACCGGGCAGAACCTGGACGCCACCGGCGGGTCCAACCTCGGCGTCTAGCCGCGGGCCGGGCGGGGGTACGCTCGTTGACCGTGGATCCCAAGACTCGAATGCGTATCGTGACCGGCGCCCTGGTGCTGCTGCTCGTCGTCGTGCTGGTCAGCTCGCTGGTCGGCAAGTAGCCGTGAACGTGCGGAGGGCCACCGCCCGCAGGCGGTGGCCCTCACGCGTCGGTCAGCCGGTCAGAGCTGCTCGACCACGTAGTCGATGCAGGCGGTGAGCGCCTCGACGTCGGCCGGGTCGACGGCCGGGAACATCGCGACGCGCAGCTGGTTGCGGCCCAGCTTGCGGTACGGCTCGGTGTCGACGATGCCGTTGGCGCGCAGCGCCTTGGCGACCGCGGCGGCGTCCACCGCGTCGTCGAAGTCGATCGTGCCGACCACCTGGGAGCGCTCGGCCGGGTTCGCCACGAACGGGTTGGCGAACGAGGACTTCTCGGCCCAGCCGTACAGCCGGGACGAGGAATCAGCCGTACGGGCGACGGCCCAGTCGAGCCCGCCGTTGCCGTTCAGCCACTCCAGCTGGTCGGCCAGCAGGAACAGGGTGGCGATCGACGGGGTGTTGTAGGTCTGGTCCTTCGACGAGTTGTCGATGGCCGTCGGCAGGTCGAAGAACGGCGGGATGTACCGGCCGGAGCCGGCGATCTCGGCGGCGCGCTCCAGCGCGGCCGGGGAGAAGGTCGCCAGCCAGAGGCCGCCCTCGGCGGCGAAGTTCTTCTGCGGGGCGAAGTAGTAGACGTCGGTCTCGGTGATGTCCACCGGCAGGCCGCCGGCGCCCGAGGTGGCGTCCACCAGGACCAGCGAGCCCTGGTCGGCGCCGACCGGGCGCTTGATCGGCATCGCGACGCCGGTCGAGGTCTCGTTGTGGGTGAGGCCGTAGACGTCCACGCCGGCCTCGGCGACCGGCAGCGGGTGGGTGCCGGGGGCGGTCTTGATCACGCTCGGCTCGGCGAGCCAGGGCGCGGCCTTGACCGAGGAGGCGAACTTGGAGGAGAACTCACCGAAGTCGAGGTGCTGGGACTTCTCCCGCACCAGGCCGAAGGCCGCGATGTCCCAGAAGGCGGTGGAGCCGCCGTTGCCGAGCACCACCTCGTACCCCTCGGGGAGGGAGAAGAGGCTGCTCACGCCCTCGCGCACGCGCTTGACCAGGTTCTTCACCGGGGCCTGGCGGTGGGAGGTGCCGAGCAGGGAGGTCTCGGTGGCGGCGAGGGCACTCAGGGCCTCGGGGCGCACCTTGGACGGGCCGCAGCCGAAACGGCCGTCTGCGGGCTTGATGTCAGCGGGGATCTGGATCTGAGCCACGGGCCGCAGCCTACCGGCCGGGGCGGCCCGGAATCGACGGGAGTCCGCCCGCTGAGATGCCCCCGTCCCACCCGCGAGCTGCGGAAACAGCGGGTCCGGTTCGGTATCCGGACCCGCTGTTCGAGCAGCTGTGCGTCAGCGCGGGACGGCCTCGGCGCGGGAGGCCGTAGCGGCGCGGGACGGCGTCAGCGCGCGATGGGCGTCAGTGCGCGATGGCGTCGTAGCCCTCGATGTCGCGCG
Organism: Kitasatospora sp. NPDC093806; assembly: GCF_040683335.1. Lineage (NCBI taxonomy): Bacteria > Bacillati > Actinomycetota > Actinomycetes > Kitasatosporales > Streptomycetaceae > Kitasatospora > Kitasatospora sp. NPDC093806. The sequence goes on from NZ_JBFBDO010000001.1 coordinate 493,957, forward strand.
GGCTGCGCGGGCCGGGGCCGATGTAGCGCGCGGCGGGGCGCACGAGCCGGCCGGTGCGCTTCTGCTCCAGGATGTGCGCCGACCAGCCGGCCGTCCGGGCGCAGGTGAACATCGAGGTGAACATGTGCGCCGGGACCTCGGCGAAGTCCAGCATGATGGCGGCCCAGAACTCGACGTTGGTGGCCAGCACGCGGTCGGGGCGGCGGTTGTGCAGCTCCTCCAGCGCGGCCTTCTCCAGCGCCTCGGCGACCTCGAAGCGCGGCGCGCCGAGCTCCTTGGCGGTGCGGCGCAGCACCCGGGCGCGCGGGTCCTCGGCGCGGTAGACGCGGTGGCCGAAGCCCATCAGGCGCTCGCCCTTGTCCAGCGCGTTCTTGACCCAGGCGGTGGCGTCGCCGGTGCGCTCGATCTCCTCGATCATGCCGAGCACCCGGGACGGCGCGCCGCCGTGCAGCGGGCCGGACATCGCGCCGACCGCGCCGGAGAGGGCGGCCGCGACGTCGGCGCCGGTGGAGGCGATGACCCGGGCGGTGAAGGTGGAGGCGTTCATGCCGTGCTCGGCGGCGGAGGTCCAGTAGGCGTCGATGGCCTTGACGTGCTTCGGGTCGGGCTCGCCCCGCCAGCGGATCATGAACCGCTCGACGACCGTCTCGGCCTTGTCGATCTCGCTCTGCGGGACCATCGGCAGGCCCTGGCCGCGGGCGGACTGGGCGACGTAGGAGAGCGCCATGACGGCGGCCCGGGCGAGGTCGTCGCGGGCCTGCTCGGCGTCGATGTCCAGCAGCGGCTTGAGGCCCCAGACCGGGGCGAGCATCGCGAGCGCGGACTGCACGTCGACCCGGATGTCACCGGAGTGGACCGGGATCGGGAACGGCTCGGCGGCCGGCAGGCCGGGGTTGAACTTGCCGTCGACCAGCAGGCCCCAGACGTGGCCGAAGGAGACGTTGCCGACGAGGTCGTCGATGTCGACCCCTCGGTACCGCAGGGCGCCGCCTTCACGGTCGGGTTCGGCGATCTCGCTCTCGAAAGCGACGACACCTTCGAGCCCGGGTACGAAGTCGGACATGCACGGCTCCTTCAGTTCTGCGATCGGCGGGCCGCCGTGGTGGGGAGGCACGCCAGTGACCGAATGGTGGTTGGCACTCGGTGCCAGCGTGACAGGCACGGGGTGCATTGCGCCATACACCACGGTGGTGATGTTTCCCGCGGGCCCGCTTGACTTTTTGCCCGGAACCCCGTCGGAACCGCGAAATCTCCCGGACCAAACGCGCGCCTCCGGACAAATCGCCGCACGAAGGACGGCCGGTTGGTGGCGGGACACCTTATCTCCCACCGGGGTTTGTCCGGAGGTAGCGGTGCCGGTTGCTTGTCGTACGGGATGATGTTGACGTGCAGACCCCGGACCGCGCCCAGTCGACGCCCCTGACCCCCGCCACCCGGATCCTGGCCGACGAGGCCCGCCCCGGACCGGACCTCACCATGATGCGCAAGCACTACGCGCACGAGGGCCTGGTCGAGGAGCAGCTCGTCGCCGAGCCGATCGCCCAGTTCAACCGGTGGTTCCACGAAGCGGACGAGGCCGGGGTGGTGGAGCCCAACGCGATGGTGCTCTCCACCGCCGACGCCGAGGGGCGGCCCAGCGCCCGGACCGTGCTGCTCAAGGGGATCGACGCCCGCGGCTTCGTCTTCTTCACCAACTACGGCTCCCGCAAGGGCACCGAGCTGGCCGCCAACCCGCACGCCGCGCTGCTCTTCCCGTGGATCGCGCTGGCCCGCCAGGTGATCGTCCAGGGCCCGGTGGAGAAGGTCGGCCGGGACGAGACCGCCGCCTACTTCCGCACCCGCCCGCACGGCTCCCAGCTCGGCGCCTGGGCCAGCGAGCAGTCCAGCCCGGTCGCCTCGCGGGAGGTGCTGGAGCAGCGGTACGCGGAGCTGGAGCGGCGCTACCCGGAGGGCGAGGGGGTGCCGGTGCCGCCGTTCTGGGGCGGTTACCGGGTGGTGCCGACCAGTGTGGAGTTCTGGCAGGGGCGGGAGAACCGGCTGCACGACCGGCTGCGGTATGTCGCGGACCAGGCCGCCCCGACGGGCTGGCAGGTGGAGCGGCTCTGCCCGTGAGGGCACCCGCGCGCTGCCCGTAGCGCCGCCGGATCCGGCCCGTTGCGCCGGCGGATCAGGCCCGTTGTGCCGCCGGGGCCGGGTCCGTTGCGTCACTGGGCCGGGCCCGTTGCGCCACTGGGCCGGGCCCGTTGCGTCGGCGGATCCGGCCCGTGACGACACCCGGACAACTTCCTCCGGACACCGGCTGACCGCCCGTCAGCCCGCCAGTATGGTGGGGGGCGTTCGCTGGCCTCGTAGGGGGTTCTTGGGTGCGGCCGTACTTCTTCTTCAGTTACGCGCGACGGGACCACCTGGCCGGGGGCGCGTTCGTCGACCAGTTCTTCGCCGACCTGCGGGACGAGCTGGCGCGGATCGAACCCGAGGCCGGACCGGCCGAACTGGCCTACCGGGACACCGAACGGCTGCGGGTCGGCGACGACTGGGAGCAGCAGCTCTCCCGGATGGTCGGCGCCAGCCGCACCATGGTCGCGCTCTACTCGCCCGCCTACTTCGCGAGCGCGTACTGCGGCAAGGAGTGGACCGCCTTCGACCACCGGATGCGCCGCCACCGCGAGCAGACCGGCGAGACCGTCGCGGCCCTGATCCCGGTCCTGTGGGAGCCGCCGCCCGCCGACCTGCCCGCCGAGGTGCTGCGGATCCAGTACGTCCAGCACGACTTCGGCGAGGAGTACGCCACCGGCGGGCTGCGCCACCTGCTGCGCACCGACCCGCACGGGGCGGCCTACCGCAAGGTCGTGCAGGTGGTCGCCGAGCGGGTGCGGGAGGCCGCCGGCTGGCGGGTCGTCGAACTGCGGGACCTCGACCTGGCCCGCGTCGAGGGCTGCTTCCCGGTCCCGGAGGCCGCGCCGCCCGCGACCCGCAGCAGCCTGGTCCGGCTCTTCGTCGCCGCCCGCCGGGCCGGGGACGGGATGGCGGACGGGTCGGCGGGCGGCCCGGTCGCCGGTCCGCTTCCGGGGCAGCGGCCGGTGCCGGCGGACGGCGGCGGGGACGGGGCGGCGGACGGGCGGTACCACGGCGGCTGGTACGGGCCGCACCCCCGGGACTGGGCGCCCTTCCACCCGCCCCGGCTGCCCTCGCTCGCCGTCCAGGCCCAGCAGGTGATCACCCGGGCCGGGCACAGCACCAGCCTGGAGACGGTCGGCCCCGACCTCGGCCGCGCGCTCGACACGGCCCGCGAGAACAACGAGGTCAGCGTCCTCCTGGTGGACCCGTGGGCGGCCGGGACGGAGCAGTTCCGGCGGCCGCTGCGCGACTTCGACCAGCAGAACCACCCGGTCACCGCCGTCCTGCTGCCCGACAGCACCGACGATCCGCCCGCCGGTCCGGCGCGCGCCCGGCTCTGGGAGGGGGTGCGCGCGGTGTTCGCGCGCACCTGGCTGCACCGGTCCGGGCCCGAGCCGCTCTTTCGCATCCACGTCGGCCGGGAACGCTTCGAGCGGGAGCTCCTCTCGGCCGTGACCGTCGCCCAGAACCGGCTGCTCGACCAGACCGACGAGGACCCGGCCGCGACCCGGGCTGAGTTCGGCCTCGACCTGGAGCCCCGGCCGATCTTCGGGCTGGCCGTCCCGGCCCGGTCGCCGGCCCCGCACGGGGAGCCCGGCCCGAACGGGACGGCCGGGACGGCCGGTGCTGCCGGGCCCGCCGGTGCCGCCGGGTCCGCCGGTGCCGCCGGTGCCGCCGCGCGGCCCGGACCGCCCGTGCCGCGCGCCGAGACCGTGCCCCGCGCGGAGACCGTGCCCCTGCCCGCCCACGCGCCCAGCGAAGGAGAGACGGACCGATGAGCGCCGAGCACGCCGCCCTCGCGGACCACGGGTCCGCCGCCCTGGCGACCCCCGCCACCGGCACGGTCGTCACCTTCTACTCCTTCAAGGGCGGCACCGGCCGCACCATGGCGCTGGCCAACCTGGGCTGGATCCTGGCCAGCCAGGGTCTGCGCGTCCTGGTGGTGGACTGGGACCTGGAGGCCCCCGGCCTGCACCGCTACTACCACCCGCTGCTCGTCGACCCCGAACTGCACGCCACCGACGGGCTGATCGACATGCTCCGGGCCTACGTCGACGAGGCGCTGCCCGGTCCGGGCCGCGACCCCGGCCCGGACCCCCGGGAGTGGCTCGCCGAACCCGGCCGGCTGGAGCGCTACCTGTGCGGCCTGGCCCTCGACCTGCCGGACGGCGGCCGGCTCGACCTGATGCCGGCCGGCCGGCAGAACGCCGCCTACTCGGCCGCCGTCACCAGCTTCAACTGGCGCAGCTTCTACACCCGCGCCGACATCCGGGGCGCGGAGTTCCTGTACGCGCTGCGCGAGCAGTGGACCACCGCGTACGACTACGTGCTGATCGACAGCCGGACCGGGGTCAGCGACACCTCCGGCATCTGCACCGTGCTGATGCCCGACACCGTGGTGGACTGCTTCACCCTCGGCGCCCAGAGCATCCGCGGCGGCGTCGACGCGGCCCGTGCCATCGTCGACGCCGACGAGCGGGACATCCGGGTGCTGCCCGTCCCGATGCGGGTCGAGGACGCCGAACGGGCCGGGCTGGCGGCCGGCCGCGACCTCGCCCACGACGCCTTCGACCCCTACCTGGACCGCTGGCTCAGCCCCGAGCGGCGGGCGGACTACTGGCGCGACGTCGAGGTGCCGTACAAGCCGTTCTACGCCTACGAGGAGGTCCCGGCCACCGTCGTCGACCGGCCGCAGCAGGGCCGCAGCCTGCTCGCCGCGTTCGAACGGCTGGCCGACTGGCTCACCGGCGGCCGGGTCCGCGCCCTGCGGCCCGTCCCCGACCTGGCCCGCCGCCGGCTGTACGCGGCCTACCTGCGCACCGGCCGCACCCGCTCCCGCCAGGTCCACATCAGCTACGCGCCCAAGAACCGGATCTGGGCCGAGTGGATCGCCGCCACCCTTCAGGGCTTCGGCTACCTGGTCACCCTGCACAGCGCCGCCGTCCCGCTCGAACCCGGTCCGCCGCAGGCCGCCGCGGTGCCGGAGGCCGCCGGGCCGCTGGACGGCGACGGCCGGCTGCTCGCCCTGCTCAGCCCCGAGTACGCCGTCCTGCCGCGCGGGCGGGAGATCTGGCGCCGGTTCACCACCCAGGACCCGGCGGGCGACTCCGGCGGCCTGCTCGCCGTCCGGCTCCGCGACCGGCCGGCCGACGGGCCGGGCGGCGACCACCCCGGCGAGCGGGCGGGGGAGCGGGCCGAGGCGGAGTCGCCGCAGTTCGCCGGGCACCGGGCGCTCGACCTTGCCACCGGGTCCGCCGAGCAGGCGGAGGCCCAGCTGTTCGAACTGATCGGCCCGCCGCCCGGCGCCGGGCGCTGGATGGAGACCGGAGACGCCACCCCCGCCCCGCCGGCCCGCTTCCCGGTCGCCCGCCCGTCCGTCCAGGACGTGCCGCCGCAGCTGCCCACCTTCACCGGCCGGATGCGGCTGCTGGAGGCGGTCCGCGACGGTTTCACCCTCGGGACCGGCGCCGGTGGCGAGACCGCGCCCGTCCAGGTGCTCTACGGCATCGGCGGGGTCGGCAAGTCGCAGGCCGCGATCGAGTACGCGCACCGCTTCGCCGCTGGCTACGACGTGCTCTGGTGGGTGCCCTCCCAGCAGCCCGCGGTGATCCCGCAGAAACTCGCCGAACTCGCCCCCAAGCTCGGCCTGGAGAGCGAAGGCGACGTCACCCGGACCGCCCGCGCCGTCCTCGACGCGCTCGCCAGCGGCCGGCCCTACCGCCGCTGGCTGCTGCTCTTCGACAACGCCGAGGACCCGGAGCTGCTCGACCCCTGGATCCCGGCCGCCGGGCCCGACGGCCACGTCCTGGTCACCTCGCGCGACCGGCGCTGGGCGCGCCGGCCCGGCCGCACCGAGGTCGAGGTGTTCGACCGCGCGGAGAGCGTCGAACTGGTCCGGCACTTCAACACCGGGGTCGCCCGCGCCGACGCCGAACGGATCGCCGAACTCCTCGGCGACCTGCCGCTCGCCGTCGGCCAGGCCGCCGCCTGGCTGCAGGAGACGCCGATGCCGGCCGGCACCTACGCCGACCTGCTCGACGAGACCCTCACCGAGATCCTCGACCGCACCGTGCGGGCCGGCGTCGGCCCGGCGGCGGAGGAGGGCGGCGGCGGCGCCAGCGTCACGGCCGCCACCTGGCGGATCGTCGGCTCCGACCTGCGCCGGATCAACGCCCCGGCCGCCCGCCTGCTGGAGGTCTGCGGCTTCCTCGGCCCGGAGGCCATCCCGATCTCGCTGCTGTACAGCCCGCCGGTGATCGAGGCGATCGGGCTCCCCCCGGGCACCTCCGACCAGCGGCTCGCGGTCGGCGAGATCCTGCGGACCGTCAACCAGTTCAACCTCGCCCGCTACGACCAGGCGGCCGGGACCCTCGTCGTGCACCGGATCGTCCAGGCGCTGCTGCGCGAACAGGTCACCGAGGCCGACCGCGACCGGCTCCGCGCCGCCGCCCACCGGGCGCTCGCGCTCGCCGACCCCGGTGAGCCCGAGGCCCCGGCCAACTGGCCCCGGTACGCCGAACTCCTGCCCCACCTGCGGCCGTCCGGCGCGCCCGAATCCACCGATCCGGCGGTCCGTCAGTGGATCGTCAACTCGGTCCGCTACCTGTGGCAGCGCAGCCTGCACGAAGCCGGGCGGGAGCTGGCCGAGCACGTGCTCGACCGGTGGCGGGCGGCCGGGCCGCTGGACACCGAACGCGACGTCAAGGTTCAGCTGCTGCGCGTCCAGCTCGCCAACATCCAGCGGGCGCAGGGACTGGCCGGGAAGGCGTACGAGACCGACCGGGACGCCCTGGAACGGCTGACCGCCCTCCTTGGGCGTGAGCACCGGGACACCGTCCAGGCCGCCACCAGCCTCGGCGGGGACCTGCGGCACCTTGGCCGCTACCAGGAGGCCCGCGAGCTGGACGAGGAGACCCTGGCCGTCGCCCGCCGGGTGCTCGGGCCAGACGACCAGCGCACCCTGATGATCGAGAACAACCTGGCCGCCTCCGTCCTGTTGGTCGGCGACTTCGCCGGGGCGGTGGCCGGGCAGCAGGTTGCCTATGCGCGGAAGCTGGAGGTGCTGGGCAAGCGGAACCCGTACACGATCCTCGGAGCCATGGCCTACGGGCACGCGCTGTACGAGGTCGGACGGCCCGTCGAGGCGCTGAGCCGACTGGACAAGGCCGTCCGGCGCAGCCGGGAGGTGCTCGGCGAGGACCACGACAACACCCTGCGCAGCCGGCGCTACCGGGGCGCCGTGCTGCGTCGGCTGGGCCGGGCTCCGGAGGCACTGGCCGAGGCCGAGGACGTCCACCGGCGGCTGCTCGACCGCTATGGCGCGGACCACCCCGGCACCGCGGCCGCCGCCGACAGCCTGGCCGCCGCGCTCGGCGCGCTCGGGGAGGTCGAACGGTCCGTCGAACTAGCAGAGGAGTCGTACCGCTACCACCGCGACCACCTCGGCGCCGGTCACCCCACCGAACTCCTGGCGGTCGGCAACCTCGCCGTGGCGCTCCGCAGGGCCGGCCACGCCGAGGAAGCCCGGGCGCTCTCCGGCGAGGCGCTGGACGGCCTGCGCGCCGTCCTCGGCGACCGCCACCCGTACGTCGCGGCCGCCCGGCTCAACCGGGCCGTCGACCTGGCCGGCGCGGGAGAGCACGGAGCCGCGCTGGCCCTCTCCGAGGCCGCCGCGGCCCTGCTGGTCGAGCGGCTCGGCCCGGACCACCCGGACGCCCTGGCGGCCGCTGCCAACACCGCCCTGACGCTCGCCGTCCTCGGCGAGCCCGGTCGGGCGGCGCAGCTGTACGAACGGACCCTGGCCCGGGCGCTGGCGGTGCCGTACCTGGGCGCCGGGCACCCGCTCACCCAAGCGATCCGGACAAAGCGCCGGCTGACGGTCGAGATCGAGCTGCCACCGGTGTGATGCCCGCCCCCGGCGGACATGCTGTGCGGTGGGTTCCGGGCCTCCGCCCGGAATCCACTCCAGCCTTTCGGAGAAGGGGAGTCGAGCATGGAAGCCACTGGTGGCAGCGGCATCATGGTGGACCCGGAGGTGGCGGCGGAAACCGCCCGGCGACCGGCGCTGGACGAGCTGGCGGAGCTCGGCGCGGGGGAGCTGACCCGGCTGCTGGAGCAGGCGCTGCCCGGCGTCGGAGCGCGGGCCGTGTCGCCGTTCAACTCCTCGGTCTGAACGGGTGCCCCCGGCGCGGCCGTTCACCCAGGTCGTCCTGAAGGTCCACAGTCGGTGCGACCTGGCCTGCGACCACTGCTACGTCTACGAGCACGCCGACACCGGCTGGCGGTCCCGGCCGCGGGTCGTCGCGGACGCCGTGCTGGTCCGGGCCGCCGAGCGGATCGGCGAGCACGCCGCCGCGCACGGGCTGACCGGCGTCGGGGTCGTGCTGCACGGCGGCGAGCCATTGCTGGCCGGCCCGGAGGTGTTCCGGCGGGCGGCTGGGCTGCTGCGGGCCGCGCTGCCCGCCGTGTGCGAGCTCGACCTGCGCGTTCACACCAACGGGGTGCGGCTGGACCCGGCCTGGTGCGCGCTCTTCGACGAGCTCGGCATCCGAGTCGGCGTCTCGCTGGACGGCGACCGGGCCGCCAACGACCGCCACCGCCGGTTCGCCGACGGGCGCACCAGCCACCCGCAGGTGCTGCGCGCCGTCGGGCTGCTGCGCGAGCCGCGGTTCCGGCACCTGTACGCGGGGCTGCTCTGCACCGTCGACGTCGAGAACGACCCCGCCGCCGTGTATCGGGCGCTCGCCGAACTGGCGCCCCCTGCCGTGGACTTCCTGTTGCCGCACGCCACCTGGGAGCAGCCACCGGCGCGCCCCGCCGGGCTCGGCGCGAGGCCGTACGCGGACTGGCTGCTGGCCGTGCACACGCTCTGGGAGGCGGACGGTCGGCCGTTCGCCGTCCGCACCTTCGACTCGGTGCACCGCACGCTGTCGGGGCTGTCCAGCCTGACCGAGGCGCTCGGCCTGGAGCCGGTCGACCTGGTGGTGCTGGAGACGGACGGGGCGTACGAGCAGGCCGACAGCCTGAAGACGGCCTACGACGGCGCGCCCGCCACCGGGATGGACGTCTTCCGGCACAGCCTCGACGAGGTCGCCCGGCACCCGGGGATGGCCGCCCGGCGAGCGGGCCTGGACGGGTTGAACGCCACCTGCCAGGCTTGCCCGGTGGTCCGCTCCTGCGGCGGCGGCCTGTACGCCCACCGCTACCGGGACGGGTCCTTCGACCACCCCTCGGTGTACTGCGCGGACCTGCTCGCGTTGGTCGAGGGCCTGGCCGCCCGCAGCGGCCGTGTCGCCGTCGTCCCATCTCCCGCTCCGCCGATCGCCGCGCTCGGCCTCACCGATGCCCAACTCGACGAACTCGCCCTGGGATTCGGTGGACCATCCACCATTCAGGCGCTCGCCGACTCCCAACTCTCCATCACCCGGGCGATGCTGGCCGCCGTCCACGACTCCTCCGGTGCGGCCGGCTCGGCCGCCTGGGAGCTGCTCACCGAGCTCGACGCCACCGAACCGGCCATCGTGGACGCGGTGGTGGCCCACCCGTACGTCCGCGCCTGGGCCGCCCGACGGCTGAGCGGCGACCCGGGCGCCGGCCTCGGCCCACTGGCCGGGCTGGCCGCCGCCGCGGCCATCCGGGCCGGGCGCGGGGAGACGGTGGCCGTGCCGGTCCGGGAGGGGTTCCTGCACCTGCCGACGCTCGGACGGCTGGCGGTCGGCGGCGGCGTCCGGGAGGCCCGGGTCACTGTCGGCGCGCTCGCCTCGGACAACCCTTGCTGGCAGCCAGTCCGCCGGGTCCGCCTGTCCGGCGGCCGTGCGCTCGCCCTGGAGGACACGGACCCACAGCGCGCCGTCCACCAGTGGCCGGTGGCGGACCGGTTGGACGATGACGAGTACGCGGGCTGGGCCCGGGATTTGCGGGCGGCCGCCGACCTGCTCGACCGCGACCTCCCCGAGTACGCGGCCGGCCTTTGGGCCGGGTTGACCACCGTCACCCCGCTGCGGCCGGGGGCGGATGGGACGGACGTCAGCTCGGCGGCCCGGCAGGCCTTCGGCGCGGTCGCGATCGCCCGCCCGCGAGAGGTGCCGAAGCTGGCGGAGTTGCTGGTGCACGAGTTCCAGCACGTGAAGCTGGGCGCGGTCCTGGACTGGGTGGAGCTCTACGACCGGAGCGATACGCGACTTTTCGAGGCCTTCGGCCTGTCGCCGCGCCCGATCGGCTCCCTGTTCCAGGCCGTGTACGCCCACCTGGCGGTAACCGCCTTCTGGGGCACACAGGTTGAAGCGGGCCTGGAGTCGGCCCGCCCTCGCTTCACCCACTGGCGCACCCTGACCGACCAAGCCGTCGATCTGCTCGCCGACAGCGACGCACTCACCCCCCTGGGCCACCGATTCGCGCTTGGGGCAAGGCAGTCCGTCGACGTGTGGTTGCTCGCCTCCCGTCACCACCCTGCGCGATGAAGGCGCTTGGCTGAGATGGAGTCAGGCCGTCGTCGTGCAGACGAAACCGAGGTCGGCCAAGCCCTCGGCCTGGCACAGTCGGTCGGAGGCACCGCCGGCGGTGGTCTGGAGCAACTGGTAGTCGGCGCCGTGGGTGCCGCCCCAGTGCATGGCGGCGCGCCACAGCTGCCTGCCGAGGCCCAAGCCCCGGTACTCGGGCAGCACGCCGAAGTACTGCGGCAGCAGCCGGGCCTTGCCGACCGGGTCGGGCAGGGTTTCCATCGGCCCGATGGCGCCCACCACCCGGTCGTCGCGGACGGCGGTCAGCACGAGGCCGACGCTGTCGATCCGGGAGTACAGGAAGGCGAAGCCCTCGTCGGCCAGCTTCTCGGCGAAGGCCCCGAACGTGGCGCGAACGGGGCCGGGTAGCGCGTCCAGGTGCTCGATCCCGTCGACGGCCGGGGCGGGGTGGTCGAAGGTGCGGAGCTGGACGCGGGTGGACGCGGCCACCGGGTCGGGCTGGGCCTGGAACCACACAAGGCGGGCGGCGGCGGCATCGTGGAGGGCGGCGAGTTTGGCGGCCGTCTCCCGTGCCTCTGCGCGGTGCTCGGAGCCACCGTAGAGGTGGACGTGAAGAACGCCGCGGCCGGTGAGAGTGGGGAGCAGGGTCCGAAGCCGGTCTTGGCGGACGTCACCGACGAGGAGGCGCTCGTCCTTCCGGTCGGACCAGCGGCGGTCCTTGTCATGGGGGAGGAATTCGCCGGTGGCAGCGACCCGGGCGATGGCGTCAAGCAGGCCGGCGCTGACGGCGTCGGGGTGCAGGGGCCCGAGGGTGGGCAGGTACGGCACGGACATCACGGGGCGCAGCAGGTCCCAGGACAGCTCCACGCTCGCACCCTACTCGGGCCCCGGGCAGGGCCCAGGCCCCGGCGCGAAGCTGCCGGGGCCTGAACGGAATCGACCGGGTCTGGTCAGCGGGTGGGGTGATCGAACTCTCCGGCCTTGGCGGCTTGGAACCAGGCGGTGAGCTCGGCCCTGGTGGTGGTGATGACGGCGGCGGGGTCGTCGCTCTCGCGGATGTGGACGAGTTCGCCGGCGGACGCGATCTCGACGCATTCGGCTGCGTCTCCGCTGTAGGTCGATTTCTGCCAGCCGAGTCTCTCCACGGTCAGTTCTCCAGCGCTGGAAGCAGGCGAGGCCAAGGTGTTCCGGGCTGCTCCCGCGCCGCGCGGGAGCAGCCCGGCAGTTGGGCGGTCAGTGGGTGAGGTGGTTGAATCGGCCGGCCTTGGCGGCTTGGATCCAGGCGGCGAGCTTGGCCTTGGTGGTGGTGATGACGGCGGCGGGGGCGTCGGACTCGCGGATGTGGACGAGTTCTCCGTCGGATGCGATCTCGACGCAGTCGGTGTCCTCCCCACTGAAGGTTGACTTCTGCCAGTTGAGGCTTTGGGACATGACGTCTCTCCTCAAGTTGAACTTGTGGCGGACGTGCTGGGCTGCTCCCGCGTGGGCGCGGGAGCAGCCTGGACCGGGGTGGTTAGAGGGTGAGGTGGTCGAATTCGCCGGCCTTGGCGCCCTGGATCCAGGCGGCGAGCTTGGCCTTGGTGGTGGTGATGACGGCGGCGGGGGCGTCGGACTCCCGGATGCGGACGAGTTCTCCGTCGGAGGCGAGCTCGACGCAGTCTATGTTTTCCCCGCTGTAGCTCGACTTCTGCCAGTTCAGCTGCTTCACGGTTACCTCCCCAGGAGTTTGTAACGGACGTGCTGGATCATGCCCCACGAGTCGCGCAAGGAGGGCGACGGCCCGGGCGCGCCAGGGTCCAGGGGTGGGAGAGCCATGCCCTTGATTCGGTCGAACTTTCGTCGGAACGCGGCCACCCCCTCAGGGTCTCCCAGGTAGGTCGAGCCGTGTGGATTTTCCAGCACAACGGTATCCAAGCGGGAGTGCGGTCCGTGTACCAGCATGAACGGGGTGTCCGTCGATGCATAGACCGTGCAGTCGAACGGGAGGATCTGGATCGTCACGCGAGGTAGGCGTGCCATGTCGATCAGGTGGTTCAGCTGGTCGCGCATGACAGCCGGTCCGCCGTACATCATGTGCAGGGCCGCCTCGTGGATCACTGCGTGGAAGGGCGGGGCGTTCTCCGCAATTATCACCTGCTGCCGTCGGACCCTGAACTCAACCTTCTTGTCGGCGAATTCGTGGATCACCTCGCTGTACGCCCTGGTCTGGAGGAGGCCGGGGATCAGGTGCGTCTGGTAGTTGCTGAACGCGGTGCCAGCGGCCTCGAACTCGGCCAGATCGAGAGCTCCTGGCACAACATGGGACCGATACTCGGTCCACCAGCCTTTGCCATTGCTCTGGCACATGGTGACCATGCTGGCCCGGAAGTTGGGGTCACTGACGCCACAGGCGTCGAGCCAGAGGTTGAGCCGCTCAAGGTTGAGGCCGAGCCTGCCGGCCTCGGTGTGGCTGACGGCGGGGCCCTTCATGCCGAGCACGTCGCCGATCTCGGCGGCGGACAGGCCTGCGGCATTGCGCAATCTTCTGAGCTCATCGCCGAATCGGCGCTGACGTTCGCTGATGTCGGTCCTGAACCCCACGGACGTGCCTTTCTGCGCGGACGAGCGACCTCGAAGCCGAAGCCTACCGACAGTGTAGGCGTGCACACAGAGGGTGTTGCATGGTTGAGGGATTCTCGCCTACAGTTGCTATGAACCCGCCGGACGGTTTGTCAGTAATGACTGTCTTCACGGCAGTTGGTACCGGCTGCCCGGTGTGCCCCTACCTACACCGCAGGGAGTCTCCCCGTGTGTAACCCCAACCTCAACTCCCCCTCCCTCGCTCTCTCCCGGCAGTCGTTGCGCGACGCGATGGCGCGCGCCGGGTGGGACGACCAGCGCATCTTCGACGCCGAACTCGCGCTCGTCGAACTGATCGTCAACGCCTGGCGGCACGGGCGGACCGCCGCGCCGGCCGTCGTGATCGTCATCCTCTGCCGCACCCTCCGGGTCTCGGTCGGCGACGAGAGCCACGCCCTCCCTGAACAGCGACGACCCGCCGATCCCACCGAACTCACGGAGTCCGGGCGGGGCCTCCAGCTGGTCGCGGGGCTCACCCACCGATGGGGCTCGGAGCCGCAGAAGAGAGGCAAGCACGTCTGGTTCGAGCTGGACCTGGACCCGGCCGCGTGAGCACGGTCATCGCCCTCCTCGTCCTCGCCTCGGCGCTGGTCGGGGCGATCGGCGAAGTCCTGACGCGAGCGCTGCGGGATCGCGTCGACCGGGCGGGCAGCACGGCCGACGAGCGCCCGCCGGCCGGACGAACGTAGGTGCCATTAATGGCACCGAGCCCTCGCTCCCAGCCGGGCGAGGGCTCGCCACGTACACTCCGGGCGTGAATGAGCTGCCCCCCGTCCTGGTCACCCGCCGTCTCGCGCCCGGCGTCGTCGAACGGCTCACCGGCCACCACGCGGCCACCGTGCACGACTCCGAACTGCCGCTGTCGCGTACCGATCTCCTCGCCGCCGTCCGTGGCCGGCGGGCCCTGGTCACCACCCTCGACGAGCGGGTGGACACCGAACTGCTGGACGCGGCCGGTCCCGGCCTCCGGGTCGTCGCCAACCACGCCGTGGGGTACCACAACGTCGATGTGGCGGCCTGCGCCGAGCGCGGCATCACCGTCACCAACACCCCCGGGGTGCTCACCGCCGCCACCGCCGACATGGCCTGGGCCCTGCTCCTCGCCGCCACCCGCCGGCTCGGCGAGGGCGAGCGACTGGTGCGCTCCGGCGAGCCCTGGGCCTGGGCGCCGACCTTCATGCTCGGCCTCGAACTCACCGGCACCCCGCTGGGCGTGCTCGGCATGGGCCGGATCGGGCAGGCGGTGGCCCGCCGGGCCAAGGGCTTCGACATGCCGGTCCGCTACCACAACCGCAACCCGCTGCCGCCCGAGCAGGCCGACGGCGCCGAGTGGCTGGAGCTGGACGAACTGCTCGCCACCTCCACCGTCCTGGTCGTCACCTGCCCGCTCAGCGAGGCCACCCGCCACCTGCTGGACGCCCGCCGGCTCGCTCTCCTGCCGCCCGGCGCGGTGGTGGTCTCGATGACCGCCGGGGTCGTCGACGAGGAGGCGCTGGCCGCCGCCCTGGAGTCCGGCGCGCTGTTTGCCGCCGCCGTGGACAACTTCGAACGGGAACCCGCCGTCCCCGCCGCCCTGCTCGCCCAGGACCGCGCCGTGCTCGCCCCCCACCTGGGCAGCGCCACCGTCCGCACCCGTCAGGCCATGGGCAGCCTCGCCGTCGACAACGTCCTCGCCGTCCTCGCCGGCAAGGACCCGCTCACCCCGGTCGCCCGCTGACGCGTGTGTTCGCGCCCTCGCGGCCGTACGGTCGCGAGGGCGCTAAGAGGGACCCCGGCGTCATGGAACTCGCGGGTCAGGCGGGCACGGACCGGTGCCGAGGGGGACCCTGGCAGGTTTAGGTGTCCCGGATGGCCGGATGCGAACGGTTCGCCCGAAGGGGGGAGGGGCAGCTTCGGAGTCGACGGTTCCGGGTGGCGAGCGAAACCCGTCGCCTCCGGTTCCGTTTGTTCTGTAGCAGTAGGAATTGACTATCAGGGGAGTATCCGTGAGGTATCGCCAGATCGCCGGCGTCGCCGCCGCCGCGGCCGTGACCGTTCTGCTCGCACCGGTCGGCAGCCCTGCGGCGGCCGCCGCCGAACCGCAGCCGCGGGCGGCTGCCGCGTGCGTCGCCTATACGAAGGTGGAGGCCGTCGCCTACTCGAAGTTCTCCGACGGGACCTTCCGCCGGGCCGCGGGGACGGAGAACTCCGTCAAGAAGGACACCTGCTTCATCGAGCTGGACGAGAACCGCTACCCGCCGGGCTGGTACACGGGCTGGGACGGCTACTGGGAGCTCGCCAAGGAGAGCGACAAGGGGGCCGTGTACAAGCAGTTCGGCTACGGGGTGGTCCGCAAGGAGGCCAACGGCTACAAGGAGGGCTACCTGGTCGACCTGGCCCAGCTCCGCGACGTCGCCGAGAACGTCAACTGCGACGCCAAGGCCACCAAGAACCTGTCCCGCGCCTGGCGGGCCAAGATCCGCGTCTACGGCGAGCCCAACCGGCAGCTCACCGATTGGATCAGGACCTGGAACGAGGTCACCGGCTTCACCGACGAGGGCGGACGCTGGCGCGAGGGCCAGTGCATCAAGCTCACCGGCAGCGCCTCGAAGTGGGACGGCCACACCTTCTACGAGACCCCCGTCTCCGGCGGCGGGGGCGGCCACCTCGACTGGGTCCGTGACGACGAGGTGCAGCTCCTGCGCAAGTGACACCGACGGCTCCGCCGGCCGGGACCGGGCTCAGTGGGCCCGGTCGGCGGAGCCGTGGGCCTCGCGGCGGGCCTGCCAGGTGGTGTGTTCGCGGGAGACGGCGTCCTCGGCGTCGCGGGCGAGGCGGGCCCAGAGCTCCTCGGCGTCGGGGGAGCCGACGTCGAGGTGGGCGAGCTGGGCGCGGATCTGGGCCAGTTCGTCGGCGGCCAGCCCGTACGCGGCGGCGAGCGGGCGGTACTGGCGCAGCTGGGCCCAGGCGGTGACCGAGGCGGCCACGGCGGAGACGACGCCGAGCGCGTCGAAGGAGAACCCGCCGAGCGCCCGCAGCACCGCCAGCACCAGCCCGAGCAGCGGCAGCACCACGCCGGCCACGCCGGTCCAGAAGCCGGCCCGGGCGCAGTAGCGCGCCTTGGAGCGGTACCAGTCGTGCTGGACCTCGATCCGTTCGCGCAGGTAGACGTCCCGGCGGACGGCGAGCGGCCGGCCGCGCAGGCCGCGCATCGCCTCGGTGATCTGGCTCTCGGCGGGTCGGCCGGCCAGACCGGGGCCGACCGCGCGGCTGCCCCGGAAGGCGTGCAGCACCTGGCCGAGCTGGAGGCCGTAGAGGCCCTCGGCGTCCGGCAGCGGGCGGGGCGGCGGCTGGACGGCGTCGGCGCGGACGGCGAACTTCCAGGCGAGGGTCTTCACCGACTCGGCGGCGGCCCGGCCCTCGTACCAGAGGCCCTGCGGGTTCTGCCGGCTGATCACCGCGGACAGGCCGATCGCGCCGAGGTAGGCGACCGCGGCGAGCCAGGCCCAGGGATCGCCGTCGGCGGAGCCGGCCGTCGCGGCGGCGACCAGCAGCATCAGCTCCCACGCGGAGAGCCGGACGGCCCGCCGCTGGCCCTGCTGGGAGGCGGAGTCGGCCGCCCAGAACAGTTCGGGCAGCAGCTCGCGCTCCCGCGCCCGGCCCATCGCTTCCGCACCCGACGCCATCCGCGGTCCCCCACCCGTCGCTCCGGTCGCAGACCTTCTGCCCCGGCGCCGGGGCCGGTACGCCTCCACCGGGGCCGCCCGTCCGCGTGCGGCTGGACGGTGGCGTAGGCGGGCTCGTACGGCCGGCCCCGGCGGGCCGGGACGGTCGGCGTAATCAGTGGGTGTAGAAGATCCGGTCCGCGTTGTCGGCCATCTGCTTGGCGTTCCACTCGGTGCCGCCGGGGACGTTGCCGGAGCGGAAGAGCGGCGGGGTGGCGCCGGTGCCGTCGAGGGCCGCGTCGGCCAGCCGGCCCACCGCGGCGGCGATCACGGCCTGCATCAGCGCGCTGGTGACGATGGTGGAGACGGGGCCGAAGGTGGTCTCGGCGCCGGGGTGGGTCAGCTCGCCGTCGCCGACCGCGATCTTGCTGTCCAGGACGACGTCGCAGTGGTCCTTCAGGTACGTGCCGGACGGGTGCCCGGACGCGACTTCGCCGGGGTAGGCGAGCGAGGTCAGCCCGATCACCCGCAGGCCCCGCTCCCGGGCGTGCTGGGCGAGTTCGACCGGCATCACCTGGCGGCCGGAGAGCGAGATCAGGAAGAGCAGGTCGCCGCTGGTGGCGGGGGTGTGGTCGAGGGTGGCGGTGGCCAGGCCGGAGACCCGCTCCAGCGCGCTGGACAGCGGGGCCGGCATCACGGTGACCCCGGCCATCCCGGGGACCTCCAGCAGGTTGATCGGCACCAGCCCGCCGGCCCGGTAGACCACGTCCTGGGCGGGCAGCGAGGAGTGGCCGGCCCCGAAGGTGAAGATCCGGCGGCCCTCGGTGATCGCCTCGGCGAGCAGCGCGGCGGCCGCCTCGATGTTCTCCGCCTCCTCGGTCCGGACCCGCTGGAGGTGGGCGATCGCGGCGTCGAAGTACCGGCCGACCAGCTCGCTCATCTGCTGCCTTCGCTCTCTGCCGGGGTGGGGCCCGGCCGGGTGGGGCGGCCGTGGGGGTCCGGGCCGCTGACGGAGAAAGCTACGGCGAGCACCGTCCTTCCTCACCGGTGCCGCTGTCAACAGGAAGGAAAAGCCGCTCCCGGAGCCTCGGCGCGGGCCCGGTTGTCGGTGCGGTACGTCAGAATTGGCGGTGAGGACACCGAGGAACGGAGCCAGCGGCGATGTCTGGGCTGATCGACACCACAGAGATGTACCTTCGCACCATCCTGGAGCTGGAGGAGGAGGGCATCACCCCGATGCGCGCCCGGATCGCCGAGCGCCTGGAGCAGAGCGGTCCCACGGTCAGCCAGACGGTCGGCCGGATGGAGCGCGACGGGCTGCTGCGGGTCGCGGGCGACCGCCACCTGGAGCTGACCGAGGAAGGGCGCCGGCTGGCCGTGCGGGTCATGCGCAAGCACCGGATCGCCGAGTGCCTGCTGGTCGACGTGATCGGCCTGGAGTGGGAGCAGGTGCACGAGGAGGCCTGCCGCTGGGAGCACGTGATGAGCGAGACGGTCGAGCGCAAGGTGCTCGCCATGCTCGGCCACCCCACCCAGTCCCCGTACGGGAACCCGATCCCCGGCCTGGACGAGCTGGGCGACGCCAAGGCGGAGGGCGAGGGCTTCGACGCCGAGCTCGTCCCGCTGGACACGGTGCGCCCGGGCGACGACGGGGCCAACGTCGTGGTCCGCCGGATCGGCGAGCCGATCCAGACCGACGGCGACCTGATGCGCACGCTGCGCCGGGCCGGGGTCCGGCCGGGCTCCACGGTGCGGGTGACCGCCGGGGTCGGCGGGGTGCTGGTGGGCTCCGGTGACAACGCCGCCGAGCTGGGCAAGGACATCGCCGCGCACGTGTTCGTCGCGCAGGCCTGAGCGGCGTCCACCGGCTGAACGGGGCGAACGAGCAGGGCCCGGTGCTCCCCGTGCACCGGGCCCTGCTCGCCCTCCCCGCTCCCTCCCGCCTGCCCGCGCCACCGGCCTCCCCGAACCCGGCCGGTGCCGCGGCCCCCGCCTTCCCTCCCGTCCCCTCCGGTCCCTCCCGCCCCGCCTCGCCCGGCTTCCCCGTCCGAGCGCCCCGTCCGGCGGCCCCTCACACCGGAATTCCTCCCCTCGGCCGATCATGGCAATCCTTGAGCGTTGTCACTCGTACGAGGGGCTTTCGCCGTTGACCAGCGGGTACACCGAAGCCTTATCCGGACATGCGTATGACGGGCCCCGCCTCCGGTGGGAGGCAAGGCCCGTCACTCGCGCGCGGGGTCTCGCGCGTCGCGCGCCCTCACCCGATCGGCGGAGGGCGGCTGTCCGTGGGAGTGCCGCCGGCGGTCAGCGCACCGCCGCGGCCGTCGGCTGGGCGGACCGCGCCGCGGCCGCCGGGGCCTCCCGCCCGCAGGCGTAGGCCAGCGGGCTGATCAGCTCGGTGGCCTCCGGCAGCCAGCGGTTGAGCTCGGAGGGCGAGCGGGCCCACTGCGCGAAGCCGCTCGGGCCGACCCGGGACGGCGGGGCCACCGTCCAGTCGCCCTCGCCGCGGGCCACCAGGTCCAGCCGGCCGGGCTGCCAGCCGATCTTGCCGAGCATCTCCGGCAGCTTGGCCGCCACCCCCGGCAGGACCAGGAAGTGCAGCCGCCGGCCGGCCCGGCCGGGGGCGGCCGGGACGACCGCGACCGGGCCGAGCTGGAGGCCCATCCGCTCCATCCGGGCGAGCGCCAGGCAGCCGGCCATCTCCGGGACGTCCAGCACGTCGAAGGACCGGCCGGTGGGCAGCAGGATCGACGCCTCCGGGCGCTCCGTCCACCAGCGCCGCACCGCGCCGGGGCCGGCGCTCGCCTTGCGCGCCCAGTCCGTGTCGATCGGGTGGGCGCCGGGCAGCGGGCAGCGCGGCTCGCCGCAGGAGCACCGGGCCGGCCCGTCGCCGTCGATCAGCCAGGCGCCCGGGGCGACCTCCCAGTGACGGTTCTCGGCGTAGCCGACGGCTTCGATGAGCAGCGGGGGCAGTCCGGCGTTGCCGCCCTGGTCGGGGGAGTCGGGGATGTCTTCCACGGGCTGCTCAACTACCGTGCGTGAGGCGGGTTACGGTCGGGTCCGGGCCGTTCCGCCGTGTGGTGGCAATTCACCCGAACCGGTGAGGCGATCCGTGCGGAAGCGCGCCGGGGGGAGGCGAGGTGGGCGCAATGGGGGCGCACGGGAGCATTTGCCCGGGCGCGTGGGGGGTGGGGATCGTCACCGTGGGTATCCCGCTGGCGTTGCTGATCGCTAACCTGGTGTCAGATTCCTTTGACGGTCGGACAGTCGGCAACAGAGATCAGCAGAAAGCGTCGCCCGCCGGCCGGGACCGGAGGGTGTGGGGAGGCGAAGCCCAATGGCCGCGAGACCACTTGTCGCACGACAGCCCAACGAGCGGTTGCAGCAGCTGATCCAGGAGGCCAGCTGCTCCAATGCCGGTCTGGCACGGAGAGTCAACCTCTGCGGCGCCGAGCACGGTCTGGACCTGCGCTACGACAAGACCTCCGTCGCGCGCTGGCTCCGTGGCCAGCAGCCGCGCGGACAGGCGCCGGCGGTGATCGCCGAGGCGCTCGGGCGCAAACTGGGGCGCGGGGTGTCGGTCGAGGAGATCGGCATGGCCGACGGCAAGAACCTCAGCTCCGGTATCGGGCTGCAGTTCGCGCCGACCCTCGGCGCCGCGCTGGAGCAGGTCTGCGAGCTGTGGCGCAGCGACGTCGGCCGCCGCGACTTCCTGACCGGGGCGACGGTGGCGGCCTCCGCGCTGGTCGAGCCCAGCCGGGACTGGCTGATCACCCCGCCGGACCCGGTGGTGGCGCGCACCGGCGGCACCCGGGTCGGCCCGACGGACGTCGCGGCGATCAAGGCGACCACCGCGATGCTGGTCGACCTGGACCACCGCTTCGGCAGCGGCCACGTCCGCCCGGTGGTGGTGCACTACCTCAACAGCGTGGTCTCCGGCCTGCTCGGCGGCTCCTACCGGGAGGAGACCGGCCGGCAACTCTTCGCGGCCGTCGCCCGGTTGACCGAGCTCGCGGGCTACATGGCGGTGGACACCGGGCAGCCCGGGCTGGCCCAGCGCTACTACATCCAGGCCCTGCGGCTGGCCCAGGCCGCCGACGACCGGGGCTACGGCGGGTACGTGCTGGCGGCCTCGATGAGCCACCTGGCGGCGACCCTCGGCAACCCGCGCGAGATCGCCCAGCTCGCCCGCGCCGCCCAGGAGGGGGCCCGGACGGTCGCCACCCCGACGGCGATGGCCATGTTCTACGCGGCCGAGGCGCGCGGGCACGCCCTGCTCGGCGACGCCAAGGCCTGCGAGGCGGTGGCCGCCAAGGCGCTGGAGATGATGGAGAAGCGCCGCCCGGAGGACGACCCGGACTGGATCGCGCACTTCGACGACGCCTACCTCGCGGACGAGCTGGCGCACTGCCACCGCGATCTGGAGCAGGCCGGGCCGGCCGAGCACTACGCCCGCCGGGCGCTCGACCTGCACCCGCCGACCCGGGTGCGGCGCCGCGCGGTGGACCTCGTGCTGCTGGCCACGGCGCAGCTCCAGCAGCGGGACGTCGAGCGGGCCTGCGAGACCGGTGCGCAGGCGGTCCGGCTGCTGAGCGGGCTGCGGTCGAACCGGGGCGTGGAGTACCTGGACGAGTTCCGGCGCCGGCTGGAGCCGTTCCGGGAGCAGCGGGTGGTCCGCGAGTTCCAGGCCCGGGCGGAGGCCGAGGCCGCCTGAGGAAGGCGTCGGTGGGGAGCGTGCGGGGTCGGTGAGGGACGGGCCGCCCACGTGGTCGGCCGGTTCGGTGAACCGGTAGCGTGGGCGCGACGTCCAAGGAACTGTGATGCTCCCAAGAACCGACGAGATGTGGTCCGCCGTCAGCGCGCGGTCGTGCACAGGTGAGGAATCGCGTTGAGCCAGCGCCGCTCGTACCCCAACTCGGGTGACTTCAACCTGGACGACCTGTTCCGCCCGGAGCCCGGCCAGCCACCGGCCCAGCCGCAGGGGCAGCCGCAGGGGCAGCCGCAAGGCCAGCCGGGTCCGCCCCAGGGCCCGCCGTCCGGGCAGCCGGAGTACTTCGGTGACAGCGCGCTGCCCACCCAGGCGATGCCGGTCCACCCGGGGGCCCAGCCGCCGGCCTGGGGCGGCGCACCGCAGCCCGGCTACCCGGGGGCGCCGGCCGAGGCGGCCCAGGCGACCCAGTACCTGCCGCCGTACCCCGGCGCGGACCCGCAGGCGGCGGGCGGCTACCCGGCCGCGCAGCCGGGATACGCCCAGGCCGCGCCCGGCTACCAGGGCTATGAGGGCTACGAGGGCTACCCGCCGGCCGTCCCGGAGCACCAGGGGGCGCCGGCGTACCCGGCGCCGGAGGCCCCGGCCGGGCGGGACGGCCGTCGCGGCGGCCGTTCGTCCGCCAAGCTGATCGTCGGCGGGGTGCTGGCGGGCGGCGTGGCGGCGGCCGTCCTGGTCGCCGTGCTGATGGGCGGGGACGAGGACAAGGCCGGCACCGACAAGCAGGCCGCCCCCGCGGTCACCGGCACCGGCACGTCCGGAGCCGCCGCGCCGAGCGCCGGCCCGTCGACGGCCACGGTCGACCCCGCGGTCAAGGCCCAGGCCCAGGCGCTCTCCGACCTGCTGGGCACCGCCAACGACAGCCGGCAGGCGGTGATCGGCGCGGTCGGTTCGGTGCAGAAGTGCGAGAAGCTGCCCGAGTCGCAGCAGGCGCTGACCGCCGCCGCCGGCCAGCGGCGCGACCTGCAGACCAAGCTGGGCCAGCTGAAGACCGACAAGCTGCCCGGCGGCCCGCAGCTGGTCGAGCAGCTGAACGCGGCCTGGGCGGCCTCGGCGACCGCGGACGACGAGTACGCGGCCTGGGCCGGTGACGCGCAGGCCGGCTGCGAGCCGAAGAAGACCGACAACGCGCACTACAAGAACGCCGTCAACGCCAGCGGCACCGCGACCAACGCCAAGAAGCAGGCCTCCGGGCTCTGGAACACCGTCGCCGGCCAGACCGGCCTGCCCACCCGCACCGACGGCGACCTCTGAGTCCGCCGGGCCCGCGGAGCTCCACGGCGAAGGGCCCGACCGGTGCGGTCGGGCCCTTCGCCGTGTCCTGGCCGTGCGGTGCGGCGGATCAGGCCGGCGGCTTGCTCCCGGTGAGCACCCAGCGGACGTCCACGAAGCCGGGGCGCTGCAGGGTCAGCTGCCCGCCCTTGACCACCTGGTAGCTGACCCAGGTGTTCACCAGCCGGGGCGACTCGGTGCTCGGCAGCATGTTGGTGGTGCCCCAGTTCAGCGGCGGGGTGAGCCCGACGTCGATCTGGTCGCCGCTGTCCAGCAGCGCCGTGACGGTCTTGCCGGAGACCGGGCGACCGGCCGCGTTCAGCCGCTCGGAGATCTGCCGGAACACCTCGTAGGCGACCCAGGTGGTCTGCACCCCGGGGTCGGCGGCGTCGATGGTCTTGCCGCCCGCGGTGTCGGCGCGGATCACCGCGCGCAGCCCGTCCCAGGTCTTGGCCGATTCCGGCGGGTACCAGCTGGTGACCATGGCGCCGGCCAGCGGGCCGTTGTCGCCGCCGGTGGAGTCGACCACCGACTGCTGCACGCTGCCGATCACCGAGGCGACCTTGGTGTTCTTGGCGCCGATCCGGCGGAAGGAGTCGAGCAGGTTGCCGGTCGGCTCGGCGCCCAGCGCGCTGGTCACGCAGTTGCCCGGCTGGTCGGTGCCGACCGCCTTGCGGACGACCGGCGTGTAGTCGCTGGACTTCTCCGGCGCCTTGACGTCCAGCAGCTTGATCCCGGCCGGCTTGAGCGCGTTGCCCAGGTAGCCGAGCAGGTTGTCGCCGGCCGGGGTGTCCGGGCGGATCAGCGAGACGGCCTTGCAGCCGGCCTCCACCAGCTGCCGGCCGCTGCCGCCGATCAGGGCGGGCATGCCGCCGCCCACCGGGTAGGAGAGCGGGCTGCTGAACTCCGGCTGGGACAGGCCGTAGCCGCCGATCAGCGGGATGCCGGCGCGCTCCAGGACGGGCATGAAGTCGTCGCCGAACTGGCTGTAGGAGCCGAGGACCGCGACCGCCTTGGCGTCCACCGCCTGCTGCGCGCAGGCCTTGGCGCCCTCGGAGGTGTTGTGCTCGTTGCAGGTGATCACCTGGAGCCGGCGGCCGTTCAGGCCGCCCTTGACGTTGATGTCCCGGCCGATCGCCTCGGCCAGCGCGGTCATGCCCGGGCGGTCGGTCGAACCGGTGCCGGACGGGGCCCAGGTCATCACGGTGAGGTCGCCGCTGCCGGTGGCGGCGTCGGCCGGTCCGCCGCACGCGGAGGCCGAGAAGAGGGTTGGGAGCAGTGCCGCGGCGGTCGCCGCGGCGGCGATCGGGCGCCGGCGGCGCCGTCCCGCGTTCGGGTGCATGGCCTGGGACGAGCCCGTTCGGCTGGTCATCGGTCTTTCCCTCCCTGGGCGCTGTGCTGCGCACCGGATCCAGCCAATCCCCGGCGTCACAAGGCGAGAGGGCGGAAAAGCCAACAGTCGGCCAACGGCGACGGAACTCCAGGGGGGAACGCGTGTAGATCGGGAGTGGAGCGCCAACGGTGGGGGAACGTACGATCGTCGACCATGTCCGCCAGCACAGAATCTTCGTATCGGTCTGCCCGAAACCCTTCTCGTCCGGGCCACCGCTCCAGCACGATGGGCGGCATGCCGCTCAACGACCTGCCCTGGTGGCGCTGGCGGGCCCGCCTCCGCTCGGCGCTGCACATGCTGTCCGACCCCGGCTTCCAGCAGCAGACCTGGCTGACCGGCCGCGAGGGGTACGGCGACGTGACCGACGCCGTCTACCGGCTGGTCGAGGACACCTGGCTGGACCGCTGGTCGGCCGAGAAGTACGTCGGCACGATCTTCCGGGACTCCGCGGAGGCCACCGTGGTGGACGTCGCGGTGCTGCGGGTGGTGCGGATCCTGCACGAGGTCGGCGCGGACGCCCCGGCCTCCGCGTACCTGGAGCACCACGGCTGGCCGGAGGCGGTCCGGGCGGCCCGCGAGGCGCACGTGAAGCTCGCGGTCAACGACGGCGAGGACCCGGACGCGCCGCCGCGCTCGCTGGACGTGCTGCGGATCCTGACCCAGGTCTGAGCGGCGCCGTCCCGGAGTACGGGCAGCGGGGTGGGGGGAATCCCGGAGTGTGACACGCTGGGCCACTCATTCCAGCACGAGCTCAGGACGGGATACCCCCACCGTGGAACAGCAGCCGGTCAGCGCCCAGTACGTCCTCACGCTGTCCTGCCCGGACAAGCAGGGCATCGTGCACGCGGTCTCCAGCTACCTCTTCATGACCGGGTGCAACATCATCGACAGCCAGCAGTTCGGTGACGGGGCCAGCGGACTGTTCTTCATGCGGGTGCACTTCACCGCCCCCGAGCCGGTGGGCGTGGACAAGCTGCGGGCCAGCTTCGCCGCGATCGGCGACTCCTTCGGGATGGACTGGCAGATCCACTCCAACGCGGAGAAGCTGCGGATCGTCCTCATGGTCAGCAAGTTCGGGCACTGCCTGAACGACCTGCTGTTCCGCACCCGGATCGGCGCGCTGCCGGTGAAGATCGCCGCGGTGGTCTCCAACCACACCGACTTCCGCGACCTCACCGAGGGCTACGGGATCCCGTTCCACCACATCCCGGTCACCCGGGAGACCAAGGCCGAGGCCGAGCAGCAGCTGCTCGACCTGGTGGCCAAGGAGGACGTCGAGCTGGTCGTGCTGGCCCGCTACATGCAGGTGCTGTCGGACGGCCTGTGCACCGCGCTCTCCGGCAAGGTGATCAACATCCACCACTCCTTCCTGCCGAGCTTCAAGGGCGCCAAGCCCTACCACCAGGCGCACGCCCGGGGCGTGAAGCTGATCGGCGCCACCGCGCACTACGTCACCGCCGACCTGGACGAGGGCCCGATCATCGAGCAGGAGGTGGCCCGGGTGACCCACGACGTCACCCCGGACCAGCTGGTCGCGCTCGGCCGGGACGTCGAGTGCCAGGCGCTGGCCCGGGCGGTGAAGTGGCACAGCGAGCACCGGGTGCTGCTGAACGGCGGGAAGACCGTGGTCTTCGCCTGACCGCCTGACCGCCTGACCGCCTGAGGGCCTGACGGTCCCGGACGCTAGTGACCGCCTGACCGCCTGACCGCCTGAGGGCCTGACGGTCCCGGACGCTAGGGCCGGGAGAGCAGCGGGGTCGCGCGCAGCACCTCGCGGATCGCGGCCCGGTCGCCGTGCTCGCCGACCGGCAGCCGGTCCGGGTCGCGGTGCGCGGCGGCCAGCTGGCAGAACTCCAGCCCGTCCAGCACCATCGAGGCCACCGGCTCGCCGCCGGGCGGGCCGGCCTCCGGACCGTCCAGCGGTATCAGCCACTCGCCGGCCGCCGGGCCGTCGATCACCAGCCGGACCCGTCGTCCGGTCCGGCCGGCGGATCCGTCCGGCCGCCCGTCGGCGGCCCCGACCCCGGCGGGCTCGGGGTGCGCCGCGCGCCGGCCGGCCAGGGCGGGCGGGAGCATCCGGACGGCCAGGTCGATCATCTGCCGCAGGTGCTGCGGGGCCGGCGGGTCGTACGGGTAGGCGACCGCCCGGGCGACGTCCTCGCCGTGCACGTAGCACTCGAAGGCCCGGTCGACGAAGGCGTCCCGGAGCGGGACGGTCGCGAAGCCGAAGTCGACCGGGGTGTTGCCCTGCGGGGCGAGCGCGGCGGAGCGGACCAGCGCGTGGCAGTGCCGGCGCCACCGGGCGCGGACCCGCTGCGGCGGCAGGCCGGCCTGCTCGGCGGTGAGCCGGGCGGTCCGTTCGGTGATCCGCTCGGCGGCCAGCGCCCAGTGTGGACCGGTCTGCGCGGGCACCCGGGGGAGCGGCGGGACGGCCTCCTGCGGCGGGACCCGGCGGTCCGGCACCGGCGCGGCGGTGCCCGGCACCGGGTCGGGCAGCCCGAGGGCGACGGCCAGGTAGCCGTCCACGGCGGCGAGGTGGCAGAGCACCTCGGCCGGGCGCAGGTACTCGGTGCCGCCGTGCCAGGGGAGTTCGGCCACCTCCTGCCACTCCTCCGGGCCGAGGTCGCGGAGCAGGGCGTCGAGCTTGGCGGTCTCGGCGGTGTACGGGGCGCCCCAGGCAGGGACGGGCAGTTCGGCCGGCCGCCGGGTCAGGCACCAGTCGAGCACCTGCTGGCGGAGCGGGCCGGGCTGGTCCAGCGGTTCCTCGACGGAGAGCCAGCCCGCGGCCTCGCGCAGCCGGCCGGCCTCCTCGGCGCACTCCGGGCAGGCGTCCAGGTGGAGTTCGAGTTCGGCGGCCTCGCGGGGCGGGACGGCGCCGAGGGCCCAGGCGCCGAGCAGCGAGCGCAGGGCCTCGTGCTGATCGTCGGTGATCGTCACGCTCCGCCGCCCTCCTTCCGCTGCCAGCCGTCGCGTCCCCTGTCGCAGTCCCGCGGGTCGTCCGCCCCCGCCGGGCCGTCCGCCCCCGGTTCGCCGGGTGCGCCGGGCGGGGGCGTGCGTCGCTGCCGGGCACGCTCCTCCGCCAGCTCGGTGGCGAGCAGCTCCAGGCCGAGCCGCATCCGCTGCTTGGCGGTCTGTTCGCTGATTCCGAGCCGACGGGCCGTCTCCTGGTAGGTGCGGCCGTCGTAGTAGGACTCCGCGATGGTCTCACGCAGCGGTTGCGGCAGCGCGGCGACCACGTACTGGACCCGGGCGGCGGTGGCCACCGTGCGGATCTCCTCCTCGGCGCTGCCGGCGAAGCCCGCCTCGGCGGCGCGGCGGGCCCGCAGCCGGTCGACCGCGCGCCGGTGGGTCAGCGCGCCGAGCCAGGAGCGGAGCGAGCCGCGGGCCGGGTCGAAGGCCTCGGGGTGCTCCCAGACGTGGGCGAATATCTCCCGGGTGAGCTGCGCCGCGGCGCTCTGGTCGGCCAGTATCCGGCCCGCCAACCCGTGGACCATCGGCGCGAGTTGGTCGTACAGCTCGCCCAGGGCGGTCTCCTCGCCGCGGGCCAGCCGCCGTTGCAGCTGCTCGTCCCGGCGCGGTTCGCCGCCGGTGGTGGCCATCGGTCACCACCCCTCCTGCCGGACCGACCGCTGACCCGTCCACGGTATCCCGCGCCGTTCGGGCGGTGGCGGGATTCGGTGAAGAACGGAGGGCCGCGGTCCGGAGCCCGAGCCGGGCTTCGGATCGTCGGATCGTGGGATCTGCCGTCGATCCCGCGGTTGGGCTGTTCGAAGGGGGGTGGACATATGTCGCACGGGTGGTTCGCGAGTGGCGGGCGCGGCGCCGGGGGCGGACGGCGGTAGGTTCGCCTCTGCGTCCTCGGCCGGTCGGCCCGGGCCGGGCGATCGCCGGTCCGAAGCTCGCCAGAGTGAGCGGGACAGTATGCCCTGCCCCGTCCCCCGATCGCTGGAATATGCCCGAAGCGCTTGCTGCAGTCGGTCCGCCGAATCATCCTGAGGCGTACTCGTGTCGCGGCCGGTGCGCGACGGACGAGGTGGCGCGGGCCCGCCGCACCGGTTGTGACGTGCGGCGACCCGGTGACGGGCGATGGCCCGACGGACGGCGGCCCGGTGGGTGCCCGGGCGGGCCGGGCGACCAGGGCCCGGTCGAGACGATGGCCGAACTGCGAGTGCAGGTGGTGGAGCGGTGCAGGTTCTTCAGGTACAGCTGGCGGTGCAGGCGGATCCCGCCGAGGTCGGCCGGGCCCGTCGGTGGGTCCGCTCGCGGCTGCTCAACCACGGCGTGGACCCGGACGCGCCGATCGCCGAGACGGTGGTGCTGGTGGTCTCCGAGCTGGTGACCAACGCCGTGGTGCACACCGGCTGTCCGGCGGTGCTGCGGCTCTGCTTCCCGCTGGGCGAGCCGCCGGGCGGGACGGCGGGTGGGGCGGCGGGCGGGACGGCGGGGGCGTCCCCGGACGGACCGGGGTGCGCCCGGGTGCGCGAGGCCGCGACCGTCGGCCCGCTGCGGGTCGAGGTCGCGGACGCCAGCCAGGCGGCCCCCGCGCCCCGGCACGCCGGACCGGACTGCGACGCGACCAACGGGCGCGGCCTGGAGCTGGTCGAGCTGCTCTGCGACCGCTGGGGCTGGTACCCGGACGGCTCGGGCAAGCGGGTCTGGTGCGAGATCAGCCCCGACGCCCGCCCGGCCGACCCGCTCGCCGCCGTCGACTGGGCCGCCCTCGCGCAGTGACTCCTGATGGCGCTCGGCTCGCCTCCGGGCCGCTCTGATCCGGCGCCGACACTCCTCACTCCGGCACTCCCTCCTGCGTCGGTCGCTGGTCGCTGGTCGCTGGTCGCTGGTCGCTGGTCGCTTTCGGCACCGGCGCGGCCCTTCGGCTCGCTCGCGCAGGCCCGGCGATCACCGGGCCGAAAGCTGACGCAACCATTCCGAATTTCGGACTACCCATTGACGTGACGTATCCGACTGATCACGCTTGGGTGCAGCGCTCCGTTGCGAGGGGACGCCGAGGGAACACCCGAACGCCGCTGCGGTGCTGCTGTCCAGGGGGATCACGTCAGCAGGGGGGCCGTGGGTCCCGGCCGGTCGTGCGCTGGCTCCTTGGCGAGTGCGGAGGGCGTGGCACGGGTTCAGGGCCCGTGCACCGCGGTCGGATGGCGGCCGACCGTGCCGCGCTCGGGGTGCGTGCGGCCGGTCGCCGTCCGATCCACCCACCGCGGGCGGTCCTTTTCGGCCACCCCGGTCCGGTGGCCCGAAACCGATGAAAGCTGGCAGTCCCGCCACTCGTGACCCACCGGCCCCTTCGGGAGACTCGCCGGGTGAACGAATGCTCGAATGCCCCCGCGGACGTGGCCCCCGCCCCGACCTCCGGTCCTCTCCCCGCCCGCGGTCCCCGGCTGCACTACGCCTGGGTGGTGGCCGCCGTCTCGCTGCTGGTGCTGCTCGGTTCGGCCGGATTCCGCTCCACGCCCAGCCTGATGATGGACGCGCTGCACACCGAGTTCGGCTGGTCGATGGGCACGATATCCGCCGCCACCTCGGTCAACCTGACCCTCTACGGCCTCACCGCGCCGTTCGCCGCCGCCCTGATGGACCGGTTCGGCGTCCGGCTGGTCGTGGTCTGCGCGCTGCTGACCATCTCGGTCGGCTCGGGACTCACCATGCTGATGCGCGAGCCGTGGCAACTGATGCTCTGCTGGGGCGTGTTGGTCGGCCTGGGCAGCGGCTCGATGGCGGGCGCGTTCGCGACCACGATCACCGGCCGCTGGTTCCGGGCCCGGCAGGGGCTGGTCACCGGGGCGCTGACGGCGGCCGGCGCGGCGGGCAACCTGGTCTTCCTGCCGCTCGGCGCCTGGCTGGTGGAGGAGCACGGCTGGCGCTCGGCCGTCGTGGTGGTCTCGCTGGCGGCCAGCGCGGTCGCCGTCCCGGTGCTGCTGCTGATGCGCGAGCGGCCCGCCGACCTCGGCCTGCTCCCGTACGGGGCGACCGAGGGGGAGCCGGCCCCGGCGGTCGGCGGGCGGGCGCTGGCCCGTTCGCTGCGGGTGCTCCGGGAGGCCGCCCGGAGCCGGGCGTTCTGGCTGCTGGCCGGCTCCTTCGCGATCTGCGGCGCGACCACCGCCGGGCTGGTCGGCACCCACTTCATCCCGGCCGCCCACGACCACGGCATGCCGGTCACCACGGCGGCGAGCCTGCTGGCGCTGGTCGGCGTGTTCGACGTGGTCGGCACCATCGCCAGCGGCTGGTTCACCGACCGCTTCCCGGCCGAGCGGCTGCTGATCGTCTACTACGCGCTGCGCGGGCTCTCGCTGTTCCTGCTGCCGCAGCTGTTCGCGGGCTCGCTGGAGCCGCCGATCCTGGCCTTCATCGTCTTCTACGGGCTGGACTGGGTGGCCACCGTGCCGCCGACCGTCGCGCTCTGCCGCCGGCACTTCGGCGAGGACGCGCCGATCGTCTACGGCTGGGCGCTGGCCGGCCACCAGATCGGCGCCGCGGTGGTCGCGGGCCTGGCCGGCTTCGCCCGGGACGCGCTCGGGAACTACGACCTCAGCTGGTACGCGGCCGGCGGGCTGTGCGCGGTCGCGGTGCTGCTCTGCCTGGCGCTGCGGACGGCGACGGCCGGGCCCGAGCGGACCGTTCCGGCGTTGTCGTAAGGGGCGGCTAGGCTGCGGGACCATGACGCTGATCTTCACCCTCGACCCCGAACTCGACCCCGGGCTGCGCGCCGAGATCACCGCCCTGTGGACGGCCGCCAGCAACGCGGGCGGGGCGGTCGGCTTCGTCCGGCCGGTGACCGAGGAAGAGGTGTGGGTCGCCGCGGAGAAGCAGTTCGCCGGGATCGCGCCGGCCGGGCCGGACCGGCTGCTGGTGGCCCGGGAGGCGGAGAGCGGGCGGCTCGCCGCGCTGCTGGTCTTCGAGTCGATGCGGTTCGAGCCGATGGACCACTGGCGGCTGCTCACCCGGGTGATGGTCCACCCGGACTTCCAGGGGCGCGGCTACGGTTCGGCGCTGCTGGCCGAGACCGAGCGGGTCGCCCGGGAGTGGGGGCTGGCCGGTCTGCGGCTCTACCTGCGCGGCGGGCTCGGGCTGGAGTCGTTCTACGGCCGCAGCGGCTACGTCGAGGTCGGCCGGGTGCCCGGCACCATCCGGGTCGGGCCCGGCGACGACCGCGACGACGTCACGATGTGGCTCGACCTGCGCTGATCGGGCCGGACCGGCGGGCGGGGTCGGAGGGGTCCACCCCTGCCGGTCCCGTCAGGCATGCTTCACTGGGAGACCGGCCCGGTCCCCCCAGCGCAGAGAAGGATGTGTCCCCGGTGAGCAATGTGAGCAAGAAGCCGAACGCCACGCTCCGCTACACCTCCATGCGGGTCTCCATCTTCCTCGCCTGCCTGCTGATCGCGCTGCTGCTCGGACACTTCGGGGTGATCCCGGTCAGCGGCGAGGCGGGCGTGATCTTCCTCTTCCTGCTGGCCGCGATCGTCTCGGCGCCGCTCAGCTACGTCCTGCTCAGCCGCCAGCGCGACGAGATGTCGGCCGCGATCTCCGGCAAGGTGGACGGCATCCGCACCCGGACGGCCTCGAAGATCGCCGCGCAGAACGCCGAGGAGGACGCCGCGGACGACGCCGCCCGCGCCGCGGCCGCCCGGGCCGCCGCCCCCGGCTCCGCCGCCTCCGCCCCGCAGAACTGACCCGCCCCGCCGTGCCGGAGAAGCAGCCCGAGCGGCCGGAGCAGCCCGAGCGGCCGGCCGCCGGGACCTGGCCGGCCCCGGTCCGCCGCCCCACCGGCCGGGACGTCGCCCGGCTCGCCGGGGTCTCGCAGGCGACCGTCTCGCTGGTGTTCTCCGGTTCCGAGGCCGGCCGCCGGGTCTCCGAGGCCACCCGCGAGCGGGTCCGGGAGGCCGCCCGCGGCCTCGGCTACCGCCCGCAGGCGGCCGGCCGGCAGCTGCGGCTGGGCCGCAGCGGCATGATCCTGCTGGCCGTGCCGAACATCCTCGGCCCGTTCTTCGGCCGGGTCCTGGAGGGCGTCCACGAGGAGGCCGGCAAACACGGCCTGGCCGTCGTGGTCAGCTCCGGCTGGGGGAGCGCCACGCTCGCCGAGGCCGCCACCACCAGCCGCTTCGACGGCCTGCTGATCTGCTCCCCGGACGACAGCCAGCTCGGCGACCTGCCCGCCGACACCCCCGCCGTCTTCCTGGACGCCGACCCGGGCACCGACCGGGCCCGGCCGACCGTCGAGCTGGACGTGGCCGGGGGCATGCGGGCCGCCGTCGAGCACCTGGCCGGGCTCGGCCACCGGCGGATCGGCCGGCTCCGCTCCACCCACGCCGCCTACACCTTCCGGGTCCGGCAGGCCGCCTTCGAGGAGGCCGTCCGCGCGCTCGGCCTGGACGTCCTCGAACTGGGCGTCAGCCTGAACGAGGGCCAGTCCGCCGCCCGCGAGGTCGCCCACCGGCTGCTCGCCGACCCGGCCCGACCGCACGCGGTGATCTGCGACGACGACGTGGTCGCCTCCGGCGTCTACCAGGCCGCCGCCGAGCGCGGGCTGCGGGTGCCCGGCGACCTCTCGGTGGTCGGCATCGACAATGTCCCGGTGGCCGCGCTGCTCGCCCCGCCGCTGACCACCGTCGACCTGCCGGGCGAGGAGCTCGGCCGGGCCGGGGTGGCGGCGCTCGCCGGGCTGCTCCGGGGCGAGCCGGTCGCCCCGGTGGCGCCGCTCGCCACCTCGCTGGTGTTGCGCTCCTCCACCGCGCCGGGGCCGGTCGGGAGCTGACCGTCGGGCCGACCGCCGGTCGTCCGTCCGCGTCAGGGTTCGTCCGTTCGGGCTGATCCGGACGGGTGAAAGATCGTCATACCGCCTCGCGGCGACACGTTGAGTGGATTAACGGACGATGAGATTCCGCCTATGCGGACGTCCAGACCCAAACTCCCACGGCTCCCCGGGCCGTCGCGCCTGCCGCGCCTCGCCGCCGCGCTCGGCCTGATCGGCGGCACCCTGCTGACCGGTACCCTGACCGCCCCGCCCGCCCAGGCCGCCGTCTCCTTCACCAAGACGGTGGACAAGCCCAACCCGGTGCCCGGCGAGAACGTCACCTACACGCTGCGCTACACCTGCTCGGTCACCGAGTGCGCCAACGGCCAGATCAGCGACGTCCTCCCGGCCGGGATGGAGTTCGTCGGCTGGACCCCGGACGCCTCCACGGTCGACGTCCCCAACTCCACCGTCCCGGCCGCCGGAAGCCAGGGCGGCACCCTCACCGCCAAGCTGCTGACACTCCCCCCGGGCACCACCGCCACCATCAACGTGGTGCTGCGCTACCCCAACTTCACCACCCCGAACGGCACCCAGAGCACCAACTCGGCCACCCTCACGGCCGACGGCGAGATGCCGCAGACCGGCACCGCCACCACCACCGCGGTGGTCCAGCCCAGCTACACCACCACCAAGGGCGTGCAGACCAGCAGCCAGGACGGCCGCTCGGTCACCTACCAGTTCAGCGCCTGCTCCACCGCCAATGTGCCCAACGTCGACCTGGACAGCAGCCGGCTGGTCGACACCCTGCCGGCCGGCGCGGTGGTCGACACCAGCCGCTCGCCGGGCTGGGTCAACGACCCGGCCGGCTCCACCACCTGGGTCTTCGACATCGGTGCCTTCCGGGCCGGCAACGGCCAGGCCGGCTGCCGGGTCCCCGGTGTCCTGGTGGTCAACTACCCCGACCCGACCTTCCCGAGCGGCACCACCTCCACCAACACGGTGACCCTCCAGGGCGATCCGCTGGGCCC
Organism: Kitasatospora sp. NPDC093806; assembly: GCF_040683335.1. Lineage (NCBI taxonomy): Bacteria > Bacillati > Actinomycetota > Actinomycetes > Kitasatosporales > Streptomycetaceae > Kitasatospora > Kitasatospora sp. NPDC093806. The sequence continues at coordinate 528,010 of NZ_JBFBDO010000001.1, forward strand.
CGACGCGCAGCGCGACCTGTCCACCGCCACCGCCGAGACCCCGACCTTCCAGCCGCCGGTCACCGGCGTCCAGATCGGCGCCTCCAAGGTGTGGCAGGACCGGACGGTCTCCGGCGACCTCTCCTCGTTCAGCCTGCGGGTGAGCAACAACGCCGACCCGGTCACCAGCCTGGTGCTGACCGACCCGGGCACGGGCACCACCGCCAACCTGTACAACTGGCTGATCCCGCAGTCCATCCAGCTGGAGGCGTGGAACCCCACCAGCATCAACCTGGCGCTGGAATACCGGCTGGACGGCGACCCGACCTGGCAGGCCTTCACCCCGGGCAGCCCGCTGAACGGTTCCAGCAGCCGGCGGATCACCTTCGCCGCGGGCGCCGGCGACCCGGCCAACGACGTGCTCGGCATCCCGGCCGGCCGCTACCTCGACGGCCTGCGGTTCAGCTGGACCGGCCCGATCCCCAGCGGCTGGAGCCCCGGCAACTCGGTCCAGGTGCTCGCCCAGGTCATCACCCCCGGCCACGACGGCCGGCCGGCGCCCGTCCCGCTGCACAACTGCCTCGACGCGGTCGGCACCGACGCGGGCGGCGCCACGGCGACCGCCAACGCCTGCGCCGACAACACCGTCACCGCCGCCACCAACCTGGGCGCGACCAAGACCACGGTGTCCGGCGCGGTGCTCTCGCCCGGCGGGATCGCCACCTTCCAGATCGCCCCGTACAACCGGACCGGCCGCACCCTCGACCGGCCGCTGGTCCTCTACGACCTGCTGCCGCCCGGCATGGTGTACGTCGACGGCAGCGCCCGGCGCGACCCGGCCTACGCCGAGTCGGTGGCCCCGGAGTCGGTCGCGATGCTCCCCGGGCCGGACGGCCGCCAACTGCTCAAGCTGACCTGGCCGGCCGGCAGCCCCGACATGATGTACCTGAACGACCACCGGGCCTACCGGACCCTGATCGACGTCCAGGTGGCCGGCAGCGCCAAGCCCGGCACCCTCACCAACGACGTGTACGTCACCGCCGAGGGCGCCGGCGACCCGGTCGCCTGCTTCTACTTCGGCAGCGACAGCGGCGCGGTGGACGCCCAGGACATCGACAAGGACGGCGACACCACCGAGACCATGTGCCGGGCCTCCTCGCAGGTCGAGGTGCAGGTGCCGGCCGTGCTGCGGTCGTACAAGGAGGTCAAGGGCGACCTCGACCCCGACTACGCCAGCACCGGCACCACCCGGCCCGGCGGCGGCATCTCCTACCGGCTGACCGTCCGCAACGACTCGGCCGACCCGGTCACCGAGTTCCTCGCGTACGACAAGCTGCCCACCCCCGGTGACGGCTACGTGCTGCGCCCGGACGTCCCGCGCGGCTCCGCCTGGGCGCCGTCCCTGGTCGAGCCGCTGACCTCCAGCGACCCGACCGTGGTGATCGAGTACACCACCTCGCCCAACCCCTGTCTGCCGGCCGACTTCGCCGTGCCCGGCCCGTGCGACGCCGCCGCGCAGTGGAGCACCGCGTTCCCCGGCCCGGGCGTCACCACCTGGTTCCGGGTGCACCGGCCGGGCACGCTCGCGCCCGGGGAGAGCTTCATGCTCACCTGGCCGATGGTCGCCTCGTTCGACGCCGGCCCGGACGAGTTCGCCTGGAACAGCTTCGCCTACACCGCGACCGACGCCAACGGCCGCCCGTTCCTGCCCGCCGAGCCGGCCAAGGTCGGCGTCGGCATCGACCAGGCCGTCCCGCCGGCCAACGCGCTGGGCGACTTCGTCTGGAGCGACCTGAACGCGGACGGCATCCAGCAGCCCGGCGAGCCCGGGGTGCCCGGCGTCCGGGTCGAACTGCTGGACGGCGAGGGCCGGGTGGTCCGGGACAAGGCCGGCAACGCGGTCGCCACGGTGACCGACGCGAGCGGGCACTACCTGTTCGAGCGGCTGCCGGACGGGGTGTACGCGGTGCGGTTCGACCTCACCACGCTGCCCAAGGACGCCACGGTGACCAAGCGGGCCGCGGGTACGGACCGGGCGCTGGACTCGGACGCGGACCCGGCGACCGGGGTGACGCAGACCGTCACGCTGGCGGGCGGGGCGCGGGACCTGGACCTGGACCTCGGGCTGGTGCTCCCGCCGGAGCCCTCCCCGTCGCCCTCGCCCTCGCCGTCCCCGTCCCCGTCCCCGTCGCCGTCGCCGTCGCCGTCGCCGACGGTGACGCCGACCCCCTCGCCGACGGTGACCCCGACGCCGAGCCCGACCCATTCGCCGGAGCCGACGCACTCGCCGACGCCCACCCACTCGCCGGAGCCGACCCACTCGCCCGAGCCGACGCACTCGCAGCACCCCGAGCCGACCCACTCGCACCACGGCCACGGCGGTGAACTGCCCGACACCGGTGGCGGACTCGGCACCCTGCTGGGTGTCGTCGGGGCCCTCACCCTCGGCGCGGGCCTGCTGCTCGCCCTGGTCGCCTGGGGAGGTCGCGGCCGCCACAGCTGAGCAGTGAGCGGTAGGCACAACTGAAAAAGTGACAGCGCCCGTCGGCCAGACCACCGGCCCGGCGGGCGCTGCCACGTCCATGGGGGGAGCTCCGCGCGGGAGCGGGGTTCAGCCGAGTTCAGCCGACCGGCACCGGTTCGGCGAGCCGGGCGGCGGCCACCGGCGCGGCCGCCGGGCGGAACCAGCGGCGGGCGCCGAACAGCAGCACCGCGCCCAGCCCGATCCCGCCCGCCGCGCAGAGCGCCACCGAGCGCAGCGACCCCTCCGCGAGGTGGCCGGAGACCGCGTAGCCGAGCGAGTTGCCGGTCGCGAACAGCGTGACCAGCCAGGCGAAGGCCTCGGTCACGGTGCCGACCGGGGCCAGCTCGGCGACCAGCACGAAGGCCGCCGCCAGCAGCGGGGCCAGCGCGATCCCGGAGAGGAAGGCCAGGGCGGCCATCGCGGCCGGTCCCGGGACCAGCACCAGCGGCAGGTAGCTGACGGCCATGCCGAGCGCCATCACCCAGGTGCGGCTCGCGGTGGAACTGCGCCACTTCACCGCGCCGTAGCCGAGCGCGCCGAGCAGGCCGCCGAGCGCGGCCAGCGCCAGCAGGGTGCCCGCGCCGCCGGGCAGGCCGTTCGTCTCGTGGGCCTCCGCGTACGCGATGAACAGCACGTTCTGCGCGCCGACCGCCCAGCCGGCGCCGGCCAGGCCGATCAGCAGCAGGACCAGGCCGGGGGAGCGGAGCGGGCCGAGCAGACCGGCCGAGTGCTCGCGCGGCGGGGCCTGCCAGGCCCGGGCGGGAGCGGTGGTGGCGACCACGAGCGCCCCGGCCAGGCCCAGTCCGGCCGCCACCCAGAGCGCCACGACCGGGCCGACGGTGCCCGCGATGCCGGCCACCGCGAGCGGTCCGGCGACGTAGAGGATCTGCTGCGAGGCGGAGTCGAAGGCGTAGGCGGTGTCGAGCTGCTCCTCCTCGACGACGTCCGGCCAGAGTGAGCGCAGGCAGGGTTCGAGCGGCGGCATCGCCAGTCCGGCGATCGCGGCGCCGAGCGGGGCGGCCAGCGCCGAGCCCGGGGCCAGCGCGAGCAGGGCGTACCCGGCGCCGGCCACCACGGCGGCGGCGAGCAGGACGCGCGGCTGTCCGGTGCGGTCCACGATCCGGCCGAGCACCGGTCCGCCGATCGCCGCCGCGATCGCGTAGGCGGCGGTGGCCAGCCCGATCCGGCTGTACGGCGCGTCGGCCTCGCGCAGGGCGAGGGCGATGACCAGGGCGGTCATGCCGGCCGGGAGGCGGCCGAGCAGGGTGCCGAAGAGCAGGCGGCCGACGTGCGGGGCGCGGAGCAGGGCGAGGTAGCCCATGGGCGGGGTTCTCCGGTCTGGGCGGCTGGCGGGCGGGGTCACCGTCCAAGTTATACGTATAACCGTTGACCGGTCAAAAGGATGAGGTGTCCGGAACTCAAACAACTACTTTGAACATCTCAAACCTTTGCTGCTAACGTGTCGGCCATGACCACCTCAGACGCACTCCGGACGCACGGCCTGGGCTCGCAGCCCGGCGCCGCCCGCGGGTGCCGTCTGCCCGGTGCTGTGGACAGCCCGCGCGCCTGTCGCGCCATGAGCTGTATTCCGGCGGCACGCCCCTGACCGGGGCCGGTACCTCCCCGTCCGGCCACCGCGCCGTGCCGCCGTTCCCGCCCCGCCTCACCGTCAGCAACGCCTCCCCCGGAGCCGCACCGTCATGTCCACAGCGCCCGAGGCGACCTCGTCGCCGTCCGTCTTCGCGAGAATCCGCAGGACCCCGTTCTGGGCCCAGATCGTCGCCGGCCTCGTGCTCGGCGCGGGTCTCGGCTACCTGGCCCGCGAGGCCGACATCTCCTGGCTGGCCACCACCCTGGAGACGATCGGCAAGACCTTCGTCCAGCTGCTGAAGCTCGCCGTCCCGCCGCTGGTCTTCACCGCGATCCTGGTGAGCGTCGCCAACCTGCGCAACGTCACCAACGCGGCCCGGCTGGCCGTCCGCACGCTGCTCTGGTTCGCCGTCACCTCGCTGATCGCGGTCGCCATCGGCCTCGGCCTCGGCCTGCTGACCAACCCCGGCGAGGGCACCAGCCTCAAGACCGAGGGCCTCAAGCCGCCGAAGTCCACCGGCAGCTGGATCGACTTCCTGACCGGGATCTTCCCGACCAACATCGTGACCGCGTTCACCGAGGTCGAGGTCCTGCAGATCGTCTTCCTGGCGATCGTGGCCGGTGCCGCGATCATCAAGCTCGGCGCCAAGGCCGAGCCGGTCCTCAAGCTCAGCGAGTCGGTGCTGGAGCTGGTCCAGACCGCGCTGTGGTGGGTCATCCGCCTGTCGCCGCTCGGCACCCTCGGCCTGATCGGCAAGTCGGTCGCCAAGTACGGCTGGGACCTGCTGGAGCCGTTCGCGACGCTGACCGTCGACATCTACGTCGGCTGCGCCCTGGTGATGTTCGGCGTCTACTCGCTGCTGCTGCGGTTCGCCGCCGGGCTCAACCCGCTCAACTTCTTCAAGGGCGCCTGGCCGGCCATCCAGCTGGCCTTCGTCTCCCGCTCCTCGGTCGGCACCCTGCCGGTCACCCGCCGGGTCACCGAGCGGCTCGGCGTCCCGAGCGAGTACGCGAGCTTCGCCGTCCCGTTCGGGGCGACCACCAAGATGGACGGCTGCGCCGCGATCTACCCGTCGCTGGCCGCGATCTTCGTCGCCCAGGTGTACGGCATCGACCTCGGCATCAAGGACTACGTGCTGATCGCCTTCGTCTCGGTGATCGGCTCGGCGGCCACCGCCGGTCTCACCGGTGCGATCGTCATGCTGACGCTGACCCTCTCCACCCTGGGCCTGCCGCTGGAGGGCGTCGGCCTGCTGCTGGCCATCGACCCGATCCTCGACATGATGCGCACCGCGACCAACGTCGCCGGTCAGGCGCTGGTGCCGATCCTGGTCGCGGCCCGCGAGAAGACCCTCGACCTGGCCGCCTACAACAACCCGACCGGCGACCTGCTCGACGGTCCGGCGGCCACCGTCCCGGTCCAGGCCTCCGGCACGACGGCCACCGCCACGGCCTGACGCCGAGCGGCCTGCCGCTCCACGACGCCGACGGGCCCGCCCCCACCCGGGGAGCGGGCCCGTTGGCGTGCGCGCGCCCGGCCGGTGGAGCGCCGGGGAAAAGGCAGGGGAAAAGGCAGGGGGCCCACCGAGAACGGGGGCCCCCTTGGGTACTGCTTCTGTGCTCATGGTGACGGCCGGGCGGCCGTCGGCGGACCCGTGGGGGTCCCGAGCGATCAGATCATCAGAGGATGTCAGACAAGAGTGACGTTCTCCGCCTGCGGGCCCTTCGGACCCTGGGTGACGTCGAAGCTGACCGCCTGGTTCTCCTCCAGCGAGCGGAAGCCGCTCGCGTTGATGGCGGAGTAGTGGACGAAGACGTCGGGGCCGCCGCCCTCCTGAGCGATGAAGCCGAAGCCCTTCTCAGCGTTGAACCACTTGACGGTTCCCGTGGCCATGCCGTTCTCCTTGCGAGGGACGTGTCGGGTGCCACACCGTGTGGCAACCGGTCCGCTGCGCTGATCGCCCTGCCTCCGGACGGGTCCGGAGTTTTTCGATATTGCTGAAAAACTACAAAAAGCCTGCGGTTACATGCTCCGCAGGCTTCAAGTACTGCAAGGGGAATCAAACTGCAACTGAGGGCAACGCTAGCATGCGGCTGCTGTGACGACCAGGGGTGACTTGCGGGCTGGACCGCGCGTGTCGTAAGGCCGTTGGGGACATCGACACGGTGCGTGTCGGAAGGCCGGTGCGGGGCTTCCGGAACACCGGGCATACCCTGCGGGGAAGCGCACGAACAGCAAGGGAGCGGCGCAGTGGCAGCACCGGACGCCGAAACGCGGGAGCCCCGGGAGAACACCCCGGTACGGCCGCGGGTCGGGCACATTCAGTTCCTGAACTGCGTACCCCTCTACTGGGGCCTGGCCAGGACCGGCAATCTGCTCGATCTCGACCTCACCAAGGACACCCCGGAGAAGCTGAGCGACCAGCTGGTCGACGGCTCGCTCGACATCGGCCCGATCACCTGTGTGGAGTACCTGCGCCACGCGGACGAACTGCTCGTGCTGCCGGACATCGCGGTGGGCAGCGACGGCCCGGTGATGTCCTGCGTGATCGTCAGCAAGGTGCCGCTGGCCGAGCTGGACGGCCGGCGGGTCGCCCTCGGCTCCACCAGCCGGACCTCGGTCCGGCTCGCCCGGCTGCTGCTGGAGGAGCGCGAAGGGGTGCGGCCGGTGTACTTCGCCAGCCCGCCCGACCTGGACGCGATGCTCGCCGACGCCGACGCGGCCGTCCTGATCGGGGACCCGGCGCTGCGCGCCTGCCTCGGCCAGGCCGCCGCCCAGGGCCTCACCGTGCACGACCTCGGCGAGATGTGGAAGGAGTGGACCGGGCTGCCGTTCGTCTTCGCGGTCTGGGCCGCCCGCCGCGACTTCGCCGAACGCCGCCCCGAGCTGACCGCGGCGGTGCACCGCGCCTTCCTGGAGTCCCGGGACCTCTCGCTGGTCGAGGCCCGCGAGGTGGCCACCCACGCGGCCCGCTGGGAGGCGTTCGACGCGGGCGTGCTGGAGCGCTACTTCAGCGAGGCGCTGGACTTCTCGCTCGGCGAGCGGCAGCTGGCCGGGGTCGCCGAGTTCGCCCGGCGGGTCGCCCACGACAGCGGGTTCGAGCCCGACGTGGCGGTCCGGCTGCTGGAGCCGGCCCCGGAACCGGTGGCCTGAGCCCCGGGTTGTGGCGGTATCCCCCGGTTGTGCCGTGCCGCGGCCCCGCCGCCCGATAACGTCTGCACGCGAGACGACGGCCCCGGCGGCGGGGCCGGCCGGGTGACGGGAGCGTGCGGGGGATGCAGGCACTGGGAGCGGAGGACCCGCGCCAGGTGGGCGGGTACCGGCTGCTGCGGCGGCTCGGCTCGGGCGGCATGGGCCGGGTCTACCTCGGCCGGACGGCGGGCGGGCGCACCGTGGCGGTCAAGGTGGTCCGCGGCGAGCTCGCCGAGGACACCGAGTTCCGGGCCCGGTTCCGGCAGGAGGTGGCCGCCGCCCGCCGGGTCGGCGGGGCCTGGACGGCCCCCGTCCTGGACGCCGACACCGAGGGCGAGCACCCCTGGGTGGCCACCGGCTACGTCGCCGGACCCGCGCTCGGCGGCGCCGTCCGCGAGTACGGGCCGCTGCCCGAGCCGGCCGTGCGCACGCTCGGCGCCGGGCTGGCCGAGGCGCTGGAGCACGTGCACGGGCTCGGGCTGGTCCACCGCGACGTCAAGCCGTCCAACGTGCTGCTCACGCTGGACGGCCCCCGGCTGATCGACTTCGGCATCGCCCGGGCCCTGGACGCCAGCAGCGGGCTCACCCAGTCCGGGTTCGTGGTGGGCTCGCCCGGCTTCATGTCCCCCGAACAGGCGAACGGGCGGCCGGCCGGGCCGCCCAGCGACGTCTTCTCGTTCGGCGCGGTGCTCGCCTACGCGGCCACCGGGGTGCACCCGTTCGGCGAGGGGGTGAGCGCCGCCGTCCTGCTCTACCGGGTGGTGCACGAGGAGCCCGACCTGTCCGGGCTGGCCGCGGGGCCGCTGCGCTCGATCGTGCTCGACTGCCTGGCCAAGGACCCGGCGGCCCGGCCGACCCCGGGCCGGCTGCGCGAGCTGCTGGACCCGGACGGCTCGGCGGTCGGCCGACTGGGGCGCGGCGGCTGGCTGCCGCCGGCGCTGGCGGCGGCGGTCGGGCGCAGCGCGGTGCAGCTGCTCGACCTGGAGGCGGAGGACGGCTCCGGCGGCGCGGCGGCCGAGCGGACGCCGACCTTCGTGCCCGGCGGGGTGGTGCCCGGGCCGGGGGAGGGCGGCGACGATCGGGCCCAGGGTGGGGGCGAGCAGCGACTCGCCGACCCCGAAGAGGGCGTAGATCGAGACGATCGCG